>CAZYNM010000006.1:0-80415 GCA_964648715.1 uncultured Pseudomonadales bacterium | reverse complement strand
CTTCCACGCCCTTCGCATTACTGGACCCGCCGCATTAAAAGCAGGAGAGTTCACTGTACACGACCTCAGACATGGTGCTACACTAATACTAGCTGCTCTAGCTGCAGAAGGCACTTCCATTATTAGAGGCATAGAGCATGTTGATCGTGGCTATGAATCTTTGGCTGAGCGTCTGAACTCAATGGGCGCCCACATAGAACGAGTCGCACTACCATAACACGTATGAATCCACTTACATTACTACTGGGCGTTTTGTTATTTTCCTTTACCGTATCGTCTGCGGCCATCATCCCGTTTATTAATTTGTTGTATTCTTTGAAGTTTCAACGTGCTCAACAAGAAACACGTGATGTGTTTGGCAAATTGACTCCTGTTTTTAATCTTTTTCATAAGCAAAAAGCAGGCATTCCGGTGGGAGGGGGGTTATTGGTAATAGCCGTTGTTGCGCTACTCTTTGCCTTGCTATTACCCTTAGTTCAGTTTTTTGGCATCACTATTACAAGTAACCATAAAAATATCACTGCAGAAGTAAACATTTTATTTTTTACCTTTTTGTCGTTTGGTATCTTGGGTCTCTACGATGATATCAAGAAGTTCTTTCGTCTTGAGTCTGCAGGCTTTTTTGGCTTACGCATGAAGTACAAGCTCATTTTTGAGATTGTGCTGGCACTTATCACCAGTTTTATGTTGTACTACTCCCTTGGCATTTCCATTCTCAACATTCCCTTTATTGGCACCTTTAATCTGGGTATTTTTTATATTCCTTTTGCCACCTTTACCATTGTGGCCTTTGCCAATGCTGTCAACATGACCGATGGACTTGATGGCCTCGCGGCTGGTTCACTCATGATTTGCTTATTTGGATTATGGCTTTTATCGGCATCAATTCTTGATGTGCCCTTATCCCTATTCCTCTCATTGTGGATTGGGGCCCTTATCTCTTTCTTGTACTTTAATATATTTCCCGCTCGTATTTTTATGGGTGACGTAGGGTCACTCTCCTTTGGAGCAACACTAGCAGTGGTAGGTCTTTTGTTAGGTAAACCATTTGCACTCGTCATCATTGGATTCATCTTCGTGATTGAAATCGCGACTTCATTTTTACAACTTATGAGCAAACGCTTCTTGGGCCGTAAGCTTATTCCCGCCGCACCGTTACACCTCACTTTGCAACGAAACGGCTGGGAAGAGCCTAAGATCGTGCAACGTGCTTGGCTGGTGCAGATTCTGCTCACGCTCTTTGGTGTGTGGTTAACAGCTTTGCGATGAAAACACCTCTATTGAGTAAACCTGGCTATCCAGTACTGTTGTTAGTCTGGACACTGTTTTTAGTACTCGTAGGCAGCGTCTTTGTTTTGGAAGCTTCAAGTGCTGAAAGTCTTACTACTTTTGGTGATCAATTCTTTCTGTTTAAGAAACAACTTATTGGAGCTGGACTGGGCTTTGTAGCATTTGCTGTGGCCGCATATATCCCCCCCAAATACATTGTCAAATATGGGCACCTCTTATATATGGCCGCGCTCTTTTGTTTAGTCATTGTGCTTATTCCTGGCATTGGAATGGAGTTCAATGGCGCACGCCGCTGGCTTTCTCTAGGTGGAATAGTCATCCAACCAGTTGAGTTGATGAAATTGGGAATAGTGGCATACCTGTCTCAATGGTTACAAGCGCACCAACGACTTGCGTCACTCATTGGCACCCTCATTCTGCCCTGCATCCTGGTTATGTTGCAACCAGACCTTGGCTCGTTTTTGCTTTTGGTAGGAATTGCTTTGTCTGTGTATTTTGCTGCAGGCGGGCAGATTAAGGCGCTCTTTACTCTTGGAGCTGTAGGCATACCACTGCTGCTCCTCCTCATCCTTGTGTCACCGTATCGACGTGAGCGGTTCTTAACCTTTTTTAATCCAGATTCTGACCCATTAGGCGCAAGTTTTCATATGCACCAGATTACACTCGCATTAGCCAGAGGTGGTTGGTTTGGTCAAGGTTTGGGTAACTCGAGCCAAAAGTTTGCCTACATTCCTGAAGCAAGCACTGACTCTATCTTTGCGATCATAGCAGAAGAGCTGGGTTTTGTAGGATCAACGGTACTTATTGTAATCCTCGTTGGTTACTGCAGCTATGCCTACTGGCATACAGTAGAAAAACAAGATGACCTCGGACTCAAGCTCTTGGCAGTTGGAATCTGCAGTTGGCTGTTTGTACAGATACTCCTCAACCTTGGTTCAGTGACCGGTCTTGTTCCACTTACCGGTGTGCCACTGCCGTTTTTCTCCTATGGAAGATCATCGCTCATCATGATACTCTGTGCCGCAGGTATACTGTTTAGACTTGCTCGAAAACCATGAAAATTGCACTTTCCGGAGGACACCTCACTCCAGCACTAGCATTTATTGATTATCTACGAGAACAGAAAGCACCACATTCTTGTATTTTTTTTGGACGAGAACATGCACAGCTAGTCACTGGGCAACCGTCACACGAGCTTGAAGAAGTACAAGCAAGAGGAGTCCCATTCATACCATTTAGTGCTGGTAAAGTTACTTCATATAATCCAGTTGAACTGCTCTTTGTGGCGCTGCATACAGTAACTGCATTTGTACGCGCACTCTATTACTTTGTACAAGAAAAACCAACTATTTATCTTTCCTTTGGCAGTTATCTTGCGGTTCCCCTGGGCTATGCGGCATGGGTACTGGGCATTCCCGTAGTTACTCATGAACAAACACGTAGCATTGGCTTTGCCACCAAAGCTTTAGCGCCTATCGCGAAACGAATTTTTGTGTCTTTTCCGGAATCAGCAAGTCAATTACCAGAACATAAAACAGAAGTTGTGGGCAATCTTATCCGATCTTCCTTAACGGAACACTCTGATTCTGCCCCCAGCTGGTACCACAATCCACAAAACTTACCAGTTCTTTATATCACTGGGGGGAGTCAGGGCTCAGAAGTTATTAATACCTGTGTATCTCGATTAATTACCAAACTTGTAAAGGAATGGGTCGTGATTCATCAGTGTGGGAGCAGCTCACAACTGCGCAGTTATTCCTCTGAGCTAGCTCAAGTTCGCGCAGGCTTACCTCGTTCGCACCAAAACCGCTATGTTATTCAAGAGTGGATTTCTGCCGACGAATTGGGATGGCTCTATGATCATGCCACTGTTGTGGTGGGAAGGTCTGGGGCAAACACCGTTCAAGAACTAGCCAGCTTTCAAGTACCCAGTATCCTTATTCCCTTACCATTCTCCCATCATAATGAACAATTTTTGAATGCCGCATGGCTTAAAGAAAGTGGTGGTGCAGAAATCATTGAACAAAAAGACCTAACTGCAGAGCTACTCCTTGATAAGATAGGCCTTGTAGCAAGTAAGCATAAGGCTTATCGTAGAAGACTCAAAGATCTTGAAGTACCCACAGAAGCACCGGCGACGGTTCTTGCTGCACTAGAACACATAACAGCACCTCAATGAAACTGCATACCGTTCACCATACACGCAGGCTCAGTCTTGGATATACCATCTTTGCGGCAATCATGCTCATATTGAGCTGGTATACACTACAAGTGTCCCGTATTGACTGCACCTACGATGGTGCTACCTGCCTAGCTAGTATGCATGATGCACTATCACCACTGCGTGGTAGTTCATTAATTGCTGTTGATATACAGGAGAGAGCACAAGAGCTGCTTGCAACTCATTCAGTTATTGTTACCAGTATTCAGAAGCACTTCCCACGATCTGTGACTATCCACCTAGAGTCTGTACCCATTCGATATACACTTATTAGTTCAGAGCAGAGTTGGGATGTAAATGATTCCGGCATGCTCTTTGCGGCA
The DNA here is from genome assembly GCA_964648715.1 of uncultured Pseudomonadales bacterium. Classification (GTDB taxonomy): domain Bacteria; phylum Patescibacteriota; class Microgenomatia; order UBA1400; family PJMF01; genus OMIS01. The sequence continues at coordinate 76,581 of CAZYNM010000006.1, read as the reverse complement.
ACAGGTCAATCGGAGGTACGCATCAGTACAGCACTTGCACCAAGCCAGTTGATCCACACACCCACCACTCTCCAACCTGCACTACATACTGCACTGCGGACACTCGCGCAAAGCACTCTGCCAAATCAAGCAACTCAGATTGAGTTGCTTGACAATGAAACAATCAGCGTTAGCATGAAAGATGGAGCACGCGTACTTCTTCCTATTCAAGAAACGGCGATACACCTTGCTGAGTTACAGCAAATCCTCAGTTCTGCAGAATATCGAGAGGTGAGCACACGCTACCAAGAAATTGATGTCCGCTTCAAGCTCCCGGTACTACGCAAGAAGCAGTAAGTTTGCTATCCTAAGGATAGACCTATGGCAGAAACTATTGTAACGGCTATTGATCTAGGGACAGACAAGTGTGTCACCCTTATTGCCAAAGAAGACAAAGATACAAAAAAACTCAAAGTCTTAGGTGTATCTGCCGTTCCTTCTCGAGGCATGAAGAAAAGTCTTATCATTGATCTTGAGCAAGTGCTGGAGACAATTACCGAGAGTGTGGATGGTGCAGAACGCATGGCTGGGATTGAGGTAACTTCTGTGTATGTCTCCGTTTCTGGTTCACATATAGCCTCACTCAACTCAAAAGGAGTTGTGGCAGTGGCTTCCCCAGATCAAGAGATCATGCCCACTGATGTTAGCAGAGTTATTGAGGCTGCTCGCGCCATCTCACTTCCTTCAGATAAAGAACTTATCCACGTGATTCCCAATTTTTACAAGGTGGATTCGCAAGAAGGTATTAAGGACCCTGTGGGTATGACAGGCGTGCGCCTAGAGGCTGAGGCACACATTATTACTGGTATGTCCACAGCCTTACGCAACATTCAAAAATGTATTGAGGACATTGGGCTCACAGTAAGTGGCTTTGTCTTTTCTGGTTTAGCAGCTGCGAAAGTCACTCTTTCCGATACCGAAAAAGAACTTGGTGTCGCACTCATAGACATTGGGGCAGGCACTACGTCTGTCTCAGCATATGTTGATGGCGCACTTAAATATTCTGCTTCACTTCCTATTGGTGCGCGTCACATCACCCAGGACATTGCACTTGGCTGCAGAGTAAGTATTGATGTTGCGGAGAAAGTAAAAGTTGCCCTCTCGCACGAAAAGCCTGAAGCACTCAAAGCGCAACCTGGAGAAACAAAGGTTGAATTTAATGAACGTCGTAAAAAAGCTGATGAACTTAAACTTGAAGAGTTTACCAATGGTCAAAGTTCAGAAGTACTGTCCAAGAGAACAGTTGTCGATGGCATTATGGTCCCCCGTATGCAAGAAATATTCTCACTGGTTGCCGAAAAACTAAGTGCACATGATATTCTCAAAAATATTCCAGCTGGTGTGGTATTAACCGGCGGTGGAGCAGAAACGGCAGAAATCTTAGAAGTTGCAAAGCATGAGCTCAAACTTCCAGCACGTCTTGGTGTTCCCATTGAGCTTCTAGGCTTGACGGGTGATATTCATAAACCATCATTTGCCACCAGTATTGGTTTACTGCAGTATGGGAGAGAGCAGGGTGGAGAAGTAACACAGGCTCATTTCTCCGTTGCATCGCTGTTCAAGGGTGCATCACTGAGCAAAGTAGTCCAAAAAGGTATACAGTTTATTAAGTCAATGATGCCGTGAAGCACGTTCCCTCATGTTGATTCTCAAAAAAGACGTGGTACACTCGCTTTAACCGGAAAGAACCTATGGCCTTGGTCAAACCATCAAATACGACATTTGCCAAAATCAAAGTAATTGGTGTGGGTGGTGGTGGTGGTAATGCAGTTAACTCCATGATCACGTCTAATCAAATTCAAGGCGTTGAGTTCATTGCAGTTAATACTGATGCACAGGCACTCTTAACTTCAAAAGCAGACACAAAACTACAAATTGGAAGCAACTTCACGCGTGGTCTTGGTTCTGGTGCAGATCCAGAAGTAGGTCGAGCTGCTGCCGAGGAATCAGTTGAAAAGATCAAAGAGTTACTTTTTGACACAGATATGGTCTTTATTACTGCTGGTATGGGTGGTGGTACTGGGACAGGCGCTTCTCCCATTATTGCGCAAATTGCCAAAGAGTCTGGAGCACTTACGGTAGCAGTTGTTACCAAACCGTTCATTTTTGAAGGTATGCGCCGCATGCGTGCCGCAGAAGAAGGCATTGCAGGTCTTAAAGACTACGTTGATACTCTCATTGTTATTCCTAACCAACGCTTGATGGATGTCATTGACAAGAAAATGACGCTCCTCGATGCCTTCCGACTGGCGGACAACGTGCTGGGTCAAGGTGTACAAGGTATCTCAGATCTCATCACCGTCCCTGGGCTTATCAATGTGGATTTTGCCGATGTCAAAACCATCATGAGTGATTCTGGTTCAGCGCTCATGGGAATTGGTGAAGCAAGTGGTGAGAACAGAGCAGCAACAGCAGCACGCTTAGCTGTTGCATCACCACTCCTAGAAGTTTCTATAGACGGAGCCAAAGGTATTCTCTTCAACATTATTGGTGGGCCAGACATGACGATGTCGGAAGTCTCTGATGCCTCAAGCATCATCGCAGCAGCCGCAGACCCCGATGCTAACATCATCTTTGGTGCCACTATCAACGAAGAGATGGGTTCAAAAATCAAGATTAGTGTGATTGCTACAGGATTCAACGAAACACAAATGGGGTATGGCAGTTCTCGCGGCATGTTTGGTGCATTTAGCAGGGATTCACAGCGTCGCCTTGGTACGCAACAACGCCAAGAACCAACCGAGCCTCAACCGCCCGTTATTGACCGAGCTCCACAAGGATTTACTCAACCAGTCATGACCCAGGCGGTTCCTATGCAACCAGTCCAGCACACTTTCATGAAACAACTGAACCTTGCAGATGAGCCAGCAGAAGAAAAGGCAGCACCTCAACCCACGCCGACTGCTGATGTTACATTTGAAGATGAGTTTGAAGTACCCGCATTTTTACGTAAAAAGCGCTAGTTTTCATTTTTTCCTTTACATCTTATACTACACATCTCTTGTGTAGCGCCGCACAGGCAACTCGCCTCTATCTGGCGCTCACAGGGGGATCTTTAACAAGGTACTACAAAAACTTTGATCATCCTTGTTGAGGATTTTACAAATATATCTGTTTGTTTTTTGTTCCAAGAAAGTAGGTCTTCTATGAGTCACACAAAAAGACTCACTGTTCTGGCTATGATCGCTATCTTCTGCGGCATAGCGTTTTTCTCAACTATTGCGCATGCTGATCCGCTCGTTGAAGTGCCGCCATTGGCGGTGCGTGACTGCGCGACAGCCAACGCTGCTGTTAAGGGAGCCGTGCTGCCATCGAATTACGACGATGACCAGCAGTTTACGATGCAGATTGCACAAAGCGCCAAGGATGCAGGGGCGATCTTGGCTGGAGATGATGATATGACTATCGTCATTAACGGCCAAAGCATCACCAAAACTGCGTATGCAACCGCGAATGTTTGGTCTGCGCCGCAAATCAGTGGCACCAAACAAATTGCCGTCAGCACCAGCACCGGCCCCGACAGTTTGTGGATGCTGTGGACAACAAGTGGCGCCGCTACGCGGTTTCACCCAGTTGCCTTGGGCGATCCCGCCTTCAAAAGCCGAGTAGAGCAGTACGAAGAAGAGTTTTTTGTCATTGGCGCGGAAGTGAAGGGCTGCTGGTTTGGCGCATACAACACGGCCTCACCTGCGCCGATTAGCTACCGCGTCTTCGTCAACAACGAACCAACACCGCGCGTTGATATCGTACGACCAGCAAGTGTTGAGTATACGCAGACGCTTGATCTCAAGTCCTGGGATATCCAGGGCTTGAAGCCTGGCGTGGATAAGATCAAAATTGTCGTCTCCACGCTGGATTCAACGACACAGGATCGCCAAGATTACCTGTACATGGGTAGCCAAGTCAGCGGCGCCATTAGTACAGTCTGGCCCATTGACGATACCGACGGCGACGGCATTCCTGATCAATATGAAGGGAATACCGACACTGATGGTGACGGCGCGCCTAATAGCAACGACCTGGACAGCGACGGCGATGGTAAACCCGATGCGACTGAATGCCCATCACTCCCATGCCAGGACACCGACAATGACGGCGTCCCCGACTTCTTGGATCCCAATGATGGCACGCCCGGCGACGACCCCATCATCCCCATCTGCTCCATGAGCTTAGCACACAGCTTCCCGGCCGTTGTGGACACAATGCTGTGGGTTGACATGTCAGCATTTGGCGATTGTGGCCAGGTGGGCTTTTTCAGCCACCCGACAGGTGAAAAACGCGCGGTCCTCGTTTCCGATGGAAAGCACGTGCTTACGCCTCAGCAAGAGAACATCTGCTTTGACTGGGATGACACAAGAACATTGTGCATCCTAGACAAGGGCTACCATCAATTCCGCCTACACCTCATCCCCAATCAGGCCGGTGTCTTCCCAATGCGTGCCTTTTTGAGCCTCAACCCCGAAGCATTCACGTATGTGAGCATTCTGATTGATGTGTGGGGCAACCGGGTCATGATCCCTCTCATTGAGCGCTAAGCGGCACAGAACAGCATTTTAGTTTTTGTAAGTAGTACCTTGTGAATTCGCTCTCGGTCATGGGCAACCACGGCCGAGAGTTTCACACCTTTCACTTCATTTTCATGCTACACTGGGTATATCTTTTTCTATGCACGAAAACTCGGCACAAGTCCCAGCAACTCAGCATATCATTGAGGGATCACGGAAGTACTATGAAGTAAAAGATGCAGATATGCATCTTTTTGCACAAAATGCTCTTGTGTACCGCTTTGTAACGGATAAGCTGGTACGCGCCGCACATCCTGAGTTTACGCAAGTAACACCAGACAGTGTTTGTGTACTTGGTGGGTTTTTCCCCAACAGACGCAATATTGACAGCTTTCATGACCTTGCTGCCCAGAATAACTTGCCACAAGAACAGTGTGTGTACGTGGACTTTAATGTAGCACCTATCAAGATTTTAAATGAGTCAGAAGCAGGTCGCTTTCACCAGATCAATCTCAGAGATATTGCTACTGCTACCAATGAGCAGGGAGAAATCATCTTTAAACCAGGGAGTATTAAATTCATTGTTCTTGACTTTGTTACCGAGTTCATGGATGAAGAGACACTCGCGTCATTTTTTGCTGGACTGTCCACAGTGCTAGCACCTGATGGTGTAGCGCTCATGTCTGTGGTAGAAACTCCTGGCAAGCTGGCAAAGTTGTGGCACACAGTGAGAGGACGATTGTCTATGGGTGTCCAGACTTTTCCTCGCTCACCCCAAGAATGGTTTGATGCTGCCAATATGCAGAATCTTAAAATACCATTTATTCTTTCCCACAAGATTGAACGGAGGAATGCGCAACTATTCGTCCTCAGTCGTGCTGACGCGCCATATCCAGATAATCCCTCGCAAATATGGATGGATCCCGAAGAGTTAACCTACTATGACTTAACCAAAGATAATGAAAAAAAAACCCAAGCTCCGCTCTTGATTGACAGACACCCCAGAGTACGAGAGAATACTCCATAGAGCGATGTCTTAGCTATCACTGGGACGCAGTATCTGCACGCTGTACGAAGAACTAAAGTAGACCGTACCGGGTAAGCCCGTAACAGCAGGAATTAAGTAAATACAGAGGTGGTACCGTTTGTAGAGAACCCTCATTTGATCACGATTTTCGTGGTTGAATGAGGGTTTTTTAGTACCTCAAAAAAACTAAAGGAAACTATGAACAAAGTTAAAGCATTACCAAAATCAGTCAACCTCCCCGCAGTGGAAGAGGAAGTCTTGCAGTTCTGGATAGACACCAAAGCTTTTGAAAAATCAGTGGAGATGCGCCCTGCCGACAAACAGTATGTGTTCTACGATGGGCCTCCCTTTGCGACAGGTATGCCACACTATGGCCACTTGCTGGGTTCTACTAGTAAAGATGTCATTCCACGGTACTGGACGATGAAAGGCTACCGCGTTGAAAGAATTTGGGGATGGGACTGTCACGGTTTACCAATCGAAAACATGATCGAGAAACAACTTGATATAAAAGGAGGCAAAAAAGGTATTGAAGCCCTGGGCATCGATACGTTCAACGCCGCTTGCCGTGCAGAAGTACTGCGCTTGGACAAAGAGTGGGAAAAGATCATCGGCCGCCTTGGTCGTTGGGCAGACTTTGAACACAACTACAAAACCATGGACACTACCTTCATGGAAAGTGTCTGGTGGGGTTTCCAACAACTCTGGGAAAAAGGTTTGGTCTATGAAGGCCGCAAAGTGATTTTGTACTGTCCACGCTGTGCCACACCGCTTTCCAACTTTGAGATTGCGATGGACAACAGTTACCGCGAAGTGACAGAACCTTCCAATACCTATAAATATAAAATCAAGAATGCGCCCGCCAACGAGCCCACCTTCATCCTAGCTTGGTCCACCACACCTTGGAACAAACTAGCCACCCCAGCTCTCGCTGTAAATCCAGAACTGACCTACGTCAAAGTCAAACAAAATAATGAGTTTTATATCTTGGCTGAAACTGCTTTAAAGATGCTCACCGACGCGCCATACGAAGTTGTGGCTACCTACCAAGGCAGTGAGCTGGAGCAGTTTGAGTTTGAACTACACTACGACTTTTACCCAGATCGTGAAGGCAAGCGCGCAGGCGTGATCGTGGCCGATCCATTCGTCACTGCAGAAGAAGGCACTGGCGTTGTCACTCTGGCTGTTTACGGCGAAGAAGACTTTAAAGTCATGCAAGAGCAGAACATCCAGATGGTGGAACATGTGGATGAAGAAGGCAAGCTGAAAGCAGAAGTGACGCCTTGGGCTGGCATGTTTATCCTCAAAGCCAATCCACTGATCAATACAGATTTAGCAGAGCGCGGACTGATGTACCGAGAAGATCCGCACACCCACAGTGTGGCTGAGTGTTACCGCTGTAGTACCCGCTTGTACTATGCACCGCTGCCAGCTTGGTTTATCGATGTGCAAAAACTAAAGTCACAATTAATCGCCCAAAATGAGTTCATGAACTGGTACCCAGAACATCTCAAACATGGCCGTTTTGGCAAAGGGCTGGAAACCGCTCCAGACTGGAACATCTCCCGCTCACGCTACTGGGGCACGCCAATGCCAATCTGGGAAGCCGAGGCAGTGGACGAAAAAGGCAAACCTGCCAAGAAACGCCGCATCGTTGGCAGTATTGAAGAGTTCAAAAAATGGGCAGTTGATCCATCCCAAGTAGAAGGCCTGACCGACATTCACCGTGAATTCTTGGATCATATCGAAGTCTGGGTAGACGACGAGCGCACCATCAAAGGCCGCCGCACCAAAGAAGTCTTTGACTGTTGGGTGGAGTCTGGCTCAATGCCATTTGCCTCCAAGCACTATCCATTTGAAAACAAAGAGTTGTTTGAGTCCACCTATCCTGCACAGTTTGTCTCTGAGTACATCGCCCAGACCCGCGCTTGGTTCTACACCATGCACGTCATGTCTGTGGGTGTCTTTGGCAAGCTGGCGGTAGAAAACACGCTCACGACTGGAACAGTGCTCGCGGAAGATGGCAATAAAATGTCTAAGTCCAAGAAAAACTATCCTGATCCGATGAAGATCATCAACGAAATCGGCAGCGATAGTTTGCGCTTGTACTTGATGAGCTCACCAGTGATGCGTGGCGAAAACCTCAACTTTTCTGAAACAGAAGTCAATGAAATCAGGAAAAAAATCTTTGTGATCTGGTGGAACTGTATTTCGTTCTACAAACTCAATGCTGGTGAACTGGCAGTTGACCTGAATCGTGAGCCCACACCTGCCACTGAGATGGATCGCTGGATCTGGAGCCGTTTGGGCACACTGACTGGTGAAGTCACCACCGCCATGGATAACTATGATGTGGTGCGGGCTTCTCGTGCCATCATGGGCTTTATCTCTGATCTGTCCAACTGGTACGTCCGCCGCTCACGAGACCAGATGCGCGATGGAGCAGGCAAAGCTGACTCACTGCATCTCTATGGCGTGGTGCTGGTGCGTTTGGCACAATTGGCTGCACCGTTCACACCGTTCTTTAGTGATTTTGTCTGGCAGACGTTAGTGGATGAAAGTACGAGTATTCATCATACTGACTGGCCAGCAGACTTGGCAAAAAATACTGATGCAAAACTAGAAGAGAGTATGACCGTGGTACGTGAAGTAGTGGAGAAAACCCTGGCACAACGACAAGAGAGTGGTGTCAAAGTCCGCCAGCCACTGGCCACTGTAACGGTGAAGTCACAGTATGAAAAACCAAGTGATGCGGTACTGGAAGTCTTGCTTTCTGAAGTCAACGTCAAAGCAGTGGTCTGGGAAAAGGGCAGTGAAACTACTGTCACGCTGGACACCAACTTGACCCCTGAGCTGAAGGAAGAAGGCACGGCGCGCGAACTCGTCCGCAGCATTCAAAACCTACGCAAAGCAGCGGGCATGTCACTGAGTGACACGGCCACTGTGAGTGTGCCAACCATGCCGAGTGCTGAGTGGCAGCAGTGGGTGGAGCAGAAGACGAATAGTAAGTTGGAGCAAGGGAGTGAGTTAAAATTAAGTTGATTTCAAAATAATTTTATGTATGTCTAACACTAGCATTATTAAAAACCTTATATCAAATTTTGTCTTTACAAATGGAATTCCTGAAATGAATAGTTTAGATGATAAGTTAGTTCAAGAACTAGCATCTAAATACAAAAATGGAGTTGATGAGAAAACTATTTTTTCTTATATAACGGGAAAATGTTTTAAGTGTATATTAGGTCTGCCGTCTCATTTGTATTCTGGTAGTAGGAAAATGGCTGAAGTAACTAAACTCAATCTTGAAGAAATCACAAATGAAATTGATAAGTTTTTAAATACTCTGCCACTCAGCTATGATTTTCTTTTTTTATTGCCTGAATCCCCTATTAAACTTACTGCCAAACTAGCTTGGAATATAGAAATATTTACTATAGATGAAGCATGGATAAACAAATACTTTCCAGATAACTCAAGAGATGAGTATCTAACCACCCTAATTAAAAGAAAACATACAAACATATTTAAGCCTGGTGACATTATTTTAAAAATATCTGGGAGTGGTTATATTGGAGAATTTGGTGATGTAATTAATTTAAATATTACTGATCCTCTATATATTTATAAATGCGTGCTTGGTATTTATTTAGCAATGAAGATTCTTATTATAACTAGTGACCCATCACATTTTTCAAATCAGATATTTAATTGTTTTGCTTTTCAAGATACTGATGAAATTAAACAATTTAATAAATCACAGGAGGACAACATATTGCTTAATAAGCTTAAGTTTAATTTAACTAAACAAAATATCAGCTACTTAGAAGAAATAAATAATGGCATAATGATTCTACTTAAAAAACTAACTCGTAGTAAAAAAACATTAGCTCGAGCTCAAGAACAACAAGCAAGCATTTTGAGTGCGAGCTACTGGCTTTATGAAGCAAGTAAATCCGAGCAAATTCATACAAAGGCTGTATTTTTGACCACTGCTTTTGACGCACTGTCACCCTTAAAAGGAGAGACAGACACCAAAGAGAATAAGGCTGTGCTAATTTCTAATCAAATTGCAAAAGATAGTTTGCAAGCAAATAGTATTGAGAAAATCATCGAAGACTTGTATCGATTTAGGAACAGGATCGTACATGGTCAAGAAAGAATCAGTGTAATAACAGGCAAATATAGTTCTGAAAAAGTAAGTACTTTGTATCCTGTAAAAATTGCTGAATACTATTTAAATCTTTATTTTGCTAATCGCTTTCATTTTATCTTAAGTGGATTGAAGAAAATGGAAGGTATTTTAAACAAAGTTTAATCTAGTTTCATGCCCCACCCGACTCCACTTACCACGCACATCATCCCCACTGCCGTCGCCCTAGACCGCAAGTGGTTTGGTGACTACGGCATCAGCGCACAAGAACTCACCACACTCATCACAGACTATTCAGACTCTGCCATTGCTCTCTTGAGAGAGTTTTTTAACGCTGATGTATAATACAAGCTATGAACTCAAGCAACGTATCGTTGAAAACGTTCAGAGACAAGCTCCGCTTCATTCTTTCCATTCTTCAGCAACACAAATCGTACTTAGTGGGCTACTTTGTCGTCAGCACCATCGGAGCGATGCTTGCTGCGGTTATTCCGTTTTTTCTTAAACTGCAGGTAGACCAACTTGAAAAACAGCAATCCGTTCTTTATTTTGTGCACGCCAATCCTCTGGTGCTTTTTATCATTTTGCTGATAATCCCATTGGGACTACAGTTCATTACAAGCCATGCACTCTCTCTTTTTGAGTATAAATTCTTGACACAACTTCGTACAAAAATAAGCATAACAACCCAAAAGCTAATTTGGGGGAAACTTACTGTGCTTGATGCAGGATTCTTTCAAAGTAAACGGAACAAGAAAATGTTTTCCGATGCTTTGTATGCTTCCGACACGGTAGTTGCAGCATTTCGATTTGTAACTGAACGCTTTTCAAATGTAGTAAATTTCTTGGCAATTCTTCCACTTCTGGCATTAGTCAGCTGGAAGCTTTTAGTATTAATTTTAGTTGTGGCAATCGGCCAGATGATTATTTCAAAGTACCTCAGATCACAAAGTGAAGAGTACAGTATTACTGAGTCAAGAATAAATGACAAGTTATACAGGATTCAAGATTTATTAATGGAACAGTTCTATGAAATTAGAATGATGGGAAATGTTGACTTACTGATTGATAAGTATGAAAAAATTAAAGATGAATCTGACACAGCATCACTGGAGCGTGATGCTGCACGAACGCAGCTGATTGGGATCAGATGGGTGCTTGATAACAGCTTGCTACTGATTACCAACATCTTCATTGGCTATCAAGTCATGCAAGGACAGATAAGTATTGGTACTTTCATGCTGGTAGTTTCCTATACTCAGCAGATCAATAACTTCTTTACTAGCATTATTAGCTCTATCTCAGATTGGGAAGATATAGATTTTTCATTTACTAAATTGGGGTTTTACTTTTCAATGCAGTCACGTATTAAATCAGTTGAAAATCCCGTGGCACTTCCAGATTCAATTTCTGCAGTTACGTTACAAAACGTTTACTTTTCATACCCAAGTCACACTGAAGATGAACGTGCATATTTAGAGTTCTTAACCAATCGAATTAAGAAATTCATTCAAGAAAATAATGGCAATCGCAGCCGCGAAATGGCCGAGATCCAAGCAGTACTTCAAGATACTTCCAAGCCACAAGAAGTCCTCAAAGATGTATCTCTTTCCTTAGAAAAAGGAAAAATTGTGGCGCTCGTGGGTAGAAACGGTTCCGGAAAGACTACAATCACTCACTTGCTTCAGCATCACTACGAGCCTACAGCTGGCTCAGTGCTGCTTGATGGCACACCAATATATGAATATAAGCCAGATCAAGTTATTCAACTCTTTAGCTGGCTCACGCAACAACCATTCATCATGGAACGCCAATCACTTGCAGCAAACTTACTGATGGGTTCAGAACATATCAAAGATGCCGAACAAAGAATGAAAGAAGTACTGCACGATCTGGAATTGGAGAAACTGATTGCAGAGCTTCCTAAAAAACTGGAAACAGTAGTAGATGAAGATACCTCGTTTTCTGGAGGTCAACGGCAGTTGCTCGCCTTGGCACGTTCACTTATTCAGCGCCGACCGTTCCTTATTTTTGACGAAGGCAGTAGTCAGTTGGATGCAGAAAAAGAGTTCTTAGTTCTCAAGCAGCTCCAAAAGTACAAAGAGAATGCAGGCATACTTTTTATTACTCACCGGATGAGTGTTGCTCGCAAAGCAGACTATATATACGTGATCGATGCCGGCAAAATTGTCCAGCAGGGGACACACGCTAACCTGATTGCAGAACCAGGCAATCTCTATGACAAGTTTTGGTCAATGCAGATGGTGGAATAACGATCATTTTTCAACACCCACCCAATCAATACAACTTTTCCCTTCGTGATGCATCTCAAGAGCAAGCAAGTGCCCGCGTACCATTCGCTCATCAATCTCACCAGGACTCAGCCACTCCCAACGCTCACACTTCTCAGGCTCACAAAGCTTTGGAACACCCGTCACATCCTCTTGTGCATACACAAAATGAATAACATCGTACTCACCTTGGTTTTCTTTAATCACACCCAGATCACTCATCCCACTTTACTCAACAGAAACCTGTCGGTGACAGCGTAGAGTATGGTAGTAAGAAAAATACTGCAAATTTACATAGTTCTGTTATTTCTAGACACAATTTCCTGTTTTACTTAGAGCACCACGTCTGCTACAGTGAAAAATATAAAGGACTTTATATGAATGAAGCTGCATCTCAAATTGAACATTCACAAGAAATAAAAGCACCTGTGCTAGACATTCCTCGCATGCCAACGTTACCCTTGAATGAGCAAGGGGGTGCCCTCAGTATTACTGCAGAGGAATTGGCACAGCTGCTGGGAGACAAAACAGATTTCCTCGCTAAAATTTCTTCACTAAACAACACAGAGCTCCAGGCCGTTGCTGACGCCATTAACCCTGGGAAGAACGCAGCTGAAGTAAAGACACAAGCTGTACAACAAGCTTCAAGAATCAATGTCACTGGTGAAGCACCTTTTGACGTGCAAGCGGTGCTCCCAGGATATTTCTTTGTATATAAGCTCCAGAGGTATCCTTAAATTCTTCCCTAGATGATTACGTAAGTATGTACGTGTGCTACTATATTGGAGAATACTTGGTAAAGTAGTACTATGGATCATGCAGTACGTTGGATTATTCTTACCACCGACGACTATTCAAACGCGCGTAGTTTTTACGCGGACACTTTAGGATTTCCTATTGTGCGTGAAGTAGCTTCAGAAGAGTTCTGTCAGTTTGGTCTTGTCAATTGTTTCCTTGCAATTTATGGACGTTCTCACCTTGAGAAACTATTCCCTCCTGGGGTTCTGAAACAGAGTGGGGGAGCGGTTTATTCATTTTCCGATAGCAGAGATATTGATGCAGACTACACTGCACTTCTGGCAAAAGGCGTCCCTTTCATTGCAGCTCCCACCACCCAACCTTGGGGACAACGAACTGCATACTTTACCGATCCAGATGGGCACATCTGGGAACTGCAGCAGTGGCTCAAGTAATCATTAACTCAAAGCTGTTATCACATATGCACCTACATATAAGCAGGCCAGTGAACCACCAGCTTGAACGAGCATTTTGGCAAACATCCACTGTGGCTTGGTGCCACCAAAGAGCACACCACCCACTTGTGCAGGAACCACAAAACCAACCCATATAAGTGCGACGAGCAGCGACAGAGAGATAGTAGGAAGTAGCATTTGCATGGCAACCATGACAACTGACGTGAGCACGGTCACCGCAAACTGTCCTGCAAATAAAGGGCCCATTTTGCGCATCATTGCCTGCTGAGTTTTGGCATCCAGTTTGTCAAAACCATGAATTTTTCCCCACAGCTTTCCAAATAACGGAGTATACCAAACAGCACCCATCACAAACTGTGCTACCGATGCTGCCCCAACAATACCTATCTGTGATAACGCCATGACTTTTTTCCTTTTACTGAATACTAAACTCAATTGTACAGAATTATCGCAGCATCAGCTACAAGCTGATACCATTGCTCATTTTTGCTCACTAGATAATGAGTTTAAAAGTTTGCTATAGTGAATGTATTATGAAAAATAAAACACTTCACAAAGCGCTGTTTACGGTGACACCACTCAGTAAAGGACTAGCAATGCTCCTTTTCATTGCATTGCCCATACTGGCATTCTATCTGGGGCTCATGTACCAAGCACGTTAAGATACCTTCCTATTGCGGCAAGCATAGTGACAAGCTCGTGCTTGTAGTGTACGGTTAGTGCTATATGCGGTATTGGTTTTTGCCTGCACTGTACTGTTTTTTTGGCGTACTTAGTTGCCTGACGCTGAGTAGCGTAGCCCCTAGCCTAGCACAAAAACAACTTATCTCTTTTGTTATTGGTGGAGGGCTGCTCATTGGGTTATCGCGTATTCAGTTCAGTTTACTGCTGAGACTACGTTGGGTGTTGTATATAGGTAATATACTTCTTTTGTTGCTGCCTTTATTCGCATTTGCCTCCACGCGGAATACCCACCGCTGGATTGAGCTTGGCCCACTAACCTATCAACCATCACAAACTGCGGCACTCCTCAGTGTGCTGGTAATTATCATTTCTCTTACAAGCTCCGCGGAGATCACCATAAAAGTACTCACAAAAATCTTACTCCTGGCCAGCGTTCCCATTGGATTGGTCTTTGCTGCTCCCGATTTAGGGAGTGCGGCACTAGTAGCAGTAGGAGTTTTGAGCCCGCTACTTTTTGTGCGAATTAAATGGTATAGGCTACTGCCATTTGCAGGTGCAGCTGTGCTGGTGGCAGTTGGAGCATGGCTCTTTCTTTTGGAGCCATATCAAAAGACCCGCTTGCTTACCTTTATGGAGGGTAAGAGAGAAGAAAATTACAATACGCACCAAGCTTTGATAGCGGTAGGTTCTGGCCAGCTATTGGGTAGAGGAGTAGGCAAAGGCGTTCAGTCTCACTTACGGTTTTTACCAGAACGTCAGACAGATTTTGTGTTTGCTTCGTACGCCGAAGAGTTTGGATTTGTGGGCGCCAGTGTACTCATAGGGAGTTATGCCGCACTCCTTTTGTTTTTATGGTACATAGCAGCATATGTACCAACAGTAGCTGGCAAATTATTTATCCATACTACTGCTCTTGTTTTCTTGATTCAGGCCAGTATTAATATCCACATGAATCTTGGCTTGCTTCCCATCACGGGAGTCACCTTGCCATTTATGTCCTATGGCGGGAGCTCTGTGCTGGCTCTTGCTGCTACACTTGGTGTTGTCCAACAGCTTGTACGAACTTCAGACAGAAAGGTAGGAGTCTATATTCATTAAAGGCTGCATGAGTGGAGTAGTCCTGCTTCTGCATACCCTACAAAAAGTAACCCTGCACATCTCAAAAAATAATGGTATAATTACGATTCGTTATGTCATACGCAATCATTCAACTACAAGGGAAACAATACAAAGTAGCAGCAGATGAGAAGCTGATCATTGATCGCTTGGACACAGAAGAAGGTACAGACCTCGTCGTTTCTGATGTTTTACTCGTTGCTGATGATAGCACAACTAAAGTAGGTACCCCCACTGTTGCTGGTGCTTCCGTAACGCTCAAAGTTGAACGCCATTTTAAAGGTGAAAAAATCAGAGTTTTCAAGTACAAATCAAAGTCACGCTACCGCAAAACACACGGTCACAGACAACACCAGACAGAGGTGACGGTTACTGCTATTAAAGCATAACGTGTACGCTGTCAGCGCACATGACAAACGAGTATCTTTTCCTTCTTGGTAACACACCAGCACTTTCTGTCGCAGAGATTAGAGCTGTTTTTTCTCAGGCTGATCTTATTCAAGAACATGAGACCATTCTCAAGATGGTCACGGATCAAGTTCTGACTTCATCAACCATAGATGCATTGGGTGGAACTGTCAAAATCTTTACTGTTTTAAAAAAGTATACCAATCAGCCAGCATCATTTGTCACAGAGCTTCACGACACGATTCTTGATGAATGTGCACGAGACAAAACCAACAAAGTTACTTTCGCACTAGCAGAACTAGGCAGGGACCATCTTCCTGCCTTGGAACTTGCTACTGTTAAAAATGAGCTTATCGCTTCTGGTCTCAAGGTGCGGTATGTAGAAGGCTCACGCCATGGACTTTCCAGTGCGGTTCTTTCGCATAAGAAAGTTTTAGAGTACGCAGTTATACAAACATCTGCTGGTATCTACCTCACTCGCACTATTGCAGTACAAAATATTGATACATGGACGTTTAAAGATCGCAGTAAACCCTTCGCCAATCGCAAGAAAGGCATGCTACCTCCCAAATTAGCTCGCATTATGGTCAATCTTGCTACAGGTGGAGCACCACAGGAGGGAGCCTACCTGTATGATCCGTTCTGTGGCACAGGCACAATACTTATTGAAGCACTTGAAAGTGGTATATCAGTGATTGGTTCTGATATGGACGGAGAAAGTGTTGCAGGCGCTCGTCAAAACACGGACTGGTTCAAACAAGAGTTGGACTTAGCTATACCCGCACATGTTTTCCAATCTGATGTTTCTAGAGCAGTTCTCCCTATTCGAGAAAAGATCACCTACCTGGTTACCGAGCCATTTTTGGGAAAACAAACACCTCAGCCAGACCAACTGTCGGGTATTTTCAAAGGACTAGAAAAAATGTACATGGGTGCATTTAAACACTGGCGCAGCATGCTAGTTCCTGGAGCTCGAGTAGTATGTATTTTCCCCTGTATTCAAAAATCACACACTCCAGGATATCCAGACGTACACTTGCACAAGTTAATTGACAAGTTGGCGGAAATTGGGTACACTACAACTTCTGAAACCGTTGTGTATCATCGCCCACAAGCAGTGATTTCACGCGAAATATATCAGTTTACGTATACAACAGAAAAATAAGGTATGTCACACGTCAAAGCATCAGGCTCAGTTAGACAACACAAACAAGGTAAGCGCAAGAGTAAAAGTCTCGGACTTAAAAAATTTGGTGGTGAAGCAGTTCACACTGGTATGATTATCGTTCGCCAACGTGGTGCCAAGTACAAAGCTGGCAAAAATGTTGGTATGGGCAAAGATCACACCATCTTTTCTATGGCAGCTGGTATTGTTGCCTATGGCAAGCGTTTCGGCAAAACTGTGGTCAACGTTATCGCTCAATAACTTTTCCTATTCAAAATCTAGTGTTAACACTTTTTGTGTAACCAGGCATGGCTTAAGGGTATATATACCCACGGAGCTTTTATTTTCTGGCTTTTGTATGCGCACCTTTTCTATCATAAATTGCTCTAATCCCCCTAGTTGAGAGTCACGACTCACAAAAAACAATGGTCGTGACGTGGCAACACACTGATAGTTGGCAAGCAGAGGGGCTACTGTAGTATCCAGAAAGAGTGGCTGAATCTGTTTATTAGCATTGAGGTACATAAACATGGTACTTTCTGGATTGCCAGCATCGGCACGAACAGCTACGACACCATGCACGCCCTTGAGTTCTGCGCGAACTATCTCCAAGGCTTCTCGAGTTCCATATCCAGCTGGCCATTGCGTGAGGTACTCATCTTTTTGGGCATATGCAGTAAAACGGGCTAGAGTCATAAAATAACTTGGTGGATCGTAGAGTAACAATGCTATCAAAGCCAAGGGGATACACATAGAGATAGTGGCAAGCCGCCATAACCAACGCCAGTGTTCGAGCAAAATGAAACCAGCAGCAACGCACAATGGCCACCACCAAATAATAGGTACAACATACCGGACTGGAGTAGAGCGAGCAGAGAGGACATAGAGCAAGACAAGCATACCCGCATACACCCCAGTTGAGCGTATTGCCTTTAATGAGCTCACGTGGTTCTTGCTGAGCGCAAAAATACCGATACAACCCAATATGATAAGCACAGGAGTATAGTGCCACCACGCAATGGCACTCACAGATAGGGCAGTTGTTGTCCATTGACCAATGGGAAAGGCCAGTACTTCCCGAAAGCTCAACGAGCGTTCCGCGGTTCGTCCAAGTGTCTGCCAAAACAGAGGTTGAAAGTACAGTGGCATGACAACCAGCTGACTTACTGTGCCAGCTAGAATAAGAAGAGCTGGAAAGGGGGCTCCATGTGCAACTTTAAACACCCACTTCTCAGCAGCATACACAGCAAGTAGGGCAACAAGAAAAAATACCGCAGTTGTTTTAATAAAAAAAGCACCACCTAGCACACATCCAAGTATGACCGCAGTAGACATCCTCTGTTGTTTGTGAAGCCGCAGGTACAAGTTGATGATCCACACCGCACACGCGGCCAATGGTCCCTCCATAAGTGCCTGACGATCAAAAAAGAAAAAAAGAGGAGTAACCATGTATATGGTAGCAGCATACCAGCCTCCTTTGGGAGAAAGTACCTTTGATCCAAGCTCATAGAGCCCCAGCAGTGTTGCTACGCCAAATAAGACACTTACCAGTCGTCCTGCAAAAAGTGGATCAGTAAAAATAGACTGACTGAGACCAAACAACCACATGAGCAGCGGTTGCTTGGCATCATACAATGAGAAAAAAAGCCCTTTGCCATGTAACTCTTTATAGCCCCAATCTATATGCACTGACTCATCATTGAACGGAGGCAGCAGTGTGACTGCAATGAGGCGTGTTACCAAAAACACAGCTACAAGCACAAGAATAGCTCGATGTTTCTCCCAGTACTTGAAGATAGAGTGCATGCACTCAGTATACACGTTTTTAGCTCACAGTCGGCATTCTGCCACTAGAAAAACTACCTTGCTCTGGTATATCTTTACAGTACGTATGACAGACTCCAATCTCCGCCATCTCCAGATAGAACTCTTACAACCAAATCCGTTCCAGCCACGCGATAAAATTAAAAAGGAAGACGTTGAAGAACTTGCGGAAAGCATTAAGCGCTACGGCATCTTAGAACCACTGGTTATAGCAGAAACACCAGCGGGTTTTCAGATCATTGCAGGAGAACGCCGCTGGAGGGCTGCACAACTAGCAGGACTCACCGAAGTTCCCGTTGTGATCAAAAAGGTTACCCCCAGAGAGATGCTTGAACTCGCTATTATTGAAAATGTTCAGCGAACAGACCTGGGCCCTCTGGAGCGCGCGGCTGCGTTTCAACAACTGATGCGTGATTTTGGCTACAGTGTAAACCAAGTTGCAGAACGAGTAAGCAAATCACCTGGTTACGTGAGCAACTGTATGAAGCTTCTCCAGCTCCCTGATGCCATCAAAGATGGTCTATCTGGTGGGCTCATCACAGAGGGGCACGCAAAAGCCATAGCGGGCATTGAAGAGCCTCACATTATGATTGAACTGTACAAGCAGATACTCAAAGAAAGTGCATCAGTCCGTAGAGCAGAGGAAATGGCTCGCAACTATCGCCAGCAGCACTCAACCTCTCCACTGCAACGTCTTAGACCAACCACCACACGTGTTACTGATATGCGAGTCAAGATGTGGGAGGCACGTCTTAAAGATCTCTTAAAAAGTCAATCAAAGGTTGACCTCACCCGTTCGCAAAAACAGACACGACTAGTAATCACCTTGGTTGGTGATCCAGAAGAAACACAAAAAGATCTCGAAAAACTCATGGCATTCTCAGAAACTATACAAAAAAGTTAACACTTTACAGCGAATACTTGACTGACGGCACTATGTGAGTCTTGGTGAGTGGCCAATAGCGGAAAAAGGCTTTCCCCACAATCTCAGATTTAGTAATAGGACCCCAAGCACGAGAGTCGCTTGAGTGCATTCTATTATCTCCAACTACGAAGTATTCATTCTGACTCAGCGTAATAATCTGACCACGAGTATATTGACCAGCAAGGGTAACATAATCAGCTGGAATATATGGTTCAATAAGTTTTTTACTGTTAATGTAGATGCCATCAGTATCTTTAACTTCAACTGTTTCTCCCGGTAAGCCAATAACCCTTTTAATGTAATCGCATCCCGTTCCAGAAGGACAATTTGCCCGAGCTGGCGCATGGAACACTACCACATCTCCACGTTGAGGAACGCCAATGCGATAACTTACCTTGTCAGTAAGCACATAGTCAGCTGTTTGAAAGTTGGGTTCCATAGACTGACCACTCACTTGATGTGGTTGCAACAAGAAGAGATAGACCACCAGAAAAATAGATAACCCAATCACAAATGTTTCAATAAGATCAAGAAACATTGAACTTATAAAACTAAAGACGTTCATAGCTCACGTAGTATGGAGTTTCTCTGCTGGAGTTTCAAGCAGGAAATGGACATAATGGGAGACATGGGATACACGCGATCAGCAGTGTTTGGTTTTGGTTGGAGTTCTCTGCATCAATTAGGATCTGGGTTAATTACTGCAGCAAAACTTGCAATTCTTGCTCGTTTTCTGGTGCCGCACGACTTTGGTCTTGCATCCCTTATTATTATTGCCATTGGCATAACAGAGTCTTTTACCCAGACAGGTGTCAACGTGACATTTATCCAATCACAGCGACCGGTGAGTTATTATGTTGATACAGCTTGGGTTATTGCCATTATAAGAGGCGCACTTATTGCAGCATTGGTCGCAGTGTTGGGGCTTCTTTTTAGTTTGCTGTATCATGAACCAAGTTTGCAGGTTCTTGGTGTCGCAGCTGCATTCGTGCCACTTATAAAGGGATTCATTAATCCATCCATCGTCCAGTTTCAAAAGAATCTCAATTTTCGAGCTGACAGCTTCTACAAACTTACGAACTTGCTCGTAGAAGCTATGGTGACAGTTGCAATCGTTCTATTTTATACTCCAAGCGTCTGGGCATTTGTCGCTGGGATGCTGGTAGCAGCTTGCGTTGAAGTAATTCTGTCATGGATGGTGTGTAGACCTCATCCACGGTTTGTCTATACAGCTTCCAAGGGAAAAGATATCCTAAACAACGCTACTGGACTCAGTATAGGTGCTATCTTGAGCTACTTAGCCGATAATCTTGATAATGTGATTGTTGGTAAATTACTAGGAGTTTCAGTCCTTGGTGGCTATCAAAATGCATACGCACTGAGTCACAAATTTACCTACAATATTGCCTATGCTTTCAGTCATAGCTCGCTGCCTGTTTTTGCCAAAGTTGCTTCAGAAAAAGATCGTTTAAAACGCGCATATCTCAAGTCATTGATTTCGCTAGCTGCCTTGCTCAGCATACTGAGTCTTCCCTTTATTATTTTTCCATCACTAGTGGTACGCATTGTGTACGGACCCCAATGGGTTTACCTGGCTAGTCTTGTTCCATGGCTGGCTGTGGCCGGTATTATGCATGGTCTATTCACAACAACATATACTGTCTGCATCGCCAAAAAAGCCTACTTCTCCATGAACATACATCGTATCTGTGTGTTGCTGCTCTTCACAGTGCTCTCATGGATTTTAGCTCCCAAATATGGTGTACTAGGTATAGGAGCGGCACTACTTGTGAGCCGGCTAGTCTTACTGCCTCCAGCTCTCTTTATGGCATATAAGGTGGCACAAAAATGAAAAAACTACCATTCACCCTTTGCATTCTCACCAATAGAGCAGATGAGCGTATGCGCAAAGCACTTGAATCAGCCTACGCAGCAAGTGAAATTTTAATTATTGATAATGGGAGCGGCATCGATTGGTCTGCCTTCAAGGATGTTGCTCACCTCGTGGTACACTCCATCTCTGAGCCTATTACAGATTTCGCTGCAGTACGCAACGATGCACTAGCACAGGCTAAAAACGATTGGGTACTTTTTCTTGATAGTGATGAAGTAATGTCGCTTAGCTCACACCGAGAGCTGGAACGCTTTCTTGATGCGCCTACGGCACATGCTGTGAGTGTAATACGCAGCGACATCTTCTATGGCGTAGAGCTGCAATATGGTGAGGCCGGAAAACAGCCAGTTATCCGACTATGCAACAAACACTTTTGTCATTTTGAGCACTCAATTCATGAACGTGCAGTGGTGAGAGGTAAAGTATATCAATCTACCATACAGCTATATCACTATTCTCACACTTCTATTAGCGAGTTTATAGATACTATTTCCACGTATGCTCAAATGATTGGTCTACAGAAAAGAACTCCACAAAAGCAGCTCATATTTGAGCTCATATGTTTTCCAGTTGGTAAATTTTTCTATGGTGTTTTTGTGCAAGGTGGGTTTTTTGATGGATGGCGTGGTATAGTGTACGCCGCTTGTATGAGTCTGCATTCACTCCTGGTTCGTGCCTATGCCTATGAAGCCCAGTATCGTCAGTAACAGCGCCATCATCTGTGCAGCAATCTTGCTGTGCAGTTTCCCGTTGGGGAATTTGCTGCGCATGAGTAATGGCACTCTTGCCGTCTATCCTCATGATCTATTGCTGCTAGTCTGGTTGAGTATATATGGTTTTACACACAGACATGAATGGCATACACTAGCCGTTCGTTTTACACCACTGCAATGGCTGCTCATTGGATGGACAGCTCTTGGTTTCGTGTTGACTAGCATCCGGCAACCCAGTTTGGTGCCTTTGCTCTATGCGATTCGGGTGCTTATGTACATCGTGGGAGGCTGGACCCTTGTAAAAGCTCTTCCCTCCAAGGTCCGGACACCTTTTGTCGCTGTGGCTGGTTTGGTGTACCAAGCACTTGCAGTTCTTCTCTATATTTGGATGCCTGACATGCGTTTTTTGTGGGTACAGGGATGGGATGATCACTACTACCGAGTAATTGGAACACTCTTTGACCCTGCCTTTACGGGCATCCTAGCCATACTCACTGCTATCTTCATATGGCATCAGTATGTGCATGAACAATGGAAGCGCTGGCCTGTCATGCTCTTTTTGGCTACTACGGTTCTCCTTACTTTTTCTCGCGCTAGCTACCTTGCAGCGCTAGTGGCAGTGCTAGTTACTATCCGCATGCGCAGTCGCTCTGCATTGTTAGCAAGTATCGGTGTCCTAACCATTCTTATATCGATTTGGTGGATTATTCCAAAGCCAGGTGGTGAAGGGGTGGATCTGCTACGGACAACGTCCATTCAAGCGCGGCTTGAGATAGCTGCTTTAAGCATACGGAATATAAAGTGGCACACTCTTATTACGGGCACTGGCCTTTTTACGCGCTATACATCTCCCGAAAACCCCATGCTACCTCACACAACAGCACATTTCCCAGACAATATTATTTTGTTGTTCATCATTCAGACTGGTCTTCCGGGGTTTGTCCTGTGGACTTTGGCGTTTTTTGCATATTACAACAAACTAGGTAGACACCACCTTCTTTCACAAACAACACTTACTGCAGTACTCGTCCATGCACAGTTCAACAACACAGTTTTTCAGCCATTCGTGTTACTGTACCTAGTGTGGATACTCGCTACGGATGATACGTAAAGGTAAGTAATTGGGTGGTCTCATTGCCAGCTTCATCAAGGGCAGTCACCTCTATTTTGTTTTCGCCCTCGGCAAGTGTGTATGGGGCAGAGAAAGTTCCATCAGCTCTAGGGTATACAAAGCGCCCATTGATACGTAGCTTGGCGTCACTGTCAGTTTTGCCAGTGATTGAAATTGTTTTTTCTTTGGCACTAAATGTTGTTTTATCAACGGGTCCTGTAATTTCCAGGAGTGGTCGTTCTCGATCATAAAATACCGTATATTCTTTACTTACTTTTGATTCCACACCACCCCGCGTGACACTAAATGCCGAAATAGTATTGTCGCCATCTTGGAGAGTGAGCAGGTAGGAAAAGATGCCTTCTGCCGAAGGAGTTACACTACCTAACTGTTCGCCATTGAAGAGTATCTTAACTTCTGTATCAGGAAGGGTATTGCCTTCAATACGGAGCTGTGCGCTATTCGTTGCTGGGACTGGTGCAGATAAGATGGGAGGTTGAATTACTTCACGCTGATCACTCGCGACAGTAGTCGTGGTATCTGTATTAAGCACGAGATCCATGATACGTGCAAAGTTGGGGAGCACCAGCAACAAAAACACACCCACAATTATTATAGCAGTGACCACATACCAGAACGTCTGTCGCATAAGTTTGTTGCGTTCTTTGCGGATCAATCGAGATGAGACGGGTAGTGTTGACATGGATTTAGTATACCATCTCCTCTATATACCTGTGAGCAGACTGTGCGATATGTTCCCACCCATATGATTGGTGCTTCCAGTCACCAACTCGCACTACAGCATAGGGCAATTCAACCAGTTGGTTCCAGGGATGATCTACGAGGAATACTTGCTGTAATACGGGAAAACCACCTGCTGCTTTGCGTTCAGCTACCAAATTGATAACTGCTGGATCATCATCTACATAGTGTGTTGCGCCCATTTTTTCTGCCATGCGTACTTTGTAGGCAATTCCTGATTCAGGTGACTCGTCTGGATGACGAACATTGACAGACAATGAGTTCAAGAATCTAGAGTGAACCCACGCTTCTGTCTCTCTTCGCTGACCAGGTGACCGACTGGTGACAATAGAAACTAAGCCACCACTGCCAATCACCTCTTTTACCACTTGTTCAGCACCTGGAGAAGGAACAGCACGTAGCAGTACTTCGGATGAATACAGCCAAGATGCCACCTCTGCCGCTGTCTGACCAGTATGTTTCATAGCCTCATCACTGATAAATTCGTAGTACTTCCAGTCTTCATACCGGTACTGGGTACCACAGCGATTGTTACAAGTTTCGATAATAGCAGGCTGGCTGTGTGCGAGCACGCCATCTAAATCACTCACTAAATGGAATTGTAAAGGCGAAGACATACCCCAGCTACTTTTCTTTTTCCCTCTGGAGCCGAGAAGGGGATTCGAACCCCTGACCTGCGGTTTACGATACCGCTGCTCTACCAGCTGAGCTATCTCGGCTTGATAACGTCCTGATTATACAAAATATGTTTCCTGAGGTATAGTACGCACCTATGTGTGAGAAGCTTTCAGAATACCTGAGTGCTCCAGATTGTACTCACGTACCACAGCTTGGTCTTGAAAGAGTAGGGTACTGGCTTGCTCATACAAAACCAGATCTTGAAACAGCGCCGGGCATACATGCACTCACCAAAGTAATAGAGCCACTCTATCCTGCAGGAGACCGTGATCATGGTTGGCCACATATCCAAGCTGTAGTATTTCATCTCAATAATCTTGCACATACAAAAGGCAGTGATGTTGAGACGTATGCCGCACTCTCTCTAGCAGCACTTTTTCATGATGTGATTCGCTACGACGAGAGTTCACCTGCATACGCCTCTGCTGTGGAAACGGAACGACTCCTGCACCTCTATGTACGTCCACCTATCCTTACCAAAGCGCTTGATGCAATAGCACAACATAGCTTAGGGAGAGAAAAGAGGTATGCCAACAGGTCAGTTGTTGATACTTTCTACGATATAGACAAAGCAGACACTTCACGTTTTCGCTGGAGTCAGTGGGGAATCATCCCGCAAGTAGTACAACCACAGCTACCTATTGAACAAGAATACAGTATCTACCTTGATCTTGTACTTGGCACTGTGGGTAGTACGTATACTGCGCGCATCATACAAAGACTGATGCTTGAGCTTGCGCAGCTTAAACTTCACACGAGTTGAAGAGAGGGAGTATACTACCTACATATGAAATATCCAGAAAGCGAAATGGCTGCTTGGGAAGCAATGCAAGAAGCCATGACTCCAGTAGGTGTGCTTATCCAAGTAATTCCGGTAGATACACCTACCAGCATGGATAGAGGAGAGAAACACATTTTTCTTATGGATGCGTATCAACAAAAGGCAACACTTATTGAGCTATTCATGAAGACACGCCCCGAGGTATTTGCTACGGTCAAACTTCCCTTGACTGTTACAGTATTTGGACTGATAAAAACAGCCCTTACACCAGAACAACTGCGGGTACTACACACTGATTTTTTGAGTACTCAAGACTGGTTCCAAGACGTTTCCAGCGGTGACCAAAACCAACTACAGGGTTTCTAGGTGCGGCCAGACACATCCAAAAACATCTCATAACGGCTTGTAACTTCTTGTTTTATTTCGTTAAAGAATATCTTTTCGTTACAATCCCGCTTTAATTTTTCCTGCACCCAATCTGTGTAGGTGAAAGTACGACACCATTTACTCTGCTGAGCGGAAAACGGGGCTCGAACCCGCGACCTTCTGCTTGGGAAGCAGACGCTCTACCAACTGAGCTATTTCCGCACTTCTTGCATTGTAGCAGACTGAGGCTGTGGTAATACAAGTATGGTAGTAGGATAAATTACATTCGGATCTGTGCCAATCAGAAACCTATTGACTTCATATATTTCTTGCCAACGATACGGATCACCTAGCTGTTCCTGGGCAATGGTCCACAAACACTCCCCAGGTTGAACTGTGTGATTTGTATGGATTATAGAGTTATTTTCAAACTCTGAAGAAAGATTTCTGCCACTCTCAGGAGTAGTTGTACCAACCTTTTCTGGCAACTGCAGTTCTCTTCCAATTGTTAATTGACGTGGATTATCAATACCGTTTAGGTGTGCGAGTGCCGTATACTTACTTCCATCTCCATACTCTCGTTCTGCAATTGCCCACAGACTATCTCCAGCATGTACGATCACCGTACGCTTTCCCGCTAAATCAGCAGCCTGTGGAGAGAGTACAGGAGTTGACAGTGTTGGGAGAGGAGTATTGACTACGGGTATTTCATGGACAGGTTGGATAAGTTCACCTGATTGACGTGCAACTTCTGTGGATGCAGCCTGGTCGGTAATCTGTGATCGAGAAGACCACCATTCACCATGCACCAACCACATACCACTGCCAACAAGCACAAGCCCAACAAACAGCCAAAGCAAGGTAACTCGCGCTAAGTAAAAGAAGGTGAGAACGGCAATAAGTCTGTCTTTTTCCATATTCACTGTATTGTGTAGGGGGCAAGCTAACCAACGTAAAGGTGTGCAAAAAACTCACTGCACTTTTGGCGACCTCGACCGGAGTCGAACCGGCGATCTCTTCCGTGACAGGGAAGCATGTTAACCACTACACCACGAGGCCATTGCACTTCAAATGTGCGGATAGATTATACAAAGCCCACTCTGCTTTGCCAAGCCCAAGAATCTCTAGCCAACTCCTGTACAAAAATGCCAATAAAGTCCTGTAATACATGAGCACTTATTGAAGAAACATATTGCTATAGGACATGTGAAAAATGTGAAAATCATAGATACAAACGTTCTTAGGTGACATAAGAAAGATATAGTGTATACTAGGCATATTCTCACACCAGAACGAAAGGAACCTATGCCCATTATGCTTCTTGTAACTCTCGGGATCATCTTTGCCATAGGTATGTATGTGGTTGGTGTTTATAACTTTTTACAGCGTCTTAAGACTCAGATCAGTGCAGCAATTCAAGAAATTGGCAATCAACTCAAGCGTCAAGCTTCCCTTATTCCCAATCTGGAGTCATCCGTTAAAGGATACCTCAAACATGAAAAAGATATCTTTAAAATGCTGACCGCAGCACGAACATCTGCAACACAAGCTGCTGAATCAGGAAACGTGCATGATATCGATGAGGCTATCAATAGAATTCAGTCAGTTATTCCTAAAATTGCTGTTGCAGTTGAAGATAACCCAGAGATCAAAGGTGATGCAACTGTCACAAAATTCATGTCAGAATTATCCGATACTGCCGACAAGTTAATGTATGCACGTCGCACTGTCATTGATTTGACCCAAAGCTACAATGAAAAACTCGTCGTTTTCCCGTCTAATATCATTGCTGGCCTCTTTGGCTTTACTAAAGAAACTGGTTTAACACTGCCAGCTGCAGGAACACATCTTTCTGTCTCAGAAGATGAGATGAAAGATGTTAAAGTAAATCTGTAACCTAGCATGACACACTATCAGTTGGTTTCGAGTAACATCTGGAAATCCTGGCTCGTTGTGAGTGGGTTTGTCCTTTTCATTGCCACTGCTTCAACAATCATGGTGTATAGCTTTGGCTACGGGCCAGATGTAGTGACAATGGCACTTATTGGTTCGGTTGTGATGTCATTTGCTTCCTACTGGTGGTCTGACAAAATTATTTTGTCTGTTTCAAATGCTCGTCCAGCTACCCGAGAAGAATTTTTTGACTTCTACACTGTTGCAGAGAACTTGGCTACCAGCCAGCAGCTTCCTGTTCCCAAACTCTATGTGATCGATGACACCGCACTCAACGCTTTTGCCACAGGTCGGGACCCACAGCATGCTGCAGTCGTTGCTACCACGGGTATCATTTCACGCCTTTCACGGCATGAACTTGAAGGTGTAGTGGCCCACGAATTAGCACATGTTAAAAATTACGATATTCGTCTGATGTCCATTGTGACCGTCTTAGTTGGCATGATTGCACTCCTTGCAGACTGGGTGTTGCGTATGAGCGCGTTTGGGCGCAATTCTCGAGATGATGATCGAGGGCCAGATCAAATAAGAGCATTGCTGTTTGTTGTAGGATTGATCTTAGCACTCGTGTCGCCAATAGTTGCCCAGCTTATACAGCTCGCTGTTTCACGACGTCGTGAATTTCTGGCCGATGCAACTGGTGTGGCGATGACCAAAAATCCAGAAGGATTGGCACGCGCCTTAGAAAAAATAAGTAGCGACCGCGAGCCACTTGAAGCTGCCAACAAAGCTACTGCTCACCTGTATATTGCAAATCCCCTCAAGAACCGTCATGATACCATCGGTTGGTTTGCAGGGCTGTTTGCCACACATCCGCCCATCGCAGAACGTATTGCAGCATTAAGAGGAATAGCAAGAAACGTATGAAACAGCATACATTTACCACAACCCTAGTAGAGAAAGTTGCTACCTTGGCTGCACTGCCTCTTCAAGAAAGCCAAGTTCAAAAGCTACAATCAGCTTTTGAAGACACGTTAGCTGTCATCGAAAACCTCAAAGAACTTGATATCTCAAAAGTTGAGCCAACGCATCAGGTAACTGGCCTTACTAATATTTTGCGTGAGGACAGTGCACCACAGGGTTATTCATTTTCACAAGAACAAGCTCTTGCCAATGCACAGCATACACATCAAGGCTATTTTGTTGTAGAAAGGGTACTTGATAATGAGTAGTCTCGCTCACCTCACCCTCAAGCAATATATAGACGGTATTAGCACAAAGACCTTTAGCCGTGATGAAGTTGTTACTGCACTTGAAGAAACACATGAACAAACAAAAGAGTGTAACATCTACCTTACTCGCACAGACAGTAATGTACAGGTAAATCAAGACACACCGCTAGCCGGTGCACCACTTGCCATCAAAGACAACGTGTGTACTCAAGGAACACGCACGACAGCAGCATCCACAGTACTTGATACCTTTGTTCCCGCATATGATGCGACAATTATAAAGAAAATTCGCCATGCTGGTGGCAGTTGTATCGGGAAAACAAATATGGATGCTTGGGCACATGGCTCTTCTACTGAGACATCTCAATATGGACGTACACTCAATCCTCGTAACAGTGAATATCTACCGGGAGGTTCATCGGGAGGAAGTGCAGCTGCTATTGCGGCAGATACCTGCATTGCTGCAATTGGTACAGAAACTGCTGGATCAATTCGTCAACCAGCTGCTTGGTGTGGAACTGTCGGACTCAAACCAACCTATGGACGAGTCAGCCGAAACGGTATCATCGCTATGGCATCCTCAACAGATTCACCTGGACCAATCACCAAGACAGTGGAAGATGCTGCAGTTCTGCTCAATCATCTGGCTGGACATGACCCATTGGATGGAACAACCTCGTCAGCTCCTGTACCTGACTACACCGCCACACTGGGGAAAAGTATTGCAGGTCTCAAGATTGGGATTTTGTATAACGACTTAGAAGGTATGGAAGACACAGCAGCCAAGATTGCTACTGCAGCTCAAGTGCTCAGCGACCTAGGTGCTCACGTGGAAAACGTGAAAGCATTAGACCCACACTATGCTATCAGCGTATACACCATCATACAGCGTGGAGAAGTTTCTAGTAATCTTGCACGATTTGACGGAATTCGCTATGGAGCAGATCGTTCTCAGTTTGGTGATGAAGCACGTCGACGCATTATGCTGGGTACTTTCACATTGTCTAAGGGTTATGCAGATGCCTACTATACTACTGCTCAAAAGGTACGCACACTCTACCGTGAGGACTTCTCACGATTGTTTGAAAGGTATGATTGTTTAATTAGTGCAACATCTCCCTCATTTGCCAAAAAGCTTGGTGCAACAGAAGGTGCCGCTATGTTTGGTGAACTAGAGGACATGCTGGTAGAGCCAAGTTCTATTACGGGTTTACCGGGTATTTCTGTGCCTTGTTATCGAGATGAGCACACCAATCTATTTTTGGGACTCAACATCATGGCACCGTTTTTCCGTGAAGACGTCATCATTCAAGTTGCAGATGCATATGAACGTGCAACGCCCTGGAATACCTGGAGGACACATGCATAAGAACTACGAGCTCGTCTGTGGCATGGAAGTTCATGCCGAACTTGCAACACAAAGCAAAATGTTTTGTAGTTGTAAAAATGATCCATTTCATGCACCACACCCCAACTGTTACACCTGTCCTGTGTGTTTGGGCATGCCTGGAGCACTACCAGTAGCTAATAAAACAGCCATTGAGTGGACAATAAAACTTGGATTGGCCCTAGGCTGTAAAATCAATCTTTTTTCTAAATTTGATCGCAAGCACTATTTCTATCCTGATCTCCCCAAAGGCTACCAGATTAGTCAGTATGATTTGCCGTTTTGCTACGATGGTAGTATCACTACCTCCCAGGGTGTGGTGCGTATTCGTCGCATTCATCTTGAAGAGGATACAGGGAAACTCCTGCACAAAACAATAGATGGTCACAAGGTTTCCTTGATAGATTTCAATAGAAGCAGTGTGCCGCTCATTGAAATTGTCACCGAGCCAGACATCATTTCTGCAGCACAGGCTAAGGAATATACCAAAAAGTTAAGACAAATTATCCGCACGCTGGGCATTGCTGAATGTGACATGGAGCAGGGCGGGATGCGTCTGGAAGCAAACATCTCACTTAGAGAGCAGGGTACAACAGGATACCCAGCATATAAAGTAGAGCTCAAGAACATCAACTCATTCCGCTATCTTGAACAAGGAATTGAATTTGAGATTAAACGCCAAGCGGAGCTCTTGGATTCCGCTCAAATAATCCCGCAAGAAACGCGAGGATTCAATGCCACCAAGGGAGAAACATTCTCTCAGCGCACGAAAGAAGATGCCGCAGATTATCGTTACTTCCCAGACCCAGACATTCCTCCATTGGCATTCTCGGCTGAACAAATAGAAGCCTGGCGTTCTGAGCTGCCAGAACTGCCTGATGCTCGTGCAGCACGTTGGCACACAAGCTACGGCATCGAAGGGCGCTTTGCTGAACCATTGGCTGCAGAAAAAGCAGAGGCAGATATACTTGAACAAGTATTTGCAGAGGCGGCAAAAGCCAAAGTTGATGTAAACAAAGTGGCCAGTAGCATCCACAACAAGCGCATTCCTTTTGATGTTTCACTGCCAATAGAGACAGTTCTAAAAGCATTTGCTGACACTCAACACACAGACATGGTTAGTTCTGATACCCTAGAAAAAGCAATTATCACAGTTCTTGATGCCAATCCTGATGTAGTAGCCAAGTATAAGGCTGGTCAGGTACAAGTGATGGGCTTTATCATTGGCCAAACCATGCGCGCACTTTCGGGAGCAAAGCCAGATCAAACAACTCTCAGAGATGCCATTGGCAAAGTGCTTGCCACACGGTAGGATAGTTCCCAGATGTCAAACGCCGATTTTGTCCACTTGCATGTGCATAGTGAGTATTCCATGCTCGATGGCCTGTGTAAGTTGGGCCCTCTGGTAAGCAAAGCCAAAGAGCTAGGTCAGACAGCTTTAGCGCTCACCGACCACGGCGGCATGTATGGAGCACTGCATTTTTACAATGAATGCCGAAAACAAGAAATTAAACCAATCATTGGAGTAGAGGCATACATTGCCGAAAAATCCCGCTTTGACAAACAAACCAAGATGGGCGGGGACCAAGCACACCTCACGTTGCTGGCGCAAAATTTTGCCGGATACCAGAACCTTATGTTTCTTGTTTCTGCAGGTAATCTGGAGGGATTTTCCTACAAACCACGCATTGATTTCGAGCTGTTGGCTGAACATAGTGAGGGAGTTATTGCCACCACTGGCTGTATGAACAGTTGGTTCAATAAGTACCTCAGAGATGGCAAACTTGAACAGGCTGAAGCAGAACTGCTCAGGTACAAAGCAGTGTTCAAAGATAGATACTACGTGGAACTCCAAATCCACCCAGCCGTTGAAGAACTTGCTGAACTCACTAAACTACAAGTTAAGCTGGCACGTAAACATAATCTGCCGTTGGTGGCCACCAATGATGTGCACTATGTAGAACAAAAAAACGCCCGCGCCCAAGATGCCCTCTTGTGCGTGCAAACGCGCAAGCTCATGAGCGATACCCATCGGATGACAATGATGGACTCACCAGACTATTACTTACGCACAACCCAAGAAATGAAGGAACTCTTCCATGAGTATCCAGAAGCTATAGAAAACACCGTAAAAATCGCTGAGTCATGTTTTATTGAAATTCCCACAGGTAAACTTACTTTTCCACATTTTCCACTCCCACAAGGTGAAACTACCGAGTCCATGTTCCAAAAAATGAGTTGGGAAGGGTTGCGCAAAAAATACCTCGAGGTTACGCCTGCGCTCAAGGAGCGGCTTGAGTATGAAATGGATGTCATTATCCAAAAAGGCTATGCCGCATACTTCCTTATTACTCAAGACTTTGTAAACTGGGCTAAGACACACAAAGTAAGCGTGGGTCCAGGTCGCGGCTCGGCTGCAGGGTCACTCGTGTCTTATGCACTCAACATTACGACGGTGGATCCCATTGCTCATGGCCTTGCGTTTGAACGTTTTCTTAATCCACAACGTCCCACTCCTCCTGATATCGATATTGACTTTGCCGACACTACCAGAGAAAAAGTCATCGAATATGTCGCCCAAAAATATGGAGATGACCACGTAGGTCACGTAATTACCTTTGGGCGTATGGAAGCTCGTGTTTCTATTCGAGACATTGGTCGCGTGTTGGGGTTACCATACGAAGACCCCGATAAAATTGCTAAACTCATTCCCAATGATCCAGGCAAAAAGACCTCCCTTAAACAAGCGCTTGAGACCGTCACAGATCTCGCAGAGTACTATAAGCAACCCAAGTACAAAGAACTCATCGATCTCGCTTCACAGGTAGAAGGTGTTGTCCGCCACTCCTCTGTCCACGCGGCTGCACTGGTTATTACCGAGAAACCAATTGTTGAATACACCCCCATTCAGCGTGATTCCAAAACAGGTAAGACCATCACTCAGTACGACATGTATGCTCTTGACTGCAACGTATCAGATGATGCTATTGGTTTACTTAAGTTTGACTTTTTGGGTTTGCGTAACCTATCTATTATTCAAACCACTTTAGATTTGCTGCAACAAACCAAACAAGTGCAGCTCAATCTTGATAAGCTTCCACTTGATGACAAGAAAACCTTTGACCTTCTTTCTAGTGGTGAGACCTTTGGGGTTTTTCAACTTGAATCGGCAGGTATGCGACGCGTTGCCCGCACCTTACGCCCCAACCAGTTCTCCGACATCACCGCTATGGTGGCACTGTTCCGGCCAGGTCCAATGGACCTTATTCCTCAGTTTATTGAAGGTAAACACAGTCCAGACAAAATCCAGTACCCAGATGAATCATTACGCCCCATATTGGAAGAAACGTATGGAGTGATGGTGTATCAAGAGCAGATTCTGCAGATTGCCAATGTAATGGCTGGGTATTCTTTGGGTGAAGCAGACATTCTGCGCCGCGCAATTGGAAAGAAAAAGAAGAAGCTACTTGATGAAAACAAGAAACGATTCATCGAACAGTCAGTGGAAAAAGGCTATCGCCAAGAAGTGGCAGAGAAAGTGTGGGGCTTTATTGAAGCATTTGCCAACTATGGTTTTAACAAAGCGCATGCCACAAGTTACGCTATGATTTCTTATCAAACAGCGTATCTTAAAGCCAACTATCCCGTAGAGTACATGACTGCACTTATGAGTGTGGAATCTGGATCTGGAGCCCAAACGCGTGACGTGAAAGTGGCGCAAGCAGTAGAAACCTGCAAACAAATGGGTATCATTGTGTTGCCGCCCAATATTAATAAATCAAATCAAGATTTTTCTTTAGAGCCATCAGATAAATCTCTTGAAGGCCTCAGTGTACGCTTTGGCCTCAATGCTATCAAACATGTAGGAGAGGCTGCTATTACTTCAATACTTGAGACACGCCAACGCTTGGGTTCCTTTCAGTCACTTACCCAATTCTTGGCAGAAACTGATGGTCGCAAAGCCAACAAAACCACTATCGAAACCCTTATCAAAGTGGGTGCGATGGACGCATTTGGCACGCGCTCTAGTATGCTGGAAAACCTAGAAAGCATTCGCCAAACAGCTAGCAAACTTGAATCGGATACTGAAGGCCAAGACTCACTCTTTAGCGGTGAAACAACAGCACGGGAACTCAAGGATACTTTTCCCCTTATTGCAGAGTATCCCAAACAAGAGCTGCTTTCATTTGAAAAAGAACTACTCGGTTTGTATCTCACAGATCATCCCATGGCACACGCACTAAACGCAGTAGCAAAACGTGCCAACAAAACAGTTGAAGAACTTGATGCAGATATTCACCGCGAGCAAGTCTTCTTATTTGGTGGCGTACTGTCCAACATTCGTACTGTGCAGACCAAGAAGAGCAACAGCACCATGGCTTTTGGCACCCTAGAAGACCAAACAGGCAGTATCCCTGTGGTACTATTCCCCCGAGGATATGGCGAGTTTGGGGCTTTATTCAAAAATGATTCAGTGGTGTTGGTAAAAGCCAAAGTTGATGTACGTGAAGAAGAGATGCAGCTCATAATTGAAAAAATTACTATCCCAAGCGATCTAGAAGAAGGTCCGGGAGTCCACACGGCAGATCGTGAGCTATTTATCCCTCGTCATGCCAGTAAGGAAACATTGGAAAAATTGGGTAAACTTCTCAAATCAAATCCCGGCGACGAGAGTATTGTGATCCTCATCCCCAATGGGGCAACACCGCAACGAATGCTCCTACCGTATACCGTGGCATGGACGCCCCTCCTAGAAGCAGAAATTCAGGACTTATTACAGTGATTTTCTCAAGGAAAGCGATTTAGGCACTTCTCACCATTTCAAGTATGGTATAATGTAATTCCATGCAAGAGCATGGATCATCCCCCAAAGTAATTACCAAGTATGTCTTCGTCTCCGGCGGAGTGTTGTCAGGACTCGGCAAAGGTATTACTGCCGCTTCGCTCGGCTTCCTCCTCAAGAATCGAGGCTATAGCGTCACCAACATCAAGTGTGAGAACTATCTCAACTTGGACTCAGGCAATATCAACCCCACTGAACATGGCGATGTTTTTTTGTGTGAAGATGGGTTAGAAGCAGATCTTGATCTAGGATCATATGAACGCTTTTTATCTGAAGAAGTAGGACATAAAAATTTCACCACCATGGGCCAGGTCTATACTAGTGTCATCAAGAAAACCCAAGATTTACACTTTAATGGCAAAACCGTGGACGCTATTCCATACATTCCCGAAGAAGTCATCAAGCGCATTAAAACAGCAGCGGAAGGCTTTGATATTATCTTGGTTGAACTGGGTGGCACCGCTGGTGAATATCAAAACGCGATCTACTATGAGGCATATCGTATTCTCAAACTTCAAGAACCTGCTAATACACTCCACATCCATGTAACGTACTTTCCACGGCCCGCACACATCAATGAGCTTAAGTCAAAACCAACACAGCTTTCAGTCAAACTTCTCAACAGCATGGGTATCCAACCTGATTTTATTGTGGGTAGGGCAGAGCTTCCTATTGATGAAAAGCGTAAAGAAAAAGTGGCTTATTACTGCAATATGGACAAAAATCACGTTATCTCCAACCCAGATTGCGATACTGTCTACGAGCTACCACTTGTCTTTGCCGAGCAAAAATTTGATGAGCTTGTGCTTGAAAAACTGGGACTGCCAGCGAAAGCAAGTGACTTACGTAGTTGGCGCACTTTGGTAGACAAAATTCGCACCCCACAAGCCAAGCGCGTTACCATAGCAATCATTGCTAAGTACATTGCTACCGGTGATTATGAGCTCAAAGATTCCTATGTTTCTCTCATTGAGTCACTTAATTTTGCCAGTTGGCACAACAATGTTGGTGTAGACATCACGTTCCTCAATGCTGAGTCACTGGAAAAGAGTGACGAGAACACGCTCAATGAGCTCAAAAAGGCCGATGGCATTATCGTACCTATTGGTTGGGGTGAGCGAGGAGTAGAAGGCAAAATTAAGGCCATTACCTACGCTCGTGAGCACAAGGTCCCATACTTAGGCTTGTGCTATGGTATGCAGCTAGCTTGTATTGAGTATGCACGATCTGTGTGTGGTCTTGCTGATGCTCATACTACAGAAGTCCGTCCCGATACCAAAAACCCCATCATTCACAGCATTCCTTTTGACAGCAAGTACCAGAAAATTAAAGGGGAGGGTGCCAGTATGCGCCTCGGGGCATATGACTGTGTCCTTAAACCAGGGAGTTTAGTAGACCGTATCTATGCCAAGCACAATGCCTACAAGGATGCCAGTAAACATCTTATCTCCGAACGTCACCGCCACCGGTTTGAGTTTAATAATGATTACCGTTCTGTTTTGGAAGATAAGGGCTTTGTGATTTCTGGGACATCGCCGGATAATTTCTTTGTAGAGATGATAGAGCTTCCTCAAGAAATGCATCCCTTCTTTGTGGCCACCCAAGCTCACCCTGAGTATAAATCACGCCCAGAACAACCACATCCGTTGTTTGTGGAGTATCTCAAAGCTGCTGAGGAGAGCAAACAGTAATGGGTTCTCTCTTGCATCCTAGAGTAACATCAAGTACAATATCCAGTCTGTATGGCATCCACATTTACATTTAACGAAACACAAGTACACGTTGGTGACACAGTTCGTGTTCATCAAGAAATTGCAGAAGGCGACAAGTCTCGCGTCCAAGTTTTTGAAGGCTTGGTTATCGCAGTCAAGAACGCTGGCTTGGGCAAAACAATAACTATTCGTCGCATGGGCGCCAATGGAATTGGTGTTGAACGCATCTACCCACTTCACATGCCAGGTCTTAAGAAAATTGATGTCAAAACCAAAGGCGACGTTCGCCGTGCTAAACTCTACTACCTCCGAGATCGTGTCGGTAAAGCCGCAAGCAGAGTTAAAGAAAAGGCAACTGTCACCAAAACAGCTCCAGCAGCATAATACTGCTTTGGGGCAACGGGGCGAAGAACGTGCTCGGGCATTTCTCTTAGAACACACCTTTCATATCCATGATACCAATGTATCTTTTGGTGGCTGTGAGATAGATATTGTGGCGTTTGATATAACGCAGCATGAACTAGTTTTCGTAGAAGTAAAAACTCGCAGCACAGCTGCCTTTGGCGACCCAAGCCAAGCGGTAACAAAAAGCAAAATCTATCGTATGCAGCGGGTAGCAGTGCGTTACTTGCGGCACAAGAAGTGGCAGGGAGCGTACCGCTTTGATGTGATTGCTATAGTACCTGGCGGCATAGAACATTACCGCAACGTGACGTGGTAGTATTTCTGAGGTATAATACAAAACTGTCCGTACGATGGCCCCATCGTCTAACGGTTAGGACGCAGGGTTTTCATCCCTGTAATTGGAGTTCGATTCTCCATGGGGTCACCATTTGCGATATCAACACTTTCAAAGTCATAAATGTATTGATATACCGCATTAATTTGGGTGTTCGAAATGCCAGAATAGTCCCAAGTGAGTTCTGAGTCAAATATCGAACACAACAATACTTTTATCTGCTCAATATCTGATTCTTGATACGTTTTTCCTAAATCAGCAAATTTATCCTTCATAAAAGCAATTATTGCTTCGAGATTGTATTTGGAAAGCAAAGCATCGTCCTTTGTTATCTCAAGGGTTATGATTTGCTCTTCAATTATCTTATTTTGTTCTTTAAATATTTCATCACTATATATACCTAATAGATTTTTCTCGACTAATCCTTTTCTAAGGGATTGTAGTCTCTTTAGTTCAACATCAGCATGTTCTTTTTTCTTTTGTAGACTGGCAACTCTTTTATAATAGTTGGCTCTTAGTAAGGCAATAAATGCATTTAGTGTTTCTTGCTTGGGTGTTACTCTCCTGAGTAATTCAACCACTGAAAAATCAACATCATACGCTCTGACAGATGGTTTACCACACCTACTTCTACAGAAATAATAAGCATGCTTTGCACGCTTGCCCTTACTCCATGCACCTGTAAATGGTGCACCACAACCACCACACTTAATAATTCTTCTTAATGGAAAATCAGAGTTGTTTCTATTCCTTCTAACAACAGGAATATTAATACTGTTATTTCTACCAGCAATAACGGCTTGCACCTTATAGTATTGAGCCTCTGAGATCATTTGTAAGTGTTGACCTTTAGCCTCATCGGGGTAACGTGGTGAAGTCAACACACCTGCGTAAAACTTATTTTTAAATAGTCTACTTGCAGTCTGAGCTCTGAAAATACATTCTTTGCCTCCAATTACATTCCTTAAACCCCAATCATTCATAAGTACTGCAATTTCATTCAGTGTTTTCGTACCTGTCTCCATTAAATCCCATGCTTTTTTTACAAGATCCCATTTTTCTGGGTCTTTGACTGCACAGCCATCTATAGTTAGATATCCAAGAGGCACTTTTCCATTTGGAAGACCAGCCAGGAATCTTGCTCTCATTCCATTCTTTGTGCGTTCACTTCTGACATCATTATCTAGTTGTGCAAAACCTGCCAGAATCGTTTCAACAAGTTTTTCTGTAGGGCTATTACCAGTGGGTTCAGTAGCAGATATCAAAGTTATACCGCACTCTGTAAGCTTTCTTCGGATAGCTAAATAATCTTGTGTCTGGCGTGAGATACGATCTACTCGATACGCTATGACTGCATCAATCTTTTTCTTGTTTTTTCTACAGTACTCTAGCATCTCAATCAATACTGGACGACCTGTGATTGTTTTGGCTGATCTACCTTCCTCTCTGAAAACTTTGATAACTTCAATCCCGCGCTTAATAGCTTCCTTTTGACAAATATCTTCTTGAGTATCCAATGAAAAATTATCCACCTGTTCTTCAGTAGAAACTCTTAAATATATAACCGCTGTTTTTACTGATTCATTATTATTTGTACTCATATTATTTGCCTCCCATAATCTCTTTTAATGTTTTGCCTTGAAAAGTATCTTTTTCAAACATGTCTAACCAACTATCAATCAAAAACTGAAATTCACTAGCTAAATTTTTTATCTCTGTATCTGACATTTCTTTGCCTATATCACCTAAATGACGACGAGTTTTTGTAATGATATTATCCTGCTCAGTAGTTGGGAAGATTGCAGAAAGTGCATTGTCGAGAGAAGCGTACTGCTTATGAGATATTTCAGGTCTTTTAGCAGTAG
This sequence comes from uncultured Pseudomonadales bacterium, assembly GCA_964648715.1. Classification (GTDB taxonomy): domain Bacteria; phylum Patescibacteriota; class Microgenomatia; order UBA1400; family PJMF01; genus OMIS01. The sequence goes on along the minus strand of CAZYNM010000006.1, from coordinate 37,257 downwards.
AAGTAGTACTCTTAGTCTGGAGCTTAGTTTCTGGTATATCAAAAAGTGTCAATTCTTGGCTTAACATATCTAAAAAATAACTATCTCGATAGAGATAGTATATATCTCGATGAAGATAGTTGTCAACCGTATTTTGTTGTTATTTTGCTTTCATTTCAAGATATATTTTGATATACTTCGTTTCAAATTATCTTATAAATCATGCTAAATACTGTGGATATATCTAATATATTCCCGCCCTATTTATTCTCTGAAATAACAATTTATATTTTGCTATCTATTGCGGTGGGGTATTTACTCTCTAAGATCACCCTCAAACTCATCTGTATTAAAAAATACTTGAGCAGAAAGTATTTATTCCTTGAAATCAAGCCAACTGCTCGAACACTCAAATCACCACTATCTACAGCACAACTATTTACGATCTTGCACTCACTTGAAAAGCCTCATCATTGGCGAGATAAACTTCTTGGCTTAACAAAGAGTATTAGTTATGAACTGGTTTCAAATAAAAATGATGGTATTCGATTTATCTTACGTGTTGGACTAGAAGAAACCCCCAGCATTAGAAAGACCTTACTAGCATATTTACCGGGTATTGAGATCAAAGAAGTTAGTGACCATGTACAAAGTAATCCCAAGTTATACTCCTTGATCCGAGAGTTACAGTTAAAGAAGTTGTTTATATATCCGATTGCTTCACAAGAAACCTTAAATCAATATGACCCACTGGCATATCTCACCGCCCACATGACCAAGCTACAAGCTGATGAAGTAATCAGCCTTCAGTTCGTTTGCTCATCAATTCATGAAAGCACGCACTCCGGGACACTCAGCTTTATTACTGCGATCACTAAAAAATTTCTCAATAATGAAGACATTACTGACCTGATAGAACCGCACAGTGGTAGATACCTAGTGAACTTACTCGCAAGTTCCGTTGCATTCATTGCTTTAACACCTGTGACAGTCATTTCATGGCTAGTTAGTAATACTCAAGAAGCCTTTCCTGTTTGGTTATTCAGATCAACGGCAAAGTATACTTCTAATGGCCTAGGTGCAACAAAAACAGAACTATATAATAGTATAGCCAATAAGATCACTCAGCCATTATTTGAAACCACAGCAAGAATTCATATCCAGACACATTCTCAAGAAAAAGCAGTTGAACGCCTCAAAGGTATTACTGCCTCATTCGATACTTTTAACACACCACATCAAGGTATTGAGATAAAACGATCTTTAGCCAAGATTATTAGATCTAAAACACTGAACAACTTGTACTACTCACAATTTAAAACTCGGTTCCCATTTTTTACTAATAATATGGTCTTGTCGGTAGATGAGCTTTCTGCCTTGTACCATTTTCCTTATACAGCAACAACTAAAACAGAGGACTTACTACAAGTAAAAAGTCCTAAGCTCCCTGCACCTATTACTCTCAAGAAAAATGACCTTGAGCTAGATATTACCTTTGCCACCAATACCTATGGAGAAACTACTACACAGATTGGCTTAACCCTTGAGGAGCGAAGAAGACACGCCTATATCATTGGGGCAACTGGTACGGGAAAAACAACCTTGCTCATGCACATGATCCATCAAGACATGCAAAAAGGTAATGGACTAGCTGTTATTGATCCACATGGCGATTTAGCAGAGCGTTTACTAGGTGTTATTCCAGAGGAGAGAGTCAAAGATGTAGTTTACTTTAATCCGTATGATATTGAGTTCCCAATCGGCTTAAACGTACTAGAGATTCCTAAAGGGTTATCTGATGTTGAACTTCAGCGAGAGAAAGATTTTATTACTTCAACGCTTATCTCAATTTTCCATAAACTCTATGATCCAAGATATTCAGGACCAAGAATGGAGCATATTTTGAGAAACGTGATCTTAACGGCATTAGAGCAAGAAAAACCCACCCTATTTACTATTTATGACTTGCTGACTAATACCAACTATCGCAAAAAAGTAACCAGCTTACTAAAAGACGACATCTTGAAGTCTTTCTGGAAGAATGAATTTGATAAGCAAGGTTCATTTCAACGTGCAGAGCAGATATCACCTATTACCAATAAATTGGGCAGGTTTCTTACTACAGGCATGACTAGAAATATTCTCAATCAAACTGAGAGCAAACTTGATTTTGAAACAATCATGAATGAAAAGAAAATCTTGATCTGTAATCTCTCAAAAGGAAAGATAGGAGAAGACACAGCGTACTTCCTAGGAGGGCTTCTAACTGCCAAAATTCAGCTTACTGCTTTACGTAGAGTACATATACTTGAAGAAAAGCGAGCTGACTTTTACTTATATATAGATGAGTTTCAGAACTTTGCTACTATGTCGTTTGCACAGATTCTTTCTGAAGCACGTAAGTATAGATTGAGTGTGATATTGGCTCATCAAAATACAGTGCAGATAGAGAATGACTTACTTGAGACAATCATCGGTAATACTGGTACTTTGATCTGTTTTAGAACCACCAGTCCAAAGGATGAAGCCAAGCTACTGCCTGTATTTGCTCCAGAAGTAGAAAAAGGACAGATGGCAAATATCCCTTCGTATAATTTTTATATGAAGATCAATGCATTACAGCCACAGGCTACGTTTAGTGGAGAGATTGAGAATTTTAAACTACAACCAGCAGCTGATGTCATAAATGCAACAATTACTTGTTCACGTCAGAGATATGGAAATGCTCTTAAAAACAATGATCAAGCAATTTCAGGAGATAATATCCATTTAAAAGATAAGGTTAAAAATATTTTTGAAGTTGAAAGATAATATTATTCTGGTTGTTTAGAAGTTGTTAAGTAAGTTTGAATACTTTTACCATCAATCAAACCATTCTTTTCGATACTATCAACACAAACATTATGCATGTGAGTTTCAACATCAATAGCTCTAGGCCAGATAACACTATCAAAATCTTCTCTGTCAGAGTAATTTTCTCTCACGTATCCCAGATATGACTTCGCTAAAGACATACAATCCAGGCTTGTCGAAGATGTTTCTGAGGTTGATTTATATATAAGAACTGAAGTGCTGAATAGAGCAACAGCAGTTATAAATACTAAATACATTTTATAATTGAGATTTTTTTTCATATGCGGTTGGTGTGATAATAGCATATGTAGTAAGGGTAGAAAAAGGTGGAAAGCCTTCTTCTACCCTCGTAATGCTAATTTCAGCTTACGACTACATTTTTACTACTGCTCGTAGACCTTAACAGTGTTCTGGTTAGCGCCGGCCAAGTTTGACTTCGAGCCGATGCACAGATATGCGCTGTTACGATCCAAGAGATTGTAGCCGCTCAGAGTGCCGTTCCCATATTTGTTGATTGCCCAGGTTGCGGTTGACGAGGAGACCTTCAGGCGGAACCGATCAGGGTTAAAAGGACCGTAGTACTTACCAAAGTTAATACGGTACTTGTAATCCTTGTCAGTCTGATCCTTCTGGCAGCCCTGAACATACCCGACATACGAGAGCGTGAAGGTTGGTTTTGAAGAATTCCAACCACCATTATCGATCTCAATTGCCTGGTTGTTGTCAAACGCAGCAAAGGCAGGGATGGCAACCAAAAGCAGGAGGACGACGGCAATACCCACGCTCACAAATTTTCCATTTTTGCGAGGCTTGAACTTCTCAAACAGCTTCTCGAACATTCTTCACTTGTCCTTGTTACTATGACGTTCACATTAAAGGTTTTACTGCACTGTTGCTTTTGTTGCAAATTGCGGATAAGCAGACAGCTTACTAATCACCGTGGTTAGATGGTTAATAAGCTATCTGCTTAATTTTGTAGTTGTAAGTTAAAGAGCATGTTTCATTAATTTTTTCGAATATAGATCAGAAATAGATCAAACCCGATTAAATTAAATGAGATGTTATTATATTGTGTCAAGTCAGCTTCAGCAATAAGTAACAAATATGTAACTAATTCATAAAGTATTACCATAGCCGACCATGGCATTTGATATAATTGTTTAGCCTGTAAATAAGTTATTTTAGTATAATTTATTAGTCTCTTTATTCTTATAAATAAGAAGAGAAACTTATTTCCTCCATACATACGAGTAAGGGAGGAATATAGGTGGGTCTATAAAACATGCTACTACCTACTATAACTACTAAACAAAAAGAAATACTTCTCCTTCTCTATAGATTCAGATTCCTAAACCGTATCCAGATACAATCTCTCCTGAAACACAAAAACCCTAAAAATACTAATGTCTGGCTTAAAGACCTCACTACTAAAAATTACATTGTCCGTATATTCGAGAAAACACCAGGTATCAACAAACCAGCAATATACTTTATCTCCAAAAATGGAATTAAGTTTCTTAAATCCTCCGAGGGGTTGGAATCTGAATACATTAAAAAACTGTATCAAGAAACTCGAAGATCAGAACAATTTATTGATCAGTGTATCGCTATTGCAAATATTTACTTAAATCTTGAAAGCCAAAACCTGCCTGGCTTTAAATTCTACACTCAAACCAACTTCCCTGTTAATGGGGTCATTCGGGATTTATTACCGAGCTTTGCATACATCAGAGAAGAAAACGGACAGATTGAGCAGTGCAGCTGTGAAATTATTAAAGATGGTATGCCAAGGTTTGCAATTCGCTCCAGGGTAGAAAAGTTCTTTGAATTTTTTAAAGATCAAGATACTGTAACAATTATTTTTTACTGCCAGACTGAAAAGCTCCGAAAATATATAGAAAAGTATGCAATGAAGTTGTTAGATTTAGAGGATCTCGAACTTAAATTTGTGGTTAGGGCTATACCAAGGTATTAATTTATACCTTGTTCAAATATAATATATCTATGTTGGGAATAATTTTTGCAATATTGTGTAGCGTTCTGATTGCTTTCTCACAACTTTCATTACGCAAAAGTTACAAAGATATGCAACCTTCAGTTGCATTTTTGTTTGATGCGCTATTTGGCTTGGTTATTTGGCTGCCCTTAGCTTTTTTTATGGGAATTTCTCAAACAGTAAGCTGGTCAGAAGCAATGCTATTTGCTCTTATTTCTGCAATTTTATCTGAAGCAATAGTCTTCTATGCACTTTCTCACGGTGAGCTAGCTGTAACAACTACGGTACTAGCAACATATCCTGTATATACCATTATTTTTTCTCTACTATTTAATGGTGAGATTGTCACCACTACAAGTCTTTCGTTTATAGCTTTTGCTATCTTAGGTAGCATTATTGCTAGCCTTCCAGACAAAATATCTAGCGAGGAGTTGAAAGTTACTAAAGGAATCCTTTGGCCTTTTATTGCAGCTGTTGCAATTGGTCTATCTGACGCAGTATCAAAAGGATATATAAATAGATCTGGTGATTTTAGTTTTCTATTCTCTCTCGGGATAATTCAAATACCAGTAGCCATTACCTATCTAAAAATTGAAAGAGAGTCTATAGGAAAAGCATTAAAGGGTGTTGTAAAAAATTTCAAAGACTACAGACATGCTTTACTTGGAGGTCTATTCAATATTATGGGTACAGGTTTCTTATGGTTGAGCTTCTCATTTGCCCCAGCAACAATTGCTTCACCAATAACAGGAACAAATGGAGCACTCACTGTTATTCTTTCTCGTATAATTTTAAAAGAAAAAATATCAGTACGAAAATATGTTGGGATAGTATTGGCATTTATAGGTGTACTTGGTTTAACTCTAATAACCGCGAAGTAATATTTTTGATAGAATGGACATATGCAAACAGGATTAAAAGATAAAGTTGTACTTGTAACAGGTGGCTCAAGTGGTATCGGTAAAGCAACTGTTGCTGCTTTTGCCCATGAAGGCGCAAAGGTTTGTTTTTCATATAAAACAAATCAGGAAGGTGCTCAATCTGTAGTTACTGAGCTGGGGCAAGCAGGGTCAGATATTAAAGTATTTCAAGTAGATTTAACCAAGGATGAAGAAGCAAAAAGGCTCATTGATTTCACTACCTCAGAGTTTGAACACATTGATATTGTAGTTAACAACGCTGGCAGGTACATGGATGGAGATGTGTGGGATGGTGAAGTGGATCTGTGGATGAAAAGCCTGCAACAAAATTTGATCTCTGCTATGTCTGTATGCAAGTATGCCATTTCGCATATGCAGTCAAGGAACACTGGTGTAATTGTTAATATTGCATCTAGGCATGGACTAAGTGGACAACATGATGCGTTAACTTATGCTGCATCAAAAGCAGCAATAATAAATTCAACTCAGGCTTATGCCAAATTAATGGCTCCTTGGGGGCGAGCAAATTCAGTATCACCTGGTGCAGTTAGAGCTGGATACTGGGCTACAGCACCACAAGAAGAACTTGAAGAAAATATTAATGGCACATTGCTTGAGTCTATTGTCGAACCCGACGATATAGCGAATGCTGTTATATTTTTAAGCTCGAACCAATCCAAAATGGTAACAGGGCACAATTTAATTGTAGATGCAGGGTACTTGGCAAAAAAATAAAAAAACCTCTATTCTTTGTCTTTTAATACTTCGTGCCCCTTTTCCATAATCTCATTAACAAGTACGGTTACTATTCCTTGTAAGTCACTTCTGGTGTAGTCTTCCTGATTATCAATCAGCTCAAGAATTTTATTTTCAAATGGGTGTGTGATTCGTGGATTTAACATATTTTTATCTCCTGTAACTATTATACTGTAGCCTCTGTATTCTCTTGGGCAAGTAAAACTTGTAATACTTTTTCGACTGTTGCCATTGCTTTGGTTATTGCCTCAAGTGGGTCACTTGCGTACATCTTGATATATTGCCAAGTGTTGCCGCTGGTGTCCTTGAGTCCGTATAAATCCATTAGCACGGAAGATGTAAACTCGGCTATGGTTTCTTGTGTAGTATCTTGACCAGATTTTAACGTGCCTTCAATTTTGGCGTGTATGGCGTGCGCTAGCTCATGAAAAAACACTTCTGGGGCTTCTGTACCGATAGTAATACGCGTGCCGTCTGGCTTACAGCTTCCTAGCTTATCGGGGGATACTGGCATATATCGCACTTCTACCCCTAACCTCTGGGCAACGTCATACAGTGGGGGCAGTTCTCTAGGCTGGTACACTGCCAGAGTGCCTTCACCTTCTGTACCTGATGCTGCAAATACTGGTATTGGTGCAAAACCCACACAGATGACTTGTGGCTCTTCTCCTTCTTTTTCAAACTTCATTGTGCGCGGTCTTAAGATAAAGACGGCTTTACTACCTTTCTTGACCTTTCGGCCTGCATCTTGCCACTGATTAAAACCTCTACAATCAAGCTCACCAGATTGGATATATGCCAGTACTTTATTTGAAAATGACCATTTAAAACATGGCGCATCCTCAGGGATCTCAAATCTAGCTATATTTGTAATGGGTGAAAGGTCTCCGCTTTTGAACCTTTCAATCACTCGATCAAGACTTGCTCGTGCGTTGTCTGATAACTTCATAGTATTTTGACAAGCTGCTGTAAATTAATAATTTTTTGGTTGGGAAGCAGCTCGCCTGCTTCCCATACCTGGGAATTTAAAAAGGGGTGGTGAATAATGCAAGGGCGATCTCGATGTAATCGAGAGAGTTCATCTTGACCCTTGCATTAGAGGCGGGTTTATCCGCCTAAAAATTGCAGTAACATTCAAGCTTGAAAAGCAAGTAAGATATGTAAGAGAATTGTAAGGATGTCATTAATGAATATTTATATTTTTTAACTTCATGGAGGAAAAACTACTTATTTTTCAAAAGACATATGATTTAGTGGTCTGGCTTTATCATCTCTTAAACAGACTCCCACGCAATCATCGACCAATTTTAGGTCATCATATCCACTCCACAGCATTACAGGTTTTAATCGGTATTATTCATGCAAACACAGAGCGAGATCTACAAATTAGAAGACAATTACAACTAAAAGTTTCTCGTGATCTTGATACCTTGCGAATTCTTATACGGTTGACTAAGGATGTAAAACTGATGAGCATCAAGCAATACACATTTGCTGCGGAAAAGGTAAATGAAATCGGCCGAATGCTTACAGCTTGGATGAAGGCTATGTAATATGATAGCCTGTGTATATGGGGAGTGAATAGAACGGTTGTCTGTTTCCTGCGCGGTGGCAATTGGAATAATACATCAAATACAGGAGCATTCACACTCAATTTGAATAATACACCTACAAATCGGAACAATAACATCGGTTTTAGGTGCGCCAGCGATCAATGACGCCAGAATGAGCAGTGCATGTTTACGGACATGCATTCCGGATTCATAGATCACAATATTCATTTCCTGCCCGTTTTATTTTTTTCAGACGGGCAAACAAAACACCTGTATTCCTGCCTTGAGTAATCAAGGCAGGGTAAATAGGTTTATGAAAGATTTTATACAGTTTTCAAATTTAGCTTCTTTATTTAAGGCGTACAACAAAGTGCGTTTAGGTAAGCGTTCTAAGCCAGTTGCCCTTTCCTATGATTTTAACTTGGAAGATCATATATGCCTCCTTCAATATCTTCTCCGGTCAGGAAAATATATACCAAAGCCATATATGTATTTTGTTGTAACTGATCCCAAGAAGAGGCATATAGCTGCTCCTAATTTTAGAGATAGGATTGTTCACCGCTCACTTGTTAACTTGATTGAACCGAGACTTGATAAAGACTTCATTTATGACTCGTATGCGTGTCGTAAGGGGAAAGGCACTCATTTTGGTTTGCAACGGGTCAAAAAATTTTTGATGGCAGCTCGTTGCAAAAATGGTGCTCAAACTCCAATCTACTATTTAAAGTGTGATATTAGAAAGTATTTTCAAAGTATCTCTTGGGATGTACTCATTACAATTTTACAAGAGAAAATTACTGACCCAGAAATTTTAAAACTTATTACAACCATAGTCACTAATCACAAAGTGTATAAAAACAATGGGCAACTCAAAAATTTACCTGAGCACGTCGTAAATCTGCAAGAGAGAAAGGGCATTCCAATAGGTAATCTCACGAGCCAACTTTTTGCCAATGTCTATTTAAATGAGCTTGATCAGTATGTAAAACATACTCTCAAAGAAAAGTGGTACGCAAGATACATGGATGATTTTCTGATTATTCATCCTGACAAAGAGCATTTGATTAAAGTAAGAAACACCCTCGGTCAATTTTTAGAAGACAACCTAAAGCTCACACTGCACCCTGAAAAAGTTTTTATTCAAAATGTATCCTTTGGTGTCCCATTTGTGGGATATCGAATTTTTTATGATCATATCCTTATACGAGGTAAGACGCTTCGTAGATTTCAGAAGCGGATGGAAAAAAGAAAGCGCATGGTACGTGAAGATAGGTTTACCAAAGAAAAACTACAGTTGACCTGCAACTCATTCGTGGGGCACATTCAGCATGCCAACGCTTATCATTTGCAAAGCTTTTTGTTTTCGCAAAAGCGTGAACGAATGCTGGATAATATCCGTAGAAAAGATATCAAATGTGAGCAGTTAAGACTACCTTTTTGATGTATCTGACTTAATTTTTTCTAGCTCGATCTTAGTTCTAGGTAGGTGCAATGTTACTATACTCCAAACCTCTTCTAAATTTACTTCATCATAGGTATGAGCTATGATATTTCGTAATCCGATTATACTTTTCCATGGAACTTGAGGATTATTGCTTCTTATTTCTATGGGAAGCTTCTTAGCCGCTTCTGCAATTATCTCTAGTCTTCTCAAGACCTTATCTTGAATATCGTAGCTGCCAAGGAATTCTTCTTGTGCCACATCAGTGATATATCCTTCTATTAAGGTAATAGAGAATAATATATCATCTAAATAAATTAAAGGGTTCTTTTCCATTTATAAAATTCTAACCTGTTCAGGTAAAATATAGCTTTTAAGTGATTCTTTAATAAGTTTATACTCGACTAGATCCACATTTTTCCCAAATGTTGATTCTAAATCTTCTTGTAAGCCAACTTTTAAGTCCACATACTCAAATCCATGAACATCTGTTGGCAATTCAACTAACAAGTCAATGTCACTATGATCATTCATTTCTCCACGGACAGCAGAACCAAAGAGTGCTGCTTTAGTTACATTGTATTTTCTTAGTATGGGGAGAGCTAAATTTTGGATACTTTTGATGTTCATAATAAGTTTAGTATAACAAAATGTAATATAAAACTCCATTCTAGAATACGAATTCTAGAATACGAAATTTGACATACTTTATCAGTTGAAATGTAAGGAACGATTCCTGTATTATGGATATGTAGACTAGCCAATGGGCTGGTGTATTGGATTTATGAAAACCTGTCATGTATAAAACCATATATAGATATTTTTTTGAAAAGCGCTATCATTACTCGCGTTTCCAGTTTAATCTGGCTGCGATTCTTTTCATGATCTTCGGTTTTGCAGGTGCTACCTACCTTACCACTGTTCACTTACCCAGTATTTTTGCAGCCAACGATACTACCAAAACCTGGACATTTAATACTGCCAATGCTGGTAGTTATACCTATGACAATACCCTTGTTGCGGTAGATAATTCTGGAGCAAGGCCAATCACAGGAGCAAATAAAATTACCAATCCATCTTTTAGCTCAGACAATTCTTCCTGGTCAGTTTCTTCGGTGCCTGCCACAGGATGGGTGGAGGTTCCTGGTAATGCCACCTACAGCACTTCCAATTTCTTGGTTATGAAGTACGAGGCAAAAGCATGGGATACCAATACCAATAGTGTAGTGGCTGATGGAGGTGCTGGCTCAGCCGATGGCTGGGCAGGCGCGAATTCACAGACTAGATATCAAGCACGATCAATTCCTTCTGGAAGACCATGGGTGCGAATTTCACAAAACAATACAGATTTTGATGCAATAGAGGCTTGTTCTGCACTTGGTAGCGGCTACCATCTTATCACCAATGCCGAATGGATGACCATTGCACGCAATGCAGAAGCACAAACAGGCAACTGGACAGGGGGTAGTGTGGGAAGCGGTTATTTGTTTGCTGGTCATAACGATAATTCACCGGCACAATCATTACAGGCATCTTCTACTGATACAGGAAACAACGCTTGTGCCTATACCGACTCAGGAGGCAGTACCGAGGCGCCTTCTGGTTGTCCAACAAATACAAGTAACAATACGTCTGGAAGTGTTGGTAATCAAAAAAGAGTACTAGCACTCTCAAATGGTGCATATATCTGGGATATAGCAGGAAACGTCTGGGAATGGAACAGCGACACCATCACGGAAGCTAATCAGCCTGATGTGAGTGGCCAGAGTGGTTTTAACTGGCGGGAATTTACAGCTTTAACGAGCTATGGAAGCCTTTCTTATGACTTAGTCCGACCTGCTAATAATACCTATAATGCAACCCATGGTGTGGGACGTATTTATCATAATAGCGGCTCTGCTGCTTCTACTTTATACGGTTTCCTGCGCGGTGGCGATTGGGGTAATACCTCAAATACAGGAGCATTCTCACTCTTTTTGAATTATACACCTGCAACTCGGAGCAGTTACTTCGGTTTTAGGTGCGCCAGTGATTCCGTAGCTATCTCTCAATCTTACTCATCTTCATCTGGCAGAAACGGTGGTGGTAATACCATAGCTGTAGGTAGCTTAGCTGATGCTAAGGTAACACAATCTATAAATGTCGGCGCAGCCGACTCGCTCGATTTTTCCGTTTTTGTGTATGACACAACAGCAGGTAACGAAGGCGGTACCGTCAGCACTTCTATTGCTCAGTTGTATTATAATGGGGCTGTTGTTTCTACTACATACACCAATATAGGTTCTGGCTGGTGGAAACTATCAGGAACCGTTACTGGAGCCAATGAATCACGAGACTATGGTGTATTGGTCAAGCAAGGTAAAACCGTCAAACTTGATGATTTCACCCTTTCAAAAGCTGGTACATATAGCGTCTATACTACTTCTGCCTATAGTAATAGTCAGGTCAATAGTTGGGATTCTTTTACCGCCAATGTCACAGCCAGCGGGAATGCTTCGGTGAAATATCAAATTTGTACAGATGATGGAGCAACTTGTCAAAGTGGCAATGCATGGAAATATTGGGATGGCTCTGCTTGGGCAACCGCCTCAAATACCACGACGCATGTAAACACAGCAGCCGAGCTTACTCCTACAGCCATGCAGGCATTACCAGTCGTCTCACAAAAAATATCAGTCAAGGCTATTATGGCATTTGGTGGGACGGATCTACCTGCGATAACGAGCATTGCAATTGGACTCACGACTGATACTACTGCACCAACAACCAATGCATCAAATGTGATAATGAAAAAAACAGTAGGTGGAGCAAGCATGAGTAGCAATGGTTGGACAAATGGCAGTGCACCATATTTTTCTTGGGATGCAGGAGCGGATAACGTAGGTGGTTCTGGCATCTCTGGTTATTGTTTGTATTTGGGCAGTGACGAAAGTGGGAACCCTGCTACTGCGAAGGGACTACTGGGCACTTCTCCTGTTTCAACTACTGGTACGACCTGTCAATTCATTGTAAGTACCAATTCTATAGACTTTGCTACACTTTCATATCGTGGTAGTCCGTGGCTTACTTCCAGCAATGATGCATATTATTTGAATGTTAAAGCCATAGATGGTGCAGGAAATGTATATGCAGGTTCTAGCGCAAGTTTCCATTTTAGATTTGATAATACTGCCCCCGCTAACCCTGCCTTTTTATCAGTACCAAGTGATTATATAGCTACAGAAAGCACGACCTTTTTATGGCCATCCTCTGGCAGTGATGGCCCAAGCGATAGCCATTCTGGTGTTGCAGGCTTGCAATATCGTATCGGCACAAGTGGTACCTGGTACGGAGATAGTCATACAGGGACACAAGACGTAGCTGATCTTTTGACGAATGATGGTTCATACGCTACACAGGAAACACCCGACTATGCAGCCATCGCAGAGGGTACAAACTTAGTATATTTGCGTACCTGGGATGCTGCAGGCAATGTATCAAATACCTATGTTTCAAATGCGTTAAAAATCAATACTACTGCCCCTTCTGCACCACGCAATCTCGTTGTAACGCCTGAGAATGGTACTACCAATGCGTATGCTTTTAGCTGGGATGATCCTTCAGCATTTACAGGCCAAGCAGGAAACATACGCTTCTGTTATACCATCAACACAGTACCTACTCTTGCAAATTGTACCTATACAGCAGCAGGTGCCAATACATTGGCAGAAGATGCGTTTGCCACTCAACCCGGCACAAACACCCTGTATTTAGTTGCAAAAGATGAAGCGGGAAATATAAACTATGATACTTATACTAGTGTGACTTTTGCCTATACTGGTTCTGCACCTGGTATTCCTCGCAATGTAGATGTGGCAGATATTTCAATCAAAGCGACTTCAAACTGGAAACTGGCTATTTCATGGGATGCTCCAGAAAGTATTGGTGCTGGTATTAGTTCTTATAAAGTACTTAGATCAACCAGTAATGCAAGTTGTTCAGGTTCGCCTTCTTCATTTACACAGATAGGATCTACTGCAGGTACATCCTATTCGGATACGAGTCTTTCCGAGCAGAATTATTATTATTGTGTAAAGGCTTGTGATAGTGCTAATAACTGTTCTGCCGTGTCATCCACTGTGTCAGGTTTGCCAACAGGCAAGTATTTTGAAGCCGCAGGATTATCTTCTGGTCCAACAGCAACAGATATTACTACTAAAAAGTCCAAAATCACTTGGGTGACAGATAGGAACTCTGACAGCAAGATCGCCTATGGTACAAAATCTGGTTCATATTTTGATGAAGAACCATCAAACTCAGCACAAACCAAGGATCATACGATTAATTTAACTAATCTTACTCCGGGTACCACCTATTATTATCGTGCAAAGTGGACAGATGAAGACGGTAATACGGGACAAAGTGAAGAAAAAACATTCAAAACAAGTCCTTCCCCAACGGTGCAAGATGTAGCTGCCAAAAATATTGGTTTGAGTAATGCAATCATTCAACTCACTTCCAAAGGTGCAAGCAAAGTAAAGATTTACTATGGTAAAACCACCGGTTTTGGTGGTGTCAAAGAAATTGCTACATCAACCAGCGAAACTACCTATACCATGGAGCTTACAGGGCTTGAAGACGGCACTAAATATTTTTATAAAATTAATGCTTTCGATAGTGAGAATTCAGAGTACGAAGGTACAATTCTTGATTTCACAACCTATCCAAGACCAAAAATTTCTAATGTTCGTGTCCAAGAAGTCCGAGGTACTGCACAACCAACCGTACTAGTTACTTGGCAGTCTAATACCGAGATTTCCTCTATCATTACCTATTATCCTCAAGGTGAGACGAGTGCAGCCCGTGATGAGGTAAATATTGCGCTTGTTAAAGGTGAACATAAATTACTGGTGAAAGGACTACGTTCAGAAACCGATTATTTGATGATTGTTAAGGGTCGAGATGCCATTGGTAATGAAGCTTCATCAGACAGCCAAAAATTTACTACGGCTACAGACACCAGGCCTCCACAGATATCTAATCTCAAGATTGAAGGAACGACAGTCCCTCCTGTATCTGGTGCAGGTCAAGAAGCCCGTGCACAACTGATCGTATCTTGGGATACCGATGAGCCTGCCAGTTCCCAGATTGAGTTTGGCGAAGGTACGGGGGAAAACTATCCTCAAAAAACACAAGAAGATACCAACTTGACCTTGAATCATTTGGTTATAATTTCCGACCTAACACCATCAAAGGTCTACCACTTGCGAGTTCTTTCAAAAGACAAAGCAGGCAATTCAGGTAAGTCTATTGATACCGTTACTATTGCACCAAAATCAACTGAATCTGCACTTGATTTGGTTGTTGGTAATTTATCGGATATATTTGGATTTTTGGATATTTTAAAGTAACCTTATATTAATACAACAATGAAACCAAGAGTTATTATTACACTGCAAAAAATTGTTAAAGCCTTTGAGGTTAAAAATCAGGATGTTGTAGTGTTGCATGGTGTTGATCTTGAGATTAATGATGGCGATTTTGCAATCGTTTTTGGTCCCTCTGGTTGTGGTAAGTCAACTATGCTTCATGTCATATTAGGGTTGGAAGCACCAACTAGTGGTAATGCTCGTTTTTTTGATTGGAATTTGTATGTGTATAGCGAAGACGACAGGTCTGAGTTTCGTAAAAAAAATATAGGTATGATTTACCAGCAACCGAACTGGATTAAATCGCTCACCGTTGTTGAAAATGTTGCATTTGCCCTATCACTACTGGGTGTTGAGAAACAAAAAGCGATACTTAAAGCGCATGACTGCCTGCATATTGTTGGATTAAGCGATTGGGCAGATTACTTCCCGACAGAACTTTCTTCAGGTCAGCAGCAAAAAGTAGCCTTGGCACGTGCGCTAGTCACTGATCCTAAAGTAATTATTGCTGATGAGCCGACGGGTAATCTAGATTATCAAAGCGGTATCGAGCTCATGGAGCTTTTCAGAAAATTGAATGAAAAAGGTACTACCATCATCATGGTAACCCATAACATTGACAATGTGGATTATGCCAAAAGCATTATCCAAATGTTTAATGGACGCATTGTTCGCAATATTGAAACAGCTGGAAAATCGGCTTCAGAATTAAAACAATTACTCCTTGAACGAATTGTTTTAAAACAAGAAATGAGTATTGCAGGTACGCGCTTACAAAAGAAAGAAAAACGTACTTCACGGGTTCATTGGTTATTCTCTTTCCTCAATATATTTAGACTTCGCAAAACTTTACCATTTTTACTAAGTAACATTGGGCAGATAGTTCGATTCTTATCATTACTGATTGTTTATTTAGGCAAGAAATTAAGCGATGGAGTACTTAAATTAAAATTTGTACCGAATGTGGTAAAGCGAAAATTTTTGCCTGTGGTTGATAGCTTTTATTTCAAATTAATTAGAGTGCTAGAAACACGAGATAAGAAAACGATCTCACGAGTTGACTTAATCGATTTATCACTCAAGAACATGTTTGCGAAAAAAACACGTACCATTATAACCGTAGGCGGTATGACAATCGGTGTTGCAGCCATAGTGTTTTTAATTTCGATTGGCTATGGTCTTGAAAAATTGGTAATTTCTCGAGTTGCACGTCTTGAAGAGATGAGACAAATAGATGCCTCACCCGCTGTTGCAACAAATATCAGACTCAATGATGAAGCAGTTGCTTCATTTAGCAACATTTCCGGTGTATCAAAGGTGCTACCTGTTGTTGGTGTGGTCGGGAAAATAAGTTTCCAAAACTCAAATAGTGATGTCGCTGTGTACGGGGTTATGGCTGATTATTTATTGGAATCAGCAATTCGACCTGCCGAAGGGAAAATATTTTCTAGTAATGAGTTGGGCATTCCTATCACTGATGCAGACACAACACATCGGGGTATGGTAGCTGGAGTTTCTACACAGCGTGAGTTTAAAACAGCCGTTGCTGGTGATGAAATTGGTAAAGTCACCTACACTATTGACCCCGAAGAGTATGTTCGTATACGTACAAAACCATCCGTTAATGGAGAAGTTCTTGGATATACCAGAAGAGTTGAAGGGGTCAGTGATGCAGTGGAGTATTGGGGAGATTCGTATCCTGATGATAAAGCTGGTTCAGCAGGTAAAACTTCGGATAACAAAGAACTTGGTTTGTGGCTACAAAGTAAAGTGCTTCTCTGGGAGCGCACCACCGATGAGTCGGGAAAAATGGTATACAAAGAGAAGAAAGATAGTAATGGTAAACAAATAACTGAAGAGGGATATTTTGCTGAATTGAATATGAAAGTTGATCGAACAATAAATTTGGCTGAAGTCTATGGGTCTGGATCGGTACTCGGTGTTTCTACTACACTTGCACAGGCTACCATATCTAATGAACTAACCGCTGAAGATGTCGCAACTGCTGCTGCAAGCCAAAAGACCTCTGACTCCGGATTTATAGATATTACTAGCATTGACGGTTCAAGTAGTGTATCTGCAACGGGTTCAACACGTAAGATTGAGTTACCAGATACAATCACTCGTGAAGCTGTTGTCAATAAATCCTTGCTTAGAGTGCTTGGTATTGCAGAGAGTGCAGGAGTTGGTAAAAAGTTTAAAATATCATTTATTGCCACTGGAGATTTACTTGCTGATGGTAAGAAAATTGAATCAGTGCCGATTGAATATACAATCGTTGGGGTCACTCCCGATACAAAGACACCTATTCTATATGTCCCGCTTCGCGATATTAAACAAATGGGGATCTCAACCTATTCACAAGCAAAAATTGTTGTAAATGATCAGTCGGTATTACCACAAACAAGAAAACAGATTGAGTTACAAGGGTTTAAAACAACCTCAGTAGTAGATACTGTCTCACAAATCGAGAATCTATTTGCGACTCTCCGCTTTTTACTCGGTGTCTTGGGCGTTGTTGCTCTTGCAGTTGCAGCACTTGGTATGCTAAATACCTTGACTGTTTCACTTCTTGAGCGTACACATGAGGTAGGCATGATGAAAGCTATTGGTATGAAAGCACAAGAAGTAGAAAATCTTTACCTTACTGAATCTATGACCATGGGCTTCATGGGTGGTGTTGGTGGCTTATTTGTTGGCTATGCTGCTGGCAAAGCGACCTCGTTTATCCTTTCTACGTATGCGTTGTCAAAAGGCTACGGCTTTTTAGATATTACCTTCATACCATATACCTTTGTTATTCTTATTTTAGCTATATCTGTTATTGTTGGACTTTTAACGGGTATTTATCCTGCCAAAAGAGCCACCAAGATATCGGCTTTGGATGCATTGCGATATGAATAGCATTATTAGTTAATTATTTTTTTAACATTTACTATGGAAAATAAAAAAATATTGTTGCTTGTAGAGGATGAGAAAGAAATTAGAGAAGTGTATCAATCCACACTCCTTGATGCTGGGTATGTTGTAGATTGTGCCACAAACGGCAAAGATGCTTTACAAAAAATCGAAGCTGGTCGTTATGATCTTATTCTTCTTGATATTATGATGCCTGAAATGGACGGTCATGAAGTTATGACTACTTTATCTAAAGATCATAAGTTGCTCAATAAAACACCAATTGTGCTTCTAACAAATTTAGTAAATGATAATACCATCAAAGACATGATGCGACTGGGCGCGTCATCGTATATAGTGAAAGTGGATATAACGCCTGACCAGTTATTGGAAAAAGTAAAACAACATATTGTTGACTAAGATGCTGATCTTACTTATAGATTTAAAGCCTATTTTCTAACCGTAAATGGGCTTATTTCTCCTACATGCTATTGACTTTTCGGGTTTTCTTCATTAGAATTCTTATAAATTTCGAGAGTTAATATTATAAGTTCTGCCCACTAGTACATAAAGATAAATATGGACACACAGATACCAGGGTATGACAGTGCACAACCAATTCAGTTTGCAAATTTAGATTCTCTGCTATGGGGTATCGTTAAAACCCTGCAATATTTTTCTCTTCCAGTAATGGCTCTTTCAATCGCAGCTCTTGGTATCGCTCTTATCGCTAGCGGTGATGATACTGAAAGAAAATCAAGACTTAAAGGTTGGATTTTTAATATTTTGATCGGTGGTCTTTTAGTTTTCGGAGCGGCAACTATTGCCAGTGTATTAAAACAATTCGTAGGTGGCACAAACTAAATCAAGGCAACCGATTGTTTCCTGCGATTTTATGAAAACAATCGTTGTGATGCTCATAAGCATCGTTACATTTTTATTTGTCCCACATATAGCTTTAGCAGAAGAAGCACCTACCCCCACGCCTCCACCTCAAGTTCAATATAGTAATGAATTCTCAGTACATAATGAGCCATCTTCCATCATCATCCTACTAAAAAGCTTTATTGAAGGTTTTGACTCACTCCTTGGCGGTTTTATCTTCTACACACCTGACCCATTTGCTGACAGTATCAAATTAAAAGATGACTCGACCATACCTGGTGTTACAAAGTATAGAAACGTATTTCACCAGATAGCTATTCCAATCTTAGCCATCGTTATAGCAGTTTTTGCAGTAACAAAAATTGGTAGTGACAATACATATGAACTTAAATCGTTTGCCATTCGTTTTATTGTTGTCATAGCCTTATTTATCACTGTACCAACAGTTCTTTCCTATACTATTCAGTTCAATAATCTACTAGTGAAGCAGATATCCGAAACACAGAAGTTTACTGGCTTTCTCAATGATTATTTTGATAAATCTCAGGAAGCTATCGCAAATAATGAAAACTCAGAAAAATTTGGTATTCCATCCTTTGAGGTAGCCTTACAAGGTGGTATCTTCCGATCACTCGGTAAGTTCATCGTCCAGATATTCTTATTTGCAATCACTTTCTTATTTCTCTTGTGTGGATTCTTATACCTGGGATATCAATTTGTAATACGCTTTGCAACCTTGCTGTTCTTAGGAGTAATCTACCCAATTGTCATACCCTTTGCATTGACTGAACGAACCCAGACCATCGTACAGACATACTTTAAAACCTGGTTTACATTCTTAATTCAACAACCAGCTTTTGCCCTTGGTTTCGCAATCTCTACTGATATTTTCGCTAGCATCCTACAAGCTCAAGGCCCGAGTGTTGGCTTACTTTTTTTCTATACAGGCTTCTTGTTCTTCCTTGGTGGTGTAAATATGTTGGTAGCCAAGATATTTGGTGATGTCTGGACGGCTATGTCTGGCAATATGATTGCAGCAGTATCATCTCGAGCAGTTGGCACACCCATCAGCTCAAGTTTCAAAGACTTCAAGAATGCAGCATTTGGTAAAAGTTTAAGTGCAACTTTGGGAAATAAGACAAGAAATCTTTTTGCATCTGCAAAGGATAGTAAATCAACAGACATTCTCGACCAGTTACCAGACATGAGGCCTGTTAAAGAATCTACTATATATACAGCTAGAAATAAAAAACCTGACTCTGAGTTTGCTACCAACTTATCAAACAAGGGTTTTGGTGTAACTCTCGAGAACGCTAAACAAGGAATCGTGTCTGTCTCTGGCGGTGCATACAAATATGAAGACAATCGCACAGGATTAACCACCTACTACCCAACAATGACTGAGGGAGTTCAAGACGGTATTCCTGAAGATAAGTTGCAACATGTAAACCTAGAAAAAGCACCTTTCATTGATCTTTCCACCTTTCATAAGACTAATCCAAACCCACACACATTTAACGCAATGCAAAAAGCTCAAAAGGAAGGTAAAGAAATTGATTTTGCATACGTCAACAAATCGAGTCCACCACTCAAGATTAAAAACTTCCTTGAGTTATCACAATCCAGAAATGAAGCCTATGGTATTAAAGGTGTTATTGCAGAACGCCAGGCTAAGAATGGCAGTGAGTCAATAATTCGTATGTACTCACATAAAAACTATGAAAAGCGTAAGAATATATAAAGACGACATCAGAACCCACATTTTAAGAAGTCTGTTTTTTACAGACACAGTTCTTGTGGTGACAGGTAGCATCATCATAGCTCTAGCACTGTATGCTGTATTTACTTATGGCCTACACTTTTTTAATTGGGGTTACTACCTATCAGCTTTATTTGTTGGCATAATCTTTTTTATCTCATTTATTACACAAAAAATAGATAACCAACCTATCTACAAGATAGTACCGAGAGCTTTTACCTTCAAAAGTAGCAAGAAGGAGAAACGATACACTGACCTGGAAAACTACTTCATAGATTTTTCAGTACAAGATAATCACATTATTCGTAAAAATAGCGTGACACGAATTTATGAGATAGAGCCACATGATATTGCACTTCTCAATGACCAAGATAGAGAACACTTTTTTGTTAAGCTCAAACAAACAATTCATATCTTACCCACCCAAATACAGTTCATAGTTAAAAAAGAAAAAGCCAAGACAACAGATTTTTCAAAGCACATATTTTCTCTGTATAAAAACTCAGACAAGAAACGTGAATCACTCATTAAACAGTACACCAATGAGCTTAATACTGTGATTACATCAAATAATTTCATGATGACCCGACATTATGCTGTGCTATCAGTGCAGTGCCAGACACATAATCCACACTCTAAGATGGAAGCATTGAAAAAACTGAATGATCTTGCGCTCCGCTTTGCATCTGGATTGTCATTTTGCAATGTCTCAATTAAACCACTATCCAACGAAGAGTTAGTTATTTTTGCCAGGGAGACACTCAGATGATACAGAAACTTAAATCCTCCATCGCCGTGACAGTTCAAAATATAAAAAACTTTAGTTTGACCTATACCTTAAATGATCAAGTAAATAGATTGCTCTATGAACGTGACCTACAAGCAGAAGAACTCTTAAAATTAAAAAGAGAAAGTGATCTTTTACGAGCAAAAAATGAAAATATCGAAAAATTAGAAAAACAATTACTTTCTATATATCCAGATGTAGATGATAGCGTGGTGGAAGTCCTCAAGGCAGAAATCAAACGATTAATGGATGTTATAGAGGCTCAGGCAGAAGTTATTCAGAACAAACCCTTTGTATCCAGCGAGCTAGTACATCTTAAAGAACCTGAATTTGTAAGAAGCACCAACCCTATTGGATTTATTAAGAACTACATCAAGTTTAAACGAGAATTAAAAAAGTATGAGAGAGATGTACTCGATAAAGAGAAAGAAAATTTTGTTTTCACTGTCAAAAACGATAATCAAGGTCTTCTAATAGAGAAAGATGATTATAAATCATATAAAAGTGAGTACCTCAAGGAATCAAGTAAGTATCTAGAAGTCGGTGACAAGCTCCGCAGGTTTTATTACCTAGCAGATATTCCAGCATACTTGAGTCCGTATATCTTTTTCAGATTGCTTACCTCAGCACTTCCATTCACGTTAAGTATTTTTATTGAGCCAGCTTCAAGTAGTGAACTTCTCAAGAAAGCACGGCAAAGATTATCAGTTCTTGAGATGCAACAAAACGACAGACTCAAAGCAGGTAAAGGCAGAGATCAACAACTTGATAAAAATATAGATGAAGTCATGAGTTTTATAGAAGAACTCGTCCATGAGGCAGAAAAAGGTGTGGTGTATTCACTGTATCTACAACTCGAAGCAGAAAATGAAGCAAAGCTTAACGAACTGCATAAGCAGTTACAAAACCTAGCTGGATCAATGGATATTACGTTTAATCAGTATACTTTTGGTCACAAACAAGCATTTAAGAATTTTCTTCCCTTTACCACTGATCACTTACAAGAAAATAGGATTCTGCAATCCACCGCAGTTTCTTATTTGATGCCGTTTGTTTCAAAACAGCTACAAGACCCTGATGGAATCTTAATGGGTGTTAATGCCTACAATGATTCTCTGGTTTTTATAGATCCATTTACCTCAAGAAATAACAATATAAATATATTTGGCGTGTCTGGCTCTGGGAAGAGTGTAACCTCAAAAATTTTAATGAACCGACTTTACATGAGAGGTATTCAAATAGTAGCGATTGATCCAGAGGGAGAGTATGTTAATTTAGCCAAGTCACTTGGCGGAGAAGTTATTCAATTCTCAAGAGAGAATGGTATTAATCCTTTTTATATCAATAGCTCTCAGGAAAACGATATACTTGATCATATTTCTACGCTGAAAACGTTTTTCAAGTTCTTCATACCCAAAGATCACTACGATGGTGCACTACTTGATGAAACGCTTATCAAGCTATACGACACAGGCAGTCCAGATTTTGAAAACTTTCTAGAACTTCTTGGCGATCACCAGATGAAGAAAGACTTGTCTGTGCTTTCTACTGGAAGTTTACGAGGAATTTTTAACTCAAAAAGAAAACTTGAACTTGATAATGACATTATTATCCTTGACCTCCATGACCTCAAAAAAGATGAGAAGCGTGAGCCAGCAATGTATCTATTAACATCTCTGATCTGGAATCTAATAAATAAAAATAACGATAAAAAGCGCATGCTTTTTATAGATGAAGCTCATAAGTTATTGGTCGATCAGGAAGTTGCCATTTTCTATCGGGAGCTGGTCAAACAAGCAAGAAAGAGAAATGTTGGTGTGGTATCCATCACTCAGGATGTAGAAGACTTTTTAAACAATGAGTATGGCAAAGCCATTATTACCAACTCGGAGACGAAAGTATTACTCAAACAGTCGTATGCAGCTCTTTCAGAAATCGGCCGTATCTATCCAATGACTGATGAAGAGAAGCAACAGCTCGGGCACTTAGGCATTGGTGAAGTTATCTTGTTTAGAGAAGGCGAACATATTCGGCTCAATATTTTAGTACTTCCGTTTGAAAAACCTATAACCTTTACGAATCAATGATTGTATGAGCAAGATCAGCAAGCTAAATACTGCAAGACAAATTAAAGATGATCCCATTGGTTTTTTAGTTGATAAAGTAGTTACCTTTATCGTCAATTCTTTGTCACCCATTCCTATACCAAGTATTCTTATCTCACAATTAAAAGCACCGATTATTGGATTTCTAGGAACACTAGTGTTATTGACCCTGTTACTCTTGATATTCGCTGGTACAGCTATATTTTCACCACTGATCTTTACTGGTAGTTTGATTGAACAAATCAAATCTAGTTTTACTGCCGCCAACTCATTAAACATCCCTGTTGATACAAGTTTTGTTGAAACCAAAGTACCGAGACAGAATCCACTTGGAGGTGGAGGAATGAACTACTCAATTGTTACTGCATACTTCCTTGATCCCAATTATTTAATTCAGTTTGGTAGGAATCATAATGGTATTGATCTTGTCCCTTCAGGTGATTACTACAAAAATAGTCCTACGTATAAAGAATATAAGCAGGTTGTGGTGTACTCAACGGTAAATGGCACAGCACGTCATTATGTAGATCAGTTCGGCGGTGAGACTGTGGAGGTTACAAGCTCAGATAATGCAATGAAAGTAGTATTTATTCATTTCAGTCAGGTTTTAGTTGAATCAGGTGAAGTCATTGCAGGTACGCCACTCGGTATAATGGGAGAAACAGGCAATGCCACTGGTGAACATGTACATTATGAAGTCAGGTTTAAAGATGGCGATACATGGCAGGCAGTAAATCCGTTAAACTATATTAAATAACTATGGCAGAATCATTAACGCAAAAACAAAGAAGATACTTACAACTAGGCGTGATAGCTCTACTTGGTATATTTTTGGCGGTGTATTTTATTTTCTTTACTAAAAAAGCACCTACCGAGCCAGAAGTAAAAAATACATCTGTTTACATTGAAAACTCTGTTTTGTACGCTTTTGACGATACTATCTCTATTGCTCAGTATCCGAATCGAGTATCTATGCATTATCCATATCTACTCGTGATCAAGCCAGCCGAGAGGAAAACAATAATTTATAACCTAAGCGAAAAAAAGAAAACCACAGAATTATCTGAAGCTATACTCGATTACACACCTGAAGGTGTATTAAAGAATGACGGTAAGACATCACTTTACAACGATAAAGACTTAGGCATTTTGTGTGATGATGGCTTCATCAAAAGCCAAGTAGAGGTACTTTGCTTGACTAAAGTAAATCCTAATAATGTTGAAAATAAACTAGTAAGTATTGATCTAACTACAAACAAGAAAAAAGATATCTATGTCTCAAAGAACGTCATTACTGACTTCTCTTTAATTAATGACCAAGTGTATATAGCAGAGCTAGATTTATTTACCAAGAAAAACACTGTACTAGTAAATAACCAGAGAATAGAATCTCCTACTACCGTAAGTCTGTTCTACCAGATGGAGGGATTACCATACTTTGCATCACTAAAGAGTGAGTTAAATGGAAATGTGGAGCAGTATTACTTGATTGAGAGCGATAAAGTTACTCAACAACAAGATAAAATCTATTTATTGAGATAATTTGTCTTGAATTTAACTGAAAAATATAACTATTAGGTTAATAATTAATAGAATTAAAGCAATTACGAACGTGGATAAAAATATATTTTCAATACGATCAGCATTTAACCTAAAAAATTTCAAAAGTTTAAATGCGAATCTTTTCTTATATGATGGCTCCTGGTCAAAAGTATTTTCCCCTACTAACTTCTTTTCCCAAGCAAGAGTTTCATCTTTCCATAATTCTCTACTAGACCAGTGACTTTTCATTTCATGCGAGTATTCAAGTTCTAGGCTATCGTATATGGCTTGAATAGCCATTCCTTGACGAAATATTCCAAATATAATGCTAATTAGGATTAAGCAAAGAGCAGATAATATCCAACCTGTAATCTGTTTAGAGTCAGTAAAGATAATTAATGCTCCGAAAATCGCTCCTTCTAAAGTAATTAGTTGTGCTATGTAAGAATCATGCTTGTGTCCCACCGCTTCATAATCTTTGAAATGCTTATCTAGAAATTTTTGATGGCGTTGACGCTCTTGCTCGAGTGCCTGCTGATAAAAGGGAGCCATTTTTTCATCTAAATATTTGTTTAAATCCTCTTGTATGCTCTGATTATTCATTATTTTGTAATTTCTTTGCAATTTTCTTCAACGATTGATACAAAGACTCTATTTCATCTTGAGATGGTTCTTTACCATTTTTGGAATGCAAAACTTCTGCTAACTTTTCTTTAATATTATCTTCACTATACTCATCATTGAGCAGAGTAAGCGTTAAGGGACTAAGCTCTTTTAAAAGCTGAGCATGATTAGTTCCGACTAGTTTTTCAATTTCTTCAGTTGTTATGACTGGCTGTGTAGTGCTATTTTGTTGCATGTAGCTATATTTTATCAGATGAGTCGATTGTTTATACAAACTATCCCTTTAGGTTGTATAATTGTTTGTAAGAGGTATTGTTTATGGATTCCGAAAAAAAACTAGCAAAAATACTCAAAGCCGCTCGAAAATCGGCTAAACTGACCCAGGCTCAAGTAGCTGTAAAGGCTGAAATTCATACTAACTACTATGCTCGAATTGAGCGTGGTGAGGTGAATCCTACTAGTGATGTCCTTAATTCCTTGGCAAAAGCACTCAAGATTGAGCTTAAGTTTCCTTTAAAGTAGCTAACATAAAAAATATCCAGCATATGAATCAAAGTAAATATAAGTTAAAGATCAATGAAAAAACTCACATTTTATTTATTTAATCCATCGGTTAGGTCATTTGATGACTTATTAAAACCAGCTAAATTAGGCCCTGATGGCTACCATGAACTTCCTCTATCTGAGCGTGCAACAAGTTTGGGGTTTAATTTCAAGCTCTATGTAGAAGAAAATAAAAGCAAACCACCTAAATGGATTTCTTTCGTCCAGGAATACACAACTTCAAGTCTTGATGAAATGAAAAACACAGTTAACTCATTTGTAGTGCTGGTAAATGTTCCTGACGGCGACAACAGCAGGTACTTTGCTGTTACTGGAGGTTTTGGATTTAACGCACTGAATAAAGACAACGTTGAATTAAATTTTGGACTGATCACAACTCTCAATTCTATAGACCCACAAAAATTAAAATTTTTAGATGCTAAAAACATTGATGTGAGAACAAAGCAGAAAAGAATAATGTCAAACGTTTCTACAGAGGTCTTTGATTTTGGTATCAACTTCGATCAAGAGCTTGTCCGTATAGTGTCAGGCTACTGCGCTGATCCAGCAGTTGGAAAGAAAATATCTGGAGCGGACAGTCTTAGTCTCAGTAGCGAGATTAATCTAAGTCAACTTGGTGATAAATGTATACAGCTTTTGGCAAAATATAAGGAAGAAACATACAAAACAAATTTTGATTTCATAGACAATATTCTACCTATTAAGGATAAAACACTAATATCTTCCTTAGATCAAAAATTAATAGAATCACTAAGTGCCTACGACTTTGATTCTGGTAAATTAGCAATAGCTTATCCAGATCAGATAGAATATGAACGTTGTAATTTTTATAAAGTCTACGGCACAGGTCAAAGAAGCTACGAAATCGAAGAGGTAGACGCCGAGTCCTTTAAGGCAGTCCTGCAGTCATTGGATATAATAGATGTTGACACACTCAAGGCGAAAGCTAAGATTGTTGGCTTTGAAGAAGAAGGAAGACCAGCACTTGGTTCAGAAACTCTGTATGGTTTTTTAGTTTATGAAACGGAGATTGACGGGACGGTATACATACTTTCCAACAAGAAGTGGTTCAAAGTTGACAGAGATTATGTCACGCAAGTTAATCAGAAACTCAGAAGTAATGTTGTGAGCATAGATACATTTTTATCTGATTGGCAGAATGTTGGCGGTGAATATAAAGAAGGAACATACAACTCCACTTATTCGACTGATCCAGACTACTTAGTAATGGATAAAGATTTTTTCCAAATGTCAAAAAGTAGATCCAAAATAGAAGTTGCTGATCTGTATCAAAAGCCTGCAAAAAGACTTATTTGTGTTAAAAAGTTGAGTGCATCTTCAACACTTAGCCATTTATTCGCACAAGGGTCAGTTTCCATTGATTTACTGAGAAATATGCCCGAATACAAAGTATGTTATGAATCTAAATTAAGGGAAAAGTGGGCAGATGCGGATGTTAATGTAGAAGATGTAAAACTTACCTATGCAGTAGGAACAAAAAAAGAAGGAGACGTGTTGGATATCATTCCATTTTTCAGTAAATTAAACCTCCTCCATCACGTAGATTTTATTCGTAAATTTGGAGTGATAGTCGAAATAACAAAAATAAAAATAATTTAGCTACTTTTGTTACTTATAAATTTGATGATCTGATTTGCTTCTTCTTTACTTTCAGTTCTGCGCATAATCTCCTTACTATTATTTTGAGACAGTATATTAAGACTACCTTCCCAGAGTATCTTTTTATCGATAATTGCTAGCTTTCTGTGGTGGTAGCCCTTGAGAAGAGTAATATTTACTCCCACTTCTTTTGATCTCAGAATTTCATTAGCTGCTTGATCTCTCATGTATTCATCGTCATGATCTGAAGGATCTCGGGTAACAATCCTAATTTTAATCTTTTTACTTAATAACCTTTGAAAGACTGGATAAAACATATCCATTCTTGAAGCTGTAAGGTATGGGCACTCAATAATCACCTCATTTTGTGCCATTTCCAAGTCTTTCAAAAATTGCATGTAAAAGGTTTTTTCATTAAACAAACTGGATTTTGATTCTGCTTTTGTAAAAAACATATCAATTAACTCTAATTACTGACTTACGACTGAATGAACGAGAGGGCAAAGCATACTTCACTTCTTTTGATTCAGTTTGAATAGGGTAAGCAAGCATTAATGTATGTATCCAAGGCAAAAGGTGTTCGAAACAAAGTGCAAAAGGGTCACCATTAACTTTTTCTCAGGGAAATTTTTTTTCGATTTTTCTTCATATTCAAGAATTAGTTAGTTTCATCCTGGAAATGGTGTTCCAAACCTGGTGGGCGCAAATTACAGTATAATTACTATATGCTTCACAAGAACATTCGTACGTTAACTTGGTTTAATTTCTTCACTGACTTTAAACTGTACGCACCAATAGCTATCATCTACTTTTCACAAGTATCTGGTTCCTTTGCCTGGGGGATGGCTGTATTTTCCATTGTTACTATTGTTTCTGCAGCTTTTGAACTTCCAACTGGTATTTTCTCTGATTTTGTTGGGCGGAGGAAAACAGTAATCTACGGATCAATTTCAGCGGTACTTTATTCTATTCTGTATGCAATTGGACAATCTTTCTGGATATTAGCACTCGGAGCAGTTTTTGAGGGCATATCTCGGTCATTCTATAGTGGTAATAATGATGCACTTCTTCATGGAACACTCTCTCAATACAAGCAGGAGGATCAATATGAGGAGTTTCTTGGCAGAGTCAGTGCCATGTTTCAGGTAGCATTAGCAGTTTCAGCAATTTTAGGGAGCTTGCTTGCAAGTTGGTCTTTTCCCACAATCATGTGGCTTTCTGTCATTCCACAGGTGGTATGTGTTTTTCTGGCATTCAAACTTATAGAACCAAAGGTGATGATAGAGGGAAGTAGTAATATCTATACTCATCTAAGTGCTGCATACACCAAGTTTTTGTCTAATAAAAAATTGCGACTACTTAGTGTTGCTTCAATTGCAAACTACGCACTTGGAGAATCTGCATACCAGTTTCAGGCCGCATTCTACAATACAGTATGGCCACTCTGGGCAATAGGTATTGCTAAGACTTTATCAAACCTTGGGGCTGCGGCAAGTTTTCACTTTAGCGGACGTATACTGAGAAAAGTAAGCGCAATAAAAATCCTGATGCTCAATACACTATATGGAAGAGTAGCAAATACTATCGCTTTATTATTTCCAAGTTCACTTTCACCAGTTTTGATGGCAACAACTTCTCTATTATTTGGTGTATCAAGAGTTGCAGAAAACTCATTACTTCAAAAACAATTCTCAGACCAGCAGCGAGCAACGATGGGCTCTCTGAATGCATTTGCCGGTAGCATCGTATTTGGAGTAGTAGCAGTTGGGTTAGGATATATTGCTGATAGACTATCACCTGTACAAGCTTTTTTAGGAATACAGTTCTTTCAATTTTTGACCATTTTTATTTACATTAAGTTATTTTCAAACGTTTCTATAAAACTTTTTTCTATGAATTGCTGTACAAATGGTGAGTAGTGGTGCCCGTACCAAAACACTAGCTTTTAACAAGTTCAATGATCTTTTTAGATATAAATTCAATTTTTTCTTTTGTTAATGCAGAAGAGGAGGGCAGGTACAAACCATTTTTGCACAATTGTTCTGAGACAGGGAACTTTCCTTGGTATTCTGGAGTGTAGTAAATGGGCTGCAAATGCATGGGAATAAAAAAGGTACGTGTCTCTATTCCAAAACTTGCAAGCTTATGACGGACTTGATCTCGTGTAAGTGGGAAGCCTTTCTGCAACAGAATACCAAACATCCAATAACTATTCACAACTTCTGGAAGCTCAACAGGAAATTGAATATGGGGAAGCATTTGCAGATGACGCATATATTCAAGAGCATTTTTTCTTCTTGATTCAACAAAAAGATCAATCCGTTCCAACTGAGCACACCCTATCGCTGCTTGTAGGTTTGTCATTCGGTAGTTATAGCCCAAGTACTCATGCCAGAAATGTATGACATCATCAAACGCATGGTTATGAAGCTTGTGAAGAATATGGTGTAACTGCGGGTTATTGGTCGTAACAATGCCACCCTCACCAGTTGATATCATTTTATTTGAATAGAGCGAAAAACACCCAATATCACCCAATGATCCAACTTTTTTGCCTTTATACATGCTCCCATGTGCCTCGGCCGCGTCCTCAATGACTGCCAACTTATATTTTGTGGCAATTGCATGAATCGTATCCATTTCACACGGGTGTCCATAAATGTGAACCACAATAATTGCACGTGTTTTGGACGTAATTGCTTCTTCAATCTTTGTTTCATCTATATTCCATGTGTCCATTCGTGCATCAACAAAGACAGGCTTCGCTCCACAGTAGCGAACCGCATTTGCCGTAGCGATCATAGTAAAGGTAGGCACAATGACTTCATCCCCGGGACCTATATCAAGTGCGGCAAGTGCAAGATGCAATGCATGTGTGCCGTTTGTTACCGAAACCGCATGTGCCACTCCACAGTAATCAGAGAAACGTTTCTCAAATAAATTAACATACGCCCCTTGAGAAGATATCCACCCACTTTTGAGACATTCTTGTATATACGCAAGCTCATTACCTCCCAGATCTGGCCAGCACACAGGGATTGCTTCCCTTGATTGATCAAGATGCGGCTCATCTGGAGGTATAAATTGTTCTATGTATTTGCGTGCATTCTGATCTATTGTTTTTGGACAAACATGCTTCGTGTACATAAGGCCTTATTCTAGTTG
The DNA here is from genome assembly GCA_964648715.1 of uncultured Pseudomonadales bacterium. Classification (GTDB taxonomy): domain Bacteria; phylum Patescibacteriota; class Microgenomatia; order UBA1400; family PJMF01; genus OMIS01. The sequence continues at coordinate 6,402 of CAZYNM010000006.1, read as the reverse complement.
CAACCTCATAACTTCTTTTGTATATGAAATGAGCATAGAGAACAACCGAGACTTACTTACGCCTCCGATGCGATTGCCGTATCGAGTTGGAACTTCTAGTATTATATATTTTTTCTTTTTTGCATAGTGCACCAAACGCAAATGATAATCTCCATAGCCATAATAGATTGAAGGTAGGTTCAATCGCATAAGGTCAGATTTACGACACGCATAGTACCCACTTGTACTATCTAGGACAGGCATGCCAACTATAGAGAAAAAAAGATTAAGTAGGAAAGTCGGATAATACCTGATTTTTTGGCTCATCCCACCACCTTTTATGAATCTTGAGGCAACGACAAGCTGCGCTTCTTGAATATGACTGAGCAAAGAAGGGATAGTAGCAGGATCATGATTACCATCCGCATCCATTCCTATGATAATAGGACCAGTAGCAGCACGAATTCCATCCGCAATAGAAAAAGCCAATCCTGGCTTTTGTGTTCTACGTATCACCCGAACGACTCTATCACGGTGCTTGTTGGCATATGACGAGACAAGATCAGCGGTACCATCTTGACTACAATCATCACAGACGATCACTTCATAGGGTTGATGTAATTTATGAAATTCTGTATGCAGCCTTTTTAACAGGCTTATAATTGCTGTGCGCTCGTTGTAGGTGGGAAGTATGACCGAAACAGTATCCATAAAAAGACCAAGAGACCGACTAATGATATCACATTTCCAGCTACTTGAGCCCCTGGCGCTAAAAACTTAGCAGTAAGTATATGTTCTCCTGGAGGTAACGCACACTCAATAAGACCTGAGGTATTACGGTCTCTTTCCAGAGTATAGTCCTGCGTAATCTTACACTTCTGTCCCGGCAGATCCTGTGGTATGCCATTAAGAGTCACAGCCCATCCTGGGAAATACATAAGTTGTAAACGTACTCTGGCAGCTTGAGAAGAGGAAGCAGCCACTTCTAGCGTAGAAGGTGTACTTTTGACCACACGTAGAGTACCCGACCCGGTGCTGTAGATGGCACGTTCTGAAATAGGAAATGAATCTCTTGTGTAGCGCCATTTTGAAGCATACTCACCAAAAGCATCACCTGTGCCAGCAAAAGTATAGTAATGCTCTACACCCCATGGCCACAGCGCATTAATGTTGATGTGGTTAATGTTCATACGGATGTTAAAGACCACAATGAATAAAACAATACCAACATACATTTTTTTTGATGAGATGCTTCGTAAGAACCAGTGTGCACTATATGCGGTAACAAACACTATAACCATCAATAATCTCCACGGAAAATCTATAAAGTTGTACAAAAAAAGTAATTTCCAGAGGGGTTTGGAAAATTCAAGCATTAAACACACAGTTATTGCGCCAACGGCAAGAACATATATCGCTGGATATATAATCATTTTTTGCTTTTTTAAGATATATTTTTTGAAAGTTTTTAGGATGAAAAATAGAGCACAGAGTGTGGAAACTACATGCATATAACCTATCCTGAAGGACGTAGTGTCATTGGCATCTGAGGTAGAAAATCCATACCCCCACTTACCACACAGTAATTGCATGAGCGTAGGAAAATGATCAAATGGTTTTGAATCCTTGGGTGTGAACTGCGTATAGTGAGTCAATAGAAGTGTAGGGATAAGATTATGTGCCGCAATCATGAAAGCGACAAAAAAGCATGAAAAAAAGAACCACAGACTGTGCTTAAGTGGCCACGCAACGGCATCTGCATACGACAGCACAAGGATATACCCCAAAAATAGAGCAGAAAAAACAGCACTCGCCACAGGATGAGATAAAAACAGGCCACTCAAACCAATAATGAGCAAGGGGTACGATTTTTTATGGATTGCCCATAAAATAAGAGGTGGAAACATAAATGCAAACGATTCCCCCAATGCACCCCGGACATATATATCAAGGAACCTGTACGGTGCCCATGTGTATAAAAAAGCTGCACAAAATGCAGCCAGCTGCGCATGATAGGTAGGTATTTTTGATTTTTCTAGCGGAATAACTGGCAGAGTGAGAAAAGCAAAATATGCCAGAATTCCTGAAACAATAAAGCTACCAGCAAGCGTGTATTTGTACGCATCATACGGTGAGCCTGTCACTATAAGAAAAAATTCTGCAATAAAGTATGGCAACTGGTAGTTGAGCATCAGCACTGGGCTACCAATTCCACCAAAATAACGTGATGCCCAGCGAGGGGGAAATTGCCCATCTTTCAGTGCTTCATCAAAAGCGATAATGCGTGTTACGTGTGATTCTGAGTCATGTGATGTAAACAAGCCAGGCTTGACCATGCTTTTTGTAGCCCACACCAATAGACACACAAGAATAACCAAGAAGATATGTCTCTGCATGAATATTTTTATACACTGAACATAGCTGATTAGCCATACACTCAATTACTACCAAGTACATCATATGTTTGTGGAATGGTACATAACAACCTACATGCGAGGGGTTGCCTCGCATGTAGTGTCGGTATGCTAGCCGGGAGAAATATCTCTACTGAGCTTTAGCTCGTGATGCCTTTTGATCAAAAAGTTCGTTGAGAACATTTTTGGATTCCGCAACAACACCTTTACCTGCCTCCAGTAGCTTGTCGTAGGAAGGGACTGTTTTACCCTTTACCTTGCTTTTGGTATCTACCAAAAACTTAATTACTTTATAGGTTCCCACAGCTACGGTATAGAGAACCAACAGCTGGGCTATTTTTTTTTGCATATATACCTTTCTGTATATAGTTACTACGGGTACCTGTATCTCAACTTAGAGTGTTAGTTGCGCTGCACAGATTGCAGCAATAGCTCCAAGGATAATATGTGCGAGTATTTGAAGTTCCATACATTCCTTTCACTGTAGTATTACTATCATCTATGTTACTCATCCTTTTTAAATATATGATGACACTACCGTAAGAGATCTGTAATACTTGAGATATTCACGACAACAACAAAAAAGCTGCAGTGGTCTAGCTGCAGCTTTTTCGCGTTAGGCAGTGAGCTTAGGCACTACGCAGTTTGCCTTTTGCCCACAGGAGAAGAAAGGCACCCAGGGTTGCCAGTAGAATACTGTACAAATTGAACCCGGTTATACCAGTTCCACCCAGCATATTTGCAAGAAAACCTCCTACAAATGCTCCTAAGATTCCTACCAACATGTCACCAATCATGCCCTGAGACCGGTTGGTACCCGCTGCAATGGATGCAAGCCACCCAGCAACCAGGCCCAAGATGATCCAAGATATTATGCCCATACCATCCTTACTGTTACCTACTACTGTGTGTCAGTATAGAAGTCATATATAAGGAAAAAATGTGTATGGTGTAAGAAAAATGTAAGTATATAATGCATGTCTATGGGCCGAACCAAAGTACGTAAACCAAAGAGCGAGACCCGGCACGTCATCAATGCACTTGAAAAAGCTGTTATCATTCTCGATCCACACTTTGTTATTTCATTTGTAAACAACTCAGCACATCAGTTACTCGATCTTTTGAGGCACCGCACATACAACGGTGAGAGCTTTGCTGAACTACTACATGAAAACGGATGGAGACTTGAATCGAATCGAATACTCAGTACAAAAGTACTTTCTGAGGCACTCACTTCCAACCAAACCATTACCCTATGTAAACAAGTAGGCAGATTTGAAAAAAAATATAAAACACTCAAATTATCTACTTTTCAATCATCCCGATTAAAAGGAAGTATTTGCGAGGTCACACGAACATCAGAAGTACGTGAGGAACTACGAAGCCAGCAAACATTTATACGCATGATTGGTCATGAGGCTAAACAACCGCTGAGCATTATGAAAGCATATTTGTATCGTTTAAAAAAATCACAGAAGGAAGATGAAAAGCTTGAGTTATTGCAACACTTAAACTATCAAGTTGATAACATTGCGAACATGCTTACTGAGTTAGCAGAGTCCTTAAAAATGAAAAATAAGCGCTTTGAGGTTGTCAAAGAAAAAACAAAAATCCGTGAAGTTTTCTTATTAACTACTAAAGAAATAATTGATTTGTACCCCACCCAGCGTTTTCGTTTTCGCATGAAAGGTTGCACTGATGGCACAACTATTCAGCTTGATAAAATACGTTTCAGTCAAGTTTTGCGGAACATTATTAGCAATGCGGTTAAGTATGGTACTCCAAATAAAATGATCTATGTAACAGGCACGTATAAAGACGAGGGTTTAGTCTTAAAATTCTCTAACTACGGAGAAAACATTCCACAAGAAACACTTCTTACTATCTTTGATCCGTATGTGCGCAATCATTCTGCAAGTCAGAAAAAAGGCATCGGATTGGGTCTGTATATTGTGCGAGAAATAATGCGGCAGCATGGTGGCACAATAAAGGCCGAAAGTAAGAACGGTAAAACAACATTTACTGTTTTCTTTCCCAAACACTAAAGTTCTTACCCCATACTTACATTTTTTTTGTTATTATTCATTCGTGCAGAAAGTTACTGTCCTCGTTATTGATGATGATTCAGAAATATGTTCATTGTTTATTAGTTTTTTTGGAAACAAAAAAACAGAGATACGCACGTATTCACACGTCCCTCAATTTATTGACATAGAAAAGTGTATGCCAAATTTAATTCTTCTTGACTGCTGGATAGATGGAGTATTGTCAGGTCCAGAATTGGTAAAAAAAATCAAAAGCTCAAAGAAACTCAACTGTACACAGGTTGCGCTTACTTCATCTGATATGCAGATGAAACAAGTCGCTGAAAAGGTCAAAGCTGACCACTGGCTGCCAAAGCCATTGCACTGGGAAGATGTTGAAACCATTATTTCACACTTAAACTGATACGTTTATTCTTTAATGAGGTAGCCAAAACCACGCTTTGATTGCAAGAGCTTAGGTTTGACAAAATCAATTTTCTTACGCAAATAGCCAATATACACATCAACAACACGCGTTTCTATATCTGGATTTCCACCCCAAATTCGTGACAGGATCATCTCTCGGCTGAGCACTCTGTTTTTGTTGCGTGCTAAGAAAACTAATAACTTATATTCTTGTGGAGAGAGTTCAATTACTTTTCCAGCACGCGTAACTTCGTGTGAAGCTTCATGTATGGTGAGGTCATGTATGCTGATGCGCTCTGCATTTTCTGAATTGTTAAGACGTAAGCGCGCCACAACCCGTGCCAACAAAACTGCTGAGTCAACCGGTTTTGTAATATAATCATCTGCACCGGAATCAAGACCTCTAGCTACAGAAGCTGGGTCACTCTCTGCAGTGAAAAAAATAATTATAATTTCTGGATATAGTGTTTTTATTTTTTTGAGAACATCATTGCCGTTAAGATCTGGCAAATTAATGTCTAGCAAAACTAGCTCTGGCTTAATTTTTTCGATTTGCTTGATGCCATCAAGTGCTGTAGGGGCAATATAGCAAGTGAATCCATTATCTACCAGAACCTCTTGCACAAACTGTGCAATTTCTAGTGTATCCTCTACAACAACAATTGTTTGATTCATGGGCGAAGTATAATCTCTCTACGTAACATCTACAAGTTAAGCACGCTGTTCTCTTGCAAGTAGCATAAGTAGTTGTACCACTCCATAAAAAATAATAGTGTAAAAAATCATAGCGACTAGCGCAGTGGGTTCCAATACATTTCTCCCTTCAGCAACAGTGGGAAATATACCCTGGAAAGGTTTGAGCAGGAAGTTAGTAGTGTCATAGAGCACTGCTACAACTGGAGTCACTGGGTTTGCTCCAAAGAATTTCAAAATCATCCGCATGCCCAACAAGAAATTAACGATTCCGCTACTATAGTTGATAATGTGTATGGCACTGAGCAATGGTGCAGGGTACACAAATACTTCCGGAGTTGTTTCTGTAATAATTGTTCTTGGCATATCTTCCTCTTTTTAGTGACTATTTCACCAACTTAATAAGTATAGAAAAAATATGTATTGCAATTGTGAAGATACTGTATGAATTGAGTAAGGAAATTAGACTTTGTTGCTAGGCACAGAAAGTCGCCGTATCACCACTTGTAGCGCGTTTGCTGTGAATGCATCATTTATTTTACCATTGTCAATCATGGCCAGAACTTGCTCAAAAGTCAGGAAACACTGTTCTGAGATGTCTTCGCCAATCTCTGTGCCACGTGTGTGTACTTCTGGTAATTCAATTGTAGTCATAAAAACAGTTACCTGTTCTGTATTAAAACTATGCAGTGGGTACCATGTACCAACAAGTACTAGCTGATTCTCTGCAATATCTATGCCAGCTTCTTCTCTGAGTTCTCGTGCCGCTGCTTGCACAGGCGTTTCAGCTCTATCTATACCGCCACCAGGTACTTCCCAGCTCTCTTTTTGCACAACATGACGAAATTCTTTCTGGAGTAAAATTT
>CAZYNM010000005.1:54360-81564 GCA_964648715.1 uncultured Pseudomonadales bacterium | reverse complement strand
CAACTCACACGCGACAGCACCGCTCCCTATAATTACCAGCTTCTCAGGCAACTTTTTGAGTGAAAAAAACGTATCTGTGCTCAAGTACTTTTCTTTTGGCAAACCTGGAATGTCAAGCACTCTGGCTCGCGCCCCAGTAGCGATGATGATTGCAGAGGCAGTCAAAGTGAGCGTTTTTTCCCCTGAAATAACATCTACTGTATGTGCATCACGAAACTGTGCATGGCCAGTGATAAGCTCAACTGTTGGTAGTGATGCAAGCAATGTTGCTTCTTCTTTTTCTACCTTTTTTATAACTTCCCGTACAACTTCAAAGGCCTGGGGATCTGCAGCGTGAGCACCCCGAATAAATGATTTACTTGGCACACATCCAGTGTGGGTACACTCACCGCCCACCTTATGTGCTTCAACAAGGGCAACTTTTTTGCCGCGTCTACCCAACCCAACAGCTACTGTAATGCCACCGGCTCCAGCGCCAATTATGATCGCATCATACATCTTTCTTTGCATCAGTAGATAATCTTCCAATAGTTCTTTCAACCATTTCTCCCTTTGCCTGCGCATATGTAGAGACAGGGTTATCAGCTGTATGTTCAACCGCAGTCCACAGTCGTCGCTCTCTTATAGCTTTGTTAAGACGTTCACCAAGCTGCTGTGCGCGACGCTCCCCAAAACTATGGAGTGTACCTTTTGATTGTGCTTGTATGCCAGAAAGAAAGCTTATGAGTGGGCGTTTTAATGACATAGTTATTCAAGTATAGCCGAGATTATTTTTTTTGGTGAAGAGATTTTACGATAAGCCTACAACAATGAAGGCAGTGACTTAAGCATTTTCGCTGGCATGTTTATCTTTTAGGTGGTGACAATCCTTGAAAAACCCTGGTTGTTTGTAACGCCACGGGTTTTTTGTCATACTTCATTGACAAGTCCTATATAATACAGAGATGGGTCATTCTAGAGAAATGCTTCAATATCAAGAAAAAAAGTTAGACTTTCCAACTCAAGAATACGTGCAGAAGCGCATGTACTATCTGTTTCCATTTGTACGGAGGATGTACATGTATTTTCATGATCATGAGGACTTTCATCATAAAAGTGCTGCCGTTGAAGCATTTCAAACATTTGAAACCCAGCTGTGTGAGCTTCTTGCTTACTATGCCGAATTACTACTCAAAAATAGAGAACCAGCTTGGTTACAAGAGGATAACCAAGTAGAAAAGCTCATGGAGTCTGCAGCATCTGCCCTGCAGGTCAAGACGCAGGAACCATATCAAGAGCTGTGTCATATTTTGCTTCGCGGTCAAGAAAATACGTTCAATAAATCTGATGGATATTATGATGTCTACCAGTTTGGTAGTACGTCAGCACAGACATTCTGGGAAACTCCTTTTATTGATGCTCAAACAGGTAAAGAAGAAACATATAGCATGCAGGCAAGTGGTGGACTTTTAGAGCTTTCAGGCACAACAAGATTAAAATTATTAGCAGAACTTATGACTGTGCTTGATCAAGAGAGGAATAATCGGCCGATTATGATATGGGGTAATATAACCAGAGGAATATTTGATGCAGCTCTCATACACAGTTCTGCGCAACAAGCTGGAGTGCCAGCCATTTTACGTCTTTACCGCTACTCTAGCCATGCCTACCCAGATGCTGCCTGTGTTACTGCTTCTCCACCACCCAGTTCTTCTTCAGACTACTGGCATATTGCCGTGGATAGTATGACAGCGGGTGGACAAAGCGTAACAGGTACAAAAAAAATGCTTGAGACACTTGGTGGTAGAGCATCAATGTTTCTCACATTTCTTGGGTATACCTACTGGAGAGACACATTTCCTGTACTATTTTGCTTTAGAACAAATGCAGATTTAGGCACGCTCATAGACTTCTGTTAAACATGTGTTACACTCGCACGTATGCGTAATGCATACGTACTTACTCAGCTTCTTCTTACTGTTGAACAGCAAGGAGTGGCGGTCTAGTACGTCGTATACATAGTACAAAGGACACCCCGCCACCAGGCGGGGTTTTTGGTTTTATGCACACAAAAGAAAAACCATCTGTAACACCGGCACATATTCAAGCTGCTTTGGAAGCAGCAGTTGCTGCTGGAGGTGACATGACGCAACACTTTATTGCAATCTATGAAACTTACGGAGTGCGTTTATCCGACCGTGGTAGTGCTAACGCAATTGGTGCACATCCTGCTACCGGGCTGTAGAAGAAGCTGGAGCACCAGTCCGTGTAGAAGCCACAACACCAGGTAATCGCCCTACCTTTGTAACGGCAGCTCTCTTTGCTAAAGATGGAGAGGAACAAAATATATTCTTAGTGCAGTACGCACTGAGTAAATAAATGAAAAAGATACAGAAAGCCCGTATGGTGTCAAGTTATGACATGGGTGTGCACTTGCGGCACACACCCCCATACGGGCAATCACGATACTGAGGCAGAAGTGGTTTGAGCTAAATTTGAGTACTACTACTACTAGGCGGGCATGTCCTGCAAAACCAGTGCGCCATCGGTGCAATTGATTGCAAAGTACCGTTCATCCGATAGTTGAATCTCGATGCGGTTTCCATGTAGAAATCTGATTAACCCTTCCCAGGAATCATCAGTTTTCGTTTTCAGGATGGTGAGGGGGAATCCTCTCATGACATACCAACGGCCAAAGGGGCTGAACTTTTTGTCCGCTCTTGGGACAAAGGTTATGATATGAAGGAAGGCATACATATCCCCTGTCTCTTTGATTAGATGCCACTGCAGGCCTTCAATTTCAATAGAGGCACGCATGATACGGCCGTCAGCAATCTCTGGTGGGTTTGTACCCGAAACGGGGAAAAAGATCTTCTTACCCTCTTCGTGGCCCAACTCAATCGCCAAGCCAGTTGTGGTTTGAGTGACTGCAATTCCTTCTGTCAATTGCCCATTGGCGAACGTGTAAAGCTTCATTGTTTACCTCGCTGAAATTTGAAACAAAAAACTAAAGACGACGCTTGTATGTTCACCACACACAAGTGTCGCCTCTAGCTGCGAGGCATATCCTCAGTACGTTAAAGAGCTTCCGCTTGCTTTTCCAACCTCGTTTCACGAATTGTAAAAATGGTATCAAAAAGCAGCAAGAAACCATGAAAGTATAGCAAAAAAAGACTTGATTGTCAATATTATAGGATATTATTTGAAAGAATAACGATATGCTTCTATGGCCAAAGTAAAATCATCGGCTACCGCAACTCCCTCAGCACAGAGCAAAGTGCGCTGGCGTTCGGCATCATTGAGTAAATTTCCTTTTATGGTAATTCTACCTGCATTATTAACTACTCTCCACCAAGGCATGTCAGGCTGACCCTCCATGCTTCTCAAAATCCAACCTACTTGCCGGGCTCCACGTGGACTCCCAATACTTGCTGCAATCTGTCCGTAACTCACCACCTTGCCGTAGGGTATCTCATGGACTCGCTCGAGAACTAAACGTTGGAACAGTGTCATACTTACAATGCTACCCAGGTATAGTTCCTTTACGAAATTGTAATTCTTATCTTAAGTATGTACCTCTTTTCAGCCACCAGTGCAACTATCAAGTGGGCACTAAAATCTCTGAGAGGAACTAGTATACTGAGTACATGGCACTTGAATACGATCAACAACCAGCACTTAATGTCATCGAAATAAGACCACAAGCTTTTGAGCATAGCTTACCATCTCTTGAAGCATTCCCCGCCAAAATTCGCCCACATATTGAGCAAGGTCATGCTATTGCACAAGAGGCACTCTACTCCGCTCAACGTGTTGTGAATACCTGGCATTCATGCCAAAAAAACATACCACCTTCTCAAGAGCATCAGCTTTCTGAACAGCAACGAATACGGGTAACTCAGAGGATACAGGCACTGGATCAAGAATTAGATGCCCTCGTACGTTCTCAGCATCTGCTTCAAGAGGGCAAAGACGCATTCGACGCCCTCAACATACGCGATAGTGCCACACTTGTGGCACTTCATCAGAGGTATGGAGATACACTCAAGGGTCATATCACATCAATCCTCTCCAGAGCTGAATACAAAATAGGGAGAGCAAAATATCATACACACCTTATTGAATACTTCAATTTTAGACTGGTACAACTCAAACGCCTCGTAATAGCACCACTTACAGAGCAACCCATACCACCTGCAGTAGTGCTCATGCCACACGACAAAAAAGTGACACTGATGGCAAGCGCCCTTGAGCAGGGCGACGCCACTCAACTAGCCGAGACACGCAACCAGTACCAAACTATAGAACAAGCTACATCTATTCGGCATTCACTTGCTGAGCTGCAATCTACACAAACAGCACAATGGGTCGAGAAACACTCGGCAGAGCTTACTTCCCTCACACCAATTGGCACGCAAGATACACGAACAGCATTAGAGGAAGTGACTAAAGTACTTCCCTTTTTGGCAACAACTGCACAACAGCTGGGCATAGATCATCAAAGTGCACAGACGCATCTAAATACATTTGATCATAATCTTTCTCAAACAATGGTGCGTTCTGTGAGTCAGAAAATACGCGAGTTTACGCAGGCTTACCACCTGCCGCCACGATTGTATGGCAATGAGATCTGGATTGGCAACTGTCCACTTAGCAGCTGTGGTGTTCCTCACGAAGCATTGCACGTACTTGATGAGTTCGTAGAGCTACTACGTTCACTTGCAGCCACCTCCAGTGGCATAGACACCTCACTCATAACCCAGCAAGCAACAGCATTGGCACAGTTTCGGCAGAGTATAGATCTTTTACAAACAACCAATGAACGTTTTGTTGAGTCTCAAGATATACTTTGGCACATGGGGAGCGTAAATTCAGTTTTAGCAGATATACTGCAACGGGGTTTATTGGCCTCTCGGGCGGCACAACTTGAGCATTTTGGTGAAACCAAGTTTAGTAGTAGCACCATTGTTTCACTAACCAAGGATGGTATTACCCTTCGTAGTTCAAATGATACGCCTGAATTTCTTACGTGGGATCAATTCGCCGTTCGTCGTGCAGAGCAACCCAATATAGTCAGTAAAGATCCACTGCAGGAATTACATCAAATTTGTTTTAGTAGTAATTATCCCTACCTGCAGGATGGTGTTGCACTGGTTTTTGATCAAGCATCACTTATGAGTAAAAGTCAGTTTATGTCATCTGATGGGTATCATCTATTTGACCCAGGCTATCATAGTGAGAATCCAGAAAGTCCAGGCTTTGAAGTCAATTTGCTCACAGAACCTTTTGTGCTAGTGGGACTTCGTGCACAAGAACAACAGATTAGGGCACAGATCACACAGGCTCTGAGTACTCCACCCTGGCAAATAGACTCACCAAATTTAGAAGGATGGATGACAACACATATACTTTTTATTGAGAGCTATGCTGATACCACAGAAGTGAAGGAGAAGGCGCCTGTGTTGTTGCGTCAGCAACACCTTGAATCTATACAATCGGGCTTCTTTGTTCCCACAGGTGAAAGTGGAGAATCGGCAGTGCGTGCGCAACGAGGTTTGTATAGATATCAATGTGATGAGGAAAAAGTAAGGAAAAACGAACCTTAAAAAGGGAATGATATGAATGAAGCATTACAAAAGCTATTCAGAAACAGCTCGGCACGCCAACAAGAAACTATGGGTTTTCGCACAGAAGATCCACAAGATGACACCATACGAATGGGTATGGAGGCGCACGTTCAAAGAACAAAATATTCTGCACAGGAAGAACTACATAGACTCTTACCTACTAATACTCCAGAAGTCATTGGCATTGATGCAAGGACTGGCCATAGAATTCTAGAGCACGTCCAGGGGAAGACCCTACTTGAGGTAGCCCAAGAAGATTCAGAACAAGCTTACTATTATCTTGAGCGCCTAAAAACATTAATAGCCCATTTACACCAGAATGGTTTTGTACATGGTGATCTCAACATGGCAAATATCATAATCAAGAAACGAACCTGTGAGCTCTATATTGTTGATCCTGCTAGCTGGGACTTTAACGCCCAAACCGATCTTGATTCATTAAGTAGAATCGAAGATGACCTACACAAAGCGACACAAAAATGATTACTTGATCAAAGTCTCGTTTGGTCGGGGAGACAGGACTCGAACCTGCGACCACCCGCACCCCATGCGGGCATTCTAGCCATCTGAACTACTCCCCGGCTTTCGCCATAGTATATGGCACACCAGCAGCTATTGTACCGCACCATTCTACACTTTACGCAAGCTGTTTTTGTACTATACAACTAGAGCGTACATCAATTATAGTGAAAAAACCCGTAAGAAAGGTGGTATGAGTAAGACAGACACAAAAACAACACAAACAGTGCCAGCAACACAAGATGATAGCAAAGCACAACGCCTACAGGCCGTTGGTATTGCCATGCAACAAATTGAAAAAGAGTTTGGCAAAGGTTCCATCATGAAGATGGGCGATTCTCTCAAAAACATGGCCACTATGCCTGTAGTTCGTACAGGCTCATTAGCACTCGATCTAGCACTCGGTGTTGGGGGGTATCCTAAAGGTAGAATCATCGAAATTTATGGACCAGAAGCATCTGGCAAAACAACGCTCTGTTTGCATGCTATTGCCAATATTCAAAAAGAAGGAGGTGTCGCCGCATTTGTAGACGTTGAACACGCGCTTGATCCGCTGCGTGCTCAAAAAATTGGGGTCAATCTTGATGAACTTCTCATCTCACAGCCAGATTATGGTGAGCAAGCTCTGGAAATTGCAGAGACACTTATCCGCTCTGGTGGTGTGGATATTGTGGTCATCGACTCGGTCGCTGCTCTTGTACCAAAATCGGAAATTGAAGGTGAGATGGGTGACTCACAAATGGGTGTTCAAGCACGTCTCATGTCACAAGCCATGCGCAAACTCACTGCAGCAATCAATAAAACCAAGACATTGGTCATCTTTACCAACCAAATTCGCATGAAGATTGGCGTGATGTTTGGCAACCCTGAAACAACAACAGGTGGTAATGCTCTTAAGTTTTACGCTTCACTTCGCTTGGACGTCCGTAAAATTGCCAATATTGAGGAAGGTGAACAAGTAGTGGGAAGTCGCCACCGCGTGCGCGTCAAGAAAAATAAAGTTGCTCCTCCATTCCAGAGTGCAGAGTTTGATATGGATACCAATGGCATCTCACTGACAGGCGATGTTGTTGACATAGGCACACAGATGAAACTCATGGAAAAAAATGGTAGTTTCTATCGGTACAACGGTGAAGTGCTCGCACAAGGCCGTGAAGCCACCAAAGCCTACCTCGCTGAACACCCTGATATGCTCAAGAAACTACAAAAAGAGATCTGGACTAAAATCCAGGAAAAACGAGAGAGTTAAGGTAGGTAACATTGACTAACTTGATGATTGACGGTACAATGGTACGTAATTCTCAGCAGAACATGGGATAGTACAACAATATTGAAGAAATCAAACAACACAACTTACTTTCGTAATAGTTATGACACAGTCCATCGCATCACCACTACAGACTGCAGTTGCACCTATACCGCTGGTAGTGTAAATATCTTTATACTTCAATTGATTGTTGCATCTTCCCTTTTTAGCATCTGAGCTATGAAGGAGTATGGTATGTCATTTTTTAGTAATCTGTCCACCCTATTCGGGGCGCAACAGCTCAAAAACGAAAGTACAAAGAAAAATTCTGGTCAGGCTACAGCCAAGTCACCAGTTAAAGTTATTCCTGTTCAACCTCTCAAATCAAAAGTCCAGGAAGACAAACAACCTCAAAAATCAGTGCCACCCGTTGCTCCAGTGGTTATAGCCCCTCCGCAGGTTCCTGAGCAACTCATTTCTGAGCAAGATGTAGTGCGTGAAGCCAAAGCCAAAGCACGAGAGATCATTGTGGAGGCCAAAGCAGAAGCATTGGCTATCCGCTCTTCCGCCGAGCAAGAGACTCGCTCTATGGTACGGAATCTTGAAGAAGAGCAGCGTAAGCTCACCTTCAAGCTCGACAAACTTGATGAGCGGCTTTCACAGATAGATGAAAAAGAAAAAGAGTTGGCCAATACCAAACAAAATGTAGAGTTACTACGAGGCGAAGCAGTGAAGAAGACTGAAGCGCTTGTGCAGAAACTCGAAGATATTTCAGGCTACACCAAAGATGAGGCCCGTACACTCTTGTTGGATCAATTAGACCAAAAATTGAACAAAGAAAAGGCCCGGTTCATAAAACAAAAAGAAGAAGAAAGTCTTGCCGAAGCTCATGAAGTAGTGCGAGACATCTTGATTGACGCCATGAAGCATGGCGCCACCGAGTATGTACCTGAGTACACCATTTCTGTTGTCACGTTACCTTCTGAAGAAGCAAAAGGGAAAATAATTGGTAAATCAGGAAGAAACATCAATGCATTTGAACGAGCAACTGGCGTTGATGTAGATTTGGATACATCACCAACCGAGGTCCGTCTTTCATGTTTTGATCCGGTACGTCGCGAGATTGCTCGTATTTCCCTTGAGCGCCTCATCAAAGATGGCCGCATTCAACCTACCCGCATTGAAGAAGTTGTGGCACAGGTCAAGAAAGAAATCGACAAAACCATCTTTGAAGCAGGCAAAGCCCTCTGTCATGACATAGGAGTGTACAATCTTCCTATAGACCTCATGAAGATGCTTGGTAAGTTCAAATATCGCTTTTCCTATGGTCAAAACCTTATTGCTCACACGCTGGAAGAAACGAGAATCGGTATCAAACTTGCCAGTGAACTTAAGATTGACGTCAATACTGTCAAACTTGGCTGTTTACTCCATGATATTGGTAAAGTGTCTGAAGAATCCGAAGGTAGTCACATTGAACTTGGCGTCAAAATAGCCAAGCGCTTCAATCTGCCGCAAGCTGTTGTTGATTGTATAGCACAACATCACGAAGATGAGCCATTTAGTGGACCAGAACAAGTGGTCGTCTATATTGCTGACGCCATTTCTGGGGCGCGCCCTGGCGCACGCTATGAAAACTATGATGAATATGTCAAGCGTCTCCAGACACTCGAAGCTATTGCCTTGCAGTACAAAGAAGTAGAACAAGCGTATGCCATCCAAGCTGGACGTGAAGTACGTGTTATCCTTAAGCCCGATACTTCAAAAGATGATGATGTGAAAGTTCTCAGTCTCAAGATTCGTGATGAAATCAAGAACAAACTCACGTATCCTGGTACCGTTACTGTCACCGTTATTAGAGAAACAAGAGGTCAACAAGTAGCGACATAAGGAGTACTATGTACATGGGTTTATCTCTAGCTCAGATCTGCATTAGTATACTGCTTGTGGCTAGTATTCTCTTACAAGCACAAGGAACTGGACTTGGGGGAGCGTGGGCGCAGGGAGGTGAAACATTTCATACCCGTCGTGGTATTGAAAAAGTTGTGTTTATTGCCACAATAGTCTTAGCGAGTCTTTTTGCCATTAATTCAGTACTACTCTTGGCATTTGCTCGCTAATCATGCGTAAAGCCTATTGGTATTTTACTGCTTACTTACGAAAACACGGTACCGTGGTATTTATCTCACTTATCACTGGTATAGCTTTTTTCTGGTTTTTATTGCCTCCCGTCATTCAGTTCATGGCAGTGTCCGATCGCCACTACATAGGTATTATTGGAGATTATTCACTCACTGACCTTCCTGAACGCATTGGAACACAACTGAGTATGGGGCTTACAAGTCTTCGAACTGATGGAACTCCCAAGCCTGCTGCTGCAGAACGTTGGACCATGGACCAAGAAGGCACCACCGTTCGATTTGTCCTCAAAAAAGACTTGACTTGGAGCGATGGCACATCACTTACCCCCAATGACATTACATATAAATTCCCCCAAGTAGATACTATCGTAACTCCTAATGACATTGTTTTTAAACTACCTGCGCCCTTTGCACCATTCACCACAACCGTCACGAAACCATTGTTTAAAGAAGGCATTATTGAAGGCCTATGGAAAAATAAACCTACTCTAATCGGTCTGAGCGATTATAGTATTCAAAACTATACAACTAGCGGGAATCGACTCAAGGAACTCATTGTTGAAGGGAATGGGCAGCGATACATTTATCGTTTTTACCTTACTGAGGATGACGCGTTGGTTGCTTTTAAGCGTGGTGAGATTGATGAACTGGGAGGGTTAGCACGTCAGTTTGACATATTTGGTTGGCATACAGTGACCGTTACAAAAACCCTCAATACCTCACAGTATTTGGCAGCATTTTTCAACGTTCGCAACCCACTCTTTACCAAAAATGTGCGTCAAGCACTTTCATATGCGCTTGAGAAGCCTACCAATGAAGAACGAGCGCTGGGACCTATTAGTCCTGATTCTTGGGGGTATCTAGAGGGGGGCAAGACCTACGACCTTGACTGGGAACGTGGCTCAGAGCGTATCCTCGATGAAATTCCACAGCAACCACTCTCAATTGAATTGACCACAACCAACTTGTTTGTTCAAGAGGCTGAACAGATCAAAAAATCATGGGAAGCATTTGGACAAAAAGTCTATGAAGATTGCAAGAAAACAAGTAAGATCAAAGACAAGGCTACGTGCGAGAATACCAAAATAACAGTCGCGGTGCGCGTTAATAACTTTCCCGATACTTCCAACTTTCAAGTGCTGTTGACTGGTCAAAAAACAGGTAGTGACCCAGATCAATACGCACTCTGGCACTCAAGCCAACCAACCAACTTTACTGGTTACAAAAATACTCGTATAGACAGTCTTCTAGAAAAAGGTAGACAAACCTACGATATCCAAGAGCGCACGGAAATTTACCAAGAATTTCAACAATTCTTTCTAGAAGATCCACCCGCCATTTTCTTACACTATTTGTGGAACTACGACATTAAACGTCATTAATCCACCAAAAACCAATCACATACTTCTTTATCTGACACACATGCACGGAAGTTATAACCTTCGAATCTTTCTTCGGACAGTCTCAAATGCGTACAAGAGCCAATAACGCCAGTGCGTAGGAATATCATGGGCAGGAAGATATGCTACCTCAGAGCCACCAAACCCACGCTTAAATGTCGAGACACCTGCAAAACGGTGTGTCGTTTGCTCTGGTCTGGTAATACCCCAAAAGTTATACCGATTGCAGCCTCGTCGCTGTGCTTCTTGTATAGCTGCCCACTGTGCTGCATAGGCCCCTGGTAGCCGATCATTTGCTGGAGTTGAAATACCATAGTGATACACAGCTTCTCCGTACTGACAAATAATAAATGCAGTAGCCAGCAAGGTTTTTCCTTGCCATGCATGTACTAGGAATGCTGCATCATGCTCAACAAACGTGGTAAATTGTTGGGACAAGAAGTCATAAGAGAATGGCACAAACCCGTGCTTGTGAGCCAATACATATTGTTGGTCACAAAACAACTGTATATCTTTCGGATCTTGAGAGAGCGTAGTTATGATACCTACCTTTTCTGCTTTTTTTATTTCATAGCGAGTATTTTTTCTCATTTGAGCCAAGAGCTGGTCTGGACCTAGCTTCAAATCAAGCTGTAATGTGTAATCAGCAGTTAAATGCATTGGCGCAGGAAGTGCATGGATCTTACTCAAGAGTGAGACGGGTACTTCTGTAGCTAGGGCTTGAGGGCGAAAACGGATGGCAAGTGCAGTGAACTTGATGGCAAGTTGCTTGAGTACCGCGGTAAGTGTTATGACTGCCTCAGTGTTGTGCCAATTCACCAAGGGACCACCAGCCAAGGCAAGGTAGGTGCCCCGCTTTGCTCTTTCCACAACTACCAGTGCTGTAGCTACGCATTTTTCATGATCCTGTAGAGAGATATAGACAACTGATTTACCCATTTTTTTCTGAAACTGTCCCCACTCCCAGCTACTTAAAAAATTAACTTGGGGGAACTGAGTAATGTACTGGTCCCATTCTTCTTGTTGTGTTACCTCTTTTACTTGGTAGCGCTGCATAGTTAGATTCCTACTTTCTTTGCGACCGCACTGATACGTACCACATCACGCTCAGTAACAAACCAATGAGTGGGCAGATTAACAGTGGTACGTGCCAATTCTTCAGCATGAGGGCACTGCCCAAAAACATAGCTGTGCGCGTAGTGAAGACTACCACTATCCACTGGCTCACGATACCACCTATCAGCAAGAAACATATGGTGGCTTTTTGCTGCAGCTATGAAATTCTCAGGACTATTAGTACGAACTACCACACGCAAGCAGCTGCCACGCTGGTACTGGTCTGGTGTTCCCACTAGTTTTGTGGCAAATGGAGCAGCGTATAGAGCAGCAATGGAGCGCCGGTGAGCAAGCTGCTTGGCCAAATGCTCTACTTGAACTAACGCCCATGCAGCTAAGAGTACTGGACACTGACGTGACCTTGCAGCAGCATCGGCAACTGGTGATGAAATAAAACCAGTTACCTTGAGCGCTTTCACAAATGGAGCACCGATGCCCCACTGCCATGCTTTCCTGGCTAAACTTGTAGCGAGTGGGTATGATCTTTGAAAAAACGAGGGCAAAATAGGCGTCAATTGTGAATACGGAGCAAGGACGCCAGGTGCGCATACTTTCATGGGCTTAAGTAAGCATGCACCACCTCCTGTGGCATCAAGTACTTTATTCTTCCCAAAAGATAGCACAATCGCATCCGCCTGTGTACCTAGATATGACCCATCAGCCGCAATGCCTCCAAATCCTTGTGCCAAATCTTCCAACAAAAACAGGTGATGCTTGGTGCACCACTGTCGAAGAGCAATACTGTCCGCGGGTAATCCCAATGTGTGTTGGATAATGAGGGCGCGCGCCCGTGGCGCGCGCTGCAACGCCTCCGACAATGTTTCTAAACTAGGATTGAGCGTCTCAGTGCTTATATCAACAAATACTGGTGTCGCTCCAGTGCGTTCTATTGCTGCAGGAACAGCATGACAACTAAATGCTTGTGTGAGGACTTCATCGCCGCTGCCTACACCAAGCGCACGTAAGGCAAGCTCGATACTATCTCTTCCTTGCACTGTATATGCATGTGTTCTATGTTCAGGGAAAAAACTCAATAACGCTGTTGACAGTTTTTCCTTGATTTGCTGTGAATCACACATCTGCCACGCAGCAGTCTGCCCTTCAAGTATCTCAGATGTATATTCCGAGCCAAGACTTAAGAAAAGCGGGTTCATATAGATATCCATGACGGCATTCTGCCTTCAATAAGTACTGCACTTGTTGCTGTGAGCGATCCCATTTTTGCACGAATCTCTTGTTCATCTGTCACACAATTTTCTCCCAATTGCTGTACAAACTCATCTTTGCCCACTTGACCAACATACCAGCACTCTATATTTTGACGAGCTACAACGCTAGCTAGTTCTGTGTGAATCCACGAGCTGCGCTCTCCCGCATCAATAATACCACCAAACACCATCACTTTTTGGCGAGCTGCCACATGCTGCAATACTGCCAACGCAGCCAGACAACCTTGATAGTTACTCGTACCTCCATCATCAATACACACACTCTCTCGCATCCCCGATCGTATACGAAGAAAGTTGTGAGAAGGTATAAATCGAGCGATACGCGCACATGATTCAGAGATGGGGAGACCACAAGCATACGCAGCAGCACACACAGTCTGAACATTTTCCAATGAGTGCATACCAACCAGGTTGGTACGCCAATGAATACCACCATGGGTAATTTCTAGATAGCCTTCTGGGGTCAGTGCACCAGTTACTTTGACTGTACGAACACGCAGCACTTCTAGATCAGCACGATGCGCTTCTCTGAAAATCTCTTCAGCACCTGTACTAGCTACAATGACTTGTGCTTTTGTAGGCAGAGCAGTAATGAGTTCACTTTTTGCTTTGCGAATACCAGCAAGCGACCCAAAAAGACCAACATGCTGTTCTGTTAACCCAGTTAAGATAGCAATGTGAGGTTTAAAGTACCGAGCTAAGCGAGCAATTTCTCCAGTTTTGTATGCAGCAAATTCAAGAATCATAAGGTGCTCGCCACTATATTTCTCTAGGATGACTCGTGCCACCGCAAGAGGTGTATTAACCGAAAAAGGGGTATAAAAAACTGCATCATGGACCGAAAGCACATGCGCTAACAATAACTTGGTGGTTGTTTTACCATAGCTCCCTGTAATACCCACAATAAAGGGATTTACCCGAGCAACGTGTATATGTGCTTTCCGGAGAAGTTTTTCAGTGTACCATTCTTTGGCTACGCTGGGCACGACTCCAGTCACCGCAACCACAAGAGGAAGACTCAGCATACTTATGCTCAAAGCCCACACCAGTGGAACAACCAGATACATACCTACAGTAAGAGATGCAGTAAGTACCAGGGCCATAAAAAGTGTCACCTGAGCACGGAGGGTGAGGTGCGGTCTTTTATAACGAAAATAGAGCATCTCTGAAAAGCTCGGAACAATACGAAATAGCTCCCATCTTCCCTCTTTTGTACGCAAAAAAAGTACTAAACGATCCCATCGATATTCTTTTTGCTGCACCCATGCCACAAGGCGCGTAACACGAATAAGTACCAGTATCACAATAACTGCACTCAAAATAGTCTCAAGCATGCAAAAATTCCTCAATACATTGAGCCACGCTTTCTGGGTGAGTGAATTGAGGAGAGTGCCTTGCTTGCGCGATAATACGAACTGTGCTGCCACTAATTCTGCCAAATATAGCTGCATTGCCTACTGGTGTGACTGCATCATTTTGACCCCAAATAATAAGCGTTGGTGCTTCAACATGTGCAAGATCTGCACGCACATCATCAGCGAGAATCTGTGCCATAGTTTGTCGCATCACTGGTGGTGCAGAATAGTAATCTTTTTCCCGCGCTAATAAGTACAAAAACTGTCGGGCAAACGGCGCACTAGTAACTGCTTTACCTATTGAAGCCAGCTTTTGAAATAACAGCCGCTTACACCGAGTTAGTATGCGCTGATCACGTAATCCACTGCTATCAATAAGCACTAAACGAGCAACTTTATCTGGATATAGAGACGCAAAGCGCGTGGCCAGTTGACCACCAAAAGAATGCCCTACAAGAATCACAGCGCCCTGTAGAGGAAGCGTCTGTTTAAGCCAAGTACAATACTCTGGCAGGCTCCAAGCTCGCTCAAGTGGTGTGCTTAGCCCAGGAATAGGCAAAAAAACACTTTCGATTCCTCGCCTTCTCAATTCATTGCGTACGTCATCCCACTTCTGTTCATTGCGAGGATCAACCGCCCATCCATGTAAGATGTAGATTGTTAGCTGCTTGCTCATTTGTATGTCACTCTCTATACTTCTTTGATATGCCTATGATTGTACCTAAAAAAATCAGTATCTTCAGCTGTAGTATACTCTGTGGTGCATTCCTGCTTTCAGGATGCACGGTCCAGACAGTAGATCAGACATCGACATCAGACGTCAAGCTTTCAAATGTGAAAGTAACTGATCAAAACGGCTCATCCACAAAAACAACACCTATGCAGCAACAAAAGACGACTCCACCACAGAAAGGGGAAGAACGTATGCCACTTAAACAACTTGCCGACTTTACACCAATAGAGGGAACAGAGGTCACTCTGAATACCTCCAAAGGAGCTATCACCTTTACCTTATTTAGAGACAAAGCACCTCTTACGACACTCAACTTCCTTACATTAGCCAAGTCTGGCTTTTACAATGGCATTGTTTTCCATCGTGTTATTGCTGATTTTATGGCACAAGTTGGCGATCCCAAAACCAAAGATTCGACACTCAAAGCAGAATGGGGAACTGGTGGCCCCGGCTATGTCATCCCTGATGAGTTTGAGCCATCACTCAAGCATGATAGCGAAGGTATTGTTTCTATGGCCAATGCTGGGCCTAACACCGGCGGGAGTCAATTTTTTATAACCTACGGTCCCACAACTTGGTTGGATGGTAAACATGCTGTATTTGGAAAAGTAACAAGTGGAATGGATGTTCTCAAAAAAATTACAGTGGGTGACACAATCACCTCGGTCACTATTAAATAATCTCAGAATTACCCGGAGCTTCAGTTCTCGTTCGGTAAGTTTGGGCTTGTTGAGTAGTGGTCTCGTGTGCATTCTGGGCGGTATTCTGTTCTATGCGCTCAAACAGACTGCAGCAAGCATACACTCACTTTCACAAGGAGAAGTTGTATCTGCCCGCACACAGGCACAACACGCACAACGCATTGTATATCCACTTACCTTCCTTACCGCACATCGGTTGGAGACTTTGACCGCATGGAGTGCAGCCCTCCGGTTACCTGAAGAGCTGGAAGCCGTAACCAGTCAGCTATCTGGCGTGGTGGCACAGAATGCCAACCAGGCCATTTCTCTTCAAACACTCCGTGTCCCTCTCCAAATCCTTCTTACTACAGTGACCGAGCTTGACACATACGCCCAGCACTCATACCTAGTCTCAGCATTTAGTCCGCAAGCGAAGACTCGTCTTGCGGAAACGCGTTCGTATCTCGAAGCAGTAACCCTTGCACTTACACAATACAGTTCAGGTACTGCAACATGGGTAGTGCTTATGCAAAATACAGATGAGTTACGAGCTACAGGCGGGTTTGCTGGCTCATATGCACTTATCACTATCAAAAATGGTACCGTAGAACCACCAGTTATTGAGGACATTTATGATGCTGATGGTCAATTTACTGGGTATGTTGCAGCACCCGCAGGTGTACGAGAGTATACCAGCAACAATAACGGCCTCCGCTTACCTGACGCCAATTGGTATCCCGAATTTGCTCATTCTGCGCAGACTATTCTACAATTTTTTGCACTGGGTAATCGTCGTTCATTGGCTGGTGTTGGTGCTATTAATTTATCGGTAATTGAAGACATGCTGAGAGTTACCGGACCACTCACTATTCCAGACTACAATGTAAGCGTCACCGCCGATACTTTGCATTCGGTGCTGCGGGAAGAACGTGGTGAGTTTTTTCCCGGTAGTATTCAAAAAAAGCACCTCCTCAGCTTGACTTTTTCGCTACTCCAGCAAAAACTTGCAACACTCTCCCCTGAGCAACAAAAACTACTTGTTGCCCAGCTCATACAGCGTGTTGCAAGCAAAGATATCCAACTCTACGCGGTGGATCCTGCTGTCCAAGAAAAGCTGACACAAACTGGGTTTAGCCCTGTATTAGAACCCACAAACCACACCATTAGTTTAATTCAGCCTACCGAGTCATGTGCCACTGCGCTATGCCCACATCTCTTGCTTGCCTTCATTGAGAGCAATGTGGGTATCAATAAAGTAAACAGATATGTTTCACGCGAAGTAGCATTGCAAGTAACCAACTCACAGGAAATCAAAGGCACCATCACCTTTCGCAACAGCGCCAAAGCAACCGATTTGACCCCACTTGCACAGAAAACACTACCTTCTCTGACAGGGAGAATTCTCACCGCGCAGAACGGCTATGCAAACTACCAGCGCATCCTTACGTCCCCCGAATTACAAGTGAAAGAAGTGAGCGTCAATGGAATTGCAGTGTCACCAACAACAGAACACTTCATAACACCTTCACAAGTCACTGTTGATGCACTTGGCTTCTTAGTTACTGTACTGCCCCAAGCCAACACAGTTGTCCAATTTACGCTGGTACCCCAGCCTAGTGCAGGAGCCCTCTCCGACTACACATTATTTTTATTCAAGCAATCTGGCTTAGCTCCTCCGCTGTATACTGTTGCAACGCCCCATAATCATAGTGAGTTTACCCTTTCAAGCGATACCCTGGTTTCTTTGAAATAATGCTTGCATGATACAATCAGACGATGTCACAAACTGACGCTATCACTTCCCTTCTTGATCCCAAACGCAAACAGATGCTCACTGCAGAGTTGGAACAACTCACGCAAGAATCATTGGCACCAGACTTCTGGAACACGACCGCTGCACGAGCTACGATGGAGGCCATTGCAGCCAAGAAGCATGCGCTAGACCGCTATAACCAGCTAGAAAGGTTGGTTCAAGACCAAGCTGCAAGTGCTGAGCTGCTTGCTTGTGCATCTCCAGAAGATAGCGTGGAATTGACAATCGAACATGCACGTATTGAAAAACAACTTACTGCGCTGGTTTCTAGTTTACAGCTGGAACAGTACTTACATGGCAAATATGATCCAAAAGGCTGTCTTTTTTCTGTGCACTCTGGACAAGGCGGGACTGAGGCAATGGACTGGGCAGACATGCTTCGACGTATGTACCTACGTTATTTTGAGCGAAATGGATGGAAACATACACTTCTTTCTGAATCCCGTGGCGAGGAAGCAGGAATCAAAGCAGCCGAGTACCTTGTGCAAGCACCGTATGCCTATGGCTATCTTAAAAAAGAACGTGGCACCCACCGCCTGGTACGACAAAGTCCATTTAATGCCGATAACTTGAGACAAACATCGTTTGCATTAGTAGAAGTGCTGCCTTTTATCGATGCAGACAGTCAAGATATAGAGCTTAAAGAAGCCGAACTTTCCTGGAGTTTTACAAGAGCTGGGGGTGCGGGTGGTCAAAATGTGAACAAAGTCAACACAGCCGTAGAGTTAACACACCTCCCGTCGGGGCTCACTGTCCGTGCACGTGAGGAACGTAGTCAAGCTCAAAACAAAGAACGCGCGCTGCAAAAACTCAAGGCCATCCTTGCACAACAAGAAGAAGAGAAACTTGAACAGGCATTGGCACAAGAAAAAGGTACGCATCATCATGCGAGTTGGGGCAGTCAAATCCGCAATTATGTGTTACACCCTTATCAATTAGTAAAAGATACACGTACAGGTATTGAAACTAGTGATACTGCTGGTGTGCTTGACGGCGATCTCGATGATTTCATCCAAGCCGAAATTTATCTTTCCCGCCCGTCCTAAAATTTGGTATACTAGATCCAGTAAGGATTGTATGTTACATCAACTCGATTTATCAGAAGAAAAAGCAGTTTCCTCAACCCCCGTTATTGACGATCCGAAGCTCAACGGTCATACTCTGAGTGCTCGCTCTCAAAAAATAGAACAAGGACCCATGAAAAAAACCGCAGCAGGTATGGTAGTTGTGATTTGTGTTATAGCGCTCGCTGCTGGCATAGGTACCGGCTGGGGTAGCTTCAAGCTCTTTGCCAGCGGTGGTTCTTCCTCAGGATCATCTGCTGCTCCAGTACAACAAGTGGCTACCGGCACAGTCAGAGCGGGTGATGTGTTTGGCAGTAAAGAGACAGCTGCATTTAAAGATAATGCCAAAGGCTATCTAGAAAAAGGTGGTGTTGATGGTGAGGGTTCTCACAAATTGCTACGCATTGGTGGGGCATCCCAGACAGTGTATCTTACTTCATCTGTGACAGACCTCGATAAGTTTGTAGGCATGGAAGTAGAAGTATGGGGTGAAACATTCGCTGCTCAGAAAGCCGGATGGCTTATGGATGTAGGCCGCATACAGGTGGTTAAAGTACAGGGTGAAAACCCATCAGTTGAAGAATAAGTTCTCTTTTTAAACTGAGCCTAAAACGTATGTTATACGAGGGTGATTTTTTTAGATCTCTGTTTGCCGAATTAGGGGACGCAACTGCTGAATACCTAGAAGGCAGAAGATTGTCTGCAAATAGCAGCAACGGCAGCTCAGAACTAATGGCAGTCATTACGCAACAAGGTGGCAAACGAACTGATGGCGAGTTGAGTGCAGAACAATTTCATCAACAAATTCGTTCAGAAGCCCAAGATCTTGCACGCTGGCTTAATATCCAAACTATTTTCACCACGGACACGTCACCTTTCGAGTTTGTTCTTAGTATTGCAGGATCACGACATACCTGTGATGAAATTACCGCTCTTGATGGAACCATCCTTCCTGCTCAAATAATTATTTGGGTGTTCAATAAGGCTAGACCTTCGTATCCAGTGCGTATGTATGACGTTGCTGAAAAACCTTCTGAAGTTCAAAAAGAATTCACATGGCTTTCAGAACAAGCCTACGTAAGCGCTATCAACGGTCTCAAAAAAGCATCTAACCTTTCAGAAAAGACTTTTTTTGAGAATCTGTACACCTATCTTGTACATGGAAATCAAAATGATAACGATAGATTGCAGTTTGGTGGAGGTAGAGGTGCAGGCAGTAACACCATGATGCATAGCATGGTTACAGTGTTTACAAGCGAAACACAAAAAAGAGAAAAAAGAGTTTTTGCTCCAGATGAAGTTCTTAAGTTTGCATCTCCTCTGGATACTGTCTTTATGAGACACACAGCACAATCCCTGTGTCGGATGCTCCAAGATGTTCTCCCAATAGAAACATACCCATTCGTTCGTATTCACCCATCAGTCCGCTATGGGGAAGAAGCACTCGTTATTGAGTTTGATCCACCACAAACCAAGGAGTGTTCTGATATGATAACCCTCAAGGCAACACATAAGCTCCATGAACTTCAACAAGTTGCTGTTACTTTCTTCGAGAAACTAAACCACAATCACACACTACACATTAGGCTACGTACTGAGTTTGCTATAGCACTCACCCACCACTTTCATTTTGAGCCTGCTCAAGCACAATGGCTTTCAGAGTATGTAGCATCCCTGCAACCAGATATACTGCAGCTTGAAAACTGGCTCGCCAATGCAGATCTTGATGCAGAAAGTCGTCGTTTTCTTACGCTGCGTTTAAAAAGAAGCTATATCAAAGCAGCTAAATACGCTGAAAGCAACCCTCAGGCAGGTGAAAATAGGAATGCTCTTAGCACCAAAATTCATCACATTCTAGGTGGTGGACATTTGGCAGACATTACCCCAGTTACCTACCTCATGACTGACCGTTTAATCCCAGGCTATGTAATGAACAGGCAAGAACGCCTCAAGCTGCTTAAAAACGCGCGAGCAGTCTACCTCCCCAAGGAAGCATCTTTTGTTATTTCACAAAAACCAATCCTTGATCCGGAAAGTGGTGACCTCAAAATTTGTTGTGTGTGCTTGACAAACCGCCATGCTTCTCACAAAGGTGGTGCAGAATCTATTCAAAATGCGCCCATTGAGCGCGCTCAAAAACTATAATCCCCCCCTACACATTAGACTCTTTTTCTACTACACTGTGAGGTGGTATACCCATCTCAAGTGGACTATGATTCGTTTCGTCAACGCCACAAAGCAATTCTCAGAGACATCCGTTGGACTACGCGATGTGAGCTTTCATTTAGACGCTGGCGAGTTTGTGTTCCTTACTGGTCCTTCGGGCAGCGGTAAAACAACCATCATCAAACTTATTTTGCGAGAATATCAAGTCACTGCAGGAGATGTATATTTTTATGACACACCGCTCAAGACGTTATCAGCAAGTAAAGTACACTTACACAGGCGCAAGATTGGGGTTGTGTTTCAAGATTACAAGCTCATTCCAGAGATGAGTGTGTGGGAGAATATCGCACTCCCTTTGTTCATTATAGGCAAACCCTATGCAGAAATTGAGCAGCGAGTAAGTGACCTTCTCAATCTTATCAAACTTCCTGATAAAGCCGATATGTTTCCTTCACAATTGTCTGGTGGTGAAGCACAACGTGTGAGTATTGCTCGAGCTCTTGCTTCTGGCCCAGAGGTGATTATTGCAGATGAGCCCACGGGCAATCTTGATCCAGAGACTGCACTTGGCATCATCAAATTAATGCACAAAATCAACACGCTTGGAACGACAGTACTCATTGCCACCCATGACAAATCCCTCATTTCACAATTCCCACAATCTAGATTACTGAGACTTGAAAAAGGGACACTTGCCTTGGATACCAAAAAACAAAAGACACCTTCATCTGAGAGCAAAAAGAAAGAGTCAGATGCAGCTACTCAGACTCAAGAGGTGTCAGTTGAGGTGACTCCAGCTGCCACCCCTCAACGATCATTTTGGAGTAAGCTATTTGGTAAAAAAACACCATCACAATCCAAAGATATACCACAACAGTTAACCACTGAACAAATCATTGAGGTGGACGTAGAGACAATTGACGAACCAACACCTTCCGAACCCAAGGCAGAACCAGAGCCACACGTTACTGCATCTACCGATAAGAAAAAAGAAAAAGTAAAAGTGCAACATAAAAAGAAAAAAGTGGCTTCAAACCAATCAGAGGAGTCCTCGTCATGAATGCAGGAATGAGTGCGCTGTCATCAATTAGAAGATCTCCCTACCAGGCTTTTGCGGCTATCCTAACCATGACGTTCACTTTTGCGGTCCTCTTTTCGCTCTCTTTCATTTTTGCAGGTATTGAACGAATTTTATCGTTTTATGAAAGCAGACCTCAAGTGGTTGCATTTTTCAAACTCTCTGCCGAACAAACAGCCATAGATTCAGTAACACAAAAGTTTCGCCAAAAAACCTATGTATCCGATGTCCACATTACAACTCGTGATGAGGCGCTTAAGCTCTATTCTAGTGAATTCAAGGACTCACCGCTACTCCTTGAGTTGATCACACCAGAAATGCTTCCCGTCAGCATTGATGTATCTGCTATAGATCTTGGGCACCTCAGTACCATAAAAACAGAACTGGAAGCTGAGGATAGTATTGAAGATGTGAAACTGCAAGAAAACGTTATAGACACCCTACAGCACTGGACACGAACACTTCGCTTACTTGGTATTGGCATAAGTGCCACACTCATTGTGGTCTCAGCATTTATCATCATGATTATTATCAGTATGCGTGTCAGTATGCAGCGTCACACCATTACTGTGATGAGGCTTATTGGAGCAAGTTATTGGTATGTCAAAAAGCCGTATGTCATGGAAGGCATTGTCTATGGTTTAGTTGGCTCACTTATTGGATGGTGCATCTCTCTCCTAGGGCTTTTGTACAGCATTCCCTATCTTGAAGCACTTACTAAGGGTTTAGCTGTCTTTCCTATTCCGTGGCAGTTCTTTGCAGTTCAAGGTGGGAGTGGCATTTTATTGGGGATATTGTTAGGTGGAATATCTGGTCTTCTTGCAGCAAGTAGACTCATTAGACAATAGTGATGAAGTATATCGTTCGTATCGTTTTTATTTGTGTATTTCTGGGACTTTTCCCCAGTAGGGTTCATGCTCTTGAGTGCGAGTCAATTATCTGCTCCAAATCAGAAACAGCAACGAGCTCAGCTGATTTCACAAACTTTAACGCCTGTATTCAGCAAAAGCGTTCTTGCTTGGAAGGTAAAATAGCCCAAATACAGGGTCAAAAGAGCACACTCAATAGTGCCATTAGTGTCCTAACAAGCAAAATTACTATTCAAGAAATCCAGATTGCGCAAACACAAGCTGAAATCAACAAACTAGAGCGAGAGATCAGTGGACTCTCAGAACTCATTACTGGCCTCAACTTATCGCTTGATCGACTTTCCAGTTTGCTTGTAGAACGGGTTAAAGAACAGTACAAACAAACTAGAGTAGCCGCTTTTACCCAGCTTCTTGACTCAGAGTCGTTTGCCGATTTTTTTGGTCGTATTCAATATCTTGAGCGAGCCAGTGACCAGACAGCGGTAGCAATGGAACGTGCAGAGCTAAAACGTATTGTCTATGACCAGCAGAAAGAACTCAAAGAAACCAAACAAACCGAAGTAGAAAATAAGAAAAAAGAGATTGTTAAACAAAAAACTGCTCTAGATGCGCAAAAGAAAGAACAGCAGGAATTATTACGAGTTACCAATAATGATGAGGTACGCTACCAACAATTATTGGCAGAAGCAGTCGCACAAGTAGCTTCGTTTAAAAGCTTCGTTTCTACCGCTGGTGGCAGCGTCATTGACGCCGATGGTTTAGGTAAAGGCTACGATGGTGCATACTTTTCCCAACGCGACAAGCGCTGGGCATACGCCCAGATTGGTCGCTCATCAGAAAACATTTACAATGTAGGATGTCTTGTTACCTCCATAGCCATGGCGCTCAAAGCAAAAGGAGTTGACGTTAGCCCACTTACCATTGCTAGCAATGCTTCATATTTCTTCTACAACACGGCCTATATGTTAAGCAGATCAACCGTGTCACTTCCTGGGGGTAAGTCTAGTCACAAGATAGCTGTCAGCTCAATTAACTCTGAGCTAGAAGGAGGGAACGGTGTGATAGCAGGACTTAAGGCAGGCCCCTATGGCACACACTTTGTTCTCCTCAAGAAGAAGGATGGTCAGACCTGGACTATGTATGATCCTTGGTACGGTCCAGATTTGCCATTTACCAGTCATTACAAGAGCAGTCAAATCTACTCTGCAGAAGTTATTAACTAATCACACCTGAGACATGCACTCCATCAATTTTCGGGTCAAAAAACAACCCCATAACTATTGACAAAGTGACTTTTTATCGTATAATCACCCTCACATAACCAGATCAATAGAGTACAAATACCTACAAAAGAGTTCTTATTTATGAAAAAAATAATCTCCGCCAGTATCATCGCTATCATAGCAGTCACTGCTGCTGTGGGTATCACCAATGCTAAAACAACTGGCGAACAAACCCAGAACCAGAAAGTGACGACTTCTACTACTCAAACATGTGAGACAGCACCATCTGGTCAATATAGCACTGGTTCTACCACTTGTACCAACAAGACTGATACTACAGTTGAACAAAGTGAGTCACAAAGTCTCATTGCAGATGCAGTTGTATATAAGAACGGTCGCTGGGTAAAAATCCACACACCAGCTGATACTGCTCTCAGTATGACTGCTACCTTGAGCATCATGGCTTTTGCCTTCATTGGTCTTTCAGCAGCTGTAGTCCTTCACAAAATCAACTAAGCTACATCATAAATCGATGTTCTCATCGGTTCCCTACTGGACATGTCCAGTAGCCATCTGCTGAGAACTAGCTCAAGAGATCGTTGCTGAGATAAACACTTCGTTTTTCTCAAGCGACACTTTTCACTTCATTCTCACGCAGAACTTGATGATTGCTCATTAACAACTTGATTGTGATTTTATTTAAAAGCTTTTTTATGCTTTTTCTCCCAGTGTGCGTACCTACTGCACTGGATACATGATGACTGTATCTAGCGCGGTAGGTACCACCAATCTAACGGACCACAAATTTACCTTCAGTTCGTTCTAGGAGAAAAAACAGATGAACACTAACTTTAAACGATGGCCGGCCTTGGTCATCACAGGTCTGCTCGCAGCTTTGTTGACTTTGCCCGCACTTGCTCAGGTTCCTTCTGGCTTCCCTTATGAGACGAAGCCCTACCAGAACAAGATCTTGTTGAAAGGTTTTGACCCCGCCGAGTTTGGCGGAGATGACGCCAACTGCCCGCTCAAAAATGATCAGCAGCCTGACAGCATTCATATTGGGGAAGTCGTGGGCTCAGAAGGCGAGACCTGCAAGCTCGTCGTCGAATGGAGCCTCAAGACCGGATCTACCACGATCGTCTCCGGTGTCTATGCCAACGAGCCTGGTGAGTGGTACTATGTACCGCTTGCTGTCGAAGGCGTCGATAGCCCCATGCGCTTTGTCGGCACGATCTGGCGCATCCCAAGGAACTGGAACGCTCACCAATTCGCTGTCGATATTGCGAAAGCACGCGATGACCGCGACGGAACTACCAGTATCGTGGGTTTGTCCATGACCGACGAATGGGTGGTCAAGCTTGCCGGTACCACCAATCCCGGTGGGGGTGGCGCTCCTGGAGCATCACCTTCTTCCGGAAGCGATCAGCCAGCTCCAAGCGGCGGCCAAACCTGCACCGTGACCAGCAGCGCCTACAAGTACGTAAACGTGCGCAAAGGCCCTGGCACCAGCCATGCAATTGTGCGCACCGAAAAAGTCGGCGCTGTGATCACGTTCATTGAAGAAACCGGCGGTTGGAAGAAACTGGCTGAAGGCCAGTACATGCTTGGCACTCTGTGCACAGCAACCGAACAAGCCGACGGTTAAACGCACATCACAATCAAAGTAGTAAGCATCATCAAGAACCCCGCCCCCCGGCGGGGTTTTTGTTTCCCAACCTACATAACTTGTTTTCAGACTATATATATTCACATACTTATATAGTCCTATAATACTTGACAAAATGACACTTTTGATGCATACTAAGTGTGTATTGATTATGACAGCTCACACTTTATACTCCGTTGTATCCCTTATGAATTTCCTGGTAAATAGCTGGAAGTACGTTCCCGTGCTTGTAGCTACTTACCAAGGACAGTTCTTGCACGAGAAATAAACATCGCGTTTACCTTCTCGCCTTGACCAACCTGAGTAAGCGTGTCTGCGTATGCAGCCATGTGCACTTTGTGAATGAAGCGTTTCTTTTGAAACCCACTCCATTACAAAGAGCTCGTTAACAAGGAATTTAGCAGAAAACCCTCCACCACGAGTGTCTTCATGCCGTATTGAGGTGATAGCAGCTGTCACTTGAATACGGCATGTATTCACTATGCCTAAACAACCTATCTACCATTTTTCATTTTTGTTCAGGCTGGAGGGCCTATGAACACCAAACCAATCACACCACTCGCAGTAACACTCGGCATGCTTATTGTCCTGTTCCTTTCCTTTGCTGGAAACGCTCGCGCAGAAACGACATCTCCCTCTGACACAACCTGTAGCGCGTCGAGCCAAGATGTCGCAATGCCCATTACGGTCACCGTGAAAGAGGCGCAAGACGGGAAAATCTTCCTGATTGCAGACCCCCATGGCGGAAGCATCAAGATGTGCAACGTGACGGATCACCGTCAGTGGTCCATGCCCCTTTGCGGCGGCGAGAGCATCAGTTTCTATCTTCCAGAAGGCTGCAGCACATTCGCAATCAGCGACACCATGGTAACTACGGTTACCTGGCTGAGCGAAAGCGCTAACTGGGTTATCTCCGGCACGGCGATGAGTCGTGTCGAAATGACGCCAACCAAGCCTATCGAAGTGCAGATCTGGGCCGAAGATAGTGGCCGCGACTTGATCATTTTCAATCTCGATGCCACCACACCCACGCTCTACTTAGACGGCGTCGCTTACACTAACTGGACCAGCACCGCCGACGGCAAAACCAAGCTCGTCATCAACGACAAGCCGTTTAGCCAAAGCTTCAACATGGGCAGTGTTGCAGTGGAGTGGAAGAATTTCGCCGAAGACTATTGGCATGTGAGCGACAGCAACACTGTTGATCGTACCAAAAAGCTACCAATTCGTGTAGAGGTCTGGGCGGAAGACAGTGGCCGCGACTTGATCATTTTCAATCTCGATGCCACCACACCCACGC
>CAZYNM010000005.1:0-54260 GCA_964648715.1 uncultured Pseudomonadales bacterium | reverse complement strand
TCGTACTGGCGGGTAAGCCCTTCAAACACCGTTGACCGCGTGCAGGCCTCGCCAACGCGTATTGAGATCTGGAGTGAGAACTCAGGGAATGATGTTTTCCTCTACAACCTAGATGGTAAGACTTTCCCCGTGTTCGTCGATGGCGCAGTGCTTAACAATTGGATCGATGCTGGCAATGGCAAACTCAAGTTAAGCTTGCTTGGCATTAACAACGCCAAAAGCTTTAACTTAGGCACCATCACTGTGATCTGGGAAGATAACTCACCCGATTGGTACGTGAGTGACAGTAATACTGTCGACCGCGGCCAACCAATCATGGATCAAGTTGTCTATCTCCCCGTTGTGGTCAAGTAACTTCTCTGCTAATCCCCTTGTTTCAGACCCTCGTCCCCCGAGGGTCTGTTTCGTTTTAGCCTACAAATAGCCTCTAAATTTACATCCCATAACATTGACTTATATGATAATATTTGATATACTTTGTTCCATAGAAAAAGGATACACTTATGAAATTTACCTTTTCCCTCATTGTTGTAATCATGATTGTGGCTGTTTGTTCCTACGGAGGCTATTTGGTTCTTCAATCACAACAACTCAAAAACAGATCTGAAGCGGTTGATGGCTGTTTACACGCCTCACTCTACCGCACCAGTTTTAACACTCCTGCTGGTGGTACTATTACCACCGAAACAGCTATTGAGAGTGATGTGCAAAAGTGCCTTGAACTTAAAGGCATTAACTAAGCAGGAAGGGCAGTAATCATGCTACTGCATAAAAAAACCGCTGAGTATAATCGTAACGAGACCGTTTTGATTATCTCCAGCTACCCGCCAAAAGGTGGTGAGTCTGCACGTCAAAATGCAGTAGCAAACTATACCCGTGAGCTAGCTCAAAATATGGCCACACATACACCTGTGGTGGTCGTGTGCGAAAAGCTGAGCGATCACCCTACTATTTATAAAGAAAGAAACGTTTTGGTTGTCCGTGCGTACAGCAAAGGTAGTTTAAGAATGCCAACAGAAATCGCTGAGGCACTTCGTGAGTTTCCTCGTGTTGAGACAATTATGGTTCAATTTGAATTTAATATCTTTGGCACACCACTTTCTACTTCTACCTTCATTCCACTCCTCTTTTCTTTAAAGCAAAAAGGCAAAAAAATTACTTTTGTTTTCCATCAAGTAGTTGATAATCTGCACGAGTTAGGTGAACACCTTGGACTTTCTGCAGGCTTTTCATTGAAGACTAGTATCCTAACCGCGGGGATGCGCCTTTTTTACCGAGCTGTTGGTCTGGTAAGTGATGGCGTTGTGGTACACACAGAAGAACTGAGAGAAAAGTTACGTACCTATATTTCAGATCATAAAATAAGTGTCATACCTCACGGCGTGAGTTTACCAACGCCACATCATACTATCCACGATGCTCGATCACATCTGGGAATTACAAAAAATGAAGTTGTGTTGTTAGTTTTTGGTTACATCAATTGGTACAAGGGGTCAGATTGGATCTGCAAAGTAGTAGGTGAATTTAGCGCCCAGAATCCAGAAAAACGCATCCGCCTTATCATGGCTGGTGGATCAAGTGCGACACTCAAAGATACTGCCCATTACAAAAAGTTTTATGCCAAACTACAGGCACTTCAAAAACAGTATGCCAGCCACATTAGCATAACAGGCTATGTCCCTGATGCAGAAAAAGAGCTTTACTTTCTTGCTGCAGACCTCATTCTTTTACCGTACCGTGTCTCAATGAGTGAGTCTGGACCGCTTTCTCATGCTTTTGGGTATGGAAAACCATTTATGGTAAGTGAAGCGCGATACTCAAGCTTAGTAAGCCCTGATGTTGTTCACGCTTTTTATACCCACGAAATTGATCCAGAGAAAATTGTTTTTAAACTCACAAAGAAAAACTTTCTCACCAAACTAGATGCACTGCTCCAGGACACTGCGTTCATGAAAAGATTAAAGAACAGTGCCCGTTATATAGGAGAACAGAGAAATTGGATAGAAATAAGTAAACAATATGTGCGAGCTCTCCACAAAGGTTATGCTAGAACTGCAAAAAAACTTGCAGAACAAAAAGAAAAACTTCCAGAGCTTTCCGTTTTCTTCCCACTCTATAATGAAGAAGAAAATGTAGAGTCACTTGTTCATCAAGCGTTGCAAACTCTTCCACAAATCGCAGATACATTTGAGATCATTTTGGTCAATGATGGTAGTACAGATACCACAAAGATTATCTGTACTAGACTTGCCAAAAAATACAAACAGGTACGAGCAGTACATCAGAAAAACACCGGCTACGGTGGAGCTCTTAAAAAGGGCCTAACCCAGGCACGTTACGATTGGATATTCTTTAGTGATGGAGACTTACAATTTGATCTCAATGAGCTGGCTTCGTTTGTTCCCTTCACCAAATTGCATGACCTTATTATTGGGTATCGCATCAAGCGTGCAGAAGGTGCCAAACGCAAGTATATAGCATCCTTATTGAAACTGTGGAATCGTGTTTTACTGTCCTTCCCACTACGCATAAAAGATATTGACTGTGCATTTAAGCTTATGCACCGAAGAGTCGTTAACTCTGTTCTTCCTCTGGAATGCGATGGGGCTATGGTAAGCACTGAGCTACTGGCCAAAGCATACCAGTCAGGCATCTCATTTACTCAAATTGGTGTTTCACACTATGCACGAGCTGCAGGAACGGCTACAGGTTCTAATTTCTCTGTGATTAAAAAAGCAGTCTACGAGACCATACAGCTACGTCGCATACTCAAAACACATACTAACAAAAGTAGTGCCAAGATGCTGCCCTTGCTTGTGTCATAATATCTACGCATGCTTAAAAAAGTGCTGCCCATCATATTGATCTGTGTAATTGCTCTTGTCATTGGCTATCAAAATATCATCCCCCACACATTTTTAAGTGGCTGGGATAATCTCCACCCAGAATTTGACATGACCGTAAACATACGTCGTGCCTTTTTTGGTGTATGGCAAGAATATCAAGGCCTTGGTGTACTAGCAGGCAATGCTCACCCCACAGAACTATTGCGACTTCTGTTGCTGTGGCCATTCACGACCTTTTTACCGCTCTGGTCAATACGATATGTGTATCACTTAGTGTTCTGGACTATTGGGGGAATTGGGGCATACTATTTTGGGAAGAAGATACTGCATGAAGATGACAAGCCGTTTGCTTTTGGTGCTTTTGTTGCTGCTGTCTTTTATCTCCTCAACTTAGGAACCCTTCAAAATTTCTATGCACCATATGAAGCATTTACTCATCATTTTGCGCTACTTCCTTGGGTGCTGTTGGCGTTGCTACAGTACTTAGAAAAACCTTCACGTAAACGACTTGGCATACTTGCGCTTGTTCATCTTGCCGCGAGTCCCTCCTATTACATTCCCACCATCTTTATTGTCTTTTTCATTATCCACTCTCTCATTATCTTATTTTTTACCTGCATGCACTATGCAACACATAAACTCCAAACTGCAACTATCGCCACTATTATTTTACTCATAGTAAATGCATACTGGCTCCTTCCTTTTGGATACTTTGTTTCTCAGGGCACGGA
This sequence comes from uncultured Pseudomonadales bacterium, assembly GCA_964648715.1. Lineage (GTDB taxonomy): Bacteria > Patescibacteriota > Microgenomatia > UBA1400 > PJMF01 > OMIS01. The sequence continues at coordinate 50,683 of CAZYNM010000005.1, read as the reverse complement.
TTTTGTCTCCCAATCAACCATTAACTCACTTTTCACTGATGAAGCGTTTTTAAGGAATCAGCTCTATGGTTCATTACACAATGTCATCATCATGAAAGGTTTCTGGTTCAGTAACACTGATATGGCCAACACAGCAGGTACACAATTTATGATGATGGATGCATGGATAGGCTTCACTGAACAACTTCCAGTGCAGCTCCTACTCTATGGATTCTTTCTCTTACTTTGTTTAGGTATGTACTCACTTTTTGCAAATAAAAATAGGTATCGTTTTACTTTACTTGCACTTATTGGTTTGTGTTTTTTTGCACTATTAAATGACAATGCTCCTACTGGAGTCATCTTTCGTTTTTTGCAAGACCACATGCCACTTTTTAAACAAGTATTCCGTTTACCTTTTACCAAATTCATTGTAGCTACATCTCTGTTTTACAGTATGTTGATTGGTGCTGGTGCAGGTTACCTCATAAGCATGATCCACAAGCAGCTTTATCAATCTCTGTTAACTGCACTCATAGTGGTTCTTGTGTTCTATACATCGTTTCCTAGTTTTAATGGAAATTTCTTTTATCACAAGATGCGAGTCACTGTTCCTACCGATTATTTTGAGGTGTTTTCCTATTTTCAAAAACAACCAGAATATGGCAAGATCGCCTACTTACCGCAGCCCACATTCTGGGGCTGGGTTACCTATGATTGGGGCTATAGAGGTTCAGGATTTCCCTGGTATGGTATACCTCAACCCATCTTAGATCGTGCATTTGATGTCTGGTCTCTCACTAATGAAGAGTATTATCATGAGCTATCGTATGCACTGTATGAAGTGGATGACCCCAATCAGATGCAGCGTGTCCTTGATAAGTATAACGTAGAGTATGTCTGGATTGATGCAGCTATTATTAGTCCACACAAGCCACAGCTATCTAACAGTGAAGCACTGCAAAAGAAAATAGAAGGTCTACCCACATTTGATCTAGCCTTCAAAACACAACGCACTATGGTCTATAAAAGAAAAGAGACCCTGCCAGTTTTAACAAGCGGTCAACTCACTCGTGTCGCAAAAGATACTCGGTTTAGCATGCTGGACAGTGAATACACTACATATGGGCCGTACCTCACGCAACTTTCTGATCCTCAGGTACAGCTACCGTTTTCTGATCTTTTAAGTGTCAATCACACATGGCAGGTAACTGAAAAGAACAACGTGCGAGAGCTACGGGCCAGTATAGGTGATACCAGACAAGAATTAGTTTCTCAGGGAAGAGAACAGCAACAACTGGCAGCCATCTACTACATAGATGCTGATAATTCGCTCCACATCAAGCAACAAAGACCTGACTTAAAAAGTCATGTATTTAGCACTCCACCCACAGAAATATCCTCACGCTATCTCACCCCCCAGCCTATCGAATTCTTTTCTCACGGGACGCTTCTCTATGAGCCCAGCACAACCGAGCACCCTATTACCCTTACCAGTGGCCAAGATATTTCTGTTTATACGGTAGACGCGCTACACTCCCACACACTTTCTCCCACAATCTTTACAGCTCATCCCACCAACTGTGATAGTCAGAAACGTGATAGTTACTCTGTCAAGCTTAACGCAACAAACCAGCTGGTGCTTTCTGGCACTGCAGATACAAAACCATGTGTGTATGAGCAGTTCAGCAAACTAGCGCCACAATCGAGTAGTTTGAATTCCTTTATTTATGATGTTCTGGTTACGCTCAAACCATCTCCCCAAGCCCGTCTTGCGGTATGTTTTACACGTAATGATCAAGAAACTTGTGTGCTCAATAATCAAACGAGCACTGCTGTATCTGCCAATGAATGGGTAACGTACAAGTACACCGTACCAAGTACGGACTACACGCCTGACACCGCTTGGATCAAACTTCAACTGTCACCTCAAAGCAAGGAACCATCTCAAGTAGTGATACGAGATGTGGTAGTGAGAACAGCGAGTGCCTCAGGCTTTATTATGCCAACTCAATCCTTATTTTCATCTAAAGCGGAAAAGCTTGTAGCCACAAATGCTGCTGAGAGATTTGTCTCGATACAACTCAAAGAAGAAGATGTTCTCACCCTGTCCCCGTACAACCTGGAACATGTAGCACAAAACTGTTATCCCCTAGGTAAAGGTAGTTACAGTCGTATCCCTAAGAGAGAGGGTGAAACAGAGTTTGTCCGTTACTCTGCTCATAATGCTAGTAGTTGTGAAACAATTGCTTTGGGCACTGGATTTGACGCTGGTGCACTTATTTCACTACGTACGCGCACGCTTTCTGGCAGACCAGCCAAAATTTGCCTTAGGCACGATCCACCAGGTCACTGTATTCGAGAATTCACGCTACCTCAGCAGCAATCGAGCACATGGGGCGATTACTCATTCGTCATACCGCCTCTGGAGGAAAAGGGTAGTCTTTTCTTAGAAATTGATACTTTTTCTCTCGGTTCAGAAGTGCGAACCACTGATGTTGCTTCCATTCGAATTGAACCGCTCCCAGTAGCTTCTCTTCAGCAGCTGGTAACCGTGCCCATTGGTACAACTCTCCATACTCCTCCACAACCTCTCCTACCGGCCGAACGCGCAACTCGCTATGAATACTATTTTTACAAAACTGTCGTATCTGGCCCAACACACCTTGTCCTTCCCCAGACATATCGATCAGGTTGGTTTGCTTTCTCTCTCACACAACCACTCACAGCTTTTGAGCATGTGAAGGTAAATGGCTGGGCAAATGGCTGGTACATTCCGCAAGGAACATATACTGTTTATATCCTCTTTTGGCCACAACTTCTCAGTTTTGTGGGTTATGGATGTGGGATAGCCTGCATCATCCTCATAGTACGTAAAAAAAGCTAATCAGTCGATTCGCTTCTACACTTTTTGCAAGCAGCATTAGGTATATTCTGTGCCAGAATGAAGCATATCGGACGCACCCTGGTTTTTTTACTACATTTCTTTGCTGTATATCACCATCAGGTATCTGCTCAAGCACCTATCATTAGTGAGGTATATCCCGCACCGCTCACAGGAGAGAGTGAATGGGTAGAACTGTATAACCCAAGCAGCACTCCCATCACTCTTACTGGTTACACGCTTAAAGACTTACTCACCACTCCGTCAGTACTCTATATTAGTGGGACTGAAGTTTTGGGACCGCTTGCCTACAAAGCGATTGTTCTCAGCGGTAGTAAACTCAACAATACGGGTGATACTGTTCAGCTTCTTGATCCCAACGGCATACTGGTTGATACGCTCAGTTATACTTCTTCAACAAATGGGCAATCTTGGCAACGCATGACTACTGTAAGTACAGAATGCGTCCTTGCTGTACCCTCCTTTGGACTGGTAAATACACTTTTCCCCTTGGTTGCTCCTACTCCCTCGCCATCCAGCACTATTACTGCTACAGCCAGTGCACAAGTAACCACAGATCCTACTCCATCTGCAACATCATCAGCGCTCACCAGTGCACTCCAACCTACACCATCCGCTACCCCCCTCCCCACTTCCACTCCTGCAGCAATTTCCCTAGCAGACACTATGACACAGCTTGCACTCTCAGAGTTTCATCCCTGCCCAGAAGGTGGAGTTGAGTGGCTTGAACTCTACAATGAAGGGAAAGAAGCCGTCACTGTTACTGGCTTGCGCATTAGCGATGAGTCTGGTAACTATCGAACACTAAGTGGGACCGTACCTGCACTAGGCTATGCAGTGTTGTCGTGGTCAGGAAGTTTGCTGAATAATGCTGGTGATAGTTTTGAAGTAAATACTGAGCAAGGACGCATCCTTGCTCAAGTGGAGTATAGCGCTTGTGATAGTAGCACTTCGTATGTCTACACACTCACACCAACTGCTAGCTGGAAAAAGGCTCACCCAAGTCCTGGTATGTCCAACCAACCTCCACTCAGCGCCATCCCTACTACCCCACACGTGACTCCCACAGCTGAACTTACTCAAATACAAACAACAAGCGCTCCAGCCTCTGTGGCTGCATCACCCAGGGCATTTATACAAAGCAGCAATGTAATAGTACTTCCCACACTTACCGCGAGTGACTCAGCTTCTCTATCAGCACAAACAATCTCCCCAGAGTTACCCATCGCTTCAAACTATCCAGTACTAGAAGCAATACAGAGAGGAGTGAGCTATGTCTTTGTTCTTGCCTGTGTCGGTTGTATAACAAGTGGTACACTAATTCTGTATGAAAAGATCAAGCACTACAGTATGGCGATTGACTAACGCCTATGGTCCACCTTGTCTATGGGCTGGTCTGATTTTCTACCTGTCAGCTCAGTCAGTTCTTCCGAGCTTTACTGAAGATATGGCTGATTTTGTGTTTAAGAAATCTGCACATGTTATTACCTACCTTTTTCTATACATTTTGCTCTTTAGAGCACATCGCATAGTATCACCAGGCACGAGCCATGATTCACGCTGGATTGTTCCGGTACTTATGACTCTTGGGTATGCTGTTTCTGATGAGATTCATCAAACATACACACCTGGTAGGTACGGAACCCTTCGCGATATTGGGTTTGATATGTTGGGTGTTGGCGTATGGTTTCTGAGACATTACCGCTATATTTAGGCACTATAGTGTCATTTCACCCCTTGACTTGAACAATCAATCCATTACACTCACATCTGCTTATAAAGCACCATATAACGGTACTTATTATCAAAGAAAGGACGCACATGACCAAATCACAATTGATCGCGGTTGTTGCAAAAAAAGCCCATTTAACGAAGAAAGCAGCCACTGATGCTGTTGAGTCATTCTTTGAAGAAGTGACTCGTGCTCTCGTAAAAGGTGACAAAGTAGTACTTTCTGGATTTGGCACACTGTATGTCAGTCCTGTCAAAGACAAACAGGTTGTCCCTTTTGGCAATGAATCAAAACGCCAGACCATCAAGGGTCACCGCGTTGTCAACTTAAAAGTTGGCAAACCTCTTAAAAAAGCAGTGTGGTAAACACTGTTTAGTACTGAAATCAAAAACCCCTCCATATGGAGGGGTTTTTTGTACGTAGTATATAAAACAGTACAGCAACAGCCGTATCTGTTTGGTTTTGCCTTTGACGGCTATTAACGTTTTGGAGACTGGCGAGAGCGACGAGCTTTTCCACCCATGCCTACCTTACGGGTTTCTTTCATGCGGTCGTCTCTAGTTAGCAAGCCTGCTTTTTTAAGCAGAGGTCTAAATTCAGCATTAAACTCTACGAGAGCTCTAGAAATACCCAAAATAAGCGCGTCAAGCTGTGAAGAGACACCAGAGCCACTTACCTTTGCAGTAACGGCAAATTGCTTTTCTGTACCAGTAATTTTGAATGGCTGTAAATATTTCTTGTCTGCGTTTCTGACACCAGTAAAGTAACTACCTACCACTGAGTCATTCACAATGAAATCACCCTTACTTTGATACAGGCGAACCCGAGCTGTAGCGACTTTTCTGCGACCAACTCCCTCAATATACTCTCCACTTGCATACGCAAGCGCAGATTTTTGTGCAGATCGAGAGCCAGATGTAGTAGGAATAATTTTCTTAACTACTTTTTGTACTTTCGTTGTTTTTTTTAGTTTCAGTGCCATACGAAATCTATTCCTTTATGCTAATTGACCTTGATGTGGGTGTTCAGAGCCAGCATAGACCTTCAAACGATTCATCCGATCGTCACGAAGTCGATTATCCGGCAACATCTTGTATACAGCATCACGGATGATGCGCTCTGGTTGTTGAGAACGAACTTGTTCAAGAGTTTTCTTACTTAAACCACTTTGATAACCAGAATATCTAAAATATTCTTTATTGTGCTCTTTGCTACCAGTAGTTGCCACTGCTGCGGCATTGATGACCACTACGAAGTCACCATTATCCATGTGAGGTGAATATGTTGGTTTGTGCTTACCCATCAGTTTGCGTGCAATCATGGAAGCTACACGACCCAGAACTTTACCAGACACATCAATAATGTGCCAAGCATGCTGAGTATCTTTTGGTGTAATCATGTATGTCTTATGCATAATTATTTCTTCTTGCTTGTCTTAGCTGCTTTTTGTGATGCCGCTGGTTTTGCTTGTGGCACGTCTGAACGAGTATGAACTCCATCAAAATTGCCCACTTTTTCTGGCATATCAACCAAAGCGAGTTCCACGAGAGTAGCATTATCGCCAGCTCGGGTACCCATGTCAGTAATACGAGTAAATCCACTTTGTCTCGATCCAACCACGGGGATGATTCGATCAACTAAGGTATTTACAACATCTCGCTTGCCAAAATAGGCATGGAGTGTTCTACGATCTGCGATACTACCACCTTTGGCAGTAGTAATAAGTCGTTCAGCTACTGGCTGAGCTACTTTTGCTTTGGTACGGGTTGTGGTTATTGCACCATGCTCAAACAATGCTCTGACCAAGTTTTTGATCAAGGCCTCACGATGTTTGGTATCACGCTGCAGTTGTTTACTTGCTACTCTGTGTCGCATAACTTTACTCGCCTAAAGAAACGCCTTTCTTTTCGAGCGCCTCTTGCACTACTGATACACTTTTTTCACCTAAGTTTTTCACTTTTGCTACAGTCATCTTTGGGATACCAACCAGATCACTAACTGTCTTGAATCCACCTTTTCTCAATGCATTAGCAATACGAGTAGGAAGATCCAGTTCTTCAACAGTAAGTCGCAAAACTTCAGCTTCTGCAGGAGAGAGGGCAGAAAGCTTCTCTTCTTGAGCTGGCATGACTGGACTTACTATTTGGTTAAATTGCTTGGCAAGTATAGTTGCTGCTTGCTTGACTGCTGCCAAGGCTGTCACACTACCATCAGTGACGACACGCATAATCAGCTTATCGTAGTCGGTACGACGACCAACACGAGTAGCTTCAACCGAGTAGGAAACAGTAATCACTGGTGAAAAAAGTGCATCAAGAGAGATTTCACCAACGGTTGTACTCTTCTTTTCGTCAGCGACGGCATACCCAATACCAGTCTCTGCAACCATATCAATTTCTAGAGTCTTACCTTTTGCTACAGTAGCAATATGTTGCTCAGGGTTAACAACTCTGAAACCAGCTTCGCACTCAATATCTGCTGCAGTAACAGTCTGAGGACCTTTAACAGATAGTCTCAGAATTCCTTTACCTTCTTGGTCTGCTTGGATGCGGATCTGTTTGAGGTTAAGGGTCATTTCCAAAACATCTTCTGACACGCCATCAACAGCGGTATACTGATGATCAACACCAGCAATACGTGCTGAAGTAATAGCACATCCAGTGAGAGAAGTGAGCATAACACGGCGAAGGGCATTACCAATGGTATGACCATAGCCCTGTTCAAGAGGCTCAATATTAATAACTGCTTCTTCACGCACAGTCTGACCTTCAGTGACCTGGAAGGTTGGTGCAGTAACTTGTTGGTGACTCATATCTGGCATAAGATTCCTTGTTTCTCCTCTTCTTTCTTGTGAAAGAAAATCTGTGTCTGGAGCTTACTCCTTTTACTATCTACTACTTTATCGAGAATAGAACTCGACAACTAACTGTTCTTCTACTGTTTCTGTAATGTCAGCACGCTCGGGTAAGCGTGAAACATGTGCAACTGCTTGCTTCTTCTCCAACCATGCTGGAGGAGTGGTCTCGTCCTTAACTGCCTGTGCAGCCAGAGGAATCTGCAAACCACGTGTTGTGTACGTAATGATGTCAGAGACAACGACTCGATAAGAAGGGACACTCACTTTTGTGCCATTTACCATCACATGACCATGGTTAACTAGTTGACGAGCTGCTGCTCGGGTAGGAGCCCAACCCAAGCGATACAGGACATTGTCAATGCGTCGCTCAAGCAAAGCGAGCAGTTCTTCACCTGTAGCTGAAGAACTCTGGGTGGCTGTATCATATAAGCCTCTCAGTTGTTTCTCAGTCACACCGTAAATGTACTTCAGCTTTTGTTTCTCTTTGAGTTGAATAGCAAAGCCGGACATCTTTCCATGGCCTTTACTGCCATGTTGTCCCGGTTTACTGGCCAAACGACGTGCCACTTTAACTGCACTAGTTTTGAGTCCAAGGTCTTCACCTACTTTGCGAGCTCGTTTATTACGTGGTCCTGTATATCTTGACATATATTCTCTTTATTATTTGTTATGCTTTGCTTTTCGTGGACGTGTTCCGTTGTGTGGGAGCGGAGTCATGTCAGCAATCATAGTAACTTTAATACCCTGTGCTTTTAACACACGAAGCGCCACGTCTCGTCCAGGACCTGGTCCTTTAATAAACAAAGCTACCTGCTGCATTCCATAGGCACGGGCCTTGGTAATTGCATTCTCGACGGTGATAGTAGCAGCATAGGGTGTAGACTTGCGAGAACCAGAGAAACCTGACTCACCAGCTGATGACCAGCAGAGCACATTTCCTTGTTCGTCAGTAATACTTGCGAGCGTGGTGTTAAACGTAGCAGTGACGTACAGTCTTCCTTTGGGGATTGCTACTACTTTTTGTGGTTTGCGTTTAGTTACTGTTTGAGCCATAAACAACTTCCATTATGCTGCCTTCTTTGCATCTTCTAGTTTTTGTGCCATTTCCTTTGACATAGCACCGACGGTACGGCGTTTCACGCCACCACGCGCATTGCGGGAATTGGTACGAGTTCTCTGCCCACGACTGGGAAGTTTAGCGATATGTCTCAGACCTCGGTAAGCCTTAATTCTCTTTAAGCGATCAATATTATCATTCACAATACGACGCAGATCTCCTTCTACCGGAATACGATCGATAGCGCGCTGAATGCGGTTAACTTCGTCTGCACTCAAATCGCGCGTGCGTTTCTCTTTGTCAACATTGGCCTCACGCAAAACATCAAAGGCCAGCTTTGTACCTACGCCATAAATATAGCAAAGTGCAAAACCAATCTTCTTTTGTTCTGGCAGGTCTATACCGGCAATACGAATCATAGATTTCTTTCTGTAAACAGGGTTGAACTATACCAGGCGTGCTCCTCTTTGAAAAGTATCAATTTTGCTGCAAATTACTTTTTGTTGCTCTATACGTTATTTTACACTTTTTGAGGTCATATTTAGATACGTAACCCTTCACTAAGTCACCAGGCAGAAGGCGGATTCGAAAGAGTCTCATTTTACCAATGAGTGTACCCAACACTTCGTGGCCTACCATTTGAGGCACTTCAGATGCGGTAACTGTTATTTTGAACATGGTATTGGGTAAACACGCTTCAACAACACCCTCGATAGAAAAACGATCATCACGCGATGCAGAATCATCCGTCACATCAACTTGACGTTTTGCTTTGGCTGCTCGCTTATGATCCTGTACTTTTCCCATAAATCTACTGTATCCACTAATATAGAACGTATAGTATATCAAAAAATTACTGATTTGTCAGTATCTCGTGCCCATTTTCAGTCACAAGTACTGTTTCTTCAAACATTGCTGAAAGTGAGTGATCTCTGGTGGCATATGTCCATCCATCTGAGGCAAGGACCAGATCAGGGCTTCCTTGGGTATACATAATCTCTACGGCTATTGTCATACCTGGATACAGGCTGATGCGCTTATCACGCTTTTGAGCGACACAGGGAATACTTGGCTCCATATGCAGTTCTTCGCCTACCCCATGGCCAGTCAGCTGGTACACACATCCATAACCATGCTTGGTAACTACTTTCTCCATTGCAAAACTCACATCATATACACTAGCCTCTGGACCAACAACACTAATGGCTTTAGTGAGAGATTTTCTGCCAACTTCAAGAAAGTTAGCAGTACTGCTTGGAACAGATCCTACTGAAAAACTAGTTGTCGTATCAAGATGATATCCGTCGTTAATACATCCAATGTCGATTGTGATAACATCACCATCTGCGACTTTTTGCTCACCAGGAATGCCGTGGCATAAGGCATCATTCTTCATGATGCACGTTGCCCAATGATATCCTGGCACAGTAGAAAAACTTGGTTTAACTCCCGCTTGTTTTAGCAAACGCTGAGCTTCTTGTTCAATTTCTCGAAATACCGTTCCTATCTGAACAAATTTTACCAATTGTTGGCGGACACTATGGAGTAACTTACCGCCTTCACGCATTGCGGTTATTTTACGGGTCAAGCTATCCATAGGTGCAGCACTTTCCTGAAACTAGGCTACGCGCAGTTCTTTAAGCACTGATGTGTACACTTCATCAACTGAAAGTTCACCATCAACTTCAATAAGCTTATCATGTTGACGATAGTATTCGATAACTTGCTCTGTTAGTTCATGAAAGAGTGCAATACGCTTTCGAATTGCTTGCAAGGTTTCATCATCTCGCGCATCATTTCTGCCTGATATACGCCACAAAGCCTCTTTATCAGATACTTTTAGATATACTACTTTGTCTACTCCACCAGTAAACGCCTCAGCTTGAGGAACAGTACGAGGAAAGCCATCAAGAATGTATCCATTGGAGTACTCTGGCTTTTCTAGATAGGTAAGAACTATCTCAAGTGTTGTGTCATCAGGAACGAGGGCACCAGAGTTAAGTGTCTCTTTGAGCCAACGACCCAGTTGCGTTTTTTCTTTAGCCATTTCTCGAAAAATATGTCCAGATGATAAATAGGGAACATTCAGTTTCTGTGAAAGCATGTTACCCTGCGTTGATTTTCCAGCACCCTGAATACCAATAAGAACTATTTTCATATTCCCCTTACCTGTTATTTATTATGAGTATTTTTCGTATTTTTGTTCTACTACCATACTGTCTGCTTGCTTTGCGGTTTCTAGAATAACTGAGACCACGATGAGGACGCCAGTTCCTCCAATCGCCAGTGAATTGATTCCGGTAAAGTGCTGAGCTAATGATGGCATCAAGGCAATAAATCCAAGGAACAAAGCACCTACCAGAGTAATTCGACTGACAACAAACTCAAGGAATTTTTTTGTAGGTCCACCGGGACGAATACCAGGCACAAAGGCGCCACTCTTTTTGAGTTCCTCTGAAATGTCATCAGCGTTAAAGAAAATGAGGGCTGAAAAATAGGTAAAGAAAAAGACGATACAAAAGTATGTTATAAGATAGATCGCAGATGTTGGAGCGAACCAGATATTCAGAGAGCGTGCCCAATCCATGAGAAGTTGATTTCCAGAGGCTGTAAAAAGGCGCGCAATAAATGTTGGTGCCAACATGACTGACACAGCGAAAATAATGGGCAAAACACCTGCTACATTCACTTTAATGGGCAGATGAGTTAATTGACCACCATACATCTTACTTCCTCGCTGTCGCTTAGCATATTGGATGGAGACTTTACGTACAGCTTCTGTCATCCAAACAACTAGCCCGATGACTGCCAAAAAGAGTAATGCGAAAATCCCTACAGTGATGAGCTGATCACTCGTCGTGGCTGCAAATACTTGTGCAGCTGCTAATGGTAGTTGACTCAAGATACCACCCAACAAGATCATAGAAATACCATTACCTAAACCATGAAGTGAAATAAGCTCTCCAAGCCACATGACAATAAGAGAACCTGCCACCAATGAAGTGACAATGGTAATGATACTCAATGGATCATTCGTTGTGAGAAGGTGTTGTGAGCGCAATACAGCGATAACAGAGATACTCTGGACTACTGCTAAGGGCACAGAAAGCAATCGAGTGTACTGATTAATCTGTTCTCTTCCTGCTTCACTCTCTTTTTGCATTTCTTTCAACTTGGGTACCACCATACCCGCCAATTGAATAACAATTGAAGCAGTTATATAGGGGTTGATTCCCACAGCCACCACAGAGAAATTGCGCAGAGTACCGCCAGAGAAAATATTAAGCAAGTTTAAAAATTGACTCGATGCAAAAATTGCTTTGAGTTGAACTAAGTCGACACCTGGGATAGGAATATGTGCAAGTAAGCGAAATGCAAGAAAAATGAGTGCGGTAAAGTAAAGCTTCCTACGAAGGACTGGTGTAGTAAGCAGTGTTTCAAAAAAATGCAATGCTTTTTTCACTGGTTCTTAGGGATTACTCCTGTACGCTTCCACCGGCAGCTTCAATTGCAGCACGGGCAGCAGCTGTTACTTTGACACCTGAAAGTACCATTTTCTTCTCAATTTTTCCAGTTGCAATTACTTTAACTCCACGAACAAGCTGCGGAACAACACGAGCAAGTTTCAATGTATCCACAGTGATAGCACCTGCTTCAAGTTTATTCAAATCGCTCAGAGTGATTGCGACGATTCGAGAAGTGGGCTTTAATAAGCCTTTACCACGAAGCATTGGAAGGCGTTTGACCAATGGCAATTGACCACCTTCAAACCAGGCAGGAACTGATGCGCCCTGACGTGACCATTGGCCTTTTTGGCCTCGGCTTGAGGTGTGTCCACCTTTTCCAGAACCTAAACCACGACCCACGCGTTTCTTGGGACGCTCAATAATAGATGGGAGAGTTGCAATGCGTGACATAGATTACTCTGTTTTCTTTGCTGTTACCTTTTTAGCTTTCTTTTCAGCTTTTACTGGTGTAGCAGCTTCTTTTTGTTTGGGAGCTGCTGTTTCTGCTTTTGTGTCTTTCTTCTGAGTTGCTTTTTGAAGTGCTTTTGCTTGTGTTTCTTGCATCTGTTCAGCAGCTTCGGCCTCCACTTGTGCGATAGATTTCAGTTTGAGACCTTTAAGCTCCACAATGCGGGCAATTTGTTTCAGTGCTTCAAATGTGGCATACACACTCGAGGCTTGGTTACTACTACCCATGATTTTACTTGAAATATCACGAATACCAGCAGCTTCCACCACAGCACGAACTGGACCACCTGCAATAACACCTGAACCTTTTGGAGCTGGTTTTAACATAATAACACCAGCGCCGAGCTTTGCCTCAATGCGGAAAGGAATTGTTGTCCCTTGCATTGGTACCGAAATCATGCGTTTTTTTGCTTTCTTAACACCTTTTTTGACTGCTGCCTGCACGTCTTTTGCTTTACCAAGACCAACACCGACTCGACCTTTTTTGTCTCCCACTACCATCAGAACCGAAAAACCCATCTTGTTTCCACCTTTAGTCTTTTTAGAGACGCGAGAAACCTGAATAACTTTTTCGTCAAACTCTCGTGGTTCTTTGTGTTGCTGTTCTGCCATATAGATTTTTTATTATACCTTAATGCCGGCTTCACGCAGTGCTTCAGCGACTGCTTTTACCCGTCCATGATACCGATATGCACCACGATCAAAAATAGCCGTAGTGATTTTTCTCTTTACTAACTCAGCTGCTAAGCGAGCACCAGTTGCTGTAGCCCGCTCTGTTTTAGTTCCTTTGGAAGTAAGATCATCCTGTGTACCGACAAGAGTAGTTCCAGCGACATCATCAATGGCTTGGACAGCAATAGACCGATTGGATCGAACAACACTAATGCGAGGTTTTGTGGCAGTTCCCTGCATACTCTGACGAACACGAAGTACTCGCTTCTGTTCTGCTGATAAAACGTGACGAATCTGTTTCATAAAGTACTCTATTCTGTCTTATGCTGCTGCTTTACCTTGTTTACGGCGAATAACTTCATCTTCGTACTTAATGCCTTTACCTTGGTATGGTTCTGGGGGACGAATAGCACGAATGTTTGCAGCAACTTGTCCTACTACCTGTTTATCAATGCCATCAACTACGATTGTGTCGTTACCTTTAAGAGTAAAAGTGACGCCATCAACTGGCTCTACATCTACAGGATGAGAATAACCTACCGCAATACTAAGCCCTTTTCCTTTGGCCTGGGCACGGTATCCAGTACCAACGAGCTTAAGTGTTTTACTGAATCCTTGGGTTACGCCGGTGATATGAGCATTGAGTAAACTTCTGATAAGTCCATGATAGGCACGTAGTTGCAGAGAATCACCAGCACGCTCTACAGACACAGTACCTTCTGCAACGGTTACACGAATATTATCGAATAACGGAGCGGTAAGTTGACCTTTAGGGCCTTTAACCACGATACCAGTATCAGCGACCGTAACGGTAACTTGTGCGGGAAGTGCTATTGATTTTTTTCCAATTCTTGACATAGTTGTTTACCAAATTTGACACAGAAGTTCACCACCGACGTTCTGCTTGCGAGCTTCCTTATCGGTCATGACTCCCTTATTGGTTGATACAATTGTGATACCATAGCCACCAAGCGTTTTAGGGATCTGCGTTGCAGGAGCATACAAGCGACGGCCTGGCTTGGAAAGTCTACGTACATCAGTCACTAATGACTGTTTGCCCACATATTTAAGCGTAATCACAAGGTCTTTGCCAACTTGTGCGGGTTCAGTTGTGACTGTTGTCACATATCCCTCTGCTGCCAAAATATCGGCAACAGCCTGCTTCATTTTTGAGTGAGGCACACGGACTTCACCTTTGCGTGCAAGCACTGCATTCTTAATTCTGATGATGAGATCACTTACTGGGTCAATCATATTATTTACTTGCTTTCACTACTCCTGGTAACTCTCCTTTGGCTGCCAGTTCTCTGAATGTTAACCGACTCAAACCAAAGTAGCGCATGTATCCACGAGGACGACCGGTTATTTTACACCGGTTCACGCCGCGAGTCGACACCCTATTTTGCTTACGCACTCCGCGAGACCAATAAGCCGCACGTTTGCGTAATTGTTTGAGTGATTTTGCTATTTCAGATTTACTTGCCATACAGATTCCTTATTTTGTCTCTTTCGCGAAAGGGACACCAAGTAGCTCTAATAGACGCAGTGACTGCTTGTCAGAACCACCAGTGATACTCATAACAATTTGAAGAGAACGGATACTATCAATCTTATCGTACTCTATTTCTGGGAAAATAATCTGTTCTTGAACGCCCATACTATATGTTCCGTTGTTAAATGCTGTTCTTGAGACACCACGAAAGTCTTTGACACGTGGCAATGCAACATCAATCAGTTTGATCAAAAACTGCCACATTCTCTCTCCACGCAAGGTGACTTTGACACCAAGTGGATCACCCACACGCAGCTTGAAACCAGCAATTGACTTTGTTGCTGAGGTGACCATAGCTTTTTGTCCGGCTATCTGTGCAAACTGTGCTGCAACGTTATCAATAATAGTTCGACGTGCACGAGGATCTTGTGGATCAGTAATACCAGTGTTGATAACAACTTTGGTAATACGAGGTACCGCAAATGCATTCTCAATGCCAAACTCTTTTTGAAGTTGTGGCACCACTGTTTCGCGATATTTTTTCTGTAGTGTTGTCATATACTTTTTATTTCTTAGCTTGTTTCTTTTCAGCAACTGCTACACCTGATTTCTTAAAAACACGTACCTTGCTGCCATCTTTTGCGACAGTGAAACCTATTCTGTCTGGAGCACCAGCTTCGTTCACATGAGCTACTTTAGCGACTGACAAAGGACGCTCACTCACTACTTTTTGACCACTTCTTCCCGCCATTGGCTTAACGTGTCGGGTGAAAAGGTTCATCCCTTTTACAACTACGGCGTCTTCTTGAGGTAATACACGGGTAATTTCACCCTTCTTACCTTTTTCTTTGCCGCTCGTAATAAGTACTGTGTCTCCAACTTTAAATTTCATTGTGGTCCTACCATACCTCTGGCGCAAGACTTGCTATTTTAGCAAAGCCATTATTTTTTACTTCACGAGCTATTGGGCCAAACACACGTGTACCCACTGGCTCTGGATTATCTCTAGACTCTACAATAACAGCAGCGTTGTCGTCAAAGCGAATATACTCACCATTTGAGCGTCGCTTTTCTTTATGAGCTCGTACCATAACTGCAGTGACCTTATCACCTTTTTTAATGGTACCTTGTGGATCTGCATCAATCACAGAAGCCTTCACAACGTCACCAACATATCCAAAACGGCGCATTGATCCACCGTAAACCTGGATAACTCTAATTTGTCGAGCACCACTATTATCTGCTACTTGTACGACGCTTCTAAGCTGTATCATACCTGTTTATTGCACCTTCTCTGCGACTACAAAATGTTTCGTCTTACTAATTGGTCGTGATTCACGAATGACGACAACATCTCCCACAGCCAACTGCATATCAGTATAGTGACATGCATATGACTTGGTTCTTCGAACCTGTTTCTTATATAAAGGATGCTGCCATTGACGCTCAACACTTACCTGTGCGGTTTGTGCTGTCTTCAATGCTATGATGGTTCCTTGCAGTGTTTTCATAAATACGTAGTTCCTCTTATTATGCGGCCAATTCTTGTGCACGAATAATTGTTTTTACTCGAGCGATATCATCTCTTAACACAGCAATGCTTGTAACATTCTCAAGCTTACCGACTGCCTTTTTAAGGCGAGCTGTAGCAAGTTCACGCTCTAACGTAGTGAGTTGTGTTTGTAACTCGCTGCGTGTCTTCTCGCTGAGTGCTTTGATATCATTTCTTTTCATAAAAATTTATTTATTCACTAGTATTGTTTTTAATGAAAGCTTGTGACCAGCTTTGGTAAAAGCGTCACGTGCCACTTCTGGAGTTACCCCACCGAGTTCAAACAGAATGGTACCTGGTCTCACAACAGCTACGTGTGTCTCCACAGGACCTTTTCCAGAACCCATCTTGACACCCACGGGCTTCTTTGTGATTGGTTTGTGAGGGAAAATTCTACACCAATAGGTACCAGCGCGTTTTGTCATGAATGTGATTTTCTTACGAGCCGCTTCTATCTCATGTGCATTAACCCAACCACCAGTAACAGCCTTTAAGCCATACTCGCCAAATGCAAGCTCAGTACCACGATTAGCGATACCTTTCATCTTGCCTCTGAATTGTTTGCGGTATTTTTCTTTTTTTGGTTGTAACATACTGCTGCTCTTATACTATTTCACCTTTATAAATCCACACTTTCACACCGACGTATCCAGAACGTGTATATGCTGATTGGTGGTAGTAATCAATATTGGCACGAAGTGTCTGAGTTGGGATACTCCCTTCAAAATACTTCTCTGTACGACCAATTTCAGCACCACCTATACGACCAGCAAGGGAGATCTTTACACCTTTCGCACCACTTTGCATCACACGCTCGATTGACTGTAAAACTGCACGGCGGTGTGGAAAACGCTTAGCCAGCTGGCCAGCGATACGCTCTGCGATGAGTTTTGCACTTAAGTCAGGTTGAGTAACTTCTTCTACACGTAAATCAATCTTGACACGATCCTTCTTAAGCTTTGCGACATTCAAGATACGCTCAATTTGCTTTTTGATTTCTTCCAAATTCGAACCACCCTTGCCAATAACAACACCAGGGCGAGCAACATGCAAGATAACTTTAATAACAGTTAATGAGCGTTCAATATCAATACGAACAACACCAGCGCTACTCAGCTTCTCTTCGAGATGCTTACGGAGCTTGTAGTCTTCTAAAACAGTGTCTGCATAGTCAGCTTTTGGTGCATACCACTTTGCAGACCAATTAAAGAATGGTCCTACACGAAAGCCGATTGGATTTACTTTTTGTCCCATATTTTCTTCAAAACGTGTATTCTACTATATTTTTACTTCTTTTTCTGCACTGATTTTTTTACTGGTGTCTTTTTTGCGACTGCTTTTGTTGATTCAACAACTTCGTTGACAGCAACTTCTTTAGGTGTTTCTTGCTGTGTCACAACAGCTTCGTTTGTTTGTAGAACAACTGCAACGTGACTTGTGCGTTTCACAATAGAATGAGCACGACCTCTACTCACAGCTCTAAAACGCTTGTAGCGGGGACCCTCGTCAACAAGAATAGATTTTATAGAAAGCTCCTCAAAAGCAATGTTGTGATTGTGTATCGCGTTTGCAATAGCTTGGCGAAGAACTTTCATGACAACCACGCTTGCATCACGTGGCATTACAGCTAATTGCTCCAAAGCTGCCTTGAGTGACAACTTCTTTACAGTGTTAGCCACCAAACGGACCTTGCGAGGTGCTTGTCTTGTATAGGTTTGTGTTGCTCGAACTATCATACAATTTTTCTTTTTATGTCTTGGTTAAGAGTCTCTTCACCATTTTACCGTGACCATGGAAGGTTCGTGTTGGAGCGAATTCCCCAAGTTTGTGACCAACCATTGCTTCAGTAACAAATACTTCCACGAAGTTCTTGCCTTGATGAACAAGGAAAGTGTGACCTACAAAATCAGGACTGATTGTGCAAGCACGACTCCACGTTTTAATAGGTGTCTTTGTGCCACTTTGCTTTTGATCCATAACTTTCTTGGAAAGTTTAGGATCAATAAATGGACCTTTTTTTGAACTTCTACTCATAACTTTCCTTTATGACTTTGCTCGACGATCTCTGACAATAAGCTTGGTACTCCATTTACGCTTATTTCGTGTTTTGGTACCAAGAGCATGTTTACCCCATGGTGTCTTTGGATATTTCAGACCGACACCTGAACGACCCTCACCACCACCATGTGGATGTGAACCTGGATGTTGTGCAGTACCACGGACAGTAGGGCGGATACCCATCAAGCGACGTCGGCCAGCTTTCCCAATTTTACGGTTTTTCCACTCTGCATTACCGACTTGGCCAATTGTAGCTAAACAGTCATCTTTTATCAACCGAACTTCTTTGGAAGGTAAAAGAAGAGAAACAAAACCATCTTCTTTTGACTGGATCACAGCGCCAACTCCAGCACCGCGAACCATTTGAGCACCACGGCCAGGCTTTAATTCGATGTTGTGCACGGTTACACCAATGGGAATGTGCTTAAGGGGCAAGGCATTTCCTACCTTAATGTCTACATCGGAACCTGAAATGAGTGTATCACCTGCCTTAACTCCTTCTGGGGCAATAATGTAGGCCTTTTCACCATCTTTGTAGAAAAGAAGAGCAAGCTCAGCACCACGAGTGGGGTCGTATTCAAAACGATTAACCACTGCAGGCACGCCAAATTTTGAACGCTTCCAATCAATGACACGAACTCTTTTCTTTACACCACCACCACGATGACGAACGGTCACGTGACCTTGATAACCACGGCCTTGACGTTTAATATGACCAGAGACTAACAGTGATTTCTCAGGCTTACCATCATGAAGATGGGACCTATCAATGTTTACTTGATGTCTTTGACCGCTCGTTGTTGGTTTTCTTTGTTTTAACATACGCGTACTTTTTATGCACTTTGCTCAGCAAATGCTGTATCAAAAATATCAATTTTTTCTCCTGTTTTTATGGTAACAAGAGCTTTTTTGACCGCTGCAGTGCGTGCTTTCATTCTTTTCTTACCAGTGCGACGACTTTGTGATTGAATAGTTGCTGTTCGCACTACTTCAACAGTAACACCATAGAGCTCAGAAACTGCTTGTGCGATCTGGTACTTGGTAGCACCTTTATCAACTGCAAATGTGTATGCTCGTGAAGTAGAAGCCAATCTGACTGTTTTCTCGGTAATCACTGGTCTTTTAATGATGTATGGATTCATACGTTATTCAGCTTTTTTCTTTGTACTTACTTTTTTTGTAGCTTTGACGGTTGACGTCACTTTAGGTGCTTTTTTCACCACTGTTTTCTCTGCGATATCACCCTTGGTGCGTGCCTGTAAGCGTAACTCAAGAGCATGGAGCGCAGCTTCAGTTACGACAATGCGGTTAGCAGCTAATACATCTCGAGCTGTGACGCCTTCTGCTGTACGACACTCAACTTGCGGAATGTTTGCCATTACACGAGTGTATGCAATGTCATGGTCTGGGGTAATGACGAGTGTTAAGCCAACAGAGCTTTGAACATGCTGGAGTACTTTTACTGCATCACTTGTTTTTCCAGACTGAACACTAAACTCATCAATGATGCGGACAGTACTTGCTTGGATACTTAAAGCTGCAGTTAAAGATTGTTTCTTATGTTTTTTAGATAACTTGCGAGACCAGTTTTCGATACCTTTAGGACCATGAGCCACACCACCACCCACAAATAATGGAGCACTGCGAGCACCGTGACGTGCACCACCAGTACCCTTTTGTTTATAGAGTTTTTTCTTTGTACGCGCAACTTCTCCACGAGACTTGGTCTTGCTGGTAGCTTGACGTTCATTGGAAAGGTAGACACGAAGTGCCTGTGCCAAAGAACGTTCACTTACTTCTTCACTGAACAAAAGTGGACTTGCTGTCACTTTTGATTCAGAACCGCTTGCAGAAACTCTAATCAATTGCATATACTACTTATTCTTGTGTTGCTTCTGTTACTGTAGTAGTTTCTGGTGAAACGACTACTTCCTTAATACCAGATGCTTGTTTATTTAATTCGATTGATTTTGTTTTGCCAGTCTTAGTAATTTTCAGACTGTCTCTCACCGCTCCAGGAATAGGACCACTGAGCCATAATTCTTTTGTAGTAGGATCAATGTATACCACAACTAATCCAGAAATAGTTTTTGTCTCAGTACCCATGTGACCGGCCATGCGTTTACCTTTAAAGACACGACCTGGAGTAGTGCGATTACCGATTGCACCAGGAGCACGAAGTCTATCTGATTGTCCATGTGTTTGAGGTCCCCCTGCAAAACCATGGCGCTTGACGACACCAGCAAAACCCTTACCTTTACTTGAGCCCTGAACTTTGACAACATCACCAATTTGTAAAACATCAGTTACTTGAATAGATTGTCCATCAGTATATGTTTCTTCACTTGCAGTGTGTACAGCGGCAACTTTACGAACACCTGTTGCGAAACCCTTTTTGGTTAGCTGAACTCTGAGTGGTTGTGACACGTTTGCCATTTTTTTGACTCCCACTCCAATTTCTACCAACGTTGTTGTGGTAGCTGGGTGGTTATGAAGAAGTTTATTGATGCGAGTAACTGATCTAGTGGAAACGACCTGAATATCAGATGCTTTACAGCGAGTAACTGCCAATCTCTTGCCAGCTTGAGTCCATGCTTGGGTCATGCCTATTTTGGTAACAAAAAAATCTTTTATCATACTCGTTGCTTATATCTATGAGTCTCATCCTGTGGTGTCGGGCATTACACACGTGTGATCTCTTCTTGCTGTACTATAATTATCTTCAAGTACGTTCTCTTTCTACTCTTACATTTTAATCTGAATTGAAACACCGGCTGGAAGTTCAAGATGCATCAGTGAGTCAATCGTTTTACTTGTTGGATTAACAATATCTAAAGTTCTCTTGTGTGTTCTGATCTCGTAATGCTCTTGAGCATTCTTATCAACATGTGGTGAAGCGAGAACAGTAAATGATTTAATATGGGTAGGAAGTGGGACAGGTCCAATAACCTGAGCACCAGTTGCGAGAGTCGTTTCAAGAATCTTCTTGCTCGCCTCATCTATAACCCGATGGTCGTATGATTTGAGTCGTACGCGGATCTTATAACTGCCCTGTGGTTTTTGTTTCTGTTGTTTCGTAGCCATGTGTTGTTTTTTAACTATCAAGACTGTGAATTATACCTTATTTCCTATCGAGAAGTAAACATGCATTTTTGTTTTTTAAGGAGGAATGCACCCCCTAAACAAATCGCGCCTAGTAAAGCTACTAGGCGCGATTGTTCGGTCTATTTCTTACTTAATAACCTTGGTTATAGCACCTGCACCAATGGTATGACCACCCTCACGGATAGCAAACCGGAGACCTTCATGCATCGCGACAGGTTGAATTAACTTGACTGTCATCTTTGCGTTGTCACCAGGCATAACCATTTCGACACCTTGTGCTAAAGCAATTTCACCAGTTACGTCGGTTGTTCTAATATAGAACTGTGGACGATATCCTGTGAAGAATGGCTTATGACGACCACCTTCCTCTTTTGTCAGAATGTACACTTCTGCCTCAAATTCAGTGTGAGGGGTGGTGGTACCTGTTTTCGCCAACACCATACCGCGCTCAACATCGTCTTTTTCAACACCTCTTAAGAGGATGCCGACGTTGTCACCTGCTTCACCTTGATCAAGCATTTTGCGGAACATTTCCACACCTGTTACGGTAGTTTTGCGTGACTCACGGAGTCCCACAATTTCGATTTCGTCGCCTACTTTAACAACACCGGACTCAATACGACCAGTCACAACCGTACCACGACCCTTAATTGAGAAGACGTCTTCGACTGGCATTAAGAATGCTTTATCAAGATCACGAACTGGATCTGGGACGTACTCGTCAACAGTATCCATAAGTTTCATGACCTGGTCTTGTGCTGCAGCATCACCTTCAGCTGCCTTGAGAGCACTGACGCGGATGATAGGAGTTTCGTCTCCATTGAAGCCGTATTTGGTCAATAGTTCACGCACTTCCATTTCAACGAGATCAAGAAGCTCTGGATCATCAACCATATCACATTTGTTAAGAGCAACAACGATCTTTGGCACGTTAACTTGTTTTGCCAAAAGAATGTGCTCACGAGTCTGTGGCATAGGACCATCAGTTGCTGCAACGACAAGGATAGCGCCGTCCATTTGAGCTGCACCAGTGATCATGTTTTTAATGTAGTCAGCGTGACCTGGAGCATCAATGTGTGCATAGTGTCTCTTTGCGGTTTCGTATTCAATATGTGAAATATTGATCGTAACACCACGAGCTGCCTCTTCTGGAGCATTGTCGATATCACCATAGTTCATGGGTTTGTTGATTGGGGATGGGAACTTCTTAGCAAGCGTTTGTGTGATAGCTGCTGAGAGAGTTGTCTTGCCATGGTCAACGTGACCAATGGTACCAATATTGACGTGCTTCTTTGAACGTACAAACTTTTGTGCGTCTGCCATGTTTCCTCCTCTGTATTTTTTACAGTTATGTTTCTGTACTTATTTTTACTACCTGCCCTATTCGGCTCTTGATCCAACTGGTTTGCGTTCCGCAATAATCTTTTCTGCGATACTGTTTGGAACAATGTCGTAGTGACTGGGCAACATCACTGACGAAGCACGACCTTGGGTCATGCTCCTCAAGATTGTAACATAGCCCTGCATCTCTGCCAATGGGACGAGTGCTGTAATAATAGTCACTGAACCACGGTTAGTTGTGCCTTGAATCTGAGCTCTACGTGAACCCAAATCTCCGATCACATCACCCATAAACTGTTCGGGTGTTGAGACCTCCACTTTCATGATTGGCTCAAGAAGAACCATGCCACCAGCTTTGACGGCATCACGAATAGCGAAGGAACCTGCCATTTTAAATGACATTTCACTTGAGTCGACTTCGTGGTAGGAACCATCGTATAGTGTTACTTTAAGGTCACTCATAGGATACCCAGCATAAAAACCGCGTTCCAATGACTCTTGAATACCTTTGTTGATTGGTTCAATGTATTCACGAGGCACAGAACCGCCTTTGATGGCATCTTCAAATTCGTAGCCAGTACCACGATCTTTTGGTTCGACACGAATCAAACAGTGACCATACTGACCGCGGCCACCACTTTGCTTGATGTATTTACCTTCACCTTCACAGGCTTTGGTGATAGTCTCACGATACGCAACTTGTGGTTTACCAACGTTAGCATCAACTTTGAACTCTCTCTTCATGCGATCAACAAGAATCTCAAGATGAAGTTCGCCCATACCACCTATGATTGTCTGACCAGTCTCAGGGTTGCTACTAATTCTAAAAGTAGGATCTTCTTCTGAGAACTTCTGCAAGGCTGCACCCATTTTCTCTTGGTCTGATTTTGTTTTTGGTTCAATAGCCAGAGAAATAACTGGCTCTGCAAAGCTAATACCCTCAAGAAGAATCTTATTATTCTCATCACAGATCGTATCACCTGTTTTTGTGTCTTTCAGACCAACGACTGCAACGATCTCTCCTGCACGTGCCTCAGTGATTTCTTCACGTTGGTTTGCGTGCATAAGCAGTAAACGACCTACACGTTCTTTGACATCGCGAGTAGAGTTGTATGCATAGGTACCAGCTTGCAACACACCAGAGTAGACGCGACAGTAGGTAAGCTTACCTACGTGAGGATCGGTTTGAATTTTGAAAGCCAGAATACTCAATTTTTCTTCTGGAACAAGTTTGCGAACTTCTTCTGCCTCGGTCTTGGGGTTGGTACCCGAGATGTGATCAATATCGACTGGTGAAGGCAAGTACTCGACAACACCATCAAGCAAAGGTTGAACACCGATATTGTTCAATGAAGAGCCTGCAAAGATTGGTACTAATTTATACCCAATAACTGCTTTGCGCAGCGCTGCCTTGAGGACGTTAACTTCAATTTCTTCACCAGAGAAGAATCTTTCCATGAGCGCATCATCAGTTTCTGCAATTTGCTCCACAAGTTTCGTACGGTATTCTTCAACTTGAGCTTTCATATCTTCAGGAATCTCACTGACGATAGGCTCGATATTTTTCTCACTGTCTTTCCAGATAAGTGCTTTACGTTCAAGTAACTGTACAACACCCACAAACTCATTCTCTGCACCAATGGGAAGAACCATAACTGCTGGTTTCACACCAAACTTGGTACGAATATCTTCGACGGTTGCCTTGAAATCTGCACCCAGTTTATCCATCTTGTTGATGAAACAGACACGAGGTACGTGATATTTATCTGCCTGGCGCCAGACTGTCTCTGACTGTGATTGAACACCTTCACTAGCATCAAGTACGGTCACACCACCATCAAGAACACGCAAACTGCGTTCTACTTCGGCAGTGAAGTCGACGTGACCCGGAGTATCAATGATGTTGAAACGGTAGGCTGCACTTTCAAGGTGACTGTCAAAGTAAGGTGTCCAGAAAGTGGTGGTGGCAGCGGAAACGATGGTAATACCACGCTCCTGCTCTTGTTCCATCCAGTCCATGGTAGCAGCACCTTCATGTACTTCACCGATTTTGTAAGTTTTACCAGTGAAGTATAGGATACGCTCTGAGGTAGTAGTTTTTCCTGCGTCGATGTGAGCAATAATTCCGATATTACGAATACGCGTAAGAGGAATCTTACTGCGATCTGTAGTTTTAACCACCTGTTGTGACATACAACCTCTTCATGCTCACGTGTAGTGAGCACGTACTTATTTTTATTACTACCGTGTATTTATCTATTTTACCAGCGGAAATGGGCAAATGCTTTGTTGGCTTCTGCCATTCTGTGTGATGTAGCTTTACGCTGCACCGCGCCACCTTGGTTATTCAAAGCATCGACCATCTCAGCCACCAGCTTTTCAGCGAAGGTGTGGTACTGAGAACTAGAACGCTTGCGAGCCTCTTGCACAATCCAGCGGATTGCGAGAGAAAAACCACGACGTGGGCGAACTGGCATAGGAACCTGATAGGCTGCTCCACCAACACGGCGAGAGCGAACTTCCATCTGAGGAGTAAGTGCTTCAATGACCTCGTCAAATGCCTCGAGGGGACCTTTTTTAAGCTGTTCACTAAGTAGTTCTAAAGCAGCATAGACCTGCTTTTCTGCGACAGTCTTTTTTCCATCACGCATGACATAGTTAACCAGCTTGGTTATTTTGACTGATCCATACACTGCATCTGGAGTTGTTTGGCGGTTAGCCTTGGTTGTTGAACGCATATACTATCCTTTATTTTCCTGCCTTAACGCCGTACTTACTGCGACTGGTTTTGCGGTTGGCAACACCAGTAGCATCGTACTTACCACGGACAATATGATACTTCACACCAGGAAGGTCTTTCACTCTTCCACCACGCACAAGCACGATACTGTGCTCAGCAAGAGAGTGTCCCTCGCCCATGATGTATGCAGTAACTTCCATTTTATTGGAAAGTCTGACACGAGCAACTTTACGCAAGGCCGAGTTTGGTTTTTTAGGAGTCATGGTCTTAACTACTGTACACACGCCTCGTTTCTGAGGATTCAGCGTTTGCACAGGTCGACCCGTCACCGTATTGAAACTTCTGCGAAGTGCACCAGCCTTAATGCGTTTTGATTTACTGGTTCTTCCGCCTTTGCGAATAAGTTGATTAATTGTTGGCATTCATATCTCCTGTTACAAGTGGTAGATTGTACCACGTCTTTTTTCGTTTTTATACCTCCAGTTGCGCTCTCTCCTTGGTTGTGGGGATGAGGCGACCAATGATGACGTTCTCTTTGAGTCCTTCCAGCTTGTCAATAGCACCAGTTGCAGCAGCGTCAGTGAGCACATTCTTAGTGTGCTGGAATGATGCAGCTGACAACCATGAACTCGTGAACAGTGACGAGCGGGTAATACCTAAGAATAACACTTTTGCTGTAGCAGGTTCACCACCAGCAGCAATAGTTTCATCATTGAGCTCCATAAATTTAGAGCGCTCAACGACTTCACCGGTTAAGAACTCGGTATCACCAGTTGCTTCAATCTGAATCTTGTCACTCATTTTGCGCACGATCACTTCAAAGTGCTTGTCATGAATCTGAATACCCTGTGACTCGTAAACTTGTTGGATCTGATCAACAAGATACTGCTGCACATGGAGCAAGCCTTTGATCTGCAAAAGCTCACGTAGATGAATTGATCCACCAGTGAGTTGTTGACCAACATGCACCAGATCACCTGAAGTAACAATGAGCTGTTGACTTCGATGCACTGCATAGGAAATAGCTTCACCAGTCTGAGTACCTACGGGAGTGATTGTAATCACTGTTTCACCCTCATCGTTTGAACTTAGACTGACTTTACCAGCGATTTCTGCAATCAGTGCTGGGGTCTTAGGGTTACGTGCTTCGAAAAGTTCTTCCACACGAGGCAAACCTTGTGTCACGTCGAGTCCCACGATACCTCCAGAGTGCTTCACACGCATGGTAAGCTGTGTACCAGGCTCACCGATTGATTGTGCAGCCACAATTCCTACTGGCACACCGATTTCGATTGGGGCTCTGGTTGAGAAGTCCCAACCGTAGCAATGTGCACACAAACCTTTGGGTGCTTCACATGTAAGCGGAGAACGAATCACCGCACTTGCAACACCTGATTTGTCGATGGCTTGAGCCATTTCTGGAGTGATGAGCTCACCAGCTTCAGCAATAACTTTGGAGCCAACTGTAACTGTTTGAGCAAGGTAACGACCCACTAAGCGAATACCGAATACATCTGGTCTGGTTTCCCGAGGAATTTCCACGCCTTTGTCTGTCTCACAGTCTTCAAGACGAATGATGACATCATGAGCCACGTCACATAAACGACGAGTTAGGTATCCAGCGTCAGCAGTTTTGATGGCTGAGTCGGTCAGACCCTTGCGTGATCCACGAGCGGATGTTACGTACTCGAAGATGGACAAGCCTTCACGGAAGTTAGACTTGGTAGGCATTTCCACGATGTTACCGAGTGGGTCAACGACCAATCCACGCATAGCAGCCAGCTGTTTCACCTGATCTTTGGAAGCACGAGTACCACCAGAGTTGATCATAACTTTCACTGCATTACTTTCTGCATATGAGTTCCATGTCTTCTCAGCCACAGTGTCGGTTGTCTTGATCCAGAGATCAAATGACATACGCTTACGCTCTTCTTCAGAGATAAAGCCACGTTGATACTCATCTTGAATTGTCTCTGCCTGTTTGTTTGCATATTCAACGATTGAGACCTTTTCATCGATCATGGCACAGTCTGTCACTGATACTGATAATCCGGATTCAGTTGCTCCGCGGAAACCAAGATTCTTGATAGAATCGATGAGTTGAGCCACCGTGTCTTGATCAATTTGCTCGATAGCTTTAGTAACAATTTCTTTGATGCGCTTTGCGGTAACCGGCTCATTAATGTATGAGAACTGACTTGGCAACACAGCATTGAACTCTAGACGTCCAACAGTTGTCTCAATGCGAGCACCATCTCGGCGTACAGTGATAAGCTGACGACGAGTGATGAGACCCACCTGAGCAGCGTGATAAGCTTCAGTCACTGAGGCGAATGCTCGTGGATATTTTGCCACTGCTTCATCAATGGTGGTCATATAGTAGACACCCAAAGCCATTTCTTTGTTTGGAACGGTTACGGGCTCCCCATTGGCTGGTTTCAGTAAGTTGTGACTCGAAAGCATTAAAGTACGAGCCTCGTCCTGTGCTTCTTTGGTAAGAGGCACGTGGACAGCCATTTGGTCACCGTCAAAGTCAGCGTTGTACCCAGAACAGACACAGGGATGCAGACGTATAGCATTTCCCTCAATAAGCATTGGGAAAAATGACTGCATACCCAATTTGTGAAGAGTTGGAGCACGGTTGAGAATAACTGGGTGATTGGTAATAACCTGTTCCAAAATACCGTACACAACTGGCTCACGACGCTCAATCTGTTGACGAGCACTCTTAACGTTGGGAGCAATACCTTGCACAATGAGTTCACGCAAGACATATGGCTTGAACATTTCAAGTGCCATATCTTTAGGGATACCACACTCGTTAAGCTTGAGTTCTGGACCGACAACGATGACTGAACGTCCAGAATAGTCCACACGCTTACCAAGAAGGTTCTGACGGAAACGTCCCTGTTTACCCTTTAGCATCTCTGAGAGAGACTTGAGAGGGCGGCGAGTAACACGGCGACGAGTTTGACTGGCCTGGGTACCATCAATGAGTGAGTCAACAGCCTCCTGCAACATGCGTTTTTCGTTGCGCAAGATAATTTCTGGCGCACCAAGTTCAATGAGGTGACGAAGACGATTATTGCGGTTGATAACTCTGCGATAGAGATCGTTGAGGTCTGAGGTGGCAAAACGTCCACCAGACAGCTGTACCATTGGACGCAAGTCTGGAGGAATAACTGGCAGAATACTCAGGAACATCCAGGATGGATTAATTTGAGCTTTGCGTAAACCCTCAACAACACGAAGTCGTTTAGTGGCCTTAAGACGCTTGGCACCTTTACTTTCTGCCATTTCTTTTCTCAAAGAAGCAACAGTTGCATCCAAATCCATCTCGGTAACGAGCTCCATGAGACTTTCAGCACCCATACCTACTCTGAGATGTGAGGCAACATCATATTCATCAAGCTTCAGATACTCATCCTCGGTCAGGATCGTACGTTTGCCTATCTTCTTCACCAATACTTTAAGTGCCTTGAAGATTTCTTCTGTTTGTTCGAGCTGAGTTTCAAGCTGTTGTTTAAGTGCAATAAGTCTATTCTTGGCTTTAAGCTCAAACTCACCAGCCTTGAGCTGAAGTGTTTCTTTGTTGGTTACTTTGTCTTTGAGACCAGCCTTGTCAGTGTCCATCTGATCTTTGACCTTTTGCATCTCTTGCTCAAACTGAGCTTTGAGATCATCTCGAGCAGCAACGAGGTTGATATCAAGCTTTTCAAGGTTCTGGACTTTTTCATCGTGATCAACAGCTAACACAATGTATTTGGAGAAGTAGATAATTGAGTTGATGTTGCGTGGAGAAATATCCAATAAGAGTGATAATTTTGAAGGCGCGCCCTTAAAATACCAGATGTGCGAAATAGGTGCGGCCAAAGAAATGTGGCCCATGCGCTCACGACGAACTTTGGCTTGAGTGACTTCTACACCACACTTGTCACAGATAATACCCTTATAGCGAATACGTTTGTATTTACCACAGAAACATTCGTAGTCTTTGGTGGGTCCAAAGATTTTTTCATCAAATAAGCCATCTTTCTCTGCACGCAGAGAGCGATAGTTGATGGTTTCTGGTTTCTTTACTTCACCATGTGACCAAGACTTGATCACTTCTGGAGAAGCAATTCTAATACCGAGTGCTGAAAAGTCGATAATGTTTTGCATGTGTGTCGTCCTCCTTGAGAATTATGCCTTGTCCGCATCGGTAGCTGCTACTTCTGCCTCGGCAGCTGCGGCTGCTTCTGCTTCTTGTTCGTCAAATACTTCTTCATATTCTTCATCATCGTCATCATCACTGTCGTCATCGTCTCCTTTGGTTTGATCATCGCCGGGATCTGCTGCTGTTGCAGTGTCATCCACGAGGACGTCATCCATAGGAACTTCAGCTGGTTTATCATCTTCCTCTACAACTTGTGATTCATAGGTAACAACGTCGATAGCGAGTGAGTTGAGTTCGCGCATCAGCACTTTGAATGATTCAGGGACGGTTGGAGCAGGAATATCAGTGCCTTTGACAATTGCTTCAAATGCTTTTGCTCTTCCCATCACATCATCTGACTTGATGGTCAACATTTCCTGCAAGGTATGGGCAGCTCGATGTGCTTCTAGAGCCCAGACCTCCATTTCTCCCAAACGCTGTCCACCCATTTGTGCTTTACCGCCCAGAGGCTGTTGTGTCACAAGCGAGTATGGACCCGTTGAACGAGCATGCATCTTGTCTTCCACCATGTGAGTGAGTTTCAAGATATAAGCAATACCAACGGTAGTTGGCTCACCGTATTTTTCACCTGTGCGGCCATCGTATAGCTGTGCTTTTCCAGAATCAGGAAGCCCTGCTCTACTCAGTTCTGACCAGATTTTATCTTCATTAAAGTGCTCAAATGCTGGAACAGCAATTTTGTACCCTAACTTCTGTGCAGCCCACCCAGCGTGCGCTTCAAGCAGCTGACCCATGTTCATACGAGCCAAGACTGACAGAGGTGAAATAATGATGTCTACGGCAGTACCATCTGCCAAGTGAGGCATATCGGCGGCAGGAACAATTTTACTGATAACACCCTTATTTCCATGGCGTCCAGCAAGCTTGTCACCAACGGTGATCTTACGAGTTTGAGCAACCTTGACGGTTACTTCTTTGAGTGTACCGGGATCAAGCTCATCACCAAGATCACTATCGAGAACTTGCACATCAATCACCGTACCACTTTCACCATGAGGCATTCTCAAAGAGGTATCACGTACTTCACGAGACTTCTCACCAAAGATTGCTCGAAGCAAGCGCTCTTCTGGTGACAACTCTGTTTCACCTTTAGGAGCAATCTTACCTACCAAGATGTCACCCGAAGTAACAACACTTCCAATGCGGATGATACCGTCTGGAGTAAGGTTACTGAGGAATGCTTCTGAAACATTGGGGATATCACTGGTGAGTTCTTCGGCGCCGAGTTTGGTATCCATTACTTTAGCTTTGTATTCATTAATCTGAATAGAAGTGAGTACATCATCTTTGACGAGGCGATCTGAGATAACAATAGCGTCTTCATAGCCTAAACCATCAAATGAGGTATAAGCGATCAAAAGGTTTGCTCCCAGAGCAAGTTCACCTTGATCAGCTGAAGGTCCATCAATGATGATTTCACCTTTTTTGATCTTGTCACCCACACTCACGATTGGAGACTGTGAATAACAGGTACTTTGTGAAGTGCGGACAAACTTATTAACCGGATATACTTCAGTACTTCCTTCAAGGAAGGAAATATCACTCAGGTAGTTTGATTTTTTTAGTTTGTCTGAAACTTCTTTTTCTAGTTTGATGACAACTCTACTTGCATCAACATATTCCACGGTACCAGGGTTAGAAGCGCGGACAGTGCGACCCATGGAAGTTGCAACAGCTTCTTCCATACCCGTTCCCACAATAGGTGCTTGTGGCTTGATAAGAGGCACACCTTGACACTGCATATGTGTACCCATGAGTGCGCGGTTTGCTTCGTCATGTGCAATAAAAGGAATCAGAGAGGCAGATGTACCGATAACTTGACGAGGAACAACGTCAATGTACTGAACCTCTGTAGCAGGACCTTCAATAAATTTGTTCATGAAACGGATAGGAACCCATTCCTGTGCAATATAGCCGTCTGCGTCAACCTCGATACTGCGGTGAGTAATTTTATAATCTTCTTCATCATCTGCAGCAAGGTAGATAATTTCATCAGTCACTTTCATCTTATCACCATCAGCAGTGACTACATTGTAGGGTGCTTCCAAGAAACCAAAAGCATTGACGCGTGAGTAGAGAGATAAGTAGGTAACCAAACCGATGTTAGGACCTTCTGGTGAACGGACGGGATCAATTCTTGAATACTGAGATGCATTAATGTCACGCATAGAGAATGAAGCACGTTCGCGAGTCACACCACCGGAACCCATCACCGAGAGACGACGCAAGTTGTCAATTTCTGATAACGGATTAGTTTGATCAAGAATTGTTGAGAGTCTATTGCGGCGGAAAAATTCAGAAATAGTAGCAATAAGAGGGCGAGCATTGACGAGTGCAGAAGGACTTAAAAGCTCATCAGTCTTAGTTAAAGACATTTTTTCTCTGATAGATCTCTCAAGACGAATAAGACCGACGCGGAATGCTGATTCTTGAACTAACTCACCAATTTGTCTAACACGGCGGTTACTGAGGTGATCAATATCATCGGTTTTACCTCGTCCATTTTGGAGCATAATCAAATATTGGACAGTTGCGACGACATCTTGAGGGGTAAGGGTTACGGTCGTTTGATCAACACCAATCTTTAAGCGTCTATTCATCTTGTAGCGACCAACTTCACCCAAATCATAGCGGCGGGGATCAAAGAATAGTTGTTTCAAGTAGTCTTGTGCACCATCCAAAGTTGCAGGTTCACCAGGACGCATCTTTTCGTAAATTTCGATGAGTGCTTCATCTTTTGACTTGGTAGGATCTTTTTCAATAGTGCTTCTTAACAAATGGAACGTGTCAATGGCAGTTGAATCAACAAAAAGTTGTTCAAGATCTGCATCAGTGCTATAGCCCATAGCACGCAACAGTACTGTTACAGGAAGTTTGCGGCGACGATCAATCTTAACAGTAATAACATTCTTTTTGCCAACTGCTACTTCAAGCCAAGAGCCACGTTTGGGACGAAGTTCTGCCTGGTATAGTTCACGACCTGTGGTCGCATCGGTATCACCAGAAAAGAATACTCCAGGAGAGCGAACAAGCTGGGTAACCACGGCACGCTCAATCCCATTGATAACAAAGGTGCCAATTGGAGTCATCTTCGGAATGTCACCCAAAAATACTTCTTGGGTTTGTTCTGCGCCGGTACGTTTATTGATCAATGTAGCCTGGACGTAGAGTGGCATATCATAGGTCACTCCTTTTTGCTTGGCTTGACTAATAGTGTACTTTGATGCTCCAAAGCGATACTCGCCGAATTTCAATTTCCAGTTCTTACCTGTGTAGTCTTCAACACCATCTTGGTACACTTCTTGTAAAGCTTCTGTGATACCTGTATCTAAAAACTGTTGATATGACTCAAGTTGGAGCCCTACGAGATCAAGCTCTGGAAGTTTTGTTGTGACAGTTCCCCAGTTTTGGCGTGTGTTCTTTGACATGAGCTGCTCCTTCTCAATTTAGCACTAGTGTTAATGACTACAGTTGATGTACGCTGGCGGACAGACATCAGCAACACAAAAAAGCAGAGCCTACCCCACAGGGCATTCTCTGTTTCTACTTGGTTACTGAACTAATTCTAATGATCGAGTGATCAAGAGAGCCTTCGCTGTCACTACCTGCTGTCTGTTGTGAATAATGGATTTTAACACACCAAAGAACTCACCGCAAGTATCGGGCTACATTTTGATTGTGTTCTTCCAGTGTCTCAGCGTAGTACATCACACCAGAGGGCGCATGAATATAGAATACGTCATCGGTTGGGAGTGGGTCAAGTGCTGCCCGCAACGCCTCGAGGCCAGGGTTAGCGATAGCATGCGGCGGAAGACCAAGGGTGAGATAGGTATTATAGGGAGATTGGGTCTTTTTAAACTCAACCAAAGGTGGTGACCACCAAGTTTTTTTGACTTCATCATAGCCCCGTACATACTGGAGTGTAGCATCAACTTGCAGGGGCATCCCTAACCTCATGCGATTTTTTAGAATACCAGCAACATGACGCATGTCAGAAAAAGACTTCGCTTCTCTTTGTATTAATGACGCAAAAGTAACTAGTTCAGGTACTTTTTTTCCTGAATTAGCAATCTGTAGTGCATATGCATCTACAAATTTTTTTTCAAACGTTCGAGTCAATAAGTCGTAGACTGTTTTTGCAGTGCTTTCATTTGGAATCAGATACGTATCTGGAAAGAGCATGCCTTCACTGGCAGCAGACAAAGTCAAGAATTCTTCTGCATCGAAACTGGTCAAGTTCTCTTGGCTATTCAAGTACTCAGCAATTTCTTCCCTCCTCCATCCTTCAAGCAAAGTTATCCAGGTGTCTTCTGTACCTTGGGTAAGCTTCAGTGCCAGCTCAGGCAATGATTGCTGTGCACTAAGTGTATAACTACCCGCTTGTATCTTAGTATCTAACTGCTGTAAACGAGCATATATCCTAAAGACATATTTATTCTTTATCAAGCCCTTTTCTTCAAGAAGCGATGCCACTTGCGCGACACCAGAGCCCTTCTTAATTATGATACGCTGGCCAGCAACAGGCGTTGAAGAGACTGGTTGCAGGGTCCAATACAACCAAACAATGAAACACACACACAACACAGTTCCTATGAGGGTAAAGACTAATCCGGTGATCTGTAACGGAGACAACTTCATCCTGTTATTCTACCATTGCAAGAGTATGTGTATACCCTACTATCCAAATAGCAATAAACTCAAAAGTACCCCAAAGAATAGGGCGCCAGCAAGCATAAAAATGGTGCGAAGTATATGTGGTTGATAGCTACGTTCAAGCCTGGTATGTGATAAGACGGTTATAAAGATAAAAGAGCTTAACATTGCACCAGCATTGAGAAGGGCCGAAGCATTGAGCAGTGATTGTGGCTCCTGGAAACCAGCCCAATAAACGCAAATCCCAATAATCACCAGTGCCCACACCACAAATGAGAAGAGCTTACCCAGATGAACTTTCTTCGTAGGGTGTATTCCGTCAATTAAGACAATATTTTCAGAAATGATTCTGCTGGCTGATTCATATACTCCCAATTGGGTTGAAAACAAAAAAGTTGCTACAACCAATAAAAAAACCGTGCCCAAAATTGGGCTGGTGGCCACACCAATTGCATGAGCCTCCATAAAGAGAAAAGCTAGACCAGTCTTTTCTATTGGCGTTCCATATACAGTGCTTGCAGCAAGCAAAGCCAGTGTAGCAATTGAGAGAAAACCAAGAAACCAAAACACAATCCCATGTTCAAAGGTAATAAGACGCCACCACCTCCGCCACAACCGCTCGTTGGCGACATTCTTGATAAACGTTCTTCCC
The DNA here is from genome assembly GCA_964648715.1 of uncultured Pseudomonadales bacterium. Classification (GTDB taxonomy): domain Bacteria; phylum Patescibacteriota; class Microgenomatia; order UBA1400; family PJMF01; genus OMIS01. The sequence continues at coordinate 15,698 of CAZYNM010000005.1, read as the reverse complement.
GTTAGTGCGACCGTCTGTGTATGTTCTCCAGCAAAAAAAGTGGAAAGTCTGGGAAGGTATGCTCCCATACCAAACCCTTTTTCTTTAATATAATACGACTGCGCAAGATTTAGATTGCCACCTGCACCAGAATATGCACAGGCTGCTACAAATGTAGTCAATGCTATACCGGAGGGGAAAAACCACCATCCATCTCCTTGTCCCATAATACCTTTGAGTAAAGTCACATAATCACTGGGCCGTGCAACCAACACTAGAAGAAAAACCAAAAAAGGAATACCCATTAGGAGCACCGTTTTTTGATATCGCTCAAGAGTGGCATAGACACTTTTTCGACTCGTCAGCACAATGCCTGTACTCACCAAGAACAGTGTGGCCACAACTGGTTTGGGAAGAGTGGGAATAAGATAGGTAATGATGCTCGCTGAAAGCGAAGCAAAAGCAGGCAATGACCAAGGAACAATGGTGGAAAGTATGTACCAAAATGTAAGAAATACGGATAGTCTACGAAACCCTACAAAAACGCTCTCTCCCCAATAAAGTGAATACCGCATGATCTCTGTATTGAGCACATATTGAAGCGATATTCCTAGGAATGCCCCCCAAATAATTCCCATGCCGTGTACCGCAGTTAAAGAAGGCCACAGGATAATTTCCCCACTACCGAGGGCCAAACCCAAAAGCAAAAAAGAAGGGCCTAGTACACTCAATACTGACGGAACTTTGGGGAGTGCATGCGCCGGGGCAGCTGCGCGTTTTTTCATACCATGTCTAGCGTATCACGAATCATAGCTATCTAGCCATTCTTGTAAGAATTCTGCCGCCGCATAATGATCAACAACCCTGTGGACTTTATGGCTTATGCGGAGTTTGGCACGTGCACTTTGGGTTGATAATGTCTCATCCACATACACCACAATGCAAGAAGTACGCTCTTGGAGACCTTTCCCAAACTGTACTGCACGCTCAGCACTTATACCTTCAGAGACGCCAATCAAGATGTGCGTAATGTGGTGTTCAGTGACCAATGACAGAACTGCATCAAATAGAGTTTCAGTGTTCTTGAGTATGCAGAGGGGTTCAGCCAGGGTTCCATATGATATAGCGCAGCCCACGCGAACGGTGCCATAATCAAGTGCTAAAACTTTAGGCATGTCCATAAGTGAGTTAGTATACACTACTCCTGTTTAATCAGCTCCGCGGTCACCACACCTCTTCGAAGATAGGTACCCTCTGGAGTACAGGTAACCAGCTTAAGACGTTTTGCATCAAACTGTTGAGACAAAATATAGACATCAGTTGGCTTTACCTCGGTTTTTTCCTGAACCACATAGGTATACTTAACGCCTTCGTAGGTAATAAAAATTTCATCACCCTTTTTAAGGGTCATGATTGTGCTGAAAATTGACGTATAGCGACGAGGGTTCTTTTCATTTGGATTATAAAATTGCCGAAGCACTGAGTGACCAAACACCACTGGTGCGCCAAATTCTCCCGGGGCGGCTGTGCCAGGATATGCGATAAGACTTTTATTAAGATCTGTACCACCTATTTGCACAACAGCATTTTCAAGATTAAGCTTGGGAATATCGAGCCTAAATTGTTGTGCTCCTTGCGTTTTTTTCTCTTGAATCTTGAGTTGCTCTGCGACTGAAGGTTCAAACCAATTACTCAGGTTGGTGTAGTCAAATTCCACCGCGATCATTTTAGGTTTCTTGGCAGTCTCGTCGTCTTGAGCTTTTACTTGTACCACCAATGGCGTAACTTCCATGACTTCCTCAACAGGGATGGGAGACAACAGTTCAGCAGTCCGTACATCTTGCGATTGCCAAATGCTGGCTTTTACAATGGGTAACACAGCACTGGCTACGAGGTAACAGCCAAAAGTAATGAATGCCACCGGAAGTATCAGTGCGCCAAAGCGCAGCGCTACTGGTAGTTGGCGTTTCAAGGCCGTTTCTTTACGTGTGTCTTCTTCCCGTTCCACGCTGCTACTCACACTGAGTCGCTCCACGTGTGCTGTTACTTCTTCTTCAACAGTGGCAAGTGGAACACCATGTACCAAAGCCTGGCGATACAATCTAACCAATTCAAACTTATTAACAGTTGGTGCAGTGTGTTTTTTCATCTTAGTCTGGATATGCTTGTTGGACACGGATACGACCCATCGCTTTAGGAAGACTTGAAAGCATGGCTGTTAAAGGAGCCGGGACGTACTGAATCTGCACACTGGACACGTGCTCTGAGCGCAGTAGCTCAGGCACTTGTGCTTTTGGTTGTCCAGCAATTTTTTCTTTGATACGATCAGGGTCCAATTGGGCTCGAGCAGCTGCTGTCAAGTTTGCAGATATAACAACAACATTTGGACTTTTTTTGTCGGTTGTGTCGCCCTTAGGAGCAGATAAGATTTGCGGAGGATCGTCGGTTAGAGCATAGCCAGCAGGTAGCTGATCTGCCAGCACCGCTTTGGCAACGGGGAGGAGTGCTTCACTGGTATAAGAAAGTGTCGTCACAGTAGCAACAACTTCAACTGCAAGTTCATCAGTTACAGCATCTTTTTCGTGAGAAAAAACTGTTTTTGTCATGAGAACGTCCTTAGCAGGCAAAACATAGGTTCCCACTGTGGCATCTGCTGAAAAACCCTTGTTCGCCTCGGTGAGAACCTCTTTTTTAAGTTCTGAGATTAACAAATCTTTATCTGCCTGCCCCACTACCTTAACTTCCCTGCTAGTTCCACCGGCAAAATCGGCAGTAACTTGAGCAATATACGTACTTACATCATAACTTGCGACAGTGAGTTTACTATCCTTGGTAAGGTTACCCTCAGCGCCGATCGCGCGAGCAGTGACCTGCGCTTTTGCTTGTCCGTTTTCTGTCGTTACAATATCCTTCTCTACTGCAGCAGGTACAGTGGTTTCAGCGTCAAGGGTAAACGTCAGTTCTCCAAATGATAGCTGTGTTCCTGCTGCGAATTTTTTCTCCGCCTTTGTCTTGTTCACCAACAAGACTTCACCTTTTGCTGGCTCACCAATGATTTTGACACCAGTCGTATGCGTGCTGCTTGTTTTTGCAAATTCCTTGGAAATTTTCTTCCCAGGAATACGCAAGTTCTCAACATCAGCTACTGTCGCTTGCGGATCCAAAGTCAACAGGACGTCTTTTGCAAGCATTCTCTCCTCCGCAACCACAGTAACAACAACAGGGGCTAGAAAAAAAATCCATGCCAGCACTGCTATAAGAAGGGTAGATACTCCCGCAGCAAATCCTATTAAGACTGACTTGGTGACATGTGGCAAAGTAAACTTCCCAGACGGACCCTTGAACACACCTGAAAAACCTGCTGCTTTTTCCGTATGATCTCCTATACCTATTTCTTCTTGCATCTCTGTTGGCACTTCTTCAAGGTCACTAGAAGCAAATGGTGTAGCTGTTTGAGCTGCTAATGGAACGCCAAAAGAATGATTATGCGAACCTTTTTCATCTGACGTACTGCGTGTTGATCCGCTAAACAGTGCTTTACCCACTTGCTGTGCAATCACTTTTAGGAAGAAAGCAGGTGGGATACTATCAACGGTTGGTTTTTGCACAAATGGCAGACTTTTCTCCCATTCCGAGCTCAAAAGGGTCTGCTGAATTTCATGCAACTGTTCTTCAGGGAGGACAAATGAAGCACAGATAACTTTGGCGGGGAGATATGCCTCACCAGCTTCCTGCAGGAACCTTGCTAGTGCCTCTTGAATATCAGATGCCACATCGCCTGATCTACCGACAGTGTGCACTGCTTGCACAGTACCTTTTCCCAGAATGACCAATGACACATGATGTTCATCTATTAATGAAACCACCACAGAAATATGGGCATTCCCTGCCACAAGGTAGTCACTGATAACCTCAGTCTGTACAAGAAAACCACCCGGCTTAAGAGAGAGGTCAGTAATTATTTTTTGGAGAAGCGGCTTTTTGCCAGGAACTATTTGGCTTTCATCAAGCCAAGAATGTGGGACACAGAAAACTGCCTCATTTATTGATTCCGACTCAGGGCCGAGCTGCTGTAATACTTCATCAACTTTAATGACACAGGTAGGAGTATCACTATATCTCTCTAAGCTTGATTGCTCGAGAATTTTTGATTGATCTGAGTCTACCTCTAATAGCAGTGCTTGGACAGCGGTATCGGTCAAAATAACACACAGCATTTTCTTTGAAAAGCCGGCTTGTTTTGCTTGTGTAAAAAGATTTGGTAAATCCATAGACAGCACACCATCACCTCACGTGATAGTACTATCATTACACCACATTCCTACTGATCAATCCAGTATGTATGAATCGTTATACACTCACAATATAGATTCGTCTCACACCAGCACTTACTGCCTGTTCCTTCTGAATCTTCAGCGTACCAAGAAGTGCAGTGCTTTTGACATGTGGACCACCGCACAGTTCTTTTGAGATCCAGTCTGTTTGTGGATCTTTACCAATGGTATAAACCGATACTTCATCGGGGTACTTTTCAGCAAAAAATGCTATTGCTCCAGAATCAAGGGCGGCTTGTTTGGACATTACTTGACGATGCACTGGTAAATTAGCGGCAATCCATTCATGGATTTGCTGCTCTACTTGCGAACATTCTTCTGACGTCAATGCAGTGGGATGCGAAAAGTCAAAACGCAAACGATCTGCAGTAATGTTTGAGCCTTTTTGTTGTACGTGTGTCCCAAGGACACGGCGGAGTGCAGCATGCAAAAGGTGTGTTGCCGTGTGAAACTTGATGGTCTGTTCACTCTGATCCTGAAGCCCTCCTTTAAACTTGCCTGCAGAGGCTGTGCGTGAACTTTGCGAGTGTGCAGCCTTTTCCTCCTCAAACTCCACTTTCTTAACTGTCCAACCTTTTTCTGCTGCAATTTCTTGCGTCAACTCAAAAGGGAAACCAAATGTTTCATACAAATAAAAGGCAACTTTACCATCAAGCGAAGTCAACTTCTCAATTTGTTTAAGACCTTGATCAAGCAGTCGTTCAAATTTCTTTTCTTCCTGCTCTAGAGCTAACGTAATTTGGGCAGCCTGCTCTTGCACTACTGGATAGGCATCTGCGTAGAGTGTAGCTACCACTGGCACAAGTTGTCCCAAGAATGGTTTTTGTATACCTATCATACGTCCATAGCGAATGCTGCGTCTTACCAAACGTCTTGCAAAGTATCCTTGCTCTTTATTGGATGGATACACACCATCTGCTGCAAGCATCACTGCTGCACGCATATGATCAGCGATCACGCGAAATGAACGCTTGGTTGTTTCGTCTGCATCATAGGATGTTCCTGATACCTGTTCAATCACTCGAATAAGTGGCTGAAACAGCTCCGTTTTAAACACATCAAGATCGCCAATCTGAGCAGCTGCAATACGTTCAAGACCCCCACCAAAGTCAACATTCTTTTGTGGCAGTTCTGCAAATGAGCCATCAGCCTGTTTTTGGTACTGCATAAAAACACTGTTACCAATTTCGAGGAATCGGCCGCAATCACAGTTCACATGACAGGGCACATCTTTCCATGCTGAGTTCTCATGCAACTGTAGTTCTGTTCCAAAATCATAGAAAACTTCACTATCCGGGCCACCTGGCTCACCGGTAGGCATGTTTTTGGGTTCCCCAGCTCTTGACCACCAGTTCTTCTTTTCTTCATAAAAAAAGATGCGTCCACCCTGCATGCCATCACGATCCGCATGGTCTACAGCTGTTGCTGTGATACCTTTTTCAGCAAAAAGTTCCTGCCATATAGCTACAGATTCTGTATCACGAGGAATTGATAATGACTCATTCCCGCGGAAAACAGTAACGTACAGACGACTAGGATCTAAACCTGCTTCATCAGTTAGAAAGGTAAAAAACCAACGCAACTGTTCTGCTTTAAAATAATCACCCAACGACCAGTTTCCTAGCATCTCAAAAAAAGTTGTATGTCTATTGTCACCAACTTCTTCTATATCTTGTGATCGAAAACACTTTTGACTATCAGCGATGCGCTTACCTTTGGGATGCGGTTCACCCAAAAGATAGGTGATCATAGGCTGCATACCAGAGCCAGTAAATAACGTCGTAGGATCATTTTCAGGTACCAGTGGTGAAGATGGCAAGATGGCGTGACCCTGCTGCTCCATAAAGGCTAAATACCGCGCACGCAAGAGAGTTGGTTTCATCATAGATGCCCACAATTGTACCACGAGGAGCTAGACACCACGGAAGTGATGTGTTGATTTTTTTGTTTTTGCTTCAGTTGTTTGTTTTTTCGAGGATAGCGGAAGGCTTTTTTTTTCAGAACTAGAGTGTTGGATAGGTGGAGCGTAATAGGAAAAGAGCTCAGATAACACTTGATTAAGCTGACTCACGCTTCCTTTGTAGCCATGTTGTGTTTTCAACTGTTCATGTGCTTTGGACCATTCCTTTTGCAAAAAAGACCGTACCTCTTCACCGTCTGGTGATGTCTTGAGCAAGTATCCCACAGCTCCAGCAAACAGCCCTAAAGCAAAACCAACCGGGAAAGATCCTCCCTGCTTTTCAGTCATGTTTTTTCTTGTCTTTGTTCATCCACTGAACGAATGTTTCAAACACTTGAATACCTGTTCGGACACCGGCGGCAATCCCCCCTAAGTTCTGGAGAGGTTGTACCAGTGCTGCAAATTTATTCTCGGCCCCATCAATAACAACATTCACCCGCTTCAGGGTATCACGGAGTTCTTTGAGCGTCAGGATAAGGTACACACCTACAGTGGTCAACACGATAGTTAAAATAACTGCACTCCCCAAAAAAATAACTTGTCCTATTTCCATAACACTCCTTTATACGCTCATCCTACCATGACCAAAGGTACTCAGCTAGCTTAAAATGACACCATAACGTGTCGTTCTATGCGTCGTACTTTTCCTCTGCGGTCTTTTGCTTCCACAATAATTTGATTGATACCTGTTGTTCCAAACTCCAGTTCTGTCACGAAACTTCCATCAACCTTCAATGCGACTGGTGCAGCATTCACGCTCACCAGAGCATCTCCATCAGTCGTGCCTTCTACTGGAACTATTCGCCCCACTTGCGCCAGTTCTTCAGGTGAATGGAGTGTTAGTGTAGGAGGTTGTTGTAGTTGGTACAACTGTGCTGCTGAGTATCCCACTAATGCAATGAAAATGCCTGCTGCCAAAACACCAACAACACGAATCGGTTTTAAGCGTGTTTTGCGTTCAACTAATGGAGAGAGGAACTCACGAGGGACCAACATACCCTTAGCACTCTCTTTATAGTCTCTGCGCAACAGACTAATAAATGGTTCAGCTTGTACATTACAGACTGATGCGTATGAACGAATAAATGCTTTTACAAATGGCGCAGGAGGAAGTGCCGCAAAATTATTTTCTTCCAAAGCGACAAGTTGATCTACCTGTATGTGAGTTTTGTCAGCAACCTCAACCAAACTCAAACTGAGTCGCTTACGTTCATCAGCAAGCAATTCTCCAACTGTTTTTTGACGCATAGTTACGACAGGGTTTTAAAAAGTAGCCTTTACTGCACTTGCAATACGAGCACCATCAGCTTGATCAGCTGCTTTTTCCTTTACTGCTCCAATTACTTGTCCCAACGCAAACTCAGGGTGTTGCGCTCGAATGTCTGCCACGAGTGTTTGCAGTGCCTCATCAGTCATTTGAGCAGGTAAATATCTCTCAAACACTGCAACTTTTTGCGTTTCTTCTGCAACTATATCCGTTCTGCCTGCTTTTTCAAATTCAACAAGTGCATCCTTCATCTGCTTAATTTGCTTACGAATAATTGCTTGAATACCAGCATCATCTTGCTCACCATTGTCAATTTCATAGTTTTTAATTTCTGACATCAGAAAACGAATTGCACCTAACCTTATGCTGTCTCGAGCCTTCATCGCAGTTTTCATGTCTTCCAGTAGCTGTGCTTTGAGTGTCATACATCTCCTTATTGACCGTTAATACGCGTTATTGTACCTGCATCACCCACCAAAAAGCCAGAGGCGATACCTCTGGCTTTGCGTGTACTATCTACAGCTAACTTATTGAAGGTACTTATCAAGCATTGGTTTCACTTGATCATAGGGAAGTGCCCCACCAATAAGTTCTTGAGGACCATCTTTGGTAACGATAACTGTACCAGGAGTACCGTTGATACCAGCTGCTGATCCACCATCCATGTCTGCTTTAACTTTTGCAGCCATTTCACCACTGTCCATACATGTTTTGACGGTATCAGCGTTTACGCCTGCAGTTGTTACTGCCTGTATAATCGCTTCAGGTGAGAGTTTACCACCTAGCTCATTCTGCTTGGCAAACACAGCATCTGCGTACTTCCAGAATGCATCATTTCCACCAACCTTGGCTACACATTCACCCGCTTCTGCAGCCTTCTGGGCATTTGGGTGGAATGGCAATGGGTATGTTCTGTATACTAAACGTACTTTGCTTCCATAATCCTTAAGGATTTGCATGGTAGTTGGGTGAAAACGGGCACAGAAAGGACACTCAAAATCTGAGTATTCAACCAATGTAATCTGTGCGTTAGAACTGCCTTTACTATGTTCATTGGCCGTCAGCTCTGGCATTGCCTTCAATGTCTCTGCAGTTGGGCCAGCGGGAACACCTGGGTCAGTAGGCGCAGAGGGCGCAGCAGGGGCTGCCACTTTTGTCCCAGCTTTTAGCATGTTGCGTTCTGTCCACACAGAGCCCAAGAAGAAGCCACCCATAAAGAAGAAGGCAGCCACAACAAAAAGTGCGAAGTTATTTTGAACAAACAGCATAAAGGCTGGATATGAATAAGGATTTTGTTCTTTCATCAGTATAATTCCTTTTAAGTACTACTTTCTCTACTACACACCCATGTGTCCACTGAGTGTACTGGGTAGACCCGGCAGTTTGCAAGGAGCAGATTTACTCTACAATACAGACTATGCGTCATTTAACTCCCTATGAATACACACAACTGTCACGCTACGGTTCACAAGCTGGTATCGTCCTATCTGACACGGTACCAATAGAATATGTAACAGGCAAAGCAGAATTTTGTGGGCTCACCTACGCTGTTTCACCGGATGTGCTCATTCCACGCGTGGAGACCGAACAATTAGTTGAACATACTTTACAGGAGACTACCGCGCTGCTGTCTACAGATCCAGCTGCCACAGTACATATTGTGGAGATTGGCACCGGCAGCGGTGCAATCAGCATAACACTTGCCAAACACCTGTCCACCTACCGTGAGCGAGTGTACATTACCGCCGGCGAGTACTCATTTGCAGCTCTAGAAGTAGCGCGCCATAATCAGGCAAAGCTCTGTACTTCTCAAGATTGTTCACTGACGCTGGTTCACAGCAATCTACTGCACAGCATCCCTCTTGCAACACCACCATCAGTAGTCGTAGCTAATCTCCCCTACATACCTACCCACAGGCTAAATGAACTTGACAAAAGCGTGAAAGACCATGAGCCACGTGAAGCGCTTGATGGAGGTCCAGATGGCTTTGTGCTTATTCACAAACTGCTGCATGAAGCACTTGCCCTTACAAACGTACAGACTCGTTTTGTGCTAGAAGTTGACGACACTCATACAGAACTATTCTGGCAGCAGCAAACGGATCTCACTAGCCACTATACTGCACAATTCATCCCAGATTTCCAGGGTAAACAAAGATTCATTCTGGCGCAGAGGACACATTTCTAGTAGGCTCAACAACGTATGTCAGAACAAGCTATTCCCGTGACCGTTTTTTCAGGTTTTCTTGGTTCGGGTAAAACCACCATTATTAGTCATCTTATTGATGAGCTGCAAACACTTGGTCAGCAAGTGGTGTACATAAAAAATGAAATTGGGAGTGAAAACATTGACGCCTCACTCATGCAAGGCAAACATATTCAAACCAAAGAACTTCTCAATGGCTGCATCTGCTGCACCTTGGTTGGCCCTTTTATTCAAGCGATAGATGAAATTGCTGCTACGTATCATCCAGATCGCCTTATTATTGAAGCCTCAGGTGCTGCCGATCCAGCGGCAATAGCGCTAATGATTGATTCACACCCAAAACTAATGCGAGATGGCGTCTTATGTATTATTGACGTCCAAAACTTTGAAGGCTATGCAGACCTCAGCCAAACCGCCAAGAATCAAACACGGTTCACAGACCTGTTAGTTTTTAATAAAGTAGAGTTAGTAGATCTAGAACGAAAACGAGCGGTGGTAGGCTATGTGCGTGAACTCAACAACCATTCACCTGTCGTTGAAGCACCGCAAGGCGTTCTATCAGCCAAAGTAGCTTGCGGTGTATCGAGTACCGAGTTGGCCACGTTATTGACTCATTTCTCGCAAGAAACTGAAGATACCGAGCACCACCATGATCACTTACGTATTGATGGACTTGATAGCTTTCTTCTTACAGTTGACGGAGCAATTGATCCAGAGCGCTTGCGTACGTTTTTGAGCGCTACTCCTGGAAGCGTGTATAGAGTTAAAGGCGTCATTCACACACCTGAAGGAACAGCTACTATGGTCAATAAAGTTGGGGTACGGATCACGTTCAACCCAGCACCTCCTGATCTACAGATAGATAAAGACGTACTGGTGTGTATTGGGTTTGGTATTCAACAACTACAGCAAGACCTTGAGACACAGTTAGCGAGTTTACTCTCCCAAAATCAGTCGACGTAACTCTTTCATTTTTTCCGGAAATGCTAAGGCACGTAGTACTTCAATGGCTACTTCAGTATCACGGAAATCATCTCGCTGAGTACAGGCAATGAATGCGTCAAAACTTAACTCATGGAGAGTAATTTTTTCACCAGCATCAAGATGCTGCTCTGCTACTTTTGTGCAGTTGTGTGCAATGTAGCCATAAATCGTCCATTCAATTTTGGTAGCAGGTTTGACTTGAAACCAATCCATGAGCTCACCATGCAACCCGGCCTCTTCTAAGAGCTCACGCTCAGCTGCTACGCGGGCAGTCTCACCGTCATCAACAATCCCACCAATTAGTGACCAGAAGGGCGCAATAGACGGTTGCTCCTGATAGGTTACAACAATTTTTTTATCGGGAGTGACAGCCAAGACACCAGCGGAATCTGCCCGACGAACCTTTTCAAAGACAGCAGTGCTGCCGTCATACATCTCTTGATCCCATTGGTAAACGTCAAAGAGTACTCCTGAAAACACTTTACGAGCATGATCAGGAAGCTGCTGGAGGTGTGTACGCATACAGGTATGCCCTTTTAGAGAATATCACTTTCTTTTGATCCATCTTGTTCTCGTGGCAAGATGTACATATCTTGGTGATAGCTGCTTTCACCTATAAACTCTGCTTCACCTCGAATAATTTTTTCCAGTCCTCGACAGGAGAAACAACCTTTCTCTCCTTGTGGACACTTGAACAGTGAAAGCTTACGTGCCAAGCGGACTTGCTTGGCTACAGTCAAGACACGCTCATGCGCTTCAAGAAGATCAGGGAGTGGCTGCTCATGAAGCTCAGTATCTGTTTGCAGGTACCAGTAACTCACTTTGACTACTTTGCGCGCTTGTGTGTTGTGGACAAGGAGGTGGTAAATGGGAAGTTGCAAAGATAAAGGATCTTCTTCTCGCTTCCCCGTTTTGAAGTCAATAATATGCACGGCATCTTGCTTTTCTAAATATTCAAGCCAGTCTATCTTGCCACACAACATAATTTCATCTTGCTCAGATAGCCAGTACTGCGGTAAGTCAGCTTTTATTTTTACCGCTTTTTCTTTAAGCGGCCCAGGGTTTTGCTGAACTCGCTGGAGCATTGTTTCACCACGTTCACGGTATGCACGTTCTTCTTGTTCATCACGAAATCCACCTCGCTTTCCACTCACCTTTTTCCAGCTCTCGTTAAAGCGATCAAGCAGAGAGCGACGAAAACGTTCTGTAGTAGGTAACACAGACAATGATTCAAGAACTTCATGCACCGTTTGGCCAAGTGCCAGTGCGGGCGTCACCAACTGAATCTTGTGGCGCGTCTGAGGATCTTTGTAGACGTTATTAAGGTAATACGCTCGTGGGCACTTGAGGAAATCACTCAGGGATGTATGAGAAACCCAGGTTGCTGCAAATTTATCCGGCATGTGTTTTATGGTACCGAACAATACAAGAAAAGGCTAGAGAGAAATGGAAAACTTCCAATGAGTGGTAGGGATTCTTTTGTGAGAACCCCTACCACTACGATTAGGTTATGCGAAGACTACTTGACAACGACCGGCAGATAGATGGTAGCGATGGCGATGGGCACCGAAATGCGCAGATCAAGATGGTGCTCTGAAGGGTTTGACCCATCATATGACGCGTGGTGCATTTCGATCCATCCGTCGCTGACCCCACCTGGGCCAGTCACCCGGAAGCGGTACGTTAGGAGTGTGTGCTGAGTGGCAGTGCCAAAGTCTCTTTGGCAGCTCACTTGGGGCTGATCAATCGTCTGCACACAGCCGCCAATCACTTCTCCCTTGCTGTTGGTCAGTGTCGCACTGACTGCCACCCCGCTAGATACTGTGGCAGTCATAACCACCGCATCGAATGGATTGGGCACAAAGGTATAGCAGTCGTAGACTGCCGTATACTCTGTACCACTGAAGAGGAAATCGGTATTATCCCAGCTCTTGCTGAAGCTGCATTCAGCGGCCGGAGCATCCGGCTTCTGTTCTACAGACTGCGTAGGTTGCTCCTCCACCAGTGGCCTGGCTGATACCTTTTGTCCATTGCCGCTGAACAGCGCTAAGACCAAAAGGAGAGCCACGATCAATTTTTCGGCGCTCTTGCGCCAGGCATTTTTTGCCATTTTTCGGAACCTTTCGTGAATAGAAACGGGTACGACGCTGGGGCTCACACACAACACCTGTTGTATGCTCCCCGGAGCTATGATGCACTACTGCATCACACTTCTAGGGAGCATACTCCTTTGCATAACCTGTTAAAGATCGAGCAGGCGTCAGTGAGTCACGCAGTGTGAGGTGACGCCTTACTACTACGCCCTATTATACACATTCATTACTCATTAGTCAAATAATCTATATTATTAGGACGCAGATTATTGACTTTTCCACATTTTAATCCTATAATATAAAATATGATGCAAAAACAAATCATCAAAACACTGAGCACACCTAACTTTTGGATGATCATGCTTTTCACAGCAGGAACCATTTTTTTCTTTACTCACCAGCCAGTGCGTGAAGAGAAACCTGCTTTGCCCAAAGCAGTGGTACGAACTAGCCCCACCCCCGTTCCCCTCATTAAGTCACCTGTCAATAAATCAAATGTACAGACAATGGGCACTACCATCAAAGTACGTGCTGGTGAAACGTTCTGGACACTCGCTCGCAAGCACTGTGGCTCACATCGCTACGCAGAAAGCATAGCTGCTCAGAATGGTTATACGAATGCGCGCAAACTTCGTGAAGGTGCTGTTTTGCATCTAACATGTGTACTCAAATAAGGTCCCAACTCGAGTAATTAGCACCTATTGACAACGATTGCTAGTCAGTGTAGAGTATTGGCAGTCTAGTAAAAAGATTGCTAAAAGGAGATTGTATGTCACTCGTACGATTGAATCCTGCTCTATCACTTCTGGGCCGCTGGCCAGAGATTTGGAACGAAGATGAGTTCCCTACTCTTTCTACAACGAATCAGCTGGATGTGTATGAAACAGCAGACAGTGTCGTCGTGAAAGCCAACGTTGCAGGTGTTCCTGCAGACAAAGTAGATACTACTTTTGAGCGAGGAGTTCTTTGGATTAGAGCCGAAGCCGAACAACAGAACCAAGAAGAGAAGCGTAAACACTATAGTAGTTCATCTTGGAGTTATTCCTACAAGGTCGCCGTGCCTGGAGACATAGACTATAGTCATGAACCGCAGGCAGAGATCTCTCACGGAGTCATTACGGTTACGTTCAAAAAAGCAGAGGCCTCTAAACCAAAGAAGCTCACCGTCAAAGTAAAAGCAGAATAATCATTCTTTCGCTGGACAGACCAGAAAGCAAACACCCCCGCGTATGCGGGGGTGTTTTGTATATCTAAGTATTGTGTGCTGTTACTGACTTAACTCACCAATCTGCATGCCTTCCAAGAATCCCCATGCTTTTTCTGAGTGTTCGCCTTTACCACCCCGCTCAGTGAAACCTTTGGTGGCATCTTTGCCACATCCTTGTAAAATTACGGGACCACCAGGATGTTTACCCGAACTTGTAACCGGCGTGACATCATATACATTACCTTTAATTGCCATCCAACAGTCATCTTTCGTGGCATGTTTAGCAACATCAGCAAGTGTATACGACATCATTTTCTTTTCACTTCCTTGTGCTTCAGGAGTTGCTGAAGCAGCTGGTGTGGCAGTTGAAGCTGCTCCCATCTTTTTTTCTTCTACTTTTTGCCGTGCCGTACATCCAGCAAGCAGCACAGCAGCTACAGCAACTAGTGTGAGAGAACGGAGCACTTTCATGCAGTATCCTTTCTTGATAAGACGTTATTTTTTCTTATCTAACTTATCCAATCCCAAGGATCGAACGCCGAAATAGACTACCGCAGCAATGACTAAAAAGTCAATAAGTACATTGACAAATGATCCATATTTAATAGTTGCTGGACCAATCTTTATCACTGCATCACTCAAGTTGCCTGCAGCACCAAGCACAATTCCCAAAATAGGATTAATAATATCACCAACCAGAGATGTAACGACCTTTGAAACACCTCCTCCCAAAATAAAACCAACTGCAAGACCGACCACTCCTTGCTCACGAATAAAATCAGCAAATCCTTTCATGGATTCCTTTCTTTTTTTACTTGTTGCGTATGCGATGTAGTATAGCGTATTAAGAAACAGAGGCAATTGTATAGCCAAGTTGAGTGATGATAGCCTTCAGTGTTTCTACGTGCACCTGTTCTGGATCAAAAGTGACCTTGGTAGAACCATGAGCATAGTTGGTTTGTGCAGAAACAACACCCGGTTGTTCCTCCAATTCACCATCTATACGCAAGCTGCAACTAGTGCAATGCATGCCAGAAACAACAAAAGTGGCCGTATGCATAGGCTTCTTATCTTTTTTGTTTGCTGACAACCATTCAAACATACCTTCCTTTATAGTACGTGTAATGTCCCTGTGTACATACCCATGTTACATGAAAATGTATACGTTCCCGACTTCGTTGGGGTAAAGGTAACAACTTTGGTATCTGTGGGCTGCAAGTCTACCGATATGCCAAAGGCAGGTAGAACAAAAGACAGTGCACAAGAGTATGTTTGATTGCTGCTTAAAGTTAACTCAACTGGTGATCCAACATAGGCTGTCAGGGTTTGAGGTGAATAGCCAGTGTTTTTCACCTCTAAGCTTAACTTTTGTACGCCAGGTGCTGTAACGCGTTCGCCCACAGGTGCGAATCGATCCTCTGAAAAGAACCACACGACTGGAGAGATTATTTTTTGCGCGGTAATAGGTGCATTAAGGACAACAAGCACACCATTTATACTCCACAGAGACATAAGCAGTAAGAGCACTGCCGCACCACGAGCAAAACTTATCTCAAACCTCCTCGCTGCTCCAGACGTCACCAATCCAATGGTTGCAAAAAGTGGAAAGGTACCAAGAACAAAAGCTCCCATCATGAGTGCTGATTGGACTGGGTTACCCGTTGCAAG
>CAZYNM010000004.1:6987-85912 GCA_964648715.1 uncultured Pseudomonadales bacterium | reverse complement strand
CGGTAGGCTCGCGTTGTACCGCCCCATGACGGCGAAATCCAGATAAGGCTTCACCGCCGCCCACAGTTCGCGTTTCCGGTTGAGGTCTGCTTTCAGGTGGGTGATGTACTGTCCGGAGTTCAGTTCGTCTTCGGTATAGCCCGTGAACATCCCGAAGCTCGCACCGGGGATCACCCCTCGTATTGTCTGGACCAGCTCGAATAGAGTCTCTGCCTGTTGCATTGGTTCCCCGCCGGAGAATGTGATTCCATCCAGACTCTCCGCGGTCCAGGCGTCGAGGACCCGTTCCACAACCTCGGCGGTGGTGGTGGTGGAGGCGGGGGAGGCGGCGGTGCTGGCTAATACGGAAGATGTAATATTCCCTCATACCAGGTTTACAAAATTAGTAGAGTCAAGTACTCTAAGTAGTGACTTCATTTTTCACTACAGCGAGTGAGTACGACGGTATGCAATCTTACGACGGACAGTTATCAAGAAGACAACAAGATTATCTTCTCACCACTCAAATGCCAAGTCTTTCGGAATCTCATACTTTGCAGGTTTTTGATGCCCCAGAAAAACGCACCCAGTGGGAAGCTGTCGTTGGAGAAAAAAACCTTCAAATTGGAGTTGCCTGGTTTCAGAACTATCGTGAGTGGCTCACCGTTCTGCAGGAGATTCATGTCCACCCAATCACTCACACATTGGTGTATGGACCAAGAGTTGTAGATTTTCTATCGGGAACCAAAGAAAACCCTTCACCCACAATAATCCACGATGCAATACGAGATGTTTTTGTTGGTCAAACCACTATCCCCCACCTTACTCCTGCACAACTTAAGAGATACTCACAAGAGGTTGCATCAGCACGACAGCCACACGCTGTCATCTCGTCCACCACTGATATAGCTGCTCAAATAGTGCCTCCTCGCTCAGCCGACAATGAACGTCACAGTTTTGACCATCTTGTGGTGCGTCCTTTGTCACTGGTAATAGACTTCACCGTACCCATAGCGGAACACCTTAGACATGAAGCTATATTTACTCAAGATCATGTAGCTTGTGCAACGCATTTTCTGGATAATATCCCTGACTATCTCTCAAAGTTCCCAGAGCTTTCTGAGTGGAAATGTCTTAAAGAAAATAATGGACTCTATCTACTATCACCTACGGGCAATCTCGTGAGAGTATATGACCGCGTAGCACGTCTAGACTTTAGTTTCATTAATATACGCACATTCACACCGCAGCTTCTCAATGATATAGGAACTCTAGCTACTTTAACGGCAAACCATGCAGCCTCAACATTCTCACATCCGCAAGAAAAACAGATGCCTGTTCCCAAAAGACTGTTCAAGTTCATGCCTCCCCGGATTACTGCGCTACCGTAATGAGGGAAGCCATGCAGCTATACTTACTATGCTTGCTATAAGCGCCACTACCAGTACACACTGCCAGAAAATCTGATACACAAACCAAATCGCATCATTATTCACAAGCTTGAAACCGAGTAAATCTTTGGGCTTATTGCGTTCAATTGGCGAGAACTGCTGATGAAACCAATACAGGACTTCGCCAGCGCTTCTTACAGTCCAGAAGAGAGAAACAACGACACTAAAAAAGAGCACATCATTTATAGTTAAAGATACCAATCCTATGAGGAACCAAAAAGGCGAGAAAACCAGCACATCTCCCCACACAAATGCTCCAGAAAGCACTAGCCATTTGGGTACAAGAGTAAATGCATCTCCACAGTGACGACATCTGTGCCAGCTATACCAGCTTAACATCAAATGTACGACAGAAATCAGCATGAATACGAGTTGTAATATTCCCATACTTACTTTGGCCTTTGATGCATAACACCTGCAAAATCACTGTAGGTTTCTAAGTTTGAGTACCATTGAGATTCTGGAATGACAACTTTACCTACTCCCCCAGGTGTATCAATTACAAACTTAACTGTTGCAACCATACCAGAGAGTGTTGGTCGTAACCTTTGCCAGAGCGCCACTGCCTCAGAAAATGGTACGACAAATCTATCCACCCATGGTACTGGGTCGGTGTAATGGAGGTAGTAAGGTCGAATTCCTATTTTGGCGCAGTTAGTAAAAAGTGTACGGAGCGTCTCTTCAGAGTCATTTACACCTTTGAGTAATACTGTTTGTGAAAACAACAATGCACCCACTTCTTGACGTAGTTGCTGTACCTTTTCCTTTACTTGAGGTGTCAACTCTTCTGGATGATTAATATGTAAGACTATATGAGGTAGGTTGATCTTTTTTAGTTGATTGAGTATGTCTGTGCTAACTGTTTCTGGATTAGTAATCGGTGCCCGTGTGTGTATCCGAATAAACGTGATAGACTGAGATTCTTGCAGCTCTTTCAATAAGAAAATTATTTTAGCAAAGTAAGATGGTGGAGTAATAAAAGGATCTCCTCCAGAGAGGATAACTTCATTTATTTCTGAATGATCAGTTAAAAAAATTTTCACCTTTTCTATATCTGATTCAGTTAAGAAAGCCTTCTTTCCCAGTGTCTCGCTAGTATGTGCCACTTGTGTTGCTGGCACCCCAACCATTCTTCCTCTAAAACAAAAACGACAATAGGTTGCACAGAATCGACTTATAGTCCAGAGTGCCCTGCCGTACTGAATCACTCTCCCGGTATCGTCTTTCTTTCCCTTATACTTATAAATGAGTCCCGGGGCTACTTCATATGTTGCCTCTTCTTGAGGGTCAGTTGATGAGGAGGCAAAAGCAGCAACTTCTCTATCTGGCTGAGCAATAAATTGCCTTCCAATGGGACCATCTGCACCACCAGTTTTTTCTATTAGTGCACGCATATATGGAGAAATAACTTCAGGGAGTCCGCCGTGCGGTAATGCTGCTTGTGATCCACGTGGGGTATGCATAGAGGGAGTTATTATACTCGTTCCCGTGTTCTCTTGCCAAAGGCGCTTATGTACAGTAAGCTGGTGTGAGTATGTCAGCAGCAAAATATCAAAAGTACCTTGAACTCATGAAGGCAAAACACGGCGATTTGTTTGCTCGTTTCAAGCCTATACATGATGGTTTCTCTTCTGATCGTGAGAAATGGGCAGATGAATTTCATACGGTAGGAAGAGATGTGTTAGATGCTATTCGCGAATGGGAACGGCGCTTGTGTTCTGGAACAGAACGAGGTGTGTATGCACAGTACTCAGGCAAGCTTGCAGAAAAATTTTGGCTTGAAGTGAAAAAAATGTTCCCACTCATTGATCAAGTTGGTCTGAACGTCAAAAAATAAGCCTGCACTTATTTTGGTGCAAGTTGTAGCTGCCAGTCTTTTATCATTTGTAGTGGGTACAAGAGCATCACCACATTCAGTGTGAGATTATCTCGTATAACAAATAAGCACACTAACTCCATAATGATTACAAGACTTATACTCACATACACAGGCAAACGGGATGCTAGCAAGAAACCCAAAATGCAAAACAGAATGTCACTCGTTGAGTTGAGGACACTGTCACCAAAATAATCTAGCGATGCTGTAGTAGCCCGATAGCGGTTAATGATAAGCGGAGAATTTTCTAGTATTTCCCATACGCTTTCTACCAAAGTAGCCCCAGCAAGCCGCTGTCCCAACTTCCATTTTTTGGTAGTCTTTGTAAAAAGCCAGTAGAAGATGAATCCATGAATAATGTGTGAAAACGTATACCAATCACTGAACTGTTGAGAGTTTTGTGAACTCCAAATATCACCATTCCATACGGAGAGTGTGCCACATGTGCACCAAAACACTCTCCCCATCAAAAGCAATATACCTGCTGTAATTACAACAATGAAAAGGACGATCCCTGACCACAGCCATATATCTTTCTTTCGTGCCATATCTCTATAGTACAATAAATGTAGGTACTATGCCCATAAAAGAAATACATCCCCATAGAGCTATCATTCAAGAACTGGTCAGCAAACTCCCTGCCATTATTGAGCTTCCAGAAACCAAGAATATACGTCCATATACGGAATGGTCGGCAGCCACTGTTCTTTTCTTATCTACTGCTCGCACAGAGTTGAACAAAATTGGCGATACAGCTATCAAGAAAAAAACACGAGAGCTCTTGTCCTTGGCTATTCATACCCTCAAACAAGTAAACGCACCCATCTCTCACAAAGAGGCTCAAGTACTTGTCAAACAATGTGTGACTGAACTGTCAAGACAAATGTCTCAAGACGTAGCACTTAAAGAGGTTCCGCCCGTTGAGGAATGCCATCTCTCTTTACACACGCTTGCTGCAGACTACAGCACACTTTTTTCCCTCACTGAGAGCAGCCACAAAGGTGTTCCTGTTTTTATTTTAGAAACACGACTACCTACTGGTGAAGTTTTAGGTGAGACCATGATCCCACATAACGCTCGCATACAACTCAAGGGTGGACCAGCACGCAGAGTACTGAAGGCAATCGCAGGTGTACCTGAACGATTCCAAAGATCTGAATATCCCGCTTCAGATCTTGACGCGCTCATTTTAACTGGCGACCATAAAACATACACCGATGCTCAGAGACTTGGCATATCTTCTTCTGGTATGGAGTTGGTGAGTGCACTCCACTTCCCAGAGTTTTGTGCTGGGAGAGATGTAGAACCAAATCAAGTACTTTTAAGTGCAGATGGGCTCCGCTTCACACAGAAAGCGTATGATTCGCTGCAATCTGGCTTATTCACAGTGTCAGGACTTTACGTACCAGGCAAAGCTCTGTATGGAGCTGACACCTATCCTGTCAAACGAAAAGATGGAAGTTATACCTATCTTTATAAACCACGAGCTAGCGCCCGTATTATGAAGTTTATAGCAGAAGAAAAGCTCTACGGCATTCAGTTCCCCATGGTTAACTCACAGTATTTTGATTTTGGTCTGTATACCCTCTTTCTGGTTGATAAATGGAGCAAGAAAAAAAACCTACCGATGTATGCACAACGTATGTACTACCTAATGAAAGAAATGTGGCAAATTAAAAATGGTGAAGGGTCTTGTGAGGAGCTTCTTACAGCTGCACATCAACGCTACCCCTTTTTTAAGTTTGACTCAAGCTTTGATGACGATGAATCAGAAGCTGGCAGTGATGCGGTTCTTGAATGGCTTCTCAGGAAACTTGCTAAACAGGTTGATCGCGAACAAGCGGCTCGTTTTCACTTGAGCTCAGGTTTTTCTGTAGATATTCCGGATGCTGAGTTGGATGTGAGTAAACGCATCTCACTTGACGGATTTGTGTATGATGCAGCTGCCGGTGAACAGTTTGCTTCTTGGTTACCACAGTTCAAAAAGAGGTGCAAAAAAACCGCGGATAGTTTGCCACCACAAACAAATCTTGAGCGCATTTTCTTCCGTAATCAAGACACTGATTATGATGTCATAGTTAGATAATTATTGATATTAATTGAAAGTAATCAACGAGGGTTCGCGGCTCCATTGGCAATCGTCAATTACTGGAATTATCCTATAACTTTTGACATCCGTTACTACTCATGGTATACTACCCTTATAGCTGTCTGAAAAATACCTAAAACGTATATACCAATCAGGACAGTGGTCAGCAGCAATTTGTAGTCTATCTTGTTTTTGCCCACACATTTTTCAACAGAAGAAAGTTTCTATGTTTAGACCCTCAGATCGAGGTCCAGCTCGCCGTTCATTTGGTGGGCGCCCACAGCACCAAAGTGGCAACAGAGGCCGCAGACGCCCTTCTGCTACCATTGACCCTCAACGTTTTATACGTAAGGCCATGCCTATAGAGAAGGTCACGTATACGCCACAACATGCCTTTACTGATTTTGACATTAGTGAAGAACTTAAGAAACGCATCATTGATCGCGGGTATACCAGTCCTACTGCTATCCAAGACCAGGCCATCCCATTAGTCTTGGAAGGTCATGACGTTGTTGGTATCGCAAATACTGGCACAGGAAAAACAGCTGCGTTTTTGATTCCTCTTATTCATAAAGTGACTTCACTTGCAGATCAGAAAGTACTTATCATTTGCCCTACCCGTGAGTTGGCAGTGCAGATTCGGGATGAACTCATCCGTCTCACCCAGCGTTCACATATTTTCTCTGCGCTCTGTATTGGTGGATCATCACTTGGTCCACAAATTCACACACTGAAAAGAAATCCCCAGTTTGTAATTGGTACCCCAGGGAGACTCTGTGATCTGGAGAAGCAGAGAGCACTGCATTTTGAGCAATTTAACACTATTGTTCTTGATGAAGTAGATCGCATGCTTGATATGGGTTTTATTCAGCCTATACGCCACATTGCCAGTCGTTTAGCAGAAGTGAGACAGACACTCTTTTTCTCTGCGACCCTGTCAACAGACATTGAGAAGATCATGTATTCCTTCCTAAAAGAACCCAAGTTTGTATCTGTAAAAACACAGGATACTGCAGCTAATGTTGATCAAGATATCATCAAAATTCAAGGTAGAAACAAAATAGATGTTTTACAAGAATTGTTGCACACACCAGGATGGGAAAAGGTAATCGTCTTTGCACGCACCAAACGTGGCGTAGAAAAAGTTGCTCGTCAACTCTACCAACGCTCAATTAACGTAGCAGCTATTCATGGCAATAAGAACCAAAATCAACGCCAACGTGCGCTTGAGATGTTCAAAAAGAACAAAATTCAGGTGCTGCTTGCCACTGACGTTGCTTCACGTGGACTTGATATTGACTCTGTTACCCATGTCGTTAATTACGATGTGCCTGAGTCTTATGAAGATTATGTGCATCGCATTGGCCGTACAGGACGTGCTGACAAAACTGGTACAGCCATCACTTTTATTGATTAATTAGATAGCTTGAAACGTAGTCATACACTGGTACATAGAATGGCCAGTGTATGAGTTTCTCCTTGGGTTATCTGCAACGACTACTAATAGTTGGTAATCTTTTAATACAGCGACCGTATAACGCATAAAGCCGCCCCGAGGGGCGGCTTTGATGCACAGAGAACTTCAGAAAAATGCCGAGTGAGTGATGTGGCTAGATTAGCTGGTCAAACGAATGATCAAGCCAATCACAGCACCCAGGAAAAACAACAAAGTGAAAAAACCAAAAGCCATAGCAGGCAGCATTCTCTTAAAAAAGGGGCCAAAAAAATTCTTTGCTGCCCCTCCAAAAAAGCCGGTTGCGGCACCAACAACGAGTTCTTCGTCAGTTTTGGCCGTAGACATACCATTTGTGGCCGCAGTCACGGTGTTGGCCATTGCATTGGGCATGGCAAGGAAATTGTTCTTCATAGCGATTGCAGTGAGAACGTTGCCAACAACCAAACACAGAAGCCCACCAAGGAATAACCACCACATGTACAAATTGAGGAAGTTTAACATTGTACCCTCCAGTACGTAAAACAGAATTGAGTGTTAAAAGATAGTTAACCAGCACTAGCCATTGGAGCACGGTGCTGAGGCAAAGAGAGTATGTGCTCTCCTTACTTCAGCACTGTGCATTTTTTATTCTGAAGTTGTAAATGTGCAGCTTGTAAATAGAGAAAGGTATGTACTACGCCTCGTAGTGAAACGCACAGACGATTCTCGGTCTACAAACCCAAGCAGTATATCAAAAAATGTCTCTAATGTCAAAATTATAGGACTTTCATTAAAACATAGTATGTGATAATATACATATCCAGTATGTATATATTGCATAAGCGCAATTAGTACATCACGTTGTTGAGGACACGTTTGTTCTCGATCTTTAACATGTCAGGAGTATAACAATGTCAGTGTACAAGAAGTACGTTAGGCTCTTTGTAGTAGTCTTTTTTGCCGCTATCACTTTTGGCTTCAATGGCGTATATGCCCAAACGCCGGACAACATAGGGACACCTCACATAGAGGGTGGCAGACCAGCAGGCCTTAGGGAGTATCCATCTACGGGAGTTCTCACCACGGCACGCGGACTCTGCACCACTGATGTGATTGGGAGTCACACGAGCTTGACAGATTTGCACTGTGTACAAAAGCCACTTCAATTTCCCCAGCAGAGCTTTGTCGTTGTTGGCGGACTCCAGTTTGGTCACCCTAGCATCAATGAACAAGTGACACTGGGGGTAGCTAGCTATGTTAGTCCAAAACTGAGATACCAGTCCAGAAGTGGAAACGAGGCTCCGCAATACATCGATGTGGCAGTAGCAGTGAGTAATCAAAACCTCATTACTCACACGTATCCCGTCCCCATGGTGCCTGCAATGTTGACTCTACCAAGGGGCCAACTATCGGGAGTTGCGCCTGTTGCCAAGGGGTACGGTATTACCGACACTATCCACCCCCACATCCCAAGTTGGCTGCAGGTTTACACCAAACCCATAGTGTGGAGATATCCGGGTGAAGTTGATTGTCACCCTAGTTTCGCACAAGCACGACTTGCGTGCCTGTTTGAGGACCCAGATAATCCACATGCCAATATCATTCTGCCCGGTGACAGTGGGGGCGGAATGGTCAACACAATTGACGTCGCAGGGAACGTTATAACTGAGACGACCCAGCAACCGCTAGTTGGCACGAATACTGCCTTTGTCAGCGGGACGCTCGCTCTCATAACCGATCTGAGCGAACCCATCCTTAATGCTGAGCTACGAAAAAGCATTGATGAGGTGGAATCATACTATCTCACCCATGAATTCTGGACCGTCCCCGATCTGCCTGTTTCAGTTAATATCAGCGATGATGTTACCACCAAACGTCTGAGTCCACTCGTGTTCCAAATCATTCATCAGCTTAGTCTGAATGAAGAACAAGTGAATGCACGTATCTATAATGCATACATAAACACTGTAGCCGAATTTGCATTGCGCGACTGCCCTGTTCAACTGGCAGTTGAAACAGACGGCGGCGGAACCATCAGTGCCTTCCGAGGCTATGATGGCCAAATGAAGGCGGACATAACGGGCATTGGCGAATCAGGGGTGAAGGCTATCGCAATTACCCAAACAATACAAATATTGGCAACGGCACCCGTTGCATGTCTTCACGATCTTGATCACAAGGACATCAGCATTACACATACATTCACCACAAGCGTCTACGCGGACGCAGTGGTAGAGGTGCCAGATGGGAGGACCTTCCCGCTGGCGGTGGACACCATCCCCGCAGCTGTGGTCCAGTTTTCGATCCTGCCTGTTACCGCAGTGTTGGTGGTGACACCAGAGCCACACCAACCCTACACAAACAGCCTCACGGTAAACTACAGTCTTATGGCAGACATTGCTGATGAAGCCGTTACCATAGATGCGATTCAGGTGGAGGCAACGACACCCTATACAATGACTGGGTGTTGGAGCACCGAGTCTACCAAAACGGATGCGGGAACTATCACCCACACGCTTAACCTAGAACCGAGCCAGCACCTCACAGTCACCAACGTGACAGCATCTGAAGACGGCAATCTTGCAGTACACTTTGCTCAAACGTTTGGCTTTAACGCCAAAGAGCCATGTGTGACTGACGTGCTCACCAGATCTATAGAGGTGAGTGTTACGGTAACATATGAAGTTAGGGGGAGATCATACCAGATACAGTTCACGCGTACCGCCTCCATCCGTTTACAAAAAGTGTGGAGTGTTTATTTACCAGTTGTACAAAAGTAAACAGCTCCTGACAACAACATAAGGCAGCTTGCCCATCAAGAAAAAAGGTGGCCACAAGCTGCCTTTTTTCTTTTCTTGACCACCAACCTATTTTTCACTATGATGCTTGAGCTAGAGAGCACACCTATGATCATTCCCATTTGGCAAAAACAAGGTAGCTCTACCCATCTCATAGCACAAAAAGTAGGAATGCATCTAGGTGAGCCAGCCACTCACACCGGCACACTAGACCCCATGGCCCAAGGTCTTGTGGTGGTGCTCACCGGTACTGATCGTTTCCTAAAAGGACCAGCGACAGCTTGGGAAAAAACATATACTTTTTCCATAGTGTGGGGATTGCGTACCGATACCGGCGATACCCTTGGATTAATCGATAGCTATGTGCCACAAGTGCCTGATCTTTCACGAGTAATTCATGCACTGCATACATATACCACTACCTATCATCAAAGTATTCCTGACTTTTCAGCTCGTCGTTACAATGGGTCATCTTCATTTTCACTTGCTCGTAAAGGTTACTACCCACCGCAAAAAAAGAGACGGGTTACTATCCACACATTAACTCTAGATAGCCATGAGTTGATTGCTCTTTCCACTTTGGCAACACAAGAAGCGGATGTAATACAAACGATTGTGGGAGATTTTCGGCAATCAGAAATAGTTTCACAATGGCAAAACTACAGACACCACACTGCAGAGCTCTTGGTCAGCCACCACACAGCTACCGTAAGCACCGGCACATACATACGGCAGCTTACTCAGGATATCGCAGCAGAACTTCAACTGCCTGCGCTTACAAAAAATATTGTGCGTGTCAGTAATGGCAAGTACACACGTGAATCGTGTGAAGAAAGTACACATTTCAGCATTTCTTAAGGAATAGCAGAGTATACTATGCATATGCATATCTTATTGGTAGAAGATGAGCGTAAGCTTGCAGCAGCTGTTAAGCGGGCACTAGAGCTGCAAGGCTATACAGTTGAAGTGGCACCAGATGGTAACAAGGCTATAGAACTTGGTAGTACCGACCGATTTGACATCATCATCCTTGATATCATGCTACCTCACTACTCTGGCATTGAAGTATGTACTGAACTACGGTCACAAAACATACAAACTCCCATTTTGATGCTCACTGCCAAAGGACAAGTACGTGACAAAACAACAGGCCTTGATGCGGGTGCAGATGATTACTTAGTGAAACCCTTTGCATTTGAAGAACTTTTTTCAAGAATAAAAGCGCTTTTGCGTAGGAACGGCAAAAACACACAAACAATAGTAACTCTAGGCGATCTACAGCTTGACGTCGTACAACATACCGTACTGCGTGCTGGGATACCAATCTCCTTATCTGTAAAAGAGTTTGCCATCCTTGAATATATGTTGAGAAATATAGCTGTTCCTCTTTCAAAACAAAAAATACTTGATCATGTCTGGGAATATGACACAAACATTTTACCGAGCACGATAGAGGTGCATATCAAAAACCTTCGTGACAAAATTGATAAGCCATTTAGTACCCCGCTCATTCACACAGTCCGTGGGGTTGGTTATCAACTAGCAGTAAAGGATATCTAAAATGTTCCACTCTGCGCGACTCAAGCTCACTGGATGGTACATGCTCATCATTCTTGGTATCACCACACTGTTCAGTGTCGCTTTTTATCATGCTTCAACCCGCGAAATAAGTATGATGATTCATAGGCTTGAAACAGTACAAGACTCAAGTGAGTTTCGCTCACTTCCACCAGTGTTAAGAGGACGCACGGCTCCAACCATTGATGAACTTAAAAGTATCAAATCTCGAGGCATGTTTACCCTGATTATTATTAATGGTTTTATTGTCTTTTTGGCAGGTGGTGCAAGCTACTTCTTAGCTGGAAAGACACTGGCACCTATCAAGCTCATGATGGATGAACAGGCTGCTTTCATTTCTAACGCATCGCATGAGCTACGTACACCATTGGCAGTGCTAAGTGCAGAAATGGAAGCAGCACTCATGGAAAAGAAAATGACCAGTACAGGAGCTAGAGCTATCATTGAGAGCAACTTGGAAGAAGTACGAGAACTGCAACAACTATCTGAACGTCTTTTACAAATTACAACGATTCCTGAAACAACAACTGAACATTCAGCAGTTGTCTCACTTGAAGAATGTGTTACACAAGCCACTAAGAAGGTGCGCACACTTGCACAACAAAAGAACATTACGATCACCACTAGTCTAGATAAAGGTCTCACTGTAAAGGGTAACATGTCCACACTCAGTGAGGCCCTGGTAGTTATTATTGAAAATGCCATCAAGTATAGTGAACCAAAGAGCACTATTCATTTAGAGAGTCACAAAGAAGGGAAAAAGGTTACATTTACCTGTACTGATACCGGAATTGGCATATCAGTGTCGGATATCCCCCATATCTTTAAGCGCTTCTATCGCGCTGACACATCACGATCACAGACACCTGGATATGGGCTGGGTCTCTCTCTTGCTGAAGCAATTATTAGACAACATAAAGGACACATTACGGTACAAAGTAGGCTGGGTGAAGGTAGTACATTTCGTATTTCTCTTCCTTCTGCTTAAGCGATCCTTAAGAATTTGATCTTAGAATATACCCTATGAACATTCAAACGCTTCTTCAGCACAGTACTTCTTATAGAAAAACAATACTACTTTCACTTATTGCATTTGCAGTCATATGGTATGGTTGGTCAACATATTTCACTACAAAACAATCCACACAATCATACCAGACAACTGTAGCAGAGAGAGGTACTCTTATTGTAGCGATTACCAATTCGGGCCAAATCACTTCTACAAACAGCAGATCAGTTGAAACAACAGTAACGGGTGTTGTTAAAACTATTTTTGTTCAAAATGGACAATTAGTGCAAGCAGGTGACAAAATCGCAGAAATAGATTTAGACCAGGATGCAAAACAAACATACACTCAAGCACTTGCAAGTTATCAATCAGCGAAGAACGCAGTAACAAGTGCTCAAACGAACCTCTACACAACTCAGGCAAGTATGTTCACGCAGTGGGACAGTTATAAAAAACTTGCAGAAAGTGACACATACAAAGATACTGCATCTTCCACTCGTTCACTCCCTGAGTTTCATGTATCACAAAACGACTGGCTAGCTGCTGAGGCAACCTACAAGAATCAACAAGCAGTTATTGCTGCGGCACAGACTTCACTGAGTAGTAGTGCACAAACATTGAGAAAAGTATCGCCAGTTATTTATGCACCAATCTCAGGAAAAGTAACCGGTCTTTCTCTCCAAAAAGGGTCTGTTCTCAATGCTGCAACAACAACGATTGCCAAAGTAATTACAGATGCGACACCTACTGTTACAGTGAATCTAAGCGAAATTGATGTGACCAAAGTCTCACTAGGTGATACAGCTACTATCACAATTGATGCCATCCCCAACAAATTATATTCTGGTACAGTTGTGAGCATTGATACTACTGGTGCTGTTAGTTCAGGTGTAACTTCCTATCCTACCGTAGTCCGTTTTGATACAACAGCGCCAGAAATATTTTCTGAAATGTCTGCACAAGTGAAAATTGTTACAGACACAAAATCTGATGTTGTGTTTATTCCCAGTGGTGCCATTACAACTTCCGGTGATAAACAGACCGTTAAGGTAATGAAAGATGGAAAGGCACACATAGTTTCCGTTACCACTGGCATAACGTCAGACACAGCAACAGAGATTGTCACCGGAGTTGCTGAAGGTGATGCAGTCATAACAAGTACAACTTCTACCAAGTCTACTAGTGGCTCTACTCAAGCAACATCACCTTTTAGTGGCATTGGTGGTGGATTTAGACAAAGATAATTTATGCAATCTATCATTGATTTGTCACATATTTCCAAAATATATACTATGGGAACTATGGAAACGAAAGCACTTGATGATGTTTCTTTTAAAATAGTAAAAGGCGAGTTTGTGGCAATCATGGGACCATCAGGTTCTGGAAAATCAACGCTCATGCACATCATCGGTGCGCTGGATTTACCCAGTAGCGGCAGTTACCGTTTGGATGATGTTGAGGTTTCGCAGCTTACTGATGATGAATTATCTGATATTCGAAACCGCAAAATAGGCTTTATATTTCAGGCATTTAATTTACTGCCACGTACCAGTGCTTTAAAAAATGTGACTTTGCCGATGCTCTATGCTGGTATTCCTAAACAAGAACGAGAAATGAGAGCCCAACACTACCTTGAAATGGTGGGACTTGGACACCGACTCAACCACCTTACGAATCAACTTTCTGGTGGACAACAACAGCGTGTGGCAATAGCTCGCGGTCTTGCAATGAATCCCAGTATTCTTTTGGCGGACGAGCCAACAGGTAATATAGCCACCACACAAGCTGAAGAAATCATGGAAATTTTTCAAGAACTTCATAAACAGGGACATACCATTGTCATGATCACACATGAGCCTGATATTGCAGCGCATGCGGGACGAATTATTACTATTCGTGACGGGAAATTACTACGAGACATACAGAATAAAAAACAAAAAAAAGCAGGCCATGGAATACATTGAAGTTATACATGAAGCATTCACCACATTAGCAGTTAATAAGCTGCGTACGTTGCTTGCAATCTTGGGCATTGTGATTGGTATTGGCAGTGTTATTGCACTCATATCACTTGGTCAATCTACTCAAAAAGCTATTCAAACACAGATCCAATCTCTGGGCTCTAATCTCCTTACTGTAAACCCTGGTTCCCAACGTTCTGGTGCAGTACAAAGTGCTCCTGGTAGCATCACCACACTCACAGTGGCAGATGCTGAAGCTATACAAAAAAGCACAAAGGTCACTACAGTGAAGACCGTTTCCCCTGAATACTCAGGAAGATCACAAATTACTACCAGCAGTAGTAATACAAACACTCGAATTATTGGAGTAGTCCCTGAGTATGCAGCTGTTCATTCAGTGCAGATAGCAAGTGGGTCCTTCATCACTGAGGCACAAGTACGAGCAATGGCAAAAGTTGCTGTTATCGGTCCCACAACTGCTACAACTTTATTTGGTGAGAACACTTCTCCGATTGGTCAAACCATCAGAATTAATTCTCAAGTTTTTACAATCATTGGAATCACTACTGCCAAAGGTGGGACCGGTTTTCAAAATCAAGATGATATCGTGTACTTACCACTAACAACTACTCAAAAACAACTCTACGGAGTCAACCATCTTACCTCTATTGCACTAGAAGCAAAGAGTGCAGAAGTAATGACACAGGCACAAAATGAAGTTGGCTACTTATTACTGGAACAGCATAACCTAAAAACACCAGCTGATGCAGATTTTTCTATCTTTTCTCAGCAAGATATACTCAACACAGTTACAAGCACCACAAGTACTTTCACCACACTACTTTCAGGAGTTGCTGCTATATCATTGTTGGTTGGTGGCATTGGCATTATGAATATAATGCTTGTTACCGTCACAGAACGTACACGCGAG
Organism: uncultured Pseudomonadales bacterium; assembly: GCA_964648715.1. Lineage (GTDB taxonomy): Bacteria > Patescibacteriota > Microgenomatia > UBA1400 > PJMF01 > OMIS01. The sequence continues at coordinate 70,805 of CAZYNM010000004.1, read as the reverse complement.
ATTGGACTTCGCAAAGCACTTGGTGCAAAAAAGAAAACCATCATTACTCAGTTTTTGATTGAATCAGTTATCTTAACCTTTGTTGGTGGAATCTGTGGCATATCACTTGGAGTGCTGGCTTCCTACATTATTGCTGTGGTGGCATCTGCAGCTTTTGTCGTGTCAGTCAAGGCTATTGGTTTAGCCTTTGTGGTATCCGCGGCAATTGGTGTACTGTTTGGTTGGTATCCGGCTCGTAGAGCAGCCAACTTACAACCTATTGAAGCTTTACGTTATGAATAGCCTCACCTTAGCACAGAATAGTAAGTGTACACTCAACAGTATCGCCAGCAGCCAGCTTAGCCTGCCTGCGTATATCTTTCTTAAGAGGTAAAAGATACGTGCCTGTTTTTTTGTCGGGAAAAATTGAAGTTAGCCACACAACTCCACCCAGTTGTACCTGTACTTTCAATGACCCCCATCCCCTTTTTTGATGCGCATATCTATCAGTAAGTTCTGCACTTAGCTCTACAGGCACAGAAATAAAGTGCCATGCAGCCATCCCAGGATACAGCCAAATCATAGCTGTGAATACATATGTGTCTGTCATGCTCGTTGTATGATGCAGAGCTATGTCACTCTGCAAGAAAATTATAGAATATGTTTGGTCAATTTTTTTTTAATCTTTGTCCAGATATAAACTCCCAATACAGCTCCTACACCAATAAGACCAATCGCTACATAACTATCTGTGATAATATGTTCAAGCAACGCAAGCGACTGTATACCATATAACCCTATTATCATATATATGATATTGCGGACAACGGTTCCTAAAAAAGTACTCACAATGTAGGTACGAAGGTTGAGTTTGATGACTCCACTCACTACTGACACAAGGAACGTGGGCACAATAGGCAGGGCGCGGAGCATGAACAATACTACGTCGTCCCACCAACCTTTAGCAAAGAGAGAACCAATCTTTTCTATACGTTCATGTGTAATACCCAGGTATGAACCATATTTTTTAATAAGTACATCTTCACCTCTGTCGGCGACCACATACACACCCCAACAGGCTAGTGTTTTACCTACAGCACCCAAAACCACCAATAGCGCATAGCCCACATGTGTGTACGCTTGTTCACGCGCTAACACAGCGGCACTAGTCATGATAAAAGGCGACGGAATAGGAGCTATGATTTCTTCAAGAAACGATCCCAACATCACAAACAACTCTAGAGGTATTCTAGTAATGAGTGTTTCTAGAAAGATTATTATTGTATCTATGTTAATCAAGAGTCACCTCGTCAAGTTTTACTGAGTTTAAATCTTTTTCCAAAGTGCCAATGTCATCATCTTCAGCTTCAGAAGTAGTGAATGTATCTTCATTCTCTGCTTCTACTCTTACTGACTTTTGCTCAGTGTTGCCCGTAGGTTGATTCCGCGCCTCTTGCTGTCTGGTACAGCCGGTAAGCAAAGCCGCAGTTACTATAAGAAAAGAAAACAGCATTATTTTTTTCATAACCAATCCTTATATATTACATGTTTTCACTCTGAGATTTGAGAGTTACGATAACCTTTTGTAAATCTTTAAGAACTTGTGCGAATGCTTTTTGTGCGCTCGCAACTGCCTGACGAGCTGCCGTTACATCTGTTTTTTGTTCACTCCATTTTTCTGGAGTTATTTCTTGTAACTTCATCACCGCTTCTTCACCTAGCTTCACCGCAGAAGCAAGTGAGGTTTGTGCAGTAGCCAGAGCTGTTTCTGCTGCAGTAACATCTTTGCCAGCTTCTTTTTTGTGGGCTATATGTGCTGCCAAACGATCTATCATTTTTTGTAACTTTCCCTGGTGCTCGGCGAATCGGTTCTGAACCCGTACTGCTCTCTCTTCTGCTTTTTCATCTCGTTTTTCTTGACGTTCCTCTTTTCTTTCTTGCCGGTTCTCTTGTATTTTTTCTATCTTTTCAGCACGCTCATGTACCTTTGCTGCATGCTCAGCTGCCTGCACAGAAGATACCTGGAGCAATAGCATAAGTACCAAAGCTGGGATGGTTATATAAAGTTTACGCATATATCCTTTCACTCTACTTCTTGCTCACCTCCGTCAAAGACATAGCTAGACGTCAGTCCACAGTATTTCATCCTTCACTAAGGAGGTCAAGTCCACGGATCTTGGGCATCGCTGTTTGACCAATATGACCTTGCATACCTCCTATTAGTGAGGCTGTTGTAGTGAGTAAGGTCTGAGCTTGTGCTTCACGCTGTGCCCAGAGTTTCTGAAATGTAGCTTTTTCTTTATTGATTTGAGCACTCATATCTTGATACGTTTCCACCATGGCTTCAATTGCTTGTACAAACTCATGACTGGTAACAAATGAGTAAAGCGCCTCTGCCTTGGTGCCTCTATTTTCTATGACTGCCTTTTGCAAAGCAACATCAAGTAGACTCTTCCTCAATAGCGTGGCCAGAATGACTGCCAACGCTGGTTTACATACCCAGATGCCTTGGACGCTGCAAATATCATCACTCACTTGCTTGGGTAGTACATCTGACACAATCAAAGCAATATGTGCCTTTTCGTTGCGTGCATCATCTTTCAGCTTGGTGACCCATCCGTCTACCCAATTTTTAGTTCGTTTTATTTCCCAGAGCATTACACCACACACAGTCCCACGTGGGCTACGCACAATGTGCTTAATATCACCCCCACGCACACCCTTTGCCACTGGCTCAATCAGATCATCTTTAAACGCTTGAGCAAGCATGCTCTCAAAATCAAGCTCAAGTATTTCACCCTGCAGCTGCTGTGATCCTTGCGATGCTTTGCGCTGTGCATCATCAAGTGCGCGCTGAGTGTCTGCCAATTTCTTTTCTTGTTCTGCAAGCTTGAGACGGAATTTTTCTTCTGCGAGACGTCCTGCATCTTCTCTGATTTTTTGTTCTTCTTCAAGCACTTTTTTTTGCGCTTCTATTTCTGCATTTTCCCGTGCTTTTTTTTCTTCTCTCAGACTCGTCATCAACTCCCCTAATTTATCACGTAGTTCTTTATTGGATTGCCGCTCAGTAGCAGCTTCACCTTGAAGCTGTTTTATAGTGAACTCTTGTGCAGCTACAGCAGCGAGCTGTGCCTCTTGTGTAGCCTGGGTCTTCACCTTCTCAAGCTCTTTGAGATGCCGTTCTTGTGTCGCTTTGAGAACACGTTCTTCAACTTGTCCTTCCAATGCTGCTTGAATTTCAATTAAGCTACCACACTTATTACAGGTAATAGTTGTACTCATACAAAACCTTTCGCTGTCATATCTATAGGTACGATGAACCAACTGACAGTATTTCGCAAACTAACTGCGAGTTGTGTACTTCCTCTGACACTCGTACTAAGTGATAGTACTATACATTAGTCTACTTTTGCTGTCCCTATTTCATCATGCATTTTGGATAAGAATGTGCGTATACTAAGATATGTCTCAAGAGAGAATACTCAGAACACAACCTACACAGCTACCAGGTTATGAAGTAACACAACAGAGTGGTCTTACAAGAGCGCATGCGACACCTCAATCTGCGCAGGTTCCTGTACCAGCTGAGCTCGCAGCACTCACTAGCCCCACAAGCAGAACAGAAAGTGGGATTCATCTAGTTACCGCAGCTGCTCCAGCCACACCCAGCATCCTCATTGCAGAGAGGACTCCACAGAAAAGCCGTTTGAAAGAAGAAAATAAATCTGGTGAAAAAGAAACCATCCACTACTCAACACGCTGGGAATTCTACAAAGAAGTAGCTCAGAAAACTGGTCTCACTGTCATCTCGCCCTGCCTTCAAACAATTGAGACAAATGAAAAAAGAATACGCATGTGGTCTGATCTGACTAATGCCCTTATGTCTTCAAATGAGACAACGTTTCAGCAAGGACTCAATCTCTTGCAGGTAATTTCTCTGGGCACCGATATCTCTACCCACAATCTTCGCAGTGCTTGGCTTGGATTTCTCAAATCATCTGAAGACTCTTACATACGGGAAAAAGTAAAGCAACATGCTGAAAGAATGCATATTTCATATGAGGACATACCAGAAATACATAGAAAGCCACAACTCACTGATTTTGTTGAACGACCTCAAGCCTCTGCACGAGCACTCTCTTCTTTGCTAGATTTTGAAGAAGTTTTACAGACTTTTGCAGCACGCAGCAGAGTTATTGACTTAGGCAAAAATAATGGAGAGCAAACAGTCCGTCAGACTAGTGTCGTTGACTCCTACTTTACTGAAATCATAGAAACAGTTGCGGTATTTGAACAAGACCCACAAATAATAGAAATGCATCTGCAACGTATAAAGCTCCTTATTTCTGTTTTTTGTCACACCATAGAGACACTCGCATTGCCAGATCTGCGAAGCACCCTAACTGCACTACAGAAGCTGGCTGACAAACTTCCTGTTAAAAAGAAAGTCACTCTGAGTAAAGAGGCCACTCCACATGAGAAAGAGTACAACAGTTTCATTTCATATCCAACTTTGTGGGACATTTTCTTGCTGCTTCGCTGTGACTCACCAGTCATAATAGATAAAGTGCTTGAAGGTATGAAACGTCACGGAGACATAAAGCACCCACTTGCTGTATCTTACCTTTCTCAACTTGATGCTGAGTCACCTGCTCTGCAAGAGCAATCTCGTCTCAAAGAAGAACTCCTCCAGTTGTGTACTGGCAATCCAAATGACGTTTTGGATCGGTTTGAACAAGTACAAAGACTTCAGTGGCAACTCGCGACTGTTCACCCTAAAGGCACAGGAACAGATTTGGTTGGTTTTGATTGTGAAGTGTGGCCATTTAACAACATGCATGTACCTTGGTATACCCACATTGCACTTGATGGTGGTGGCACTATTCTGGAACTTAAGCTTGATAAGTCTCTACCTGTACTTAGATATGATCACACGTGGATAAACACAGCTATTCTATGTCGTAACTGGCAGTACCTGGCACAAGCACCTGCCGCTTCTATTCATTTGCATATTGACCCTCCTGAGTCTGATTATCAACGTAAATTACGGGTATTTAAAAATCTTTTTGGCACCACGCTGTATGGTGCTACGAGCGACTTTTGGGTTAATGATTTTTACAATGCAGCAAACGGGAAGGGCATGACCTTTGAGGTGCGCACCTCATTAGAGCTCTATCCAGTTCATGAAGTAAAAGAAGGAGCAACTTCGTTTACAGACGGATTCAATTCTTTCGCACTCATTAACTTCATGCTTGATGCGCAGGCAGCACCACTCAGTGACGCATGTACATCAATCAGACCAGATTTACTTGAGCGAGATGATCAACTTTTTGCTCGTTTTAGACATATAGTTCGTTTGTATGAAGATCCCACTGTACGGCTCAGTGCATTGCTCCTTATTCATGATCATTTTGGTCCCCGATTGCGCGGTCACACTGCATGGAACGAAGAACACTATAATGATTTGCTCAATCAAGAATTGAAGATGCCAGTACCTTTTGTGGAAGATGAGGAGGAATCCGAGCCACTTCTCTTTATACCAAGGCAGCATACTAATGATAAAAATACAGAGAGAGAATTTGAGGAGGGTGCTACTAGTGAGCATGAGGTACATGAAGAGCATCCTATCCGAACAGAAGAATTTGTAAATCGTGACAGGATGCAGCAAGAAGCAGCGGTGAGGCGCACTCAAAAAATGATCACACGACTTGCAGCAGCTCGATCTGAGCTACAAAATGATGATAGTGAAGTCCTCTTTACCACCTATGCCCAAGTTATAATTAATAATAGCAGTACAGACATTTCATGGGATGCTGTTTTTGATTCATTGAATCTTACAGAACAGAAAAAAAATAAATTAATTGCAGCTATTTTCTCTGATACTGATATTTTCTCATTGAAAATTGGCATTATACGATGGTTTTTATCAGCAGTATCTGATGCAAGTATCGTGCCTTGGAGTCTCATAACTAAAATGGCACAAAACTACGCTGCCTATACTGAGCGTGACTATTATCTAGTTCTGACCGAGGCATGTGATCAATCTATTTGGAGAGAGCATGTGTCATCTGTGCTGGACATCTTTGAAAAACAACTACCCAGTTATATGAATCAAATGGAAAGGTATTCTATTTCTTTGATTCTCGATGTGTTTGTGCATAGACTATCGGATACAGATTTTTACACCCCGGAGAATAGATATAGAGTGAAACTGTTGCTACAACAAGCCTATACAAGTTTCAAATTTGAATATGATAGCTATCATGTACGTAATCACGTATATAAGCTCATAGATAAATTTTCTTCCCTCAGCACAAAACAGTTCCCAGAGTTGAGTGGTGAGTTTGTACTCGACGAAGTGGGATTTACCACTTCCGTGCTTGAACTGTTCGAAGTTCTTAACTACAACGTATATGCATTATCATTACCAATTGAGCGAATCCTGGAGCTACCTCTTAGTCAAGATAATAAGTTCCTTATACTCTATACCTACTTTACTCATTTTGTTACTGGAACTGAAGAGGAAAATAATAATGCCGGTTATGCATTAAGATCTATAGTTGATCTATGGAACTTCACTGGTAAGCAAATAGATCAACTTTCGGATGCATTTGCACATAGAGTCTCTGTGTTGCAACTAGAGGATACTGAACTCTATGTGTTTTCTGAGCGGTATTGCAAGCCATATGAGAGAAAAAATACTATCAGTGTCAACCTTCTTGAAGAAGTACAAGCCCGCGACAACTCGCTTTTGTATCTTATCAACTATGCTCATGCTTTATTTGTACAGGAAGAAACAACAGTTGAAGATGCCGTTGCTATCGCTGTTGCAGCCTTTAACCATGATGCACAACATAATCGATCTTTTGGAATAGCATGCATGGAAATGTTTCTTGAGAAACTCATAGCATATGTATCAGAAAATCCTAAATATGTCAGACTCATAGAAGAATTATTCATTCTCTTTTGTGCGCCCATTTTGAAAGATCCACGTACATCTTCTGCGTCACTCTTTTTTAATGCTGTACGAACTGTCGGTGATTTGCATTTTTCTGCTGTGGTAGAGACGGCGCTCCTCCCGCATGTTGCACAACTAGTGAGAAACCCATTAACTAGTCAAGGAATAATGGTGCAGCTTAGTAAATACAAAGGAACTTTTTCCTTCCATATGCCAGAATTTTTAAGGCAATATATGTGGGAGACTATCAATTCAGGGAAACCGGTTACTGCACAAGCACGGGAGTTACTTTACCAGATTAGAGAGCCACAGGACAACAAACTGGACCTACTCCCCTCACAAATCGCAACACTCAAATCAAAGCAGAGCACTAGTTAAGCTACTCCAATAAGGAACGTACCTTGTATACTTTATATGCTAACGCACGCACGAAACCCTCGTGCTGCATAGTATGAATCAGCACCATTGTGGTATACAAATACCGTGTTATAACGTCTATCAGCAAACAGGGCACCGCCCAGATCACGGATAGCCTTTGGTGTTTGTAACCAGCTTGATGTTTTTGTGTCTACTGTTTCTCTTTCTTGTAAGATTCTGTACTGTGCCTCAGACAAAAGTTCTACACCCATCTCTGTGGCCCACTGTTCAGCACTGCCACGTGGCGGATGTAGCTTACGTGCCTTCAATGCTTGTTCGTCATAGCACAAGCTTCTACGTCCAGCAGGGCTTTCTGCTGAGCAATCACAAAACAGGTAGGTATCTGAGTCACTATCATATCCAATCACATCTGGCTCTCCACCACTGTCTTCCATTTTTTTCAAGCTATGTAGTTTGTCAGGTGATGATGCGAGCTTTTTTTCAACCTTCTGCCAGTCAACAGCAGGGTGACGATACAGGTGATTCTCAAAACGAATACGAAGTACTTCAATAGTGTGTTCTAGTTGATGGTTCATGCAGCCATTATAACAAGATTCTGTGCCTCTTGACGACGAGGGTCTAAACTAGCTTGTCACGATATTTTCTCAGAACTTCTGAATACTGCGAATGCAACGGCTCCGGCAAATGATCAATCTCAAACCAACCAATTTCATCAAACTTATGTGGTTCACCATTAGCAACCTGGTGAGGGTCTACTAAAACGCGGTATAAAATAGCAATCCAATGTGTAGGCTGACCTTTCAACACTCTATGTACATCCAAAAAACCTATCTCTTCATAGTCCAGTACATCAGCGCAGTATTCCTCTCTTATTTCACGTTTAAGCACTGCAGCTATCTCTTCACCAAATTCCACGCTGCCACCACCCGGATCCCATCGTCCATGTTCATCACGACAGAGTGTTCCGCGCTTGTTAAAGAGATACCGTCCAGTACCATCATGACACAGAAAAACGACACAAACACCAATGCGATCAACTCCATTTTGCATGCAGCACTTTCTCCCAACCTTATTATCCATTCACTCCCTGTGATGAAGTGAAGCGAGCAACAAACTCAGGATGTTGCTCTGTAAAACTTTGCACAAGCAGTTGATATTTTCTCCATACGTCTGATCTTTGCTTGCTCCATTCACGAACAGATGGATAGGTATCTACCTGAGTAGACTCCTCAACTATAAAAATGTCATCTCCTGGGTTGGTAACCGCGTACTGTGTTTCTGTAAGGTCAATGTCAATACCATATATTCTATTACGTACATGAGTACCCAGCGAACCACCCAATACCTGTGGATCTTGAGACCGTATAGCAAGACGTAGAAAAACAACTTCACCGCCAAATAAATCTTGAACTAAAAGGGCAGTAGCATTACACTGGCCAATTTCTGGACAACTTGCAACCCACTCTTGCGAATAGCTAGACATCTCTCGTGTCCAACAGGTTTCAAGAAGTCTGCGTAATTCCGCTGCATTGGCCAGCAGCTCTTTTTGGCGTTCTGTGTGCATCTGTACCTCAGAAACAGTACCGTAGTTATTCATTTTTTCAAACATATACTTTTCCCATACCTATACTGATAGTACCATATGCAGGGAAGGAACATCGTCTATGATCACATCTCAATCAATCGGCGTGTGTGCCGTACTCTTTAACACTGCCGGTGAAGTCCTCGTTGGAAAACGAAAGAATAGTTACAAAGCTGGTTCTTATGGTCTCCCCGGAGGTCGTGTGGAAGTGAATGAACCATTAGTTGCTGCCATTGTTCGCGAGGTACAAGAAGAAACAGGACTTACTTTTACTGAGTCTTCCTTCAAGTATTGCGGCGTCATTAGAGAAAACCAGGGAACGTATGACTTCATCCATTTTGTGTTCAAGGTTGATCATGTAGATAGTGAGCCACAGCTCTGTGAGCCAGATAAGTGCGAAGGCTGGGAGTGGAAATACAAAGAGGAAATGAGAGGGCAATTGTTACCCGGACACCTCGCTGCACTTGAGTTGCTGAGTACTGGACAAACTCTTTCTGACTGCACGAATTTGTGAGTACACTCACTCAGACAATTCGCAGCGGCCCTGACTTTCGTACTACAGTAATATGTTTTTGAATCTCCACAAGCAGCTTATCTCCCTCAGTGACTTCTAAATCTTTGACATCAACTGGCACAAGTCGGAGTCCACTCAGCTTGGACAGTATTTCATTTATATCTTGATCAGTTACTTTTTTTTCCTTAAAGCATCTTGCTATATCTGCCCAGCGGGCACTCATATTAGCAGTAATATTGTCAAGTCCATTTGCTAGTAAAGGCGGAATCTCAAAATCACCTTCCTTAGTGAGAATGAACGTGCCATGTTCTTCCTCTAAATATGCAGACCATGTACCAATGAGCGTGTCAAAAACAATTTCAGAGAGTTCTATTAGAGTATCATCAGTAAACTTACTAGTGTCTTTACCCATTTTGTCTTGTATGAGTTCTGCTAAAACCTCACGAATACCCTGCAAGATCACACTCCCAGAACTGGGACGTAGAGAGATAACTTTTTCTTTGCTTCTCATTTTTGCTGCTTCTTGATATGAGATAGAAGGGAGATGCAAGGTCAATCCATTCTTGAATAGTGACTCAACCACTGCTCCTACAACCGCAGTATGTGCAGGGCTGTGTTCTTGCCCTCTTGAGCAAATAGTCTCTATGCGTTTGAGTGCTAATTCTTTACGATACTCACCGTTCGCGAAACGCTTACCAACTCTTTTAAAAGCCATAGCAGTACGAGTAATAGTGTCAAATGCAACTAATGATTTAGAGCTATCATCTTCAAGCTGTTCAACTTGTTCATTTGAAATGATACAACCTCTTTCTCCATCTAGATTGGTCAGGAATGGTGTTATCCACAATTTTCTCGTGAAAAGCCGCAAGGGTGTTTTAGAGATTTCCTCACGAACAGTTATTGTAAAACTTTCAAGGTCTCTTTGTTCTGCAGTTCCAGGGTCAGCAATTATAAACGCTCTTGCTACAGACCAACGTAAACCTGAAACAGGATCAAGTAAATACACTCGTTCTTCTGCGCTTCTGCCAGTGGGATGTTCATACCCAACATATGAACCTGGACATTCTTCTGCCAGTATTTTCATATTTTTTATATATGTTTTGAGCTGCTCGCAAACGCGCATTACTAGTTCGTTGTTTTTTGGCTGCATCATCTCACGAGGCATTGCAACGACTGTTGATTCAGAAACAGTGTCTTTTTGAAACATAGTTATAAATCCTTGTAGTACGTTTTTGCATACGTCATTTCCGTAAAGCCAAGTTTTTCATAGAATGGGACAATATTGCTTTTGTGTGCCAATACTTGCGCAGCAACTTTTTTGATACCTTTTTGAACAAGAATTATTTCAAGCTCTGCAATGAGTTTCTTACCCCACCCTTGTTTTTGTAGATCTTTCGCAACTGCAAGACGATGAATTGATGCTGTCCTCCCGTCAAAAGCACCCATGATACTTCCCACAATTTTATTTTCATCAGTTACTATTACCAAGCAAAGTTCTGGATTAAGCTGTAACATTGCCTCAAAACGCTGTCGCTCTTCTGCTTCTGGGTACAGTTGTAAACATACTGTTTGCCACAAAGCATGAAGAGGATCAAAATCATTTTTGTTTGCTTGCCGTATTTTCATCGCACATCCTCACCACTTATTTTTTCTATGAACTTGGTAATATCACGCCGTATCCCATCAACTGTTACAAATTTGAGTGCTTCTTGTGGGGTCACCCATTGGTATGCTTGGTGTTCATGAGAAAGAACCGGTACATCCTGAGTAGTTGTACAGTGATAGGTCACTCCAATTACTTCATTTTCAGCTATCTGTGCGGTACCACGAAAAATATGCCACACAGAAAGAACGCGCTCAATATGTAAATTTGTTATTCCTACTTCTTCGTGAACTTCCCGAGCCAGCCCTGTTTCTGTATCTTCAAACTGATTAATCCTACCGTATATGATTTCCCACTCACCAGGGTGCCAGTCTAAATCATTACTACGCTGAATAAGTAAAATTTTTCCAGTTTCAGCTTTTTCTATAACTGCACCACTGGCTACCATAAACCTCCCAACGGGGTTTTGAGGAGTAGATTGGTTATTGGGTTGCCCCGTATTCGCCATACTACTCATTATACGTCAAGGTTTAGGTAAAAAACTTAGAGGGTTACCACATCTCCGCCCATTCGATCTATAAAATAGGTGTCATGTGAAATGTACAGGATGCCACCAGCAAATGTAGAAAGTGCATTTTCTAACTCTTCAATAGAAGGAAGGTCTAAATGATTGGTTGGCTCATCAAGAATGAGAATATTTGGTTCACCAATAAACATCTTAATGAGTTGGAAACGTGCTTTTTGTCCTCCAGACAAATCTTTTATTTTTTGCTTACCATCTTGTGTGGGATTAAACAAATAATGAGCCAGCATTTTTTTGACTTGTTGCATATCTACGTTGATATTTCTTTCTTTATATGCAAGCACTACGGCATCTTCAAGTGAGAGGGATAAAAAGCGTTCATTAATCTCTTGTTCATACTCGCCAATTCGTATGTCATTACTCATCACTATCTCTCCCTCAAACCGTGTTGCTTGTGGCTCTTTTCCCTCTGCCAGTGCAACAAGTGTGCGGACCAGTGTACTTTTACCCGCACCATTCCTTCCCTTGATAAACACTCTATCTGTACCACCTACTGAAAAGTGGATACCACTAAAGATGGGTTCTGTGTAGCCAAGTGATAAGTTCCTCACCCGAATAAGTTCACCATTGCGAGATTTTTGAGTAGTAGGAGAGATTTTGATATTTTTTTGTTTAAACTTATGGTATGAGTCCACGACTTTTTCATCCAGTGCTTCAACAGAGTTTTGATCAATCCAAAATGATGGTTTTACTGTTTGTTCCTCTATCTTTTCATAATCACGCAGCCAGTGATCGTACCGGATTTTCCATTCTTTGCTCTTGGCTCTCATCTGTAAACCCCACTCGACTCTTTTCTTTGCTTCTTTTAGTCTATTTAACTGATCAGAATAGAGCTTTACTGAAGTCAAAGTTTGATTGGCATTTTGTTGAATATAACGATCATAATTTCCATTAAAAGAAACAATCTTTTGCTCTTTTAGTTCAATTACTTTCGTTACATTTCGTAGCACATCACGATCATGAGTTACTACCACTACTGCCTGAGGTATTGTACGCATCCAAGTAATAAACCGCTCTTTACCTAGGTAATCCATGTGGTTGGTAGGTTCATCAACAAGTAAGAGTTCTGATTGCGAGAACATCATTCGTGTCATCTCCACATATCTCTTTTCACCACCAGATAAGTGTTTGAGAGGAAGACATGCCTTGTCATTTGAAATGTTAAAGTCTTCCAATGTGGCAAGAATTGAACTTGTGATATTAAAATACTTCATCTCTGTAAAGAACTCATGAACGGCGAGATACTCATCAACATCTGTACGGATATCTTGTTCAAATTCTTCAATGATCTTTTTGCATTCGTGATAACGATGCACATTGTGCAGAATATACTCAAGAGCAGACTGTGATGTGTCTTCTACGTGTTCTTGCTTAGTGAGTGTGGTACGCAGGTTTTTGCGAGTGATAACTTTTCCTTCAAACTCTTGATCTTCACCACTAAGTATCTTGAGGAGTGTCGTTTTGCCGTACCCATTTCTCCCAATGAGTGCAACTTTCTCACCAGCATCTATGGTTATAGTTACGTCATTAAAAAGATTTCTTACGCCAATGGTTTTTGATAGATTTGTTCCGCTGATGAGCATAAGAAATGATTATACCTGAAAGACGACGTTTTATGATTGTTCATCACTTCGTAAACTCAAAAGCCAAGTATTGAGAGCAGCGTAAAACAGCCCAATTGTGTCACCATTCACTGTAGCATCCCAAGACTTCTGCAAGTATTCTGCTCGTTCCTCAACTGTTCGGTGTATGACCGGTGTAGTGGCTGGAACAACCGCCACTGGAGTTTCTACCATCTCTGCAGACATATCTGGCACTATAAAACCTGCATGAGCTAACCCAGGATCCCAAGTGACATCAAGTAGTTGTGGAACACCGCCTATCAGTACTCCGAGTGCTAAGTGATTTTGACGCGGCATGTTTTGTAACAAGGGGATGAGCTCTTCTGGATACTCTACGGGAATTTCCTGCCAAAAAAATGGATAGGTAATGTAGAGCGTATCAAGACCAATGGTCTGCAAATCATCTGCCAAGACTTCATGCTTGGTGGTACAGGTGCCTCGCATAACTCTACGTGTCAACTCAAGTCGTTGAGAGTGCGTAAACCCACGCCGATTAATTGAAGAATCATATGGGTAACGTTGTACCGTTTGAATAGCCGTACATGCCGCACTTTTTATTTCTGGTTTCATGATGCGGTACTATATCACGGAACAGGTACCAAAACAAATATTTCTGCTCTAGCTTTCTTTGGAGAATATTTCTTTAGCTTATCAGGACATTCGCTCAGTTTGGATTATCAGAGATGGTCAGATTCGTTGTCAAGATAAAAACGAACAGGAAATCGCAGTCTATGGAATTAAGGAGCATCAGCAGTTGTATACGGAATTGAAACAGCAAATCATACAAACTGGCGTAGTATGTGGTTTTTTTGACGGTAAAAAGATTGAGTATTCTGGCAATCCTACCCAAGACTTTTTTATTGCCGATAGCTTAGTAGGTACGGTGTCACTTAACAACGATGGTGCTGGTAAATATCAGGTGGTTATAAATGATTTACCACAACCGCAGGGTGTAGTCACTTTTCCTGAAGGCACACCAGGCCTGACGCCGTTTAGAGTTAGCGTTCAGGGTCAATACATGTGCCAGTTTCAAATATTTGCTGGTCAAAGTAAGTTGGAAGCCAGGGGTGTATTTGAAGACATAGAACATCGAATCATTGGCAGCAGCATCTATCATTTTGGAGATGCAGTGTTAGCAGACTTAACAGTTGCCCAACTTCAGTTTGGCCATGAATATTTTTCAGTACAAGGTAATAAAGTGATGGATAGCAGCAACCAGGTTATTGCTGAGCTTTCAAAACACTGGGGATCAAAAATCACAATTGAAGCTCATCAGCAAATACCTTATTACTTAGCATTTCTAATCTTGCTCTCTGAAGCTGCATTTCATGAGTGGGGGTGGAAGACTGCTCGCGAACGTGACAAGTAACGACAGGCTTCTAGTTCATTAATAAGTTGCACTTTATCCCGCGTTACATTTACATTACTATTATTAAGCAGTGAAAAAAAAGCATCCTCAGATTAAAGATCGCTATAAATATAAGAATCTCACCTTGCTCTTTATTGGCTTAGTTATTGCTTTTTTCCTTTACCGTTTTGAGATGTTTCATTCATTCTTACTTTCATTTGGGGATCTTGGTTATATCGGAGCCTTTATTGCTGGCTTTCTTTTTGTTTCTTCATTTACTGCTGCTACTGGCATTCTTATCTTGCTGATCCTTGCTGAACAACTCATTCCAATCGAGATAGCTCTTCTCGCTGGATTGGGGGCAGTTTGTGGAGACTTGCTTATTTTCCATTTTGTCAAAGACAGTCTGGTAAAGGAAGTTACACCTATTTTTAATAAACTAGGAGGAAAACACCTTACAACGTTGCTACACACTAAATATTTTAGCTGGTCTTTGCCTCTCATAGGTGCACTCATTATCGTCTCACCTTTTCCTGACGAGATTGGTGTAAGTTTAATGGGATTATCAAAGATGAGTACCTATAAGTTTTTTATCTTATCTTTTATCCTTAACACACTAGGAATTTTTCTTGTTATCTCAGCCTCACTATTTATTAAGCCATAGAGATATTTATTACGTATGTGGCTTTGGCTGTCTCCAGCATCACAGTTGTGCTCCTCAATCACAAAAATAAGAAAAATAATACCTTGAATAAGTAAATTTATTTTTTTTAATTTTGACGCGTTTTCTTTCTCTCCTGCGTAATAGGGATCACTAAAAAAGTGGAATTTTATGTTGCATAGTTTATGAGTAGTTACTCATCCAATTCTGTGAGCAGATCATCCAAGTCTAGCGGTTGCGTTATCATTTTGATTTGACCATCAATCCTCTGCCACTCATTTTCAGGTCTATCAACATATAACTCAATGCCAATTGAGTCAGGATCCTCTAGATAAATAGCCTCTGAAACGCCGTGATCTGCAGCACCTCTGATGGGATAGTTGGCGTCAACGAGTTTTTTGTAGGCAGTTGCAAGTTCTTTTCGTGTAGGAAATAAAATAGCAAAATGATAGAGGCCTGAATGTCCTGGTGGTGGTGGCGTGACTCCTCTGCCGGCCCATGTATTGAGACCGATGTGATGATGATAGCCACCTGCTGAGAGGAAGACAGCTTCACTACCGTACTCGGTTGTGACTTCAAATCCTAGAATGTCACGATAAAAAGCGAGCGAGCGCTCTAGGTCTGCTACAGTCAAATGTACATGACCAATCTTTACTTGAGGATGAATTTTCATGAGCTCAGTATAGCAAGGATTGAAGAGGAAGTGCTTTGTTTAAGCTTCCTTATTTTTCCAGTCTTTTTTTAAGTTCATCTATGACGGCTTTCTCCCAAAATTTCATAGAAAACCAAGCAATCAACGGTTTCGCAACGATACGCAGCCACCATCTATGTATAGCCACTTGGTATGTATAATCAATCACTGTTCCTTCAGCAATCTCAAAAAGCAACAGCTCTTCATGGCCTGAAGTTCCAAATTTTGGACTTTCATTATCCGAGATAAATCCTTTTCCTGGTAAAATCTTTGTTCGCATTTGTACGGGAAAATTTTGGCCAAACGACTTAACAGTCGCATCAATCTCCAAATTATTACCTTCATGCTTTTTAACTTGTAAAGATGTTGCCACTTTAGGAAAGTATTCCGGCCATTTTGCAAAATCAGTCATTATCTTAAATACCTGCGTTAGTGGAGCCTTAATAAGCCATCTTGCATGAAGGGTAATATTGTTCACATTAAAATTATAGCAGAGGTCTCAGCATTGCAGGTTGGGCTAAGATAAGTTTTAACAATTTGATTTAATATATACATGTGCTCGCGTACTCACCCTCAGGTGGAACCAAATCTATCCTAACATACTCTCCACTTTTCATAAACTTCAGAAACTAGGTTTTACTCACAAAATCTCAAAAGACGGCAGTATTTGTATTATCGTACCTCCTGGGCTTACCCAGGGGAAAGGTTCCCATGATTGATCTACTCTTTTCTCTGCTAGCTGGAAAAAGTCTCTAAGTGGGTAAAGTATTTGTAGTTCTTCTGCAGAAAGGTTATTAAAAAAGTCACTTTTTCTGTTTACTGAAAAGTTTTTACTTTTTAAGCCTTCACTTACAAGAGGATAATCTGTTACAAGCCAAGCATTCAGTTTATCAATCCAAAGCGCTGGAGATACCTCTCGCATAAGGCTATACAGTCGATATGGGTCATTAAAAAATGAATCATCTAAGATCTCACTCTGAATATAAGCGTCTGAGATGCTAGATCGCTCTGTAGCAGACTACAACATGCTGAGATTATAGTTAGAAGGAGTGTCTGTGAGTCAAAATTATGTATTGACTGAAGTATCCCAAAACATCTCTTGGTCAAAGTGATATCTATACTTTTCCATATCAATGGTGTAGTCATTTCTAACCTCAATTCCTTCTGCTTCAAGTAATGTTTTTTGAGTTGGGGCATCATTGACAATGTTACCCTTAATAGTAATAATTCCTTTTGTATTTAGTACCCTCCACCAAGGCATATCAGACTTCATTTCTAAGCTTCTCATCACCCAACCGACTTGACGCGCTGATCGAGGTTTGCGGATACTTTCTGCTATTTGCCCATAACTCACTACTTTGCCATAAGGAACTGCTTGGACACGTTTGACTACTTCTTTTTGAAATTCAGTCATACAGCTATCTTGCATTGATTTTGTTACAAGTGCAAGTTATAGATATTTGAGCAGTAACTGCTGCATCATTTCTAGTTTCTCATCTATAGGTACTGTATCTGGATTTTTTCTGATCTCTTTGCTGACCGCCCACACTCCTGTATGCGGCAATGGATCTGTCTTTCTTCTGGGGAAAATGTGCCAGTGCATGTGTTCATCAGTGTTGCCTAGTAATTCGTAGTTTAATTTATCAGGTTGAAAGGCTTTAAATACTGCTTCTGCTACTTGCGCCATCTCGGATAGAAATTTTAATTTGAATTGTGGATCAAGCTCATGGAGTTCTCTTGCATGAATTTTTGAGAGAAATATTGTATATCCATAGTAAAACTGATGATCTCCTAGTACGACGTAGCCTGTCTCAAGTTCTTTGACAAAAAACTTGTTGGTATTATTGCGTATGTCTGTAATGCGGTCACAGATTAGACAAGATGACATATATTTGAACTTTTAAAACTACTACCTACAATAAATGTTTTGTGTGATGTAAGTCATGCGAAGCAAACAGACTGCCAACTTTTGTCACTCTGGTGACTGAGCATTCATCAATACGATAGTCTGCACCTTCTGCAAAGGTATACTTGAGTGGTGAAGTAACTGGCTCATCGAAAACACTTCTCAGAAAATCTGCGATTGTGCCTCCATGTGTCACTAAGGCAATGTGATTGTGTTGCTCTCTTTCAGCTTCAAGCTCATCGAGTAATGCAATGACTTGACTAGCCGTTTCATCTGAAGATCTGCCACTGACTGGCACATAGTATCTGTCATGAGTAGCTTTTGACCATTCAGTAAAAAACTCAGCTCTATTTCCAGAAAATTCTTGAAAGTCCATCCGCTCACGCAAACGATCATCAGTAATGAACTGTAAATTAAGTTGCTCGGCAATATGTTGTGCTGTTTGTTGTGTCCGTAAGTACGGACTAGCAAAGATATGGGTAATAGGGTATTGAGAAAGATGTATTGCCGTCTTCTTGGCTTGCCCAACACCTTTAGGTGTTAAACCTGGATTATCTTTGGTAGCTTCTTTTTCACCATGGCGTATAAGGTAGATGTACATAGGGTAATTGTATCAAGCTTTTCAATGAGTACTATTTGTTGCTTCCCACCCATACTCTGAAAAGTAATTGCCTTTTTCGATCTCTTCAAGTGCTAATCGAATATAGGGAATAGTATTCTCAGGTAAGTCAGAAATTGAAGACCATCTCACTTCACCATGTTTGTGAGATTCTTTGACTTCAGGACCCCCAGTCCAATTTTCTGCGGTGAAAAATACATTGAGCCATTCATTGTCATCTACTTTGCAGTGCATAAGGTGTGCTTGCTGTAGATCTTTCTCAAGTATAGTCACTCCGACTTCCTCACCTGCTTCTCGTACTGCTGCAGTTGTCAATTTTTCATTTCCATCAATGGCTCCAGCTGGGAGGCTGTACATCCCATCCAAATAGCCAGTGTTGCTCCTGAGTATGAGTAGTACTTTATCCTTTTGTTTGAGTACACAAAAAACTGAAACTGATAGTTTGAATCTTTGACGTGAGATGGTCATGTAGTGCTAGTATAATCGATTTTATGAAAAAGTTATTTCTCGCTTCGTATGCCGCTGTCACTCTAGAACTAGTACAGCCGTTGCTACCCAAACCAGATGATCAACTTAAGGTGGCTTTCATTCCTACTGAGCAGAAAAACACATTTTCAGGTAGTAAGATATAATTATTCTTGAGGAACAAGCTAGGGTCAGCACCCTCGTAGCTCGACTAATCTTAAGGAAGCTCACTGACAGTGAAGGCGACAAAAGGTAGAGGTAACATAGACGTACGCTATGCTTTAAGAGTCTTGCTGAGCAGTGTGTTAGGTGCGACTCCTTGCTCCCTCGTAATGTTTTACAATCTCTTAAGGTTTTAAAGGCTACTTACTTTTATAGCAGCCCCAATTTTCGTACCAAGTGTACCCACTTTGTTTTAAGCAACAATCAAAATCGTTTCCAGCAGTACACATTGCACTACATGAGTTATCCTTTGTTTCGGAACAGTACGAGTCACTAGCTGGATAGCAGCCATAATTTTCATGCCAGCTATATCCAGATTTTTTGCCACAGCAGTCAATATCATTACCTGCAGTACATTTGTTTGGGCAAATTGAATCAGAAATGTCTGAACACTTCACTGGGATTGGAGTAGACTTGAGCGTTGGTTTGACTGTAGGTCGCACTGCGGGTTTTACAGTTGGTTTTGGCGTAGAAACTATCTGGCGAGGTGGCGCACTTTTAATTGGGATACTGTTTTCGTCTGAGCACTCCGGATAATATGGAGCACATGTTTTTGAAAGTGATGTACCATCACAACATCCACATCCGCAAACACCACCATGGTGAGAACAGCAACCAGAACGAGCAGAAGCTTGATTTATAAAAATAAAATTACAACTTATAAAAAGTGATAATAGAATTGCTAATCTACCAACAAATTTTTTGTTCATCAGACAGATCAATATAGATCTATCATAGAACGATTTTTGAACTAAAGCAAACAATTAAGTCATTCAAATTGAGAAAGTCTTTCCTTAAAGTATTTCTCTGTTTCCTTATCTTCAAAATAAACGAAAACACCTTTATGAGCCCTTGATAAGAGTACTCTATAAATATTCTTTAAGTGTCTTAAAACTTCTGGGTTATTTCTCTTCAGCATTTTGTCTTGTGAATATTCTGGTTGTGCTTTCCAATCATTATTTGCTCTATCCCAAACAAGATCTTTGCCAAAAATTACTCCTATATAATCAAACTCAAAGCCTTGTGCTGTATACACAGTTCCCACCTGTTCCATTCCAATGGAGTGATGAGCCCACCGCCAGAAATCTTCTCTGTGCTCCCAAGGCATGGCAAAGTCTCCAATTACAACATCATTTACTAGTGAGCCATCCTTATTTGGCTTACTCCATGGCCAGCAGAATCCTGCCACGATGCGTGCTGAATTAGTTACCTCCTGATTTCTCATTTTGATTTGCTTCATCATTTCATTTGGATCGTCAAAGATTTTGAACTCCATTTTTGCATCAAATTCATTAAAGTCTGATTCTCTAATATGTAAAACTTTATCCAACCATTGCAAGTATGCATCAGAGCCACTACATCTGAACTGTGTTTTAAGTTCATATTTATGTACGCTTGCACCAAATTTTATCGCAGCATCCTCAATCATTTTTACACTTCCCTTTTCTGTAGGTCTAACAACTTGATTTTCATCAATAAAAAATATAGAGATTTTTCCAGGTCGAATAATATCGTCTATTTGTGGATTTTTTGATTTGTACATGTATGGCACACCCCAATCATTACTATGCTCTCGTAAGCGGTGTGCTTCATCACAAATCAGTACATCAATTGAGTTTTCTTCATGTTTAGTAAAGCTATAGAAAAATTTAAAAAACATTGCAGCACGTTTTCCTGCATGATTTTGAAATGTTTTGGTCAAAGATGCTGAGCCGGTGGCATGAAATACAGTGAGGCCACGTTGCATCAGTTGAATCATTGCTTCAATAGCGATAACTGACTTTCCTGTTCCTGGTCCTCCTTCAATAATTATGACACTTTTCTGTTTACTACTTTGAATTTGGCGTACCTTAGACATGATCGCATTAAATGCTGTAATTTGTTCATCAATTAAATTAAAAATAGTATTTCCTGATATCATTCCCTTGAATTCTTTAAGTAAGCGTTTAGATGGTTGAATTTTTGAACGATCGAATCTTTCAAAAATTGAAGTACCATTTCCTTTACCTAGTCTTTCTCTCAAATACTCGCCAAATTCCTTTATCTGAGACTTGGTATATACTGGATGATTTATCAATACCTGTTTATGTCCTGATGCAAATAACACTTGTGCACTACTGCTTTGACTGTCCAAATTATGGCAAAATACTGTGCCAGAAAGATGAAGTTGTGGCTTATCTTCAAAGACATGGTACGAATCTTCTAGCTCTCTGACATACCCACCTACTTGTAATGAAGGATGAGCACATTCTCGTAATCCACCTCCAATCGGAGTTAAGATATTTCCATCAATATCGGATGGCTGTATTTCTGTCCATTGCTTAAGCTCCACAACAACAGAAAAATCCTTTTCTTCTATGTCTTTTCCAAATAACATGATATCCAGGCGATTTGATGTATATGGCATTTGGTGTTCCAAGACAATATGACAATCATCTAGCTTGACTATATCAAGCGAATCTTTCATAAACCGTAGCGAATAATGCCATGAACGGTATTCTCCTTCAGAAACTTCTCTTTTATATGCATGCCGATACGCAGTAGCCAAAATATCGGCAATCTTGCTGAGCTGAACATCTTCTATAAATTGAGAAACGTGAGCTTGATATAAACGCATATTACAGTTCCGTATATTTTGTATGCTTTCCTTTGGCTTTTTCCACCGGGTATTTTTTCTGATTACTGGACATTTTTTCTTCGAGCGCTTTAGGCAAATCAATTTCTAAATCGTGACTCATTAAGAGCACCCAATACAATACATCTGAAAGTTCTTCTCCAATTTGTTTTTTGTGGGTTTGAATGTATGTCCGCAACTCTTCATCGTTACGCCATTGAAAGTGTTCTGCTACTTCAGCTGCTTCCAACATTAATGAAATAGCCAAATCTTTTGGCTTATGAAACTGCTTCCAGTCTCTCTGATTTCTGAAATTAACAATAAGAGATGTAAAGTGTGCAAAGTCTGACATCACCTAGATTGTAACACTAGGTAGAAGGATGAGGAATTGAAATAGATAGTCTTTTGGCTCCCCGTTATAGACCAAGTTAGGCAGTGTTTTGTTTAGAATTAACTTGTGATTCAATATACTTTCCAAGCACCTCGCAAAGAATTCCAATTTTTTTCTGATTGCTTAATTTAATTACAAGGAAGAGTGCTCTCTTACTATTTGAACGTGCCTGCCACGATAAATTCAGAGATGTCGCCGTTATTCCATTCTGTATGCTAGAGATAACCAAACGCTTTCGTTTCTGTGGAAGTTCTAGTGGGCATTCAGAAACAATATTAAGGAGGTGAATCACAAATCTCAACCAAAGTTCTTTTTTTTCAACAATATCTGCGGGTAATTGATATGTAACTAAAAATGATGTTAGTTCATTTTGCAATCTTTCAAAAGAAATGACCTTAGTAATTTCTTCATAAACTCTATCTTTGTTTTGTTCATCCTCAATTAAAAGTCTTAATTTATCATTAAGTTCTATAACAATTCGATGTCCTTCTGCATTACGGTTTAGAACAGTATGTTTCGTCCAATCACAGAATAATCCTAACATTGGATAAGAACTAAGATTTTTTCCCTCACTTTCCTTAAGCTTCCTGATTAAAGTCATTAAGTGGTCTATATCGCTTTCAGATGTATCACTGTTAGCAACTATATTAGAAATCTTTTCTAAAATTTCACTTTTCATAGACTCATCTAATTATTTTCCTCTAATTTCTTCAGCTCAGAGCTATCATAAAAGGCACAAGTGTGAAGATTGTAAGTCTGCAAAGTTTGTGCGAATTTGGACTCTGGGAAAAATTCTCGACAAAGCATAGCTAAACCGTTTTTCTTTCCGTTAAATTCCTCATAAACTTGTTGATTATTACAAACACCATCTAATGTATTTTTTAATGTCGTATTCAAATGCCATTTCCAAACTGTTCCCTGACAAAATGAGCTACCAGTTGACTCAAAGTAATCTATAACATCTAACAAATCAGACCTACTGTTAACAATTTCGTTTGACCTAACCTTTTGAATAACTTCTAGGTTTTTTGAATCTTGGTATAAATTATTAAAAACATCTTCCACATACTCTTGACTTCTCAAGTCTTTTGAAAAATTGAGGCTATCTTCCTGTAAAGTATTACCTGATTGAGCAATGTCATTAGCTTGTTTCGACAGTTTATTTGCATTTAAACCATGAAATAAGCCTATTAAACTAATCAGGATAGCAAACAAACTAAAAATGAAACTAAAACGGGAAAAATTCTCTGAATCTTTTCTAAGTAGTTGCTGAATTATTTTGTCTCTATCAACTCTGCTTCCATCAGAATATCCACCAATTTTATATTTACTGGCCTCTAACTCAAGCTCTTTTGTGCTCATTTGATAATACTTATCAACCGTCAAGTGTTCTTTTATCCATTTAATAAACCTCATGTTATTTCCTTAAGGATACTCTGCTCCTATGACTTTTAGTAAAAGGTCGTTATCAATCTCATCAGTATTTCTAAGATGATTTACTGTAATCTCAACAATTTCTGGCAATCTTGCAAGTAAGACGTCACAGTTTACAACCCAATTCCTTCCATCATTATCATCATCTTGAAATACCTTGTGCTTTTTGGCATATTCTAAACTCTCTTGAATAGAGTTCTGTTTACTAATATCGAATGTAAAGTTAATGACTTGCTTTCCTGGTTGAACAGTTAGTCTATGAGCTAGCCAGTCTCTAAAGCCACCCCAAACCCGCTCTAATACTTCACCATTAGACGGAAGGCCTAAATCCAAACCTGATTTTTGAACAAACCTCATAAAATGTAAAAATGCTGTAGTTTCATTCAGACACTGCCCAGTGTCATCATCAAATTTATCCGGATTTACAGTACAGTAGTAGGCTTTTGCTAAGAGGTTTATACAACTAAACAAGCTTAGAGCAGTCACCATGTTGCCCCCGCCAATATCTTCATCCCTATGTTGAAGATTATTGTTTCTAATGTAAACAAATGCTTTGAGGTCATTAAAAACTCCAGCAATTCTATCTTCTATATTCTCAATACACTTATTAGTGATTTTCTCTTTTAGAGTCATATTCCTCCCTTTTTTCTTTACTAAACATTCTTTTCTCAAGCCTACTTGTCAACAAGTCGAATTTATTTCTAAGAAACTTCCCCTCTGGTACTTCTTGTTTTATATAGTGTAAGTAGCTTTTAAAAGGTAATGAGTTGTAAGAATAACCTTCATCAGTCTGCAAAATAAAACTAGCTGAATAGCCCGCAAGGATTTCAGCTGCTGTTTCAACACCATTCGATTCTGCTATACAGCTTAGCATTTCCATATCTTCAGCGGTCATAACTATGAAAGGCATCACATCTTCACCTGCAATAAATGAACCGCTTTCTTTGGCTTTATCCTCATAAAGCTTTCTACTGTAGGAGTCCATTGGAATTCCTTCTGACACGACTAATGTAGGAACAAAAACTTTATCAGAAATATCAAATTCTAACTCCCATTCCTTAGATTTAATCTTTTTAATGAAATTTGATATTTGTCCTAATCCCTTTTTCTTTTTTTTACTAGAAAATAAGTTTTCTAAGGTTGTTTTCATTTCTGTTTCTTTTCCAGTTGTCTTTGCAAGATATCTCCAGTGATGATGTTTGTTTTCAATAACAAATACAAAGTTCGAAGAAATAATCAATCCGTCAGTCATTTCATAATTTCCACTGTTTAAATTAGTTTTAAAACTTTTTTCAAATGTATTTCTCAATAAATACCTCACATATGAGTCAAAACCATACCCCCATATTTCTGAGTGTATTTCTCTAAGTTTTTTTTGACTGTTCTCATATAAATAATTTTCTACAATCCAATACGCCCCTTCACTAGCTCTATCAAACAAAAATCTGGGGTCAGTTAAAACAACACACCCAGAATCTAATTCTCCAATTAAAGGGTACCTCGAAAAAATTCTCATATCATAAAAAAAATTATCATCAACAGAACCCTCAGAACCAATTTCATTATTGAGAAAATTTTTTAAAACATCCTGTTCCCCTATCAAATTGGATGCTACTAAATCAATAGTTTTTTTTCTAAATGATGTATCTTTTAAATAACTCTTTAGACAAATTAACCATTTTTTATTTACTTCCTCCACCTTAATTTCTTTTGCTGTTTGGTTTACAGCATATACAATGAGAGAAAAAGTGACTGAGAGATACGTTTCATAACTAGTTCCAGAAGCTTGTTTAAAAAAGTCACCAACATCAATTTTATTGATATGGTTTCTTTTTAAATAGTCAAAAATATATTTATACCGAACTAATTTAAAACTCAACCTCTCATCGATTCTGTTAAACTGATACTTTGCTAACGCCCTTCTTAGGCTTGTCCTTTGTTCTATCAAATTTTTTTGTGAAAGATGCTTAGTATCGCTCTTTGTTGTCAGATTATTTAGCATCAGGAGCCAGGTTCCAAAGTCATTTTTTTCTTTATGGCTTTTTATCGATAGTCCATCACCGTTTTTTCCAAATAATATTGATAACTTGATTAAGATAAGTACTGTATGTTCATTAAAAAATATCCAGTTATCACCTGGATTCAATTCCTTTAACCTATCAACCATTGACTTAAATTTTTCTGGAAAAAAATTCTTTAATATTATCAATTGAATTTTTTTATTCGCTACCCCCCAAGATTTTAAAAGTAAAATTGTCTTTGTGGATACTTCAAGGATTGCTTTAATGTTATAGCTACTAAGTTCTTCTATTATTCTCTCTTGACTAGACTTTGCACCATGTATTCCAATTAACTCTTCATACCCATATGCAACCAACATATATTCCATCAAAGGAGACCTATAGCTTCTAAACTTCATATGGCTAGCTTTCCTCCAAAGTCAAAATATCTAAAAGTTCAGTTTCCATTCTGGCAGCAAGTACTGAATATGGATAATCTAATTGTTTGAGATTTACACCAATCACAACCGCACCCTTTGCTTTCTGAACTGAATCTTCATTGATAGCTTGTGACATAATGTTGTTTCTTGTTTCTCTATCTTGAATTAAATATGGGTATCCAGCTATGGCAAATCTTCGTCTTTCCGGACCAGCAAGCAGCATTACCCAATTGTGAGGCTGCTCAGTCTCACCTTCATAGACTTTTTTAACTAATTCTTTGTACATACTCTCGAACGTCTCTTGGTCTTCTTTAGAAGCATTTAAAAGAACAAAAGACGTCTCCAACCAGCCATCCATTTTCCTTTCATCAATTCGATGTAGTAGGTCATGCCACCAACTAGTCATTTCTAGCTTTGGACGAGCTAACTTTCTTCCTTCTGCTGTGCCTATAACATAAGGGTCAAGCTCTTTTGATTTAAGACTGATATCAAGATGTAAATCTCTTGAATATTCCATGTCGCCTATATTAAAACCATTGTCAAAGTAAAATCCTAATAAATCTAGCTCATCTCCTTCATAAAACACGTGTGCTTCAAATTCTCTTCTCCTAGCAAGGTAGTGTATCTTTTGGGCTTGTAAAGGCAGTAAGCTAAGCACAATTTCCAAATCAGTAAAACTGATTGATGGAGCTAATTCCTCAAGATTTTTTTCAACAATTCCACTTCTAATCAGTTTTTTGAGATTACTTCCTATGGTCCCAAGATGATGGAAAGTCACACCCAATGGTAAGTAATATTTAACCTTTTGTGTATCAAAGCTCAATTTTTCTTGCTTTTTATTAACTAGCTCAATCTCACCTTTTTGTGCCTTAAGAAAATCAATAAAACTCAGTGATTGCTCTGAAGGTTCTTCAATCAGCCTTTTAAGAGTTTCAGGCAAATCCAGTGGTGCTCCTCTTCGTGCTGCAGAACTGACTAACCTTGCTTTATCTTCAACAACTATCGCAAATGGCTCAATTACTATAAGTAAATCATTTTCATTTCCATCCCATAAGGCACCTTTAAATACCTTTGCATCTATGAAATTTTTTTCGAAAATATCTTTTACTTTATCTTCCAAATAGTCCGATTTTATTTTATCAAAATATTTTTTTCTTAAACTTGCATCAACTGATACCAAATCTTCCAAAATATCGAGCGCAAAGTGGGAAAAGACTCCCCAGAGAGCACTAAAGTAGGTGTTTTCGTCAGTTTTTATAAATGGTTTGTGATGAACTGGGTTATCTAAAACCATAAAATCTAAATTGTGGTCTTTTAGGTCACCAAATCTGTAAGCCAAATTATCAATAATTCTTAGAAGTAAATCGATATCAACATCATCATCAACAATTTCCTTCAAGTCATCTACAGTAAAACTGTAAATTTTTTCTAACTTTAAGTCAGAATGAGCAACCATCATTCCTTTAAGTTCTGTCAGTTTCTTTCCTGATTGTTCCCAAATTTCTTCTACGTCATCCCCCTCTATTGCACTATTTTCTGGGAATGCTTTGTTAAAAGCATCAATTACAGATTTGTAGCTGTTTTTTCTATAGAAACTTCTAACTTTATCAAGATGCTCATTTAACAAGTCGGCTCTAGATTCAACAAGTTGAAATAAAGATTCAAAAACTACTGTAGATTTAACTCCATAAACTTTTTTGAAATCATTATCTATAAGTTTACACAGGTCTATCACTGTTCTTTTAATCTGATAATAGTAAGCCCAATTCCTAACAGCTGTTGTTTGACCCATCATCTGAAATCTAAGAAAATATCTTTCAAGTTCTTCGTCTTTTAAATTATCCAGCACCTTTAAATGCCTCAGCATCATTACGTCACCAATGTCTCTCATTTCGTTTTTTAATTTTTCCGCATTACCCAACAACGGCTTAAGGGTTGCTTTTCTTTGCTTGACTAGTGAAAAAGCTTGTAATAGCTCTAGAAAATGGAATGGAAAATCTAATTGGCCAGTTGCTTCAGGGTCTATCCCTTCTGGAGAAGCGGTAAAATACATAGCACAAAAAGAAAGTAAATATACTGCATCATAATCTTCGAACCAGTTTGCAATTTTAGGATACTCCTCATTGAATTTCTTGTTTGCAGTTTCACCAATTTCTTTTATGACAGCTTTCCTTTGTTCAAGAGTTACACTTTCCTTAAATGGATTTGGTATCTCAAACATTTGGAGTTTAACCGGCTCCCAAGCTTTTGGTCTCTTTTTAGATTCTTCAGACTTTTTTCTCTTTAAAAGCTTTCTTCTAAGCTTTGCTTTTTTCTTCAATTCTCTTTTTTTTGATTTAGATATTTTTTTCATACAAAAAAACCACGACATGCGTGGCCTTTCCTTTTCTAAAAACGATTGCTTCTAGAAGGGCAGCAAGGTACCGCCACTAACTTTGAGAGCCTTAGCTAACTTTTGCAAATTAACCAAAGACGGGTTCCTTAAACCTCTCTCAATCTGACCAATGTAGGTAAAGTGCATACCTGCTCGGTCAGCTAGTTCTTCTTGAGTAAGCCTTCTTTCTTCTCTCAGCTTTCTCAAATTTTTACCAAAAGATACTCGAATGTCAGTCATTAACTTATGATTGACTGACGAATACTTTATATCCAGAGACGATAAGTCTTATTTATGATACACTTGAAGAAGCAAAAACGAAAGGATAAGTATGTTTTTTAGTAAATCAAGCCAAAAAGAAACCCCTTTGTATGAAACTAGCTACATGGGTTCAAACGTTAAAGTGTTTCCAAATAGGTTAGTTTTTAGAATGATGGGTATTGAACAATCAATTCCTATTGGGCAAATTGCAAGTGTTGAACTAGGTATGCCTATGCTTTGGCAAGTCGTTGTTGAAACCACTGGTGGCAAAAAATATAAAATCCCCACAAGGAAGAAGAAGGAAGTGCAGCAAGCTATTTACGATGCTCAAGCTAATACTGGCTCTCAGCTAGCTAGCAAACCTAGCCTCGCGGATGAACTTGATAAACTAAACAACCTAGTTGAAAAAGGCATTTTAACTAAAGAAGAATTTGAAAAGAAAAAACAGGAGTTACTTTCTTCTTGATTTCTTTATATCAACTGGATAAATAAGTCTTATTTGGTCATAATATGACTAATGCGGACAACACAGTATAGCCAAGATTTACTAGCCGAAATTTGCCGACACATTAGCACTGGCCTTACAAATAAGGATGCTGCAACTATGTGTGGTATTTCTGAATCTACTTTCTATCTTTGGCAATCTGACGAAGCAAACAATCCTCTTAACGAAGAGCAAAAATTGGAGTTATTGGAGTCTATAAAAAAGGCCAGATTAAAGAGAAAACAAAAGTTTATTAGCATTATTGAAAAAGCATCAGAAAAACACTGGCAAGCAGCCGCTTGGTACCTTGAGCGTGCTTACTTTGACGAATTTGGTAGAAAAACAAACGGTTACGAAGAACCCAAGGCAGATATGCAAAAAATGGTAGTTATTTTACCAAGCAATGGAAGGGAAAAGGGCTAAATAAATAAAAAAATGAAGATGAAACAAAAAGATAAATTAGAAATCCTTAGAACAATACTCAAAACAAAACTTCCGAAGTCACATAACGCGGATATTTTTATCGAACTTGCTAACTTAGATATCACTAACTCTCAAAGACTTATAAATTTCTGCAAAAAATACCGATACTTGCCAGGCGAACATCCTACAAAAAGTGTCGAAAAACTCATTGAAGATGAACAAGTTAAAATCTCATCATTTCTTAAAAAGTATATTTCAAAAACACTTTCAGAAAGTGATTTAAAAAATTTAAACGAAAGACTCGGTAATTGCAAAAGACAGATTAAGTTTGTTGAACAAGAAGAACTCACTGGCATTAACAATCAAATAGATACTGATACAAATACTGACTTTTACCCTGGCTCATACCTAATAGAGGTTTACACTTATCCCAATATCACTGACCACGCATGGCTTTATCTCTCTGAGTTTATCCTTAAAGAGCAACAACTATTTGAGTGCCTCAACTGTGCCAGGTTTTTCTTACCAGAACAAAATAGAAAAATGAAATTCTGCTCTTTGGAATGTAAGAATGCTTACAATGCACGAAAACGAAGGGTAAGAAAAAAATAATCGGTTTCGTATACCAATTTTAACTTGAGTCTCATTTAGCATTACCAATGAGATGAAAGTAATAAAATATGAAACCACTGATTTCTACCTCACGGCTGTTTATATGGCAGCTGGATATGAGCTTCTCAGTCTAACCGAGACTTCCCCCAAACGATATACATTTACTTTGAATGTTAGTCCTTCCACTGCTCATCAGCTTTCACTTCAGTATTGGAAAAGAGAGTTAGCAATCCCCCTTAGGGATTTTGTTGATGCCTTGCATGAACTTAAAACAAGGATGTATGCAAAAAACTGATTCGATACCCAAAGAAGCAATTTTAGAGTTTGCTCAAATCTATTTTGAGAAGTTTGACATAAAACTCAGTTTTGAAGAAGCAAAAGTCAAAGCAGAAAACTTTATTAAATTATTCGATTTAGTAACGGAAAAAGATAGTCCAAGCTTGAGTAAATGAGTTTTCGACTTATTTACTCAGTCTTTGACTGACGTACAACAAGCCACTGTGGCAGTGGGCATTCTGACGTAACGGTGAATGTGGGAAGCCTCAACCTCCGTGCTTCCGCGGTACAGGAAGGGTCGGTAATAACCGTCTAGGCTGGCGCCAGCCGAAAATATTAGCTCGAATGCGTTTAGGTTACGCTTGTTTTCCTATGGGATAAATATTGTAGTGAAAAAAACACTCATTATATTTAACAACAAGGAGAAACCACTCGGGTCGATAATGACTATATATATTAAATAAGATAGGATATAGATATGAAAAAAAGAGTATTTATGTATTGTAGGAAATCTTCAGAGTCAGAGGAACGGCAGGTATTAAGCATTGACTCACAAATAAACGAACTTAAAAAAACGGCTCAACAACTTAACTTAGAAATAGTTGAAATACTTCAAGAATCTAAATCTGCGAAAGAACCTGGAAGACCAATATTCAGCTCGATGCTCAAAAGAATTTATGACGGTGAAGTTGACGGCTTACTTTGTTGGAAACTTGATAGATTAGCCAGAAATCCTATTGATGGTGGTTCAATTATTTGGTCAATCAAACAATATGACATGAGTATTTACACACCGAGTCAACAATACTCAAAAGAACAAGAAAGTACATTATTGATGTACTTGGAGTTTGGTATGGCACAGAAGTTTATAGATGATTTAGGAAAAAACGCCAAAAGAGGCATGACTACAAAGGCTGAAATGGGTTGGTGGCCACAACACGCTCCTATTGGCTACATGAACACTCCTAATAAGAAGAAGGGATTCAAAACAATTGAAGTAGACCCAGAACGATTTCATCTCGTTAAAAAGTGTTTCATAGAAGTCATAAACGGTAAAAGTGCCAAAAAAGTTTATGTTGAAGCTATTGAGAATTGGGGATTAACAAGTCAAACAACTGGTAAGCCTATTGCCCAATCAACCTTTTATAAAATGCTCAATAACCCTTTCTACTTTGGTGAATTCTTTTGGAATAATAAATGGTACAAAGGCGAACACCAAGTAATGATTAACAGTGACGAATTTGATACTGTGCAGAGAATGCTTGGAAAAAAAGGTAAGCCAGTACAACGAGCACATACTTTTGACTTAACTGGCCTATTTAAATGCCAACAGTGTGGCTGTGGCTTAACAGCAACAAAGAAAGTGAAGTATTACAAACGCACAAATAACCGAGCTGAATACATTTATTATCACTGCACCAAAAAGCGTCGAGATATGAAGTGTACACAAAAGCCAATGAAAGAAGATGAGCTAACAAATAAAATAATTGAGCAACTGCAGAAAGTACAGCCTTCTATTGAGTTCATAAGATGGGCTAAGAAATGGGTTAAATTTCTTCATCAAAACGAGTCTCAATTTCAAGAAAACGTCCTTGATGGTAGCCGAAGGCAGTTAACACAAACAGATAACCGCTTAAATAAGCTCCTAGACTTATACATCGATGGAAACCTTGATAAGGATACTTATGAGGGAAAAAAGAAAAAACTCGAGCTAGAAAAACGAAAACTGGAAAGAAAGGTAAGTGATGCAGACAGCGAACTATCTAATTGGCGTGTAAAAGTTGAAGATGTCTTAGACTTTACTGAAGCACTCACTACCAAATTTATTGATGGTGATAGAGATAAAAAACATCAAATTTTATTTAAAATTAGCTCAGACCTTTTGTACAAAAGCAAAAATCCATTGATATATCTGAAAGAAGAATATCAGGCTCTCAAGTTAATTAAAAATAAGAAAGAAAAACCAACCGATGTGGCTCGAACCTCAAAATATGCTGATGTATTCGTGGAAATACCTGATTTAATACCAACTAATTCTACTTGGCTCGCGTACTTACCCTCAGGTGGAACCAAATCTACCCAAACATACTCTCCACTTTTCATAAACTTCAGAAACTAGGCTTTACTCACAAAATCTCACAAGATAGCAGCATTTGTATTATCGTACCTCCTGGGCTTACCCAGGGGAAAGGTTCCCATGATTAATCTACTCTTTTCTCTGCTCTGGCAGCTGAGGTATAAAACAAAGCCCTCTGAGTTGGTTGTCTCACAACTGCACAACGAAGCCACGTTTTATAAAAAGTTCCTTCAAGACTTACGGTGCGCCAAAACTGAGGTGATTATTGAAAGTCCCTACATCACCATCCAGCGCATGCAGCAACTCAAGTCCACCCTTGAACAGCTCGTCAAGAAAAAGATCAAAGTCTACGTACTTACCCGAGACCCCGATAGCCACGATGAATGGATGAGAGCACAAGCAGAGATTGGCATTAAGCAGTGCCAGCTACTCGGTATTCAAGTCATCTTGAACAGTCAGTTAAGCCACCGTAAGCTCGCTATCATTGACCGCCAAATTCTCTGGGAAGGCAGCCTCAACATTCTCTCTCAGTGCCAGAGCCAAGAAATCATGCGCCGAATCACGAGCATAAGCCAAGCACAGGCGTGTTTTTCATTCATTGGTCTGGAAAAGTACGTGTATTAGCATATTTTTGCAATCGAAAGGTATAATACTGATATGACACAACCGAAGCCATACGAAATAACAGAAAAAGACATCGATCAAGCACTCTCCATCTTGAAGAGAACTGACCCCGAGAATGCAACGCCTGAAAATGCCATTGCTCTGCTTGAGCAGCTACAAGCAACCTTTCACACCATGAACCACGAAGACCCTGAACAATTGCAATCGTTATATGACAGTTTGATGAAAAGCAAGAAAGACGCTGAATAAATTTTAGAACGTCAGCACATCTGAGGACTTGATACCCAGTGCCCCCAAGATCTTTTTGAGGGTTAAAATTGAAGAAATTGCTTCTCCCCGCTCCACTTTAGAGTAGTAGTTGCTGTTAATGCCTGCTTTTTTGGCAAGTTGAGCTTGAGTCAGGTTATTATCCAGTCGTGCCTGCTTGAGTTTGGCAATTATTTGCTGATTTGTTTTCTTCTCTTGAGCAGTAAGCATATAGTGTAGTATATCAGGTCATTCATGATCTGGTAAATTCCTGGACTGTTTTACCATCAAAGATTGATCGTTCGTATTCATCCAGCCAAGCTCTAACAAGAAAATCTATGCAAGTAATCTGGTACCTAATTTCCTCATCCGTCATTCCTACAGCTACTTCACCAAGAATCTCTCTGGTTTCTCTGATCTCCCTTTCATCTTCAAGAAAAGGATTACAATTCTGACTAACTGCCTTTGAATATCCATGCATATAATCTTTCTGTTATTATATCAAATGACCAAAAAAGCCATCACTATTTTGCAGCTATTTCAGACACGAGTATTTCAAAATTTATCAGATTGTATCAGTTAATCTAGGGCGGCCAAAGTATAAATAAGCACATATATTTATTTATAGTGGTATAATGTACTGAAACATGTCAAGTGAACTACCATCTAGATATGTGCTAGAGAATACACCCTATTGTTCTCAGTTTGCTTCTGCTGAGTTAGTTGGTTCTATAGTTGATAAAGAAATACCCGCATATGCTGATCCAAAGTGGCAGGAATCAGGTGCTTCTACTCTTGAAGAATATGAATACTGGGCATGGAACTTATGCGGTATGGCATGCTTGAAAAGCATTTTAGACGCAAATGGCTTTATCGGAAAAACACTAGTTGAGTTAGCGAAACAATGTTCTGAATACGGAGGCTACAAGTTATTAGCCGATGATGTTGATGGGCTTTTTTATCGAGAATTCGTTGAATTTGTGTCTCAAGAATTTGGAATTGCTGGAGAAGTAGTCAAAGAGCTATCTACTGAGAGAATCATTCAAGAATTAGCCAGCAACAATTTTGTTATTGCGTCAGTACACCCTTCAATCAGAAACCCAAATGCAGAGCCTCCAAGAAAAGGTGGACACCTAGTTCTAGTTGTAGGTTATGACAGATCAGAAAAGGATGAAAAACTTATTTTACATGATCCATCTGGATATTATGGTGTAAGTCAAGAATTTGCGCCTATTTTTCTAAAGGACTTTTTAAAATTCTTTGCAGGTAGAGGGGTAGTTCTAAGTAGCAGAACACAACATGATCAGAAGTAATGAATTGGGAGTATACACTGAGAGTATAGACTTTAAAAAGCCTATTCCAGTTGATGCTGGGAATGTTATTGGTTGGAAGCGAGTTCCTGTTGAAGCATATAATGAGAAACTGGTCCCACTTGGTGTTGGGTCTGATTATCCTGAAATCTTCTCATCTTCAATATACTTTGGCGAAAGAACAGATTCGCCGTACTATGGAGATTCCTTTGATGGCAGTCTCATTTCAATGTTTGTTAGAAGTAGTGTCGCAGATCGATTAAGAAAAGCAAACAGTTTGCTACCACCTCACTTTCACCTGGTAGTATATGACACATATAGAACCATAGAAGTACAAAAGTCTCTGTTCGATCGTTTTGCTTCTGCACTCGCTATTGTGAATCCAACTTTTTCTGAAGAAAAAATTATTGAGTACACTCAAAAGTTTGTTTCACTTCCTTCATTAGACCCTACAAAACCATCTCCGCATAATACTGGAGGTGCAGTTGACCTTGCTATTGCTTGTCTATCGGATGACGCAGAGGATGAATATCAAAAACTGATTCGTCAGAGTGCTCAAGAAACTGACTCTATGTGTAGATATATCTTGCATATAGAGGCATCAACACTCTTTGCGAGATCAGCCCACTTGTTAGATTTTGGAACAGCTTTTGACTACGGTGGTGTAGAAGCTTCGCTTAGGTACTACGAAGAACTACTTACAAAGAAATCTCTAAACAAGAGTGAAGAAAAAATACTTAATAATCGACGAATGTTATATAACTTAATGCGCAGTGTTGGTTTCGGGGCATATGCTGATGAATGGTGGCACTTCAATGCACCTGAAACACAAATGGGAGCTGTCGATTTAAAAAAACCGTTTGCAACACTTGGAGCAGCAACTTTAGCAGAAGATAATATTTCTCACGAACGAAAAAGAAGAAAATACTGGCACAGGTTGGCTAGGTTGAACGAGGTAGAATCGCCATTTAGTAGAGATACTTTACTAGTAAACGCTTTTGTATGCCTTATGAGAATAGCATCCACAAGCGCGGGCGGAAAAGCTACCTCGCTATCAACAGCCGTTGAATTAGTTCCGCCAGCAGTCAATTAAACATTAATTTCAAAGTTAAAGTCTGTTGATGCCTTGCGCTTTCTGTTCTCATTATCAAAACAGATAGCTATCAAGTCTTCTACATCCCAACCTTGTGTCCGCAACATTCTTGGAAGAATGCTACCTCTTAGAATCCCTGGTAGTGGGTTTGTTTCTAAGAAATAGGCCTCTTTGTCCGTGATGATGTAATCAAACCGAACTGCATTTCTAAACTCAAGTTCTTCAAACATCTTTTGAGCAGTTTTTTTAGCAATTTTAAGAAGCTTATCCTCATCACCTTCAGCCACAATTGTTTCCTTACTATATCCCTCAATAAACTTCTCTTTCTGACCAAAAAATCCACCTGCAGTCTCAATCTTGATTGCGGGCAGTTGAATGACTTTGCCATCCTTTTCAAGACATCCACAAGAATACTCGGTTCCTTTTATGTATTCTTGAACTAAAGCCTTTGAGTCGAATTCAAGAATTTGTTTTATTAAGCTAATAACTGTTTTCTTGCTTTTTGAGTTGTATAAGAATTTTTCTGTTAAGACGCTGGATCCAAGTGAGCTTGGCTTTACAACAATATCTCTGTCTTCAAATTCTTGTAACTGTTTTTCAATCTGCTTTGAATCGCGAATACATGCAGTCAATGGAACCTTTATATCTATGAAGTTTCCCTTTACGTATTGGTTTAAGTGGAATTTACTCATACCAATACTGCATGCAAAGATGTTTCCTAAGTTACTTCTAATAGAGAAAAAGTCCATTACTCCTTGAATAACACCATCTTCACCGTGTTGCCCATAGAGTATCCCATATACGAAAAGGTCTTGTTCCTTTATAAACTTGATCGCATTAACTAAGTCTATTTGTTTGCTCGCTGTCTCGTAGTCTTGGGCTTTAAGTTTTGAATCAAATTCCGTTACAACAGCTTTGCCATCACGGGTAATGTACACAATATGAGATACTTCCAGATCACTTCTGAGTCCTGGAGAAAGTATTCTCTCGTAGACAAAATAAAAACTCTTGCATGTAGCATCATGTTCTGAAGATTGACCTCCGAATACGATTGCAATTTTGTTTTTTGACATAAGTACAAGTTCCTTACTACCTAATACTTAGTTTAATTCACTATTCTATTGTCATTATATATCGAGCACCTTGTCTGACGATAGTTGGCTTTGAGTTATCACTATTTCCGTTATTATCACTCCACCTGCCGATTCTATTCAAGTGCATTGGTCTAAACCTGGATCTATCTTCAGCGACTTCTTTGGGTAGTACCTCTACATGCACGGACTTCTTGCTTTGTGGCTGATCAAGCTCAAAGTGAGGGTTTTGAATATCATTAGAGCTTGATTTAGGCATAACAAGAATTGTGTGTCTTAGAGGATCTTCAGCTAGTTGTTCATCAGTCTTCATAATTTCATACCAGCCCTGAGCCAATTTGTGTGGATCAACACTCCTGGATTGTGTGTGAAAAATAATAAGATTTGTATTAGGGGGATCTATGGTTAAAGGTACCAATAATGGTTTTGAAAATTCACCTAGATTGATTTGAGCAGATGAAGCAAACTCAATTGCTGGAGAGTCTATCCTTGCTATTTTTGAGACTGCCACAACCATTTCAATTCCGTGACAGACTGTTGGAAATCTTCCTCCTTTTATTCCACGAGAGTTATTGCTATCAGGCTCTGGCGGTATTTGAATAACTACTCTGTTTTCAAGGACATTGTAGAAAACTTTTACTTCGTGTGCTCCTCCTGCTTGAGTCTTATCAATAAGATAAAAGCTGAAGTTTTCACCTTTTTGTATCTTTTCAGCTGCCAAGGCCAGGCTGTCTTGTAAAATCGCTACTTGCTCTTGTTGAGAAACAGCTAATAAGTAATTGAGTGTTCTCGCTAAAACAATTCTTGCGCTATATAAATCAATATTATTGAAAGCATCATAAAATAATCTTTCTAAGTGTGCTTGGTTTATTTCTTTCATTGTGGAATTCCTTATCAGTTGTATATAATAGCCTTACGCTAATAGATAAAACATATCATAATATATCACACATAATGAAGTCTCACATATACTCAATAATTACTTATTTTGCCTCACTCAGGCATAAGTTAAATCTAAACGAAATGTCGGGCTCATATTTTGTTAAGAATAAGCCTGAATATATTTCTCAATTTATAGGTATATATCCTCAATCAATCACGCTCGAGTCAAAGCTGACAGATAAAAAACATATCGCTCAGTTTGGAGCAAAAGATGCTGA
Organism: uncultured Pseudomonadales bacterium; assembly: GCA_964648715.1. Lineage (GTDB taxonomy): Bacteria > Patescibacteriota > Microgenomatia > UBA1400 > PJMF01 > OMIS01. Next base: position 32,764 of record CAZYNM010000004.1, on the reverse strand, counting down.
AGAATTTTCTTTCTGGGCATGGCGAAACTGTGGGATTGCATGTGTGAAAATGATTCTTGATGTTAAAAAGAAAGCATCTAAAAAATCTATCATGGAATTGACCAGAGAAGGAATCGATCTGGGTGGATACATACTCTATGAAGGAAAGAAATTTGTAGATAAAGGCTGGTTTCATCATGCACTTGTTGCACTCTTGAATAAGTATGATACCAGCGCTGTTACTAAAAAATGGCAGAGCATTGAGTCTGTAGCACAAGATATTTTGGATAATAAATTGGTGATCTTATCCGTGCTTGTACCAGGTAGAAGACATATTACTGAAGATGGATCATTTCGATTAAAGCCTGGTGGAAAGTTGGGAGGTCATTTGTTACTGGCAACTGGAGTAAAAATGTTCAAAAAACAAGTGTTGGGAGTGTATGTACATGACCCCCGAGGTTTAGAAAAATATCAGAAAGATACTTTTATTCCTGCAAAAGTGTTTAAGAAAATTTTTACTAACAGAACAGTTGTGGTTGACTAATGCTTCTAAATGAACTTGCTGTAGATCTTCTTTTTTCTTTTACATAATTCATCATGAATATATCACAACGAATCAAATTAGTATAGTGAGGTAGTCGTTATATTTTCTTAATGCTGAGATATGTTAATTCCCTTATAGCTGAGTATTTTAAAGCCATCACTATATTCCAAAACTGCTTGTGCTAAATTATCAATATTAATATCTAGATATGTAGGGAACTCACTTGGTAATAACTTATGTACAATTAGTTTCATTAACACGCCATGAGCAACGACCAAGACAGTCTCACCCTCATGTCTCTTGCTAATTGCTATTAACGTAGTCAAGAATCTATCCAAAGCTTGATCATCAGTTTCAAATTCTTCTTCGATCTCTCTCAAATCTTCAAGGATGTTAAGCTTAAGACTTTTTTCTTCGGCAGTATCTTTTATAGTGTCTACAGCTCTTTGAAGATGAGAACTATATATAGCATCAATGGGTATCTCTGCTAATTGTGAGGAAAGCAGTTTGGATTGTTGCTTTCCCAATTCAGAAAGGGGGCTGCCATATTGTGTGTTAGGTAGTAGCCCAGTTCCATTAAGGAAGCAGACATTACCAAGTGACTGAGCATGTCTGAGTAGATAAATTTTTGTCATATATTTATATAATCTCGAGCAATAATATAATATTGTAGCAAAATGTAATAGAGTTAAGATCAATAACCTAGTTTAAGCTTTGTTGATCAAAATGGTACCTATACTTCTCCATATCAATAGTGAAATCACTTCTTACTTCAATTCCTTCAGCTTCAAGTAGTGATTTTTGAGTTGGAGCATCATTTACAATATTGCCTTTAATAGTGATAATGCCCTTTGTATTGAGCACTCTCCACCAAGGCATATCAGACTTCATTTCTAAGCTTCTCATCACCCAACCGACTTGACGCGCTGATCGAGGTTTGCGGATACTTTCTGCTATTTGCCCATAACTCACTACTTTGCCATAAGGAACTGCTTGGACACGTTTGACTACTTCTTTTTGAAATTCAGTCATACAGCTATCTTGCATTGATTTTGTTACAAGTGCAAGTTATAGATATTTGAGCAGTAACTGCTGCATCATTTCTAACTTTTCATCTGAAGGGACTGTATCTGGTGCTTTTCTAATTTCTTTACCGACCGCCCACACTCCTGTATGCGGCAGTGGATCAGATTTTCTTCTGGGAAAGATATGCCAGTGCATGTGCTCATCTGTATTGCCTAGTAATTCGTAGTTTAATTTATCAGGTTGAAAGGCTTTAAATATATCTACAAGGTGATAGTGACTGTAACTATGTCATCATTCTGAATTTCAAATATTATTTTGCCTTTATAACTCTCTATAACAGCCTTGGTAATCGCTAACCCTAGTCCAGATCCTACGCTATCTTGATGTGATGTAGAACCTCTGTAAAAGCGATCGAAAACACGATCAATCTCATCTGGTTTAATCTTTTCTGCTGAGTTAGTTACGGAAAAGATAATTTTATCCTTGTTCTCTTTTAGGTTGATGTGTACTGATCCATATTTCTTAGCGTATTGAACGGCATTATGAACAACATTACCAAATGCCTTCTTAATAAGTCTTTCGTCAGCAGTAATTTTAATATCTTCATGAATAACTGTGTTAATCTTGACTTCTTTTTCTTGAGCCAAGCTTTCAGCCAATTCAGACAGTTCACTGACAACTTTAGTGAGGTCAACTTTTTTCAAAGCTCCGTCTGTTCCAGTCTCAATTCTAGAAATTAATAACAAATCCTGAACTGTATCGACTGCTGAATCTATAACCCGAATCATTTCCTGTTTTCTAGTACTGCTCTCTTTATTTAGACCTTCAACCTTGGCCCGTAATACAGCCAGTGGAGTTTTGAGTGTGTGAGCAGCATCAGAGAAAAATTCATGTTCACTGGTAAAGATCTTTTCCAATCTGCCGAGCATTTCATTAAATGAGATAACAATAGTTGAAATCTCTAATGTGAGTGACGGTGCCGTGATACGTTTTGACAACTTCTTTGGGTGGTTTATTTGTTGAGCTGTTTTCGCGATCACTTCTAGTGGATAAAGATATCTTTTCAGCAGTCGATAACCAAGGTAAGTCAGCAATGGCAATGTGAATACGATGACTCCCACCACAATGCTCGCCATTTGATAAAAGGTGCCTTTGAGTATCTTGATTGAATACCCAACTACCAATAAAGCTGGCTCGCCATTTACTCTAACCGTGGCCGAGCCAAATCGCTGACCATGAATAGTAAAGTGAATGGGATGGTGTCCAATCTTTTCACTCTCCACCAATATTTCTTGAACTTCACTTCCATCGAGTGAAGTAATGTCAGGGCTTTTCTTTTCTAAGAGAACTTCACCATCATTGTTGACTACTAGTACAGACATGCCACCCATCTGTACTAGGTTGTTTAGAAGCAGTTCTTCCTCACTTCCATCAAAGTTATTTACTACCTGCTCAGCCTGAGTAGTAACGATGTGGATATGGTGATCAATCTGGTTGTGAAGGGCTACCCACAAGAGGCTACTAAATAAAACACTGAGGAGCAAAAAAACTCCAATGGTAGAGGCTATATAAAGAAGAGTCAGACGACTGCGTAGTGTCGGTAAAATACTTGACGGCATATTGGTATATTGTACTCTTGGCTATCGCTTATCAGAGAGACTGTATCCGCCACCTCTTATGGTGTGTATCAATTTCTTCTTGCCAGCGATATCAACCTTCCTGCGTAAATTACGAATATACACATCCACCACATTGGAAAAGGTTTCAAAATCACTTCCCCAAATATGCTCCATCAGCATGGATCGGGTCACGACTTCATCACTATGGCGAGCTAATAATTCAAGCACCGCAAACTCTTTTGAAGGCAGCTCTATGTCTTTTCCAGCTCGTTTAACCCTACGGGTTTGAGTATCAACCTCTAAATCACCCACCACTAAAACTGGTAACGGTTTTTTGCTATTTCTGCGGATGAGGGCTTTGACTCGAGCGATTAGCTCTAGAGAGTCAACTGGCTTCAAGACATAATCATCGGCACCTAGATCTAAACCTTTGATTTTGTCACTCACGGCATCACGGGCAGTCATGATAATAATCGGCGTGGTATTTTCTTTCTGTCGAACCTTTTGACACACTTCAAATCCATTGCCATCAGGAAGGTTTATATCAAGTACCACACAATCGTACTCATTCACGTCCAGCTGATTTAAGCCTTCTTCTGCACTTTCAGCTGTGTCAACACCAAACCCAGCTTTTGCAAACTGAGTTTGGGTATTTTGTAATAAGCTCTGGTCGTCCTCGATAATGAGAATTTTCATTTGTCTTATTTTACTGTGAATCCTGACTTTACGTAATGGAAGGTATCGAGCGGACTGTTGGTCTTGGGCATGATGCCAACGACAATGACATCGTTACCAAAGAAGCCAGTAATCAGATCACCTTCCTTTTTGAAAAGTTTCTCCTTTTGCATCATGGCTGCCTCATCAGCTCCGATATAGACGGGTTGGTAGGTTTTTCCACCTACAGTCAGAGGATGGTTGAAGGATTCTTCTGGCAAAGCAGCGACCAACTGAGATGGCGTATTACCTGCGACTTCATAGAACACTTTACTTGAACCGTCAGGTGATGCTGTAGTTCGAATGACAGCACTGCCATTGATACGCTCAAGTGTCTCCGCAGAAACGAGGTGATACTTATCCACTTCTGTTCCAGTCTTGGCTAAGATACCGGTGACTTTCATCTCATCTAGGCCAAAGAAGTTTGGTAAAACGTCACCAGCTCCTTTAATTAAACCTTCTTCTTTCATCATCTGGGCTTCATCATAGCCAATGATCATTTCATTAGGTCCAATTAACGCCCGACCTTCTATCAAGGTAATACCTAGGGTTTCATACGGCTCAACTTCTAAGAAGAGTTTGGGAGTGCTCTCTACAAAAGCTACCTTCCCTCGACTCTCGATGAAAAGTTCCTTAGCCTGTTGAACAACTTCCTTGCTCACCTTCACTTGAACTTTCTCAGCCATCTCAGAATTGTTAGCTTCTGCCCCCATGCCTGAGCTGAAACGGGCAAATTCGAAGAACATCAAGCTAAATGTTAATACCATTAAGGCTGGCGCATAGGCTGAGACATAGTTCTTTCTGCCAGGTTTGAAAAGTCTGAGCAAGAGCGAGTTGCCGACCACTGAGATTGAACTCAAAGCCATAGCGAGACCTGCTAGCTCAGGCTTGAGCACTAAACCCAATCCAAAGAAGACACGAGCAGCAATCGGAATGCCCATCACGTTGTAGAAGAGCGCAAAGAACATGTTCTGTTTAATCTTCCACATGGTTTCCTTGGAAAGATCAATCGCATGCACTACGTCTCTCAGATCGTTCTTGATGATGACAATGCCACCAGTTTCCATGGCTACATCCGTACCCGAGCCCATGGCAATACCAAGATCTGCTTGAGCTAACGCAGGAGCATCGTTAATGCCATCTCCCACCATGGCGACTTTCTTACCCAGCTGTTGAAGTTTCTTTACTTCATTAGCTTTATCTTCTGGCAAGACTTCAGCTAGAACATTGTTAATACCAACTTGTCGAGCAATGGCTTCAGCCGTGCGACGGTTATCGCCCGTGATCATGTAGACTTCGATACCTCGCTTCTGAAGCATAGCTACAGCTTGCTGTGAGGTTTCTTTGACTGTATCAGCCACAGCAACTAGACCTACAATGGTCTCTTTGGAAGCCAGAATCATTGCGGTCTTACCTTGTTCTTCGAGGCGAGACATCTGCATGTTGATTGCATCAACAGGTAAGCCCAGTACATCGGTGATGAGTTTACGGTTGCCCAGGTAATAGGTGACCTCGTTGATCACACCTTGAACACCATGCCCTGGGATGGCTGAGAAATTAGTGACTTCATACAAACCAAGCTTTTGATTTTCTGCAGCTTTGTAAATGGCTTCAGCTAATGGATGCTCTGATTGCTTTTCCAAACTCGCAGCCACCGTTAAAAGTGTATTTCTGTCAAAATTGCTAACAGTTTCCACATCCGTGACCTCAGGTTTGCCTTTAGTTAGCGTCCCTGTTTTATCAAAGACAATGGTGTTAATCTTGCAGGCTTGCTCAAGTGGTTCGCCACCTTTGACTAAGATGCCATTCTCTGCACCCTTGCCCGTTCCAACCATAATGGCGGTCGGCGTCGCTAGACCAAGAGCACAAGGACAGGCGATCACGATGACGGCCGTAAAGGCCATCAAGGCAAAGGACAGTGTTGCTCCTAACACAAAGTACCAGACGGCAAACGTCAGTACAGCTAGGGCAATGACTGCTGGTACAAACCAGGCTGAGATACGGTCTGCCACAGCTTGAATTGGTGCCTTTGATCCTTGGGCATCTTCTACCAGTCGGATGATCTGTGACAAAGTTGTCTCTGATCCCACCCGAGTGGCAACAAACTCAAAGCTCCCAGTCTTATTAATGGTTCCGCCTATAACGTTGTCACCTTCATGCTTTTCAACTGGCAGACTTTCACCGGTGATCATCGATTCATCCAATGCAGATGAACCTTTGTTAATTTGACCATCAACGGGAACCTTTTCACCAGGTCGCACTAAGACAACATCACCGTTGATAACATCATCAACTGAAATATCTTGAGTGATGCCGTTACGAATGACACGGGCGGTTTTAGCCTGCAGTCCCATCAGTTTTTTAATGGCCTCAGAGGTCTGCCCTTTAGCTTTGGCCTCTAGCCATTTGCCTAAGATCACAAAGGTGATCAAGAAAGCGGCAGTTTCAAAGTAAAGTTCAGGAATCTTTGCTCCGTTTAACCCAATGAGCGAATTGTTAGCCAGGTAATAAATGACAAAGTTCGCCAGACTATAGAAGTAAGCGACAGATGTACCGATCGCAATCAAACTGTCCATGTTAAACGTTTTCATACGCAGCGCAGACCACATTCCTTTGTAGAAACTGGCGCCAATAATTAATTGAATCGGCGTAGTCAAAATTAAGGAAACGATGCCCACGTATGGGAAAAGTGTGGTCGCACCAGGGATCCACTTAAAGAAGTCCATCAACATGAAGTACAGCATGGGAATGCTCAACACAAAACTGGTCATGAACTTGGTGAACAAATGTTTGATATGGTTTTTTCTTTTTTCAGCTTCGGCTTCGTCATCTTTGTCAGTGACAAAGGTTGCACCGTACCCAGTTTTCTCAACGGCTTTAAGCAAGGACTCTTTAGGCGATTGCGCCTCGTCAAAGACGACTGAAGCTTTTTCGGCTGCAAAGTTAACGTTAGCCTCTTTCACACCGGGGACTTTTCGTAGCGATCTTTCAATCAGTCCTGCGCAGGATGAACAGTGCATGCCTGATAGTGAAAGTTGGGCTCTTTGCGAACCCGCTTTGATTGATGGCTGAGTAGTTATTTGAGTTATAGCTTCAGCTTTTGCAGACGGAACAGATTTTAGTTCTGTTTTTTCGTTTTTTGGTTGATCCAGATACCCTGTGGTGGGTTGGGAATTAAAGGTATTACCCATGGTTTGCATAAACTTTTGGATATACTCGATCGACTCATCTTCTTTACCATCAGGAATAATGAACTCGGTATTTTTAGAACTATTCATGGAGCCATCAATTTGCAGCATGCCATTTTCATTACCTGTCAAATTGCCTTCAGCCACAAACCTCGAACTGTAGACAACTTTGATGGGATTAAAGATACTGCCTGAAGGGCTATCCTTAGTAACTCTGATTTCCTTGAAGGCCTTAGATTTCTTGATTGGTTTCATAGCCTCTACTGTTGCAGTGTATCCAGCATTTTTGATGGCAGCGACTACATCATCTGAGCTAGAAAGTGATTCATCTAAAGTTAGACTTCCTTCACCCGTTGAGTGGCTAACCGCGACGTCACTCACTCCAGGTAACTCATTCAACTCTTCTTTAATCATCATTTCGCATGATTGGCAGTGCATGCCCTGGGCCTTAAATTTGTAGGTATTCATATAGTTCCTTAATTGACTTGATAGTCTGTTCCCTCTAGTGCTTTAACAACTTCTTCTTTGGTAATTGCTCGACCACCACTGATGGTGAGTTCGCCGGTTTCAATATCTGTCGTTGCCTCAGTTACACCCTCAATTTTCTTGACTCTTTTTTCTGAGATTTTCTTGCAACTTTCGCAATGCAAACCTGTAAGTGTGAAATTAGTGGTAATGTTTGACATATGAATCCTTTAATTAATCATGTTTTTTTAATTGATAACATTGAAGCTACCTGAGTACATACCCATACTACAGCTGAAGGCAATTTTGCCTGTCTCTGTAGGGGTAAATTCAATAATATTCTCGCCCTCTGTTAAAGCTTGACGAATGTTCAGTTTCTTGGAAACAAGACTGCTGGCACAGGTATAAGGATCAGTGGAAGTTACAATCCACCTCACCTTAACACCTTTTTTAACTGTGAAACTGTTTGGAGAGTAACCTCTTGCACTTTGGGTCATACGTACGACTTGCACATCGTTATTCGCTTGAGCATTTGGCACACTCAGGGTTTTACCTTGGACACCAGTGGAAATGCCGAGTACACTCCCATCAAAACCAGTCAGACGTAAGCCGTTCGAAATGTTAAAGACAGCCAGAGCTATGACTACTAAACCTGCAAACTTAAAAAAGTACTTTGATTGATTACCTTTAACAACTGACGTCAGTCCGCCAACACTGAGTAGCCCAGGCGCTGTTCCCAAAGCAAAAACACCCATGGTTAAGGCTCCAGCAATGGGATTACCAGTACTCATCGCAAAAAGTTGCATCGCCTGAGTAAAACCACATGGGAGAAAGAACGTTAATCCACCTAAAATCATCGAGTTTTTATGACTATACTCAGCCTGTTTATGAGTATCTATGCCAAGAAAGCGGCCCACACCTTTAGGTAGAGTGAACTGCCAACCACTTAAACGAGGAAAAACATCGGTCAACTGCGCTCCAATAATCAGCATACTTAAACCCACCAATACGGTAAGTAACCCTGTTACAGTCAAAGAAAGCTGCAAAATTGACCCCACCCACCCAATAATCCCTCCTAAAATAAAGAAGGCAATAATTCGACCGATATTAAAGAAAATGTGGGGAGTAAACTTTTCCAGAGGCGTAGCAAAAGGTTTTTGTTTAGCAAAGCGAGCCGATGCACCCAGAACCAAGCCACCAACTAAGGCCATACAGGTAGAAATCCCTGCCGTTAATCCCACTAAAAATACCACCGGTAGGCTTGAGTAATTATTTGAAGCAAATCCTCCAATATTAAAAATGCCTAGCCAGCGACCGAGAAAATACAGACCAACTAAAGCCACTGCCATCATTGATAATTGATTCCAATCTTCCTTGCGCATTGAGATAAAAGGAGCTTTTTTGCCCACTCCACATGTGTAACCACACTCATCCACCACTTCTTGAACCTTGTTAATATCTAAGTGACCTTTATAACTAATCTCCGCTGTACCTTTGGCATGACTGACGTTGACCGCTCGAACCCCTGGAACGTCTTTAATGCCATCTTCCAGAAGTATTTCACAAGAGCGACAGTGCATACCTTGAATGTGGACAGTTTGTTTTTTCATAGTGTGCTCCAAATTTCTTAATACTGGTGAATCGTACTCATGGGTAGATGAAGAGAAGATGAAGCTTTCATTTCTTGTGATGGTCAATCCCACGGTATGAACCAATAAATGATTTGATCCTCTTTTCATCAAATTCATTCAAGAAGTCGATTCTGTTCCAAGCAGTTAAAGCAATTTTTTGATCCAGATCAGCATAAGGGGCGAGGATGACTTTTTCTCTGTATTTATTGGCAATTTTTTTCAGCTTCTCAACTAAATCAGCACAGTCTTCGCCATCACAGTCGTACTGGATAAGCACTCCTCCATCTTCCAAATTATGCAACTGTAGCTCATCTGGAATCTGTTGGTTATGAATACCCCAATCAGCTTTTGGATCTAAGTGGGGTCCAGAAGTGGGGGGCTTTGAGTTGTAAGGGCTATGTGGAGTAGTAGCTGAAGGGATATGTTCATTACCTAAATCAGCCACAAAAATTCCCGGCAATGGGCGGGTTGCAAGTCTATATAATCCAATGATTCCAAGTAAAACAACCAAACAAAAAGTGCTGTAAGTGAAGGCCTTTTTGCTTTTAGCGACAGTGGTTTGGTTGGTGTAATGGGATAAAAAGGATTTTTCTTTTTTTGGTTGGGAGAATTTACTTTCTAAGTGTAATGTAAAGCTTTCTTGATTATTTAGATCTTCGATAACATCACGTTCAGATGTTGTATGAGTAAAGTATCTTTGTTTCTGTAGTAGTTTTTGTTTAGCTCGTTTTTTTCTCGATCTTTTGCCCATAATCCCTCCTGATCTCACAAACTATTGGCTGGTTAATTTTGTTGATGGTGTGATTGACTGCGAATAAAAGAAGCGCTAGCCCAAGCAGACTAAACTCTTGTCCTTTAAAAGGTAGGGGATTAATAATGCTCGTCATTGCACCAAACCCAAACAATGTTGCTAAAAGGACAGAGCCGCAAGAAGCGCATCCCACTCCGAGTAAACTTAAGCTCATAGCTACAAACGAGACACCCATGTCTTGCTGCAACCGTGCTGTTTGGCGAATATAGTAGGCCACTAAGGCAACTTGAATGCCCATGAGCACGGCACTCATAATCAACAGTGATCGTGATATTAGAGTGAAGTTTGTTTCCAATGATCCCAGCAAAGATGTTAAGAGCGTCACCTTCTGCGCTAAAGAAAAACTTGGGTTCATTAATGATGCGCTTATCAGACGCAGGTTGGGCAACCAAACAGCAAAAACAATGATGATCAGTGCTGTTATGGTTACCAACCCGGCATATTTTGGATTGAACAATACTTTGGCCAAGACATTCATGGGTGTTATTTCAGTAATGGTTCAATTACTGCCTCAAAGGCGCTGAATGGTTGAGCCCCTACCACCAGGCTGCCCTCAATAGTGCCATCTTTGGTAGTCTTACCGATCACGAAGGTTGGTGTGCCCGTGGCCCCGGCTTTGCCAGCATCGGCTAAGTCTTTTTTCACCTCATCCTCCATGGCCTTATCTTGGAGACAAGATTCAAATTGACCGATATTTAAACCAATATCAGTGGCAATCGTCCTAATTTTAGCGTCATCTAAACCATTACCATTTGAAGTGGTTCGCTTGAAAATTTCATCATGATATTTGAAATACGTAGTATCGCCACCTTGCTTGCGAGCGCAGTTGGCAGCGACGGCCTCTTTTGTAGCCATAGGATCATGAAATGAAAGTGGCAAATCACGGAAAACAAGTTTTACTTTTCCGGTATCAATGTATTTTGATTTAATTTGGGTAAACGTTTGATCAAAATACCGCTTACAGAAAGGACATTCGTAATCAGAGAATTCGATCAAAGTAATAGGAGCATTTTTATCGCCCAATACTGGATCGTCATCAACAGAGGCCGTCCCCGTTGTTGGTTGTTGGAGTTGATTGGGGGCGGCTTGGGCGACTGTCTGCGATGGTGCAGAGGGAGCTGCCGATACAGAGCCTTTTTTCAGAAGTTGATTTTCTGTCCACATGGAACCACCAAAAAAACCTACCCCGAGCATTAGTATCAGCAATACCAAAATTGCAAAGTTGTTATTTATAAATGCTATTAATGAACTTAATGAATATCGTCCAGCTGAATTAGGCATACTTGACTCCTCATCCTTATTATCTTCTACAAAGTGTAGAAGATAAAACAATGGGGGTCAATAACCATATGACATAGGCACGGAAAGTGATGAATTTGGCGTTTTACTTTCCTGACGTAGTTCTGGAGAAGTTGATTTCTCAACGGTGGGACATGTTTCTGCGCAAATCATACTGCCTTCACACTTTTGTCCCAGCTGGGGGTTAAGTGAGGTATCGGCATTCACTGGCATTCGAATTATGGTAAAGCTCACTAACAGTACTATTAGTGAGAAGGAGATCTTCAGAATAGAAAAGGGGTGAGTTTGTGGAATCCCGTGTGAAAGCAGTCCGACCCGATCCTCTAAGCGATACGTGGCAAATCCAGGGTAGTATCTGGCTATGGGTGAGGAGGTAATTGCTTGCAAAGAAGTTAGTAAATGCCGAGTTGTTTTCTGATAGGCAATGACTGTTTTATCTGCTTCTGTCTCAAGTTTCAACTTCATGAAAACAAAAACATCGTCAAAAATAGGAAGCAAAAATAAAATTGAGTTGACAATTTCTCCAACAAAAAATAGTAAGGCATGTGAGTGTTGCTGGTGATGCCTTTCGTGAAGAATAACAGCTTCAAGTTCTGGTATGGAGAGTTTATTGATGAGAGCAGAACTCAACATAATTTTTGATGACCAAATGCCAATAGTGTAGGCAAGTGGTTGGTTAGAACGCACAATAATGACTTCTTGTTGCTGAATGTTGTGCTTTGAAAGAAGTGTTTGTGCTTTTTTTGGTATCAGCTTCATCTGGTGAGTGATAAGATTATGTATCTTAGTTTGAGTTTTAATGTACGAGAAGAAAACTTTCATAGCAATCGTCAGGATGCATAATCCGGCTAGAGGGAAAATCACAAATGAAAACACATCGGCACTAAAATGAACGATTGACGTTATACCAGTAATGCAGGTGCGAACCAGATGTTGAATCGAAAAGCGAGAGAACTTCAGCACTATCAAAAGGAAGTACAAACAAGTGAAAGAAAACAGTGATAACCAAAATACCAAGTATCTTTGTTCAGTTTTCATATGATCATTTTTTGAAGCTTTTTTTAGTTGTTTTCTGAGAGTGTAGATGTGCCTCATCAACAAAAGCCGCTACCGCCTCTTCACCAAATTGCTCCACTAAAGCGTGAAAGGTTTTTTTAATTATTTTTTTTACAGCTGTTTCCTGATTAGTTGTAGCTTGAAAGACGATGGCCTTGCCTCGTTTCTCAACCTCGGTCAGATAGCCTTTTTCAACTAACCTGGTCATGATGGTAATCACCGTTGTATAAGCGATAGTTCTGTCTTGTTGAAGTTCACCTAGTATTTCCCGGGCGGTAATTTGTTTTTTTGCCCAAGCTAGTTTCATAACTGCTTGTTCTAGTGGTCCTAAGTGTGAGTTCTGTGTCATAATCTTCTACAGATTGTAGTTATTATGCCACAAAAGCACAAGCCACACCTTTCTTCATCTTGGCTTCATGTTCGTGCTTGTACACTTATTTCTCTGAGGAGTGAGTTGCTAAAAATTACATAAAAAAAGGTTACAATAAAGTTTATGAACAAAATGTACCTTATCATCATCGCAATAATAGTAATTTTCTGTGGTGTTTTTCTTTTTTCGAAGCAACAATCAAATACTCCACAAAAAGGCGAATTCTCGTCCCAGGTTCAACAGGCAAACAGTACGAAACCTCAGGAAGTTGTTAATCTTAAAAACGGTGACTCCTACAACTTAACTGCCAGTATTGTTAAAAAAACCATCAATGGGGCTGAGGTAAAAATGCTTGCCTACAACGGTTCGATTCCTGGCCCGCTTATCAAAGTTCCACAGGGTTCAGAAATTTCACTCAAATTTACAAATGACACTGATGTAGATTCAACGATCCACTCTCACGGTGTCAGACTCGATAATAAATTCGATGGGGTGCCGGATATAACGCAGGATCCGGTCAAGCCGGGCCAATCTTTTACGTACACACTCAAGTTTCCCGATGCCGGTGTCTATTGGTACCATCCTCATATTCGTGAAGATTACGCTCAAGAATTAGGTTTGTATGGAAATTTCTTGGTTACCCCAAATACTCCAGATTACTGGGCAGAAGTAGACCGTGAGGAAGCACTGTTTTTAGATGACATCTTGATCGAAAATGGCCAAGTCGCTAAGTTTGACCGTGAAACTGTTGATCACACCCTGATGGGACGGTTTGGCAATACTATGCTTGTCAACGGAGACGATAAGTACAAATTATCCGTTAAACAAGGTGAACGGGTGCGTTTCTATATCACTAACGCTGCTAACGCCAGAACATTTAACTTTGCCATCCCTAATACCCGTATGAAGTTGGTTGGTTCTGATAACGGTAAATATGAGCGTGAGGAATGGGTTGATGCAGTGATCATCGGCCCCTCAGAACGGCAAATTGTAGAAATATGGTTTGACCAGGATGGTGAATATAAGATTGAGAACCAAACTCCGGAGAAAAAGTACACCCTCGGTACGATCGCAGTTTTACAGGTACCGGTTGCTACTTCTTATCTGATGGTTCCCCGAACTAATCAGGATGTAATCGATGCGATAAATCCGCTTCGTCCTTTATTTACCAAAGCACCTGACAAAGATATTAAGCTTACTCTCCAAATGGGAGCATCTTCTGCCCAAGGGAATAATTCGATGGGTGGACACATGATGGGTAACGGCCAGACGATGCAAAATCAGGAAATGCAAATGAATATGGGAGGAGTTGAAAAAATTGAGTGGGAGGATGATATGGGTATGATGAACGCACAATCAACCAAAGACTCGCTCAAGTGGAAGATTGTCGATACTGTTACCAACAAAGAGAATATGGATCTGGGTTGGCAGTTCAAAAAAGGAGATACCGTCAAAATCAAAGTTTTCAACGATGACAAGTCCATGCACCCGATGCAGCACCCGATTCATATTCATGGGCAGAAGTTTTTAGTGCTTTCAACCAATGGACAGGCCAATAAAAACCTTGTTTGGAAAGATACTACCCTGATTCAAACCGGAGACACTGTTGAGCTTCTGGTGCAAATGGATAACCCCGGAGACTGGGTCATTCATTGTCATATTCCCGAACACATGGAGTCAGGAATGATGACTGAGTTTAAGGTAAACTAAATAACCTTCATCTTCTCTTCATCCTCCTAGCAGTACAGTTACATGTATTAAGGAGGATTTATGAATCATGCTCATCATACAAATCACAGTGAAACTCAGTCCACGTTTCTTGGAAACAAAACCCTACTCATTTGTGCTGGCTTACTTGTTTTAGCTGTTGTCGCGGTTGTTTTCTTTAATGTCAGCATTTCGACTGTCTTCTTTTTAGGTTTTGCTCTCGCCTGTCCACTCATGCACATCTGGATGATGAAGGATGGTGGGCATAAACACTAAAAGCAGGAGTTAGTCACAACTAAACAGGAACCCCATATGAAGATATTTTCGTTACCAAAAAAACCAGACGTATCTTCGCAGGATGGACTGCCGGAATACAAAGCTATTATGAGATCAAGTATTTACCAACTTTTTATTAGTATAGTAGTTGGTTTGGCTGGTATCGATTTTTTGTATACGATTGGAACGTTTTTATTATCGAGAATATACATCGTTCAAACCCCATTACCATTTGATCTTCATCACCATGCTTTCTTTTTAATGTTTAGTTTGGGGTTACTCAAAAGCGTAATCCAGTTTATCTGGATCAATAGTTCAATTATTCGTTGGGCAACTCAATCGTTTGTTATTTCTGGCCATGAATTAATCCATCGCACTGGTCTTTTTACGATTAAAGAAACTATCCATGACCTACGAAATATTCGGTCGGTCACCATCAAACAGTCACTCTTAGGCAAGATGTTCCATTTTGGTAGCATTGATGTTGAAATTTCTGCTTCTGGAGGTTTTCAAGAATTTGTTTATTTCCCTGCAATCGCTTATCCCGAACAATTTCAGCAGCTATTATCAACTCACACAACTCGATATACTGGAAGTACTGAAATAACAACCAATTAAAGGAGGAATCTATGCCCCAACCTACTGTACTAGCCAACTCGGTTACCGCTGTCTGGGGAACAGCTTACGCCCTCTGTGGCATCGCTGCCATGATTTTTCCCAACCTGTACTTTGGAGTACTCAACAATTGGTTTCACAGTATTAATCTGGAACTCATCAAAAGCACCACTCCTTTAACACTGACTTCGTTCTTAGTTGGATTGGTTGCATTTTCCGCCTACATCTGGGTAATAACCTTCGCTACCGCCACCGTTTATAACGCTTGGTCCAAAAAAAGATAACCAGTTATGAAAACGCTTCAATTTCAAATTCCAAAAACAAGTTCATCTGAGCATGACGAGCATTTGGAACAGAAACTGAAGGTACTTCAACACATTGTCGATGCCAAGGTGGACTTAGAAAAACAAATCACTTCAATTACGTTTCATGAGGAAATGATTAGTAAAGCTGAGATTGAGACACTCCTCAGGGATGAAGAGTTCCGCAGCTCACCATTGCCACTATTAGATAGTAAAGAGGCTTTGAATATCTCCGACCATAAGTCAACCTACGCAGCTGATCACAGCCACCATCATTCGCATGACCAAAGGAAACCACCAGCAACAGCTCAATCTGAACACGATCATCATGATATGACCTCAATGCCTGCCCCGTCAGCGGCGGTGGGTCACGCTGATCATGATAAAGCCATGACTGACCCGAAGATGGCTGCCTTCATGGAAAAAGACATGCGTGATCGTTTTCTCTGGTCATTAGTTTTAACATTACCCATCATTGCCTATTCTGCAATCTTTACTGATTTTCTTAGTATCAAATTGCCAACTCCAATTCCTCACAATTGGCTGTTGTTCTTATTAACTACCCCTGTAGTGTTTAAGTTTGGCTCGATCTTTATCACGGGTGCCTACCAAGCTCTCAAGAATAAGACCCTCAACATGATGGTCTTGATTGCTACAGGCGTACTCGCAGCCTACGTCTTTAGCGTAGTGATTACGCTGTTTATGGGTGGAGAAACGTTCTTTGATGCCGCAGCCATGTTAGTGACGTTCGTGTTGTTTGGCCACTGGATGGAGATGAAGTCGAGACGAGGTACATCGGAGGCCTTGCGAGCTTTATTTGACTTAGTTCCACCTCAAGCCAGAGTTTTAAGAGATGGGAAAGAAGTTTTAGTGCCAACTGCGGAAGTACAAATTGGCGATTTGATCATCCTCAAACCTGGCGATAAAGTTCCTGTCGATGGTGAAGTCATTGAAGGTGAAACAGCTATTGATGAATCATTGGTAACAGGGGAATCATTTCCTGTCAGTAAAAATACTGGTGATGAAGTGATTGGTGGTTCAATCAACCAATCAGGTTCAATTACTTTTAAGGCTACTAAAGTAGGTAGTGATACGGCGTTAGCTCATATTGTGAAGCTTGTGGAAACCGCTCAAAATTCCAAGGCTCCTGGTCAACGCATAGCCGATAAAGCAGCTCAATACTTAGTGGTGTTAGCCATTGGTGCGGGACTGATTACGTTTAGTGTGTGGTATTTCTTAGCTGGTGAAAGTCTCTTAATGGCGTTAATGTTTGCGGTTTCTGCCATCGTTATTGCTTGTCCTGATGCACTGGGTTTGGCCACTCCAACTGCAGTGGCCGTAGGAACTGGATTAGGTGCGAAACACAACATCTTGATTAAAGATGCTGCCACCCTAGAACAAACTTCTAAAATTCAAGCCGTTGTGCTTGATAAAACGGGCACACTGACTGAAGGTAAACCCAAAGTAACTGATGTTATTGCTTTGAAATCTTTTACTGAAGATGACATTCTCCGTTTAGAAGGAGCAGCTGAAGCTAAATCAAGTCATCCACTCAGTAAAGCTGTCTTAGAAGAAGTTGAGAAAAGAAAACTGACACTACCGAACTCAGCTAGTGAGTTTCGTTCAATTGCGGGTCATGGCATTGAAGCCATTGTTGAAGACAAGCACATCTTAGTGGGCACAATGAAACTGATGACCACTCGAAATGTTGAAACGAGCTCACTTCAGTCTGAAATTGACCGATTACTGACAGAGGGCAAAACATTGATGGTCTTAGCTGTGGAGGGAAAAATTGCTGGTGTGGTGGCTGCTGCTGATAGCATCAAAGAATCAACGCCTTTAGCGATTCAAAGGATGAAGGAACTCGGTTTAGAGCCAGTCATGATTACTGGTGATAATAAGGGCACAGCTGAAATAGTTAGTAAAAAGTTAGGTATAGAGCGCTACTTTGCTGAAGTTCTTCCCCAAGATAAAGCTAGTTATGTGAAGAAGCTTCAAGGTGAAGGCAAATTTGTAGCAATGGTTGGAGATGGCGTGAACGACGCCCCTGCACTCGCTCAAGCTGATATTGGCATTGCCATTGGTGCAGGTACTGACGTGGCGATTGAGACTGCAAATGTTGTATTAATGAAGTCTGATGTTGCAGACGTGCTAAGAGCAATTAAATTAAGCAAAGCCACAGTCAGAAAGATGAAAGAGAACCTCGCCTGGGCAAGTGTGTACAACGTTCTGGCAATTCCTGTAGCAGCTGGTGTTTTTTATCCGTCTTTCGGCATCACTTTGCGTCCTGAAGTGGCTGCACTACTTATGTCAGTTTCATCAATCATTGTGGCGGTGAATGCTTTACTACTTAAACGGGCTGAAAAACAATTACTGGTTATTTAGTAAAAGAAAGGTATATATGATGAGAAATGTTAGTTACACTGGAGCAATGATGTCCGATTCTTTTGAATTTTTTGGTTTAATTACTTGGCTTGCATTGATTTTATTTTTAGTTTTAGGAATTATTTATTTTTGGAGAGAAATAAATAAAAAAGAGAAAAAATAAAACTTAATTTAACATTCAGCACTCATGTTGAGATATTTTAGTGTTTCATCAAAAACGGCATATATGTCTCTTGATTATTTTTTTCGTATGCCCCTTCAGGCTCAGAGTAACTTATCAACATAACTGCAGATATCATCAGAAACAGCAACCAGGCAATGTGAGCTTGTTTACTTTTTTGAAAAACCAACACTTGCAATAATCTTAATATTCCAGTGGTAATTATCATTACCCCCAACCAGAAGTGAAATAAGGCTGTATAAGCTAGAGCTTCAGCAGTGCCGTGTTGTGGATGAGTTATAAACATACAACCAATCGTAATCAATGCAGTTGGCCAAAATAAACGAAAATATTTATTTGTTAGTTTTTTTAAACTAAGCAGGTACTCAAAGACCCCTCCAATAAAAACTAAATTAAACATTATAAAATGCTGCTGCTGCTGAGGATCAAATCTCACCATTTTCCAAACTAGTGGAAGTTCGTTGAAGCCGTGATGCAACAAGTTGTAAGGTATTAAAATAATACCAGCTAATGTTACAAGTAGTGGCCAGATATAAGGCTTGTTTTTTAGTATTCCGAATAGTTGGATAAGAGCTACCATCCCTGTAAGAAAAAAAATATATCCAATAATCCAATGATTGATATTAGAAATACTTTTTAACTCCGCAACTGTATGAAGTTCTAAAAGATTATACATACTTATATTCTAAAGAAGTCGATGTGATTTTTCAATGATTTAATCCACTAACTTCGCATGTTCACTAGAGCTTGAACAGTGAGTTAGTGCTGTCAGCTCCTGTTTCAAGTATTTCTTGACGGTAGGAGGAACAGTATATGCAGTTATCAGAGAAAGTTGTTGCAAGTTTGAACAAGGTGATCGAGAAGTTTAAGAGTGGTGATCTTTCACCCATCACCAGTTTAGCCAGATTTGAAATTCCAGAGGATGCACCGTGCTTTAAGTGGTCTTTTTCCAACAAAGTCTTGGCATACATCCAAGCAGGAGAACTAGATGCCGATGCTTCAACCAGTGGCAACAAGCAGGTAGAAAGATCAAGAAAGGCAGTAAAGCAGTCTTTATATTGAGGCCCAAGCTGATGAAACTCGAGAAAGAAGGTGCAGAACCAGAGATGATCTGTATTGGCTTTGCCCCTATCCCTGTCTTTGCAGCAGGAAGTACCGAAGGTGAAGGGACACTGGGAGTCTACCAACCCAAAGAACTTCCACCACTTTATGAAGTAGCTCAGAGACTTGGAGTAGAAGTCAGATACATGCCAGTCTCACCAGATAAGCTGGGAAGTTGTAAGCAAGATGGAACCAGAATCACCATCGGCACTGATGACCCAGCAGTCTTCTTCCACGAGTTAGCACATGCCGTCCATGCCAAGATCGGTGGAGAACTTAAGGGAGGCCAAGATACCACTCAAGAAACCATCGCTGAGTTTACCTCCGCAGTCCTGATGGATTTCTATGGACTACGAGACACCAGTGGCAACACTTGGAACTACATCAAAATGTATGCAGATGACCCACTAGAAGCCATTACTAAGGCTTTGAAGACTGTGGAGCAGGTACTCAGTGTTATCACTGAAACTAGCCAGCAAGTGACGTGATGTACTTGCTGACACTTCATGGGCGCTTAGTTCTAGCTGTATGATATACAGCATGACAGGAGCAGGACATTTAACTATAGGATTGAGTGTTAGTGTGGCTACTTTAGCCATAGCTGGGCAACACATAACGTTATCTCAGGCTGTGGTAGCTCTGGCGATTGGAGGAGTTGCTTCACTTATCCCTGATCTTGATGCCCCACACAGCATGCTCAAAAGCCGTATTCTTGCTAATGGCAGACCTGCCATTATACGGTCAGCTTCAATACGTGCTTCAATAATCGAGCAACTTATTATTACGTTAGGTGGGATGGTAGAAGTAGTTTTGAGACTATTTCTCTACCTACTACTAGCAATTCCTTCATTTTTTCTTCAACACCGTGCCATTACCCACTACCTTATCACTCCATTGGTGAGTTGGTTGCTACTTTCGATTATTTTTTGGTATTTTAATCAACCTCAGCTCTTTGGCTTAATTTTCTTTGTCAGCTACTGTTCTCATATCTTAGGTGATATGTGCACGTATTCAGGTGTAGCTGCACTCAAACCATTCTACAGTGAAACACTGTATCTACTCCCCAAAAAATGGCGTTTTCGCACTCTCAACAAAACTTGGGAATATGGGCGCGAAAAATGGGTAATGTCTCAGGGTGAGCAGATTGTGTTGCTCATCAGTGTAGTTATTGCGATTGGTGTTGTGCTCATAGCACTCAGATAGTACCTCGATAGGATTTCTTTCTAATAGCTTCTTAAAGGGGTCTTACCCCTTGGTTCGCAAGGGCTGCGTAAATCATGCTGCGCATGACCCTTGCCAACCTCACCCTGCTTGTTAGAACCTCCTGTACAGGAGGCATGCGCCTCCTGATACATAATTTTTGAGAGGCAAAAGAAAGGATTCCCATGAGACTACTGACTCGGGAACTATTACGTAAGCTGCCAAGACCATATACAACAGAGGACACAAACAATCCTATCTTGCTCTGTCGGTTTTATTTATCCATGACTCCTTGGGTATGGTATCCCACGGAGTTTGATGGCAAAGATACTTTTTATGGTTATGTGGAGGGTTCATACAAGAAAGAATTCGAGTACTTCTCACTAAGAAGACTAGAAAACCTACAAGGTCCGTTCAGGATCAGAGTGCAAAGAGACTACACCTTCAAGCCACAGAGATTATCAGAAGTATTAAAAATGAAAGGAACAGCATGTCAGCAGCAGACCATGTACATCTAGTGAACAAGTACACAAATGAGATTTTAGAGCTAATGTATTCACTCGAAGACTACACCACCAGTGACTTGCAAGGGATGGTTAGTGCTATTGTGCTGAGTATTTTGAATGAGCGGGAGAAGAACTAGTCAACAGTGACTTGTTCAAGTGTCTCGGCACGAGTGCCATCAGTTTGTATCTGTTTGGCTGTGGATAACAAGAATACAAGCTCTTCAAAATCAAGTAACTTCTTTTTTATTTGTTTATGTAAATACTTCTTCGCCCGCCCTTCTGCACAGATAAAAATAATGGCTGGAAAATCCTCCGAGTGCTCATCTTGCCAGTTTTCTTCCTCAAAGTACGAACAATATTGGTTAACCCGTTTACGTAACATCATCCTTGGCATCAGTTCATCAAAGATATCCAGAAAATAGTAGCGACACTGTCCACTTGGTTCAGTGATGGAGAATACTGCATCAGGAAGTGGTGTTACTAAATCTTCTCTTTCATGTAATTCAACTTTTGTGAGAAACACTAGATTTGCCTGTGTCAGTTTTGTTGTTTGCAAGAGTGCTAATGCCACATCTGCCAACAACAGACAGTGCTTGCGAAATTGCAAACTCAAGTTTTTCTCTTTCCATACTCTATTCAGCTGCCCCGCTTCCACTTCACCTGCCATATGTTTGAGCAAGTAGGTACGTGCTTTTGTTGCAAGTGAATAGATAGCTGGTTCTGTAACTTTGTGTGAGTCGTAGTAACGGTAAATGTATCCGTGTTCACTAAGTTGATTAAGCCAAATGATAATGCGATTGAAGTATGTATGTCCAAGCAGCTGTTGTATTTGTTTTCTGTTTAGGAAGCGGTATTTGTAGAGTAGGAGTAGTATCTGCTGGTGTCTCGGTTTTAGGGTGAATGGTTTTGATGAAGTAAGAGAAGTCATAGTTCTGTTCTTCTATGTATATAGAATGAAAGAGGTGGTGATTTGCAAGTATTCCTATCTTAAAAACAAATAATTTTAGTGTAAACACACTTACACTATTTTTTTAATCCATACGTTGCTAATGTTCCCCCTTGGTTAGCTTTTTGAATTGTCTTTTTCTTCTGTTTTGCTGCTACTGGAACGGTGCGTTTTTTGTCTTCACTCTTGTATTCAATGGCATAGTTCATGCGAGAGAACTGGATTAAGGTTTGTAAGCGATCTTCATCATGATCTACCTGCATCGGCAATGTTGTCCCAGAAAATGGTTCTTCAGGTTCAACTGCACCTAGCTTAATATAGAAGTGAAAACGTGGCAGATTACCAATCTCACCCTTTTCGACATAGGGCGAAAACTGACTGAGCAGAATTGCTTCATCCATTGGACTGGCCGTTCTAAATGAAATAATCGTACCTGTATTGGCAAGAATAATATTGGTAACATTGCGATCATCTTGCTGCGCAGTGGATTGTTCAGCAATGGTTAAGCGCAAACCAAACTTTCTGCCTCCCGAAAGCAGCCTGGTAAACGAAGATGTCGCAAAGTTCTGGAACTCATCAATGAAGAGATAAAATGGAGTGCGATCAACAAGTTTCTTGCGAGATCTTCGCATCGCTGCTTGCTGCAACTTAGAAATAATAGTGGTACCAAGTAACTTAGAAGTATCCTCACCGATTTTTCCCTCAGATAAGTTACAGAGCAGTATTTTTTGAGTCTCAAGGATATTATCAAAGTTAATAGTGGAGCGTGGTTGTTCTAGAATGCGCCTGGCAGTTGGAGAGAACAAAAAGCGACCTACTTTGGCGGTAACACCAGAGACCATTTTTACTACCTGGAAGTTGCCTGCTCTGCCAAACTCATTCTTCCAAAAGTTCTTCAAGTTCTCATCTTCTAAATGCTTGGTCACGCTGCGTTGGAACTTTGGATCATTAAGCAGATCATAGACTGTGAAAATTGTACAGTTCGGCACAGTAAATGCAGTATAGATGGTGTTACGCAGTATATACTCAATTCTATGAGCATCACCTTGCTCATCATTACTGAATACTCTTCTAAAAACTGCGATCACACTTTCACACACCAGTTCTTTTTCCTGTTCTAGTTCTTCATTCTCCAAGCCTGGAGTCAACTCCAACAGGTTAATACCAATAGGATACTTGAGATCAAACGGATTGAAGTAGATACAGTCAGCTGCCCGCTCATCAGGCACAGTTGTTAGTAAATCTGTGGCTAGGTCACCATGTGGGTCAAGCACGGCAACTCCACGGCCTTTGAGAATGTCATCTTTAGCCATATGGAAAAGTATAGTTGATTTTCCCGAGCCAGTTTGTCCAATCATGTAGACATGTCGTGAGCGATCATCATCAGTCAGCCCAATCATGCTGGCAGAGCTGCCACTCCCATTTGTACCAAAAACCACATCAAACTCTGGAGTGTTTTTGACGGTAAGTGGTACTGGTAACAGTTTACTATGCACTTTTATCATGTCCTCCATCTGGTTGGTGTCAGTATGAGGAAAGTGGAAAAGATCAGAAAGTTCTGATGTAGAAAGTACAGGGTTTTGATTAAAAATTGTATTTCGTGAAAGCTTACGTTGGTGGAACTGTTTTAGCTCTTGGCGATATGAGGACTTAATGTGGCTTTTTTCAACCAGTGCTTGATATGGACTGGTCATTTGACCGAACGCTGCTACGATACCATCCATCCGAGAGTCTAGACTAGTCAAATCTAGCGTTACCACTAGCAGGCGAATTGACGTTTCAAAGAGACGCTGTTCGATCTTATTTTTAACCATTGCTTGTAACTCTTGCTCGTATGGATTGATCACACGCTCAGGTTTTTGACTAGATTGATTCTTAAAGAATGGGACGCTCTTTCCTGACGTATCATGCACTGCAATAATCATGCTCAGTGCAAACATAACGGCAAATCCTGCTAGCTTGACCAGAGCAATTACTAGCCAAGCAAGCAATGAAATTACTGGTAGCTCTAAAAATATCGTCAAAGGACTTTTATGCACATACTGTGTTAAAGGCTCAGACTTATAAATTACATTCCGCAGCTTCTGCATTTCAGAGATAAGCCCAGGATGTCCTGAGTTAGTCACAGGGCTAGCAATTATTTGATAGGCTACCAGTTCTCCTGGTAATAACTTGGTCATCGTTCCAGTCAGGTACGAGATTGGGTCATTTTGTGAAAGTACCTTTTGGGTTTCCAGTGAAAGTGCGAAGTGACGAGCTAACTTCAACTCAACAAAACCAACATGCTTACCCTCCCACTCTTTTCGAGCGTCTTCTGGATAGTAATCAGAAACTGCAGTGATCCGTACCCCTGGCAAATATGAGATAATCGAGCGAGAAATTATTTCACAAAACCGAGGACTTGCTGCAACGATGTATCGAATACCTTCACTTTTGGTGGAAACTATCTCTAGCGAGTACTCGTTCTTTCGTTGTGCCAATTGATCCAACCAACTCATTTGTAGAGAAAGTGTATGAAAGAGTGCGTAGAGCTGTTCAGTGGCGTACGCTGACTTACTAGTCTGAGCAGGAAAGGTGATTTGCAGCAATTCTTTTGTGGGAAGTTGCTTACTGAACTTATCTACAAAGACTGAGGCAAGGAAGCGAATCAGTGCATAACCAAGCTTACCTAGGTAGTACAGCAATACCATTAGTAAAACAGGACCACCAGCCACCAAGACCGTCAGCCACATTGGTGAGAGCTGGATACTTGATTGAGCACTGAGCCAGTTAAAAAGCGTGTACTGCCATGCGTAGACAAAGGCATCGGTTTGAGCATGGTGAGAAGAGACTGTAGAAGCAGCTTGAACTACTGTGTTCAGTGTGTTCATAGTACCTGACTATCTATTGTCAGTTAAATGCATCAGAATATATCAAATATCATTGGAAATGTCCATCTATCGGTGAATATGCTAAAAATTAGTTTATAAACCTGCTATATCAATTAAGTGATGAAACGATTGAGATTAAAAAATGACGTGCAGGTTTAATTAGTGAACCTCAAGGAGCTATCCATAATATATAACTATCGGTAAGATACTAATATTAAAGAATTTACCTTGCGTCAATTGAACATTCAGAGGATTCAAAGCACTGGTAGTAAATACTAACTTCTTTCATAACTCTACCTGGTCTATTTGAAGAAACAGAAACCCAAATATTTATATTTGATTCATTTTCGAGGAAGTAGAAAAAATCTATATTCTCTCTTTTATTAATTCTCGCATTTTTATCTTTTATAGTTGGATAATATGAAATTGACTGTAGGTTATACAAATACTTTGTAGTCTTTGATGGAGGCGTGGGAAGATTATTTTCTCCAGGAATTAAATGCCCCCCTTGGTTATTTATAGTAAAGTATAGATCGTCCCAGCTTGTAAGTGGTTTATCGTAATCAACAAGCAGTTCAGCATATAAGTATGCTCTGGAAAATTTTCCAGTAGCTTTATATTTCTTACTAATACCATCAAAATCAACAGTTGCGGCATGCCTGTTAACACAACCGTCTGGAGGACATTCTTCAGTAATTTTTATAGATTTAATTACATTTGTATCTACATTTTCACCTTTTATTGCCTCATAATCTGGATAGTCAGAAACTTTCTCCTCTTTAGTGTTTGTAATTTGTTCTTGTTGCTGGATTATTTGCTCCTGCTGCTTACTCTGTTCATTAAATTTATTAACAACAAAATTACCAGCAGCCCAGGACAGAATACCAATAGATGATAAAACTATGAAGTTTAAGAGTTGAGATTTATTTATTTTTTCCATAATTAGATTCGTTGTTTGATACAAAATTGTAAATAACTCCAAAAGT
>CAZYNM010000004.1:0-6977 GCA_964648715.1 uncultured Pseudomonadales bacterium | reverse complement strand
AGAATGCTATTATCAACCCCTTGTGAATTAAAATTGGGCACTGACTCCACCATTGGATAATTGCGCCTTTAAAATTAAACAAATCTATATGCATGCTGAATAATGGGAGAATAAGTCCCTGTAGTAATAAGAATACTAAAGCACTAACAGTACTAAGCTTTGTTAATAGAATTACACTTAATGCAAAGCTTGAAGTTGTATAAATTACTAGAAAACTCCAAGTAGCCCAAAACTGCTCCTTGTTCATTTGTTACTAATATACACCAATTGCTTAAAAAATAACTCCTAACTAATCGGCATTTCCTATTTGTAAAAGAACGATAACAAAGCAATCTCAAAACTGCTACATCTCTCGAGGAAAATGCGCCTATTAAACCCTTGACATTATGCCTAGAGGGATAGTATATTATCCTTATAGGGATAAATGGGAAACGACTGATTATGGAACAAGATACCCTCAAAATTACGACTCAAGAGCGACCTCATGGCGTGACACTATCCCCAACCGAACGTATTCAGTTTCTTGCAAACCTGATCATTGATCGCATGATCGAAGACCAAAACAATGGAAGTACTCTGCTCAAAAAATTAATGGGAAGGTCAAATGCAGCCGATACCTCAGTTTGAAAATGCCGTTGCTGCCATCCGTGTTTCATCGGTTAAACAAGGCGTTGAAGGTGACTCACCAGAAGCACAAAAAGAACAAATTGAGCGGTTTGCCCTTTCTCACAACATCACTATCAAGAAGTTTTTTATTTTCCTAGAGTCAGCCTCAAAAGATGAGCAGCCAGTCCAAGAAGCTATTGATTACTGTAAAAATCCCAAAAATGATATTCAGCTTTTTGTCATCAAATCAATTGACCGCTTTACAAGAGGTGGCTCATTCTTTTATGAAGAGTTGAAGATGCAGCTCCAAGAGAATAATGTTCAACTGGTAGATATTTATGGGGTAATTGGCAAACAGCAAGTAAACACACTGGAGCATCTGGGAGTTTCATTTAAGTGGAGTGTCTACTCACCCACCAAAAAGTCTGAGATCTTAGAGGCAGAACGTGCCAAAGATGAGATGCGTGACATCATGAGTAGAATGATTGGCGCAGAGATTCGTTACTCCCGAATGGGCTACTGGGTTAGAAAGCCACCAATTGGCTACATGAATGTAAAAATTGAAACTCCCAATGGGAAACGCACAATTTTGAAGCCTGATCCTGTGGAATCACTCTGGATAATTAAGATGTTTGAATTGAGATGTCGTGGCACGCATAGTGACCACCAGATTGTTGAAGAAATAAATAATCTTGGCTTTAGAACTCGCATGGCGTATGTCCGAGATCGGCATGATCGCACCAAGATCTTAAAAGAACGAGGTGGAAATAAGCTCAACATCAAGGGCTTCTGGAGTTATATCAAAAATCCCCTCTACGCAGGCATTAACTTGGTGAAGTGGACACAGGACAATCCACAAAAAGGTAAGTTTGATGGTCTTGTTTCTATCGAGACATTTAATACAGCCAACCGAGGAAAAATCACCATTGTTGAAGAAGCAGACGAGATTAAGATCTACAAAAACAAACCACCAGAATGACGTGTCAAGAAAGGTGTGCGAAACGCTGACTTTCCCTACAAACGAATTATTCTCTGCCCTCATTGTGAGAAACCACTGTTTGGCAGTGCTTCAAAGGGACGACTCGGCAAGTACTACCCTGCCTACCACTGCAATAAGCGCGGGCACTACTTCCGTGTACCCAAAAAGGAGTTTGATGACACTGTGGTCAAGTTTATCCAAAACATTGATCTAGCACCCAACTACACTGAGACGCTGGTTAAACTTGTTACACAGGAATGGGAGAAACGACAGAAAGAATCAAAGCGTGATGATGTCAGTATTGATACCAAGATTGCTGAACTTAAGACGAAAGCAAAGCTTACTGCCGATAAAATTAGGTTCTTAACCTCAGAAGTGGCAATAAAGTATGTAGAAGAAGATCTTGTAAAAATCGATCAAGAAATTTCTAGCCTCACCATTGAAAAACAAAAACTAATTCAAGAAAAACCAGCTGATATGAACATCGTTATGGAATACATCAAATATTTTCTGGAACACATGGATGATTTGCTGATTCACGGGCAAGATCCCATTGCTCGAGCCAACTGTTTTGGGGTACTCTTTGACACCGTGCCAACCTATCAAGAATTACTTTCTGGAACACAGAAATTTTCCCAATTTATCAATCTAAATGAAGTTTTTTCTTTTTCTGAAACCAAATTGGCTCCCTGACTAGGACTCGAACCTAGAACCCTCTCGTTAACAGCGAGATGCTCTGCCATTGAGCTATCAGGGAATGGCACTAGATGATTGTAACATAGCTGCCTCAAGTGTAAAGAGAATAGGTGCACTACTTCCCTGTTACAGCACGTATCCCCAGCCAGCATTTTTACCAAACTTCCATAGAGATGCTTTATCGGTAGCGGTAGTGTAGGCATCTTGATACCGTGTGCCACAAGCCTTGTCTATGATAGGCAACTGCCACAAATCGTTGCTCTGGGCCTTGGTCCATGTGCCAAACCTCTGACTCTGGAGTGTCTCCGCAGCACGGCAAATGGCGCGATTATCTGCTGCCCATACAGGCATACCAGCGCGCTCAAGCACGCGTGCACCCATAACTACACCTTGCATAGCCTCCCAAGGATACCCTGTTTCCACAGCGTCTTGTCTACAGTCACCGCCACGGCGCATATCATCGGGCAAGATACCACTCACATTGACCAGCTTGCCTCCACATGTCTTCACACAGCCATCTGGGTTAATGAGACGTGGCTTTGACTCGTCACATTGCCAAGTCAAATTTTGGTCATAAACAGTAGTACCCGGCTTGGGCCCAGCCACTTCTTGCACAAAGTGATCGCGCACTAGCTGCAGCTTGGCAGTATCACCCAAGTAGCGGTAAATAGCAGTAAGTGAACCAAATGCCATGGTGCCCCAGTTGTTGGGACGTTTTTGGAACATCTCAAGCAGCGTTGCTGGATCACCATTGGCGTTCTTCACTTCTGTACAGCGATACGTTTCTGCCATATCGCGCATTTTCTTTTCAAACGCAGGGGTACGATACCCCACCAAGTCTGCTGCCATAGCATACGCACCGGTTTCACGTGCCCACGCCAAGGTGCGGCCTTTGGGCACAAATTGCTCTACTTTCTGGAGAGCAGACACTACTTTATTTTTGTACTGTGCATCACCAGTCTTTGCATACACAATTGCTGCCGCCAAAACATCGGTGTTGGTTTTGTCATCTTGATTGTCAAGATTAGGTGCTGGCGTGCTAGACAAACTATTTGCAGCAGCCAAGACTTCTTTCCAAGCATCTGTATCAGTTCCCTTGGTTTTAAGCTCTGCAGCCGAAGTCCAGATGCCTATTGAGGCAGAAGTAGGAGGGAGTGTTGGACTGGCAGTAGGAGCCGGTGTAGCTGTAGAAACAGGTGCTCCGGTTGGTACTGGTGAATCTGTGGGCTGTGCGCTGCCAGTAGGCACAGGAGTAACCAATGGAGTCGCAGTGGGTGTGGGTCCAGTAGACTGCATACCCTGCACTACCATGGTCACCATCGCCCAGTCGGTGGCACTGTTTAAGGTTCCACTCACTGTTTGAGTAGCTTGACCTGTATTGGATTGTGAAAGTACAGCTAGACCAGACTTATCACCATCAGAGTTACCTTGGTGTACTTCGGTAAGTTTCACAAAACCAGCACCAGGTGTAGTGGTACGAAGACGCTCTCCAACCACAGCATACGTGATACTATTGGGCTGGACAGGGACTTGCAGTGAGTATGTTTGTGTATCAGTACCGCCAGTACAAGCACCGTTTATACCCAAAGTGTTACTACTTACCATTTGAATAGTGCTGCCTTCGGCTACATCAGCAAAGGCCGACACAACAAGAGTAGCATTCTCTGGAGCATTGCCAAATGTGGCAGTAACGGAGCCATCAGCAGTAGGTGTGCCCTGTGCAGTCCATACTTCTACGCCAGTAGCAGAACGTGCAGCACACTGACTTTTAGAACGCACCCAAGTAAGACCCAGACCTGATACTTCAGTAACAGGGCGCCAGGGTTTCATACTGACACTTGCTACGTATCTATTGCCTGTCTGAGCTGCCAGACTGACAGAAGCTGAGACTGTTTTTTCTTTTGTACTGCCACCACTACTGGCACCTACATGCCGTACAGGTGCTAGTGCAGCAGCACTGCGAGTATCAAGGTTTTTAGACAAGGCAAACAACCCTACCATCACCAGACACGCGGCAGTTACTGCCAAGCCAACAACGGCAAATGGGTTGAGCTTTTTACTACGAAGTTTGGGCATGGTTGTGTATCTCCGGTACTAGTACGCTATCAGTAAAGCGCATAAAAGCTTGCATCGTCAATCCCCAAAGCATACACCAGGCGCTGTATGCTTTATAATACAGCTATGCACTACAATCAAAAACGAGACACATCATGGCATGGAGTGAAAAAATGGTATAACTCACTGGTGGGTGCCGATGGGCATTACTACCACAAGCACATTGTAATCCCTGGAGTGTTACGTCTTCTCTCGCTTACGTCACAAAGCAGCCTCATTGACCTAGGCTGCGGGCAAGGCGTGCTTGCGCGTGCCCTGCCTACTATTGCCAACTACTTGGGCCTTGATGCCGCAAGCGGCCTCATCGCAGAAGCCAAAGCACAGACCAAACTTCCTGGCTTTGCATTTCAAGTCCAGGACGTCACCAAGCAATTACCTGGAATCAAGCCACGGTTTACCCATGCAACTTTTGTGTTGTCACTGCAAAACATGAAAAATCCTGCAGGTGCACTTAAAACAGCAAGCAACTATCTGCTTCCCGGTGGAGAGTTGGTTGTTGTCTTAAATCACCCATGTTTTCGTATTCCACGTCAATCTGGCTGGAATGTTGATGAAAAAACCAAATTACAATCACGCTGGATTAATCGCTACCTGTCCCCGCTGGAAATCCCTATTACCATGAGCCCTGGTCAACGCTCATCACAAGTAACTTGGTCCTATCATCACTCCCTGCAAGATTACATGAAAATGCTGACTGCAGCAGGCTTTGTAGTTACTGGTTTAGAAGAATGGGCATCTGACAAAGAAAGCCAAGGTAAAGCGGCCAAAATGGAAAATCGCTCACGAGCAGAAATTCCCCTCTTTATGGCTCTTAAAGCTCAATTGAGAATGGCCACCCCCACCGTAAGTGCGGTAGCGTAAGTAACCCACATAAGATACGGAACCATTAGCCAACCAGCTGGTGCATAGACACGCCAGTACTGGCGAATTGTGATAAAAACAAGTAGCCATAGTAGCGTAATCACAGCTACACCACCCCATAAGCTGTGCAGACCAAAAAATACTAGTGACCACAGTATATTTACTCCCAGCTGGGCATAAAACCAATAGCTTGCAGTAGTAGCAGCACGGGCCGGTTTACCATAACGACAACCAGCGAAAAGTGCACAGCCCATCATGGCGTAAAGTGTGGTCCACACTGGACCAAAAACCCAGCTTGGTGGAGTAAAAAATGGTTTTTCAAGCACTGCATACCACGTGGGGATCTGTGATGTAGTAAAGATAGCTCCTAGTACACCAGCTAGTTCACATACAAAAATAGCAAGTCCAAGATGGCCCCAATCACGAAGTGAAAAACGTGTACGCATAGATCTATCATAGCACTCTCACAAAGAATGGCCACCCTTGCGGGTGGCCATGAATAACGAACAACGTTAAGAGGAATACTTTGGCTACGCTACTACCTTCTTACAAGCGGCAAGAAAATCTTTTGAGTGAGATCGCCCGGGGAGGTGCTGATATTAAAAGCCGCCAATCCCAATCGTCATGGTCGTGTAGTTTGGGGACACTACTATTCCAGCACCGTTCATGATCTGAAAAGTTGTTGTCATAGTAGGTTTTTACACTCCAGCCAGTGGGAAGATCAAAGTTGTAGTACCGAGATGTTGGCACATCATGATTGCCTGGTCCGTACTGTAAGACAGGTTTGGTTGTGTCTTCTGGATAGACAATCATGTACGTACCTGTTGGATTGCTGCCACCTGAACTTTTGGGGGGCAGCTGTGCTGTTGCAGATTGCGGAGGTTCTGGATTTACAGTTGGTGCACAGACAGATGAAGGATTGCAGTTCTAGATACTATCCACAACACCATTTTTGTTGAGATCTTTGCCACCGCATGTATTGTCTTTGTAGACTGTATACCTATTGGTATTGCCGTAAACACGAATGCCAGGTGTGGGATTAAGATAGTCTGTGTGTGTATTGTAGAGTGATCTTGTTGCACACACACTATTACCCGCACCATCCTCAATGAGGATACTTCTTTGTGAGCCAATGTAGTATGCGGCTGGTTCAAACTGGAACGGGCGCATCACAGCACCCTGATCAGTTTGTTCAAAGCGCCCTTTGCAGTCTGGATGTTCAAACGCAATTACTGCATCTGGACCAGAGAATGCAGTGCAGTCTCCTGCAAAATGCACAAACTGGCCATCAGCACGAAGTTGCTCTTGAATCCAGGCAGAGTAGCTCCGCACATCTGTCATAATATTGTATGACGTGCATGAGTTAAAACCTCCATGGATAATACCTAGCTGAAGCCAGGCTGCTTCTTCAGGTGATTGCTCTGAGTTGTTAATGAGTGGCACAAAAATTGGTCCACCACTATCACCACCACAAGTAGATACATTTTCAGTTGCTTGATATCCAACACAGAATTGATTAGAGAGTGGTGAAAAACCAACAGACGTGAGAAAGTTATTACACTCAACTTGAGAAACAAACGGAAGTGTATTTTCTTTCAGAACTGCTGAAATCGAGGATGAAGCGTCTGTTTGACCCCAGCCAATAACTATTCCTACTCCCTGTACAGTTAATTCTGTTTGAGAAGCATCTGCCACAGAGATAGTCGGATAAGATGATGAC
>CAZYNM010000003.1:0-94313 GCA_964648715.1 uncultured Pseudomonadales bacterium | reverse complement strand
CTGGAGTAAAATTTTTTGATCAGTTGTGACCACGACAATGGCCACACCATCTTTTCTTTCTGACCATGCATAGGTACCACGTGATCCATCAGAGAACTCAATGGCATCTTGGTAGAATGTTAACCATGGATCAGAATAGATAGTGCGCTGAGAAATTTTTTTAAACATACTCCACATTCTACCACTGCTCAAATAGCATTCTTTTCTGTACACTGGCCACTAATGACCACCTCATTTAAGCTGCTCATCACCCTACTCACATGTGCTGCAGTTTGTTCAATTGCCTTTCTTTTTATCTGGAACAAGAAATTACTACCTCAGGAGGATTGCCTTATGTCAAACCCAAAACATACTGCGCCCACTACGCTCGAAAACGTACGTACTGCTGTATTTGCTGGGGGCTGTTTTTGGTGTACCGAATCAGATATGCAAAAAGCGCCAGGTGTACAAGAAGTACTATCAGGATACTCAGGGGGAAGTGTTGAAAATCCTTCATATGAAGCTGTCTCCTCTGAAACAACCGGACATCGTGAAGCAGTAAAAGTCTATTATGATCCTTCACAAACCACCTACACTGCGCTTGTTCGCTATTTTCTTATGCACATAGACCCCACAGATGGTGGTGGTCAGTTTTATGACCGAGGAGAAAGCTATACCAGTGCCATTTTTTATGCTTCAGAAGAAGAAAAGAAGATAGCAGAGAAGAGTATTGTCGAGCTAGAAACGGCACGCATCTTTGATACACCAATTAGAGTAGCTGTGTTGCCACTCAAAAATTTCTTTACAGCTGAAGAATATCATCAAGACTATGCAGAGCGTGCCACGCTGAAGTACTGTGCCTACCGGAACGCATCAGGTAGAGACGCCTTTATTGAGGAACATTGGAAAGAAAAGAAGTGGCCAGATCCTGTAAGCACAACGTCAACACCGTCAGTCAGTGCTCAAACTTCCTACAGTAAGCCACCAGAAGCTGAACTCAAAAAAAATCTCACACCGCTCCAATACGACGTTACCCAAAAGGATGCTACTGAGCCTGCATTTAAAAATGAATACTGGGACAACCATGAGCCAGGTATTTATGTAGATGTAGTAAGTGGTGAACCTTTGTTTTCTTCAAAAGATAAGTATGACTCTGGCACTGGTTGGCCATCTTTTACCAAGCCGCTTAGCGAGGAGCATGTGCACTATGTCACGGATAAACTCTTGTGGGTAGAACGGACTGAGGTAGAGAGTGCGGGAGCGGGCAGTCATCTAGGGCATGTATTTGATGATGGTCCTCAGGACAAAGGTGGCAAGCGCTACTGCATGAACTCAGCAGCACTGAAGTTTATACCCAAAAAAGATATGGAAAAACTAGGCTATGGAGCCTATGTACAATTTGTGGAATAAAAAAATAAAAACAAGAGACTGAGAAGAGAGAAGTGCGCTAGCGCACACCCACGGATTAAAGTCTCTTGCTTTTTTCCGTGGGTGTGAGGGCAGGCAAGAGCTTTGGCGCTAGTGTTTATTTTTGGATGAGCGGCATGAATACTTGTAGGATAGCCGCCACAATGCTGAAATCGCGATCCGGGAGGAGGCGAATAACATTGTCCCCATCCCATTCATACTTCCACAACTCGCCGGGAGGCAAATTGGTGAAATAGGGCCCCGTGATCGAGCCGAAGATGGCAGGGTCTGCATCTCCATCGTGAATCAGCACAAAAGATAGCACAAACTCGCCCGCTTCCTCAGGGTTCCAAAAGATAATTGGATCCCCTTCGGCAAAGGTGACGAAAATCGGGTCAGTGTAAACCTGCGAGGCCACAATGCTACCAAATTCTGGATGTGCAATCATTGCCGCCGCCATGTGGGAGATGTAGTGCTCCTTGCGCGCCTTCCAAGACGCTTTGAGCTTATCAAGCTTTGCGTTTTCTGCAGCAGCCTGCGCAGCAGTGAGAAACGCCACGCGCACCACTGGGCCAGCTGCATCACCAAGTAAAAAGTAATCGGTAACACCAAACCCCTTGAGCCCAATGATTGTTCTTGTCTCAGTGATATCGCCGTTTGATTGTAGCGATACCATAAGATTTGCGGCTCCGCCGCTCAAAATGTTGGTAGGGCTGATGTTCATGGTCAGCGAAAAGTCATAGGGCGTTTGCGCATCCCACGCGATTGTGCTGAATAGTGAGGTCTCTAAAACATCAGTCACCAGCGGCGTCGCAGTGATTTCAATATCAGCCCACACAGGTCCGGGGGTTTGATCCTGGGCACAGATGACGGTCAAAGTAACGACCTCACCTGGCGCTACCGGTTCGGTCAGCGTAAACGCTGCCGAGCTACGGAAAGCAGTCGGCGTGAAGGCATAGTTGGCCGTGATTGGCACAGTCGTGGTGATGTCAGTGACGTGCGCGTAGTACAGCAAAACTTCGCCAGAGACGCTGGCAGTAAACTCCCCGGTGTTCGTGATGGTAACCGGAAAGCTATACTCATGCGTATATCTCACCTCGACGGAAGGCTTCTGCACGTCAACTGTGATTGCCACTGTTGACGTAATTGGCGTTTCTTGCGCGAAAGCCGTAACGGCCGTCACAAGCATGAGAAACAACACAAACGCTGGAATCGCAAAGAATTTGCGCTTCATAGGAAACTCCTTACTACATGAAAATTTTGAACTTCACTGTACATCCATGGTTCATCACCACTTCTGTACAGACTCCCCGCCGATGGGAAGAAGAAGAGGGTGTACTGCGATACACCACCATCTTCTTCCCAAAAGCAGAGAGGTTCTCTTCTCAGTCTGTTAAAGAACTGTATAATGGGGTCACTTACGCGATTCTCGAAAAGAGAATCAAGTAACACACATATACGGCCTATATTATATCACATGTGTAATAAATATGTATACAAACAAAACTGAAAGTCATCTATATACTGCCCTTGTTTCTGATTTTGACAATACGTTAGTGGGTTCTGACAAGAAAGTTAACAGAGAGGTCGCTCAAGCTATTAGAGAGCTCATAGGGGCTGGCTACATCTTTGCTTTGGCCACTGGGAGAGCATACGCTGGTTACATCCGACAAGCATCACAGGATTTAGCGCTTCAGCATCCCATTATTACTCGAGGAGGAGCAGAGATCATTGATCCTACCACACACACCTATCTTTACCAGAAATACATGGAGCCTCAGATTGCAGAGCAAGTTTCTGCCATCTTACTTGAAGCTGATGTGTCATTTATTGTAGAAGCAGGAGATACGGCCTATTTTTCGGAGCGTTTTGATCGAGATCGTATCAAAGAATTTGCTCATATTGCCCCGATACGAGAATGTGATTTTTCTGCCCCTATCCCCAAACTCTATGTTGCATCTGAGCACACAGAGCCACAGATAGATACACTCTGTCGAACTATAGAAACAGCATTTGCGCATGAGGTGAGTGTACAAAAAATCCTTTCAAAATCATCCTTTGGACTTGATGTCATGGCGGGTGGGGTCAACAAGCACTCTGCTGTACTGGTCTGGATGCAACACATGGACCTGTCACCCAAACAAGTTGTGGCAATTGGTGATGGCTATAATGACTTTGCATTGTTGGCCGCATGTGGACTCAAAGTTGCAGTGGAAAATGCTCATAGTGAGCTTAAGAAGCTGGCAGATATTATTGCTCCATCGCAAGAAGATAATGGTATCATATCTATTATTGATCACTATTTTTTAACCAATGACAGATCTGATAAGACGTAGTTTATTCCTCACTTTCTCCCTTATTGGTGTGGTGTATCTTATTTACACGCTACAAACTCTTTCGCCTTCCAAAGAAAATAGTGCACAGTTGATAGCCCCAGTAGCTGAACAAATGGAGACTACACCTTCACCCAGTAGTATTCCCACTGAGCGTAAGCTAACCATACTCTTTGGCGGCGACATGATGTTTGATCGAAACATCAGAAAAGTAATAACAACGTATGGCACCGACCACATACTCCAAGAGCTCAAACCAGTCTTGGCAAGTTATGACCTAGTGATTGCCAATCTTGAAGGTCCTATTACTTCTGCACCATCAAAAAGCTTGGGTAGTGCAGTTGGTTCACCACATAACTATATTTTTACGTTTGACCCTATTGTTGCCACACTTCTGTATACACACACTATTCATGTCGTGAACCTAGGAAACAATCATATTTTGAACTTTGGTACCCAGGGTCTTGCCCAAACGAAACAGTACCTACAAGAAGCCAATGTACAGTTCTTTGGTAACGCGGCAGCAGATACCACACAAGAACGCAGCCTCATTCTAGAAAAAAATGGCATACGTATAGGATTCGTAAATTACAATGCATTTGGCACAGATGCAGAAGCACGAGTACTTGCAGACTTAGCTGCGGTACGTCCTCAATCAGACATTGTGCTTGTATATACCCACTGGGGCACCGAATATGTGCCAACTGCCAATGCAGGGATTCAAGAGCTTGCTCACACATTCATTGACGCAGGTGCAGATGCAGTTATTGGTTCACATCCCCATGTTGTGCAACAGCATGAGCTCTATAACGGTAGACATATTTATTATTCTTTAGGAAATTTTGTGTTTGATCAGTATTTTGAACCAGCGGTTCAACAAGGCATGCTTATTGGACTTACCATCTCAAACGATGAAATTGTGGATGCAGCAGAAATTCCCATACTCCTAGAAAAAAATGGTCAGACCAAACTTCGTTAACGTAAAACTCGTAACTCAAATTCGGTACCATCGTGGTCACACACCATTTCGAGTGCATCACGAGTAAAATCATATGAGCGAAAGCGGGTAAAACGCTCATGGGAGCGGTACTCACCAAACAACTCACGTGGATGTTTAATTTCAAATTCTTCAGTGACATACTCACGATGATTATGTTTGATTATATATTTGTCAGAGCCAACTTTTTCTGGGCGAATCTCAACCTCACAGGTCCACATCCTCCCAATGCGCAACTTAAGAACTTCTTCAGTTCGGTAAAGCACAGTAAAGTCATAATCATGTTCTTTATAATTTCGCCCGTGGCGTTTCTCAAGAATCTGCGCATAGAAATTATAGCGGTGCTCTTTGGGATGACGAAGGAAAAATAGAAAAACTGCCAGGGTGGCAAACGTATGTGGTCTCATGAAGATGTATTATACCGTATGTTCTTTAAGCGCAAGCTTTAAAGCACCATACATAGGTGGCTTTTCTGGAAAAACAATCGTCAATTGCGGGAACTGTTCATGTAGTCTTGCATCTAGTGCCGCGCGAACATGCGGTATATGCAATACAGAGCCAGATAAGACGAGGTCTGTAGGTACTTTCTCTAAGTGAAGTTTACGTAATGTTGTTGTGGCAAGCTGTGCCAACTCAACTTCTACCCAGTGAAAAATATCTATAGCTGCTTGGTCTTGTGCTTCATAGGCACGACTGCAGAGCTGTGCTACTTCAGCCACTTCAATCTTACTAAGCGGAGGGTTGTACACTTCGTTTTTAAGATGTTCAATACTTTGGATACTAAAGTGTTCACACACCAGTTGTTCTAGTACTGTTTTACTGCGTCGTCCATCATAGCTCTTGACTGCTTCACGGAGCACATGACGACCAATATCATATCCTGAGCCTTGATCTGTCAATAAAAAGTCCATACCACCCACACGGGCAGTTTCTCCTTGAGCATTTTTACCAAAACAGATTGAACCCGTACCAGAAATAAGGATAACCGCGTTTTCATTATCGGTGCCATTGGCAAGGGCAATCATACTGTCGTTCATGAGGGTGAGACGCTGGCCACCAAACAACCTAACGATATCAAGAAAGGTACGATGAGCAATCTCAAACTCTTGTTCTGTATCTAAACCCGCCAGTCCCATGACAGTGGATACCAGTGTGTGTTCTGCAGGTACATGTTCAAGTGCCTGACGGATCGCTTCTTTGAGATTGAAACTAGCTGCGCCTACGGAAGTAGATGTAAGGTTTGTTGGACCAGAACTTCCTATTCCAAACTGTGTACCTCGCTCATCAGTACAGATGGCATCAGTTTTTGTACCCCCACCATCAATTCCTAAATAAAGTTGTGTCATGCTTCTAGCATACTCCTATAGCTCATGGAGAGCACGAGCTTTTTTTTGAAACTCGGCTGTCATTCCTGTTTTCTTTTCCAAATACAAAAGAACTGCTTCAACATATACGGCATGACTCCACACAAGTGGTGTGGCCGACAGTGAGGCACCCGTATAGGGGTCAAGCTGTTCTGCTAATACTCCAGACTGGAACTGATGTTTTTGGACCCAGGAGAATATGTCCTCCGCGTACGAAAAATCACTGTCAGAGACAATGGGTTGTACTAATCGTCGCTCCACCTCCCATAACGTAGTAATGATCCATGGGTTTGAAAGATCTTTTGATTTAAAGTAGTGATCACGTTCGTAACGTATATATCCACCTGTAGGCCCAGGATTTTGAAGCCGAACTTGAACCTGTCGCAGCGTTTTGACAAACAGTGGATGATCTTGCTCCAACATCCCAAAATACCACAACCCAAACAAACTACTCGCATCAATTTGCTCATGATGTTCTACTTTTCCATCAGAAAGTACAGCTGTACGAACAAAAGAATCAAGCTGCTTACTAAACAAGTGATCTATGGCTGCTTGTTTAATTTCGTCTGCTGCCTTTTTGTAATCTCTCATGTGATTACGTTTGTCCAGTACTTCAGAAAAACGTGCTGCGGCTTGTAAGCCCGCATAGACTGCTGCACACGTATAGGTAGACACACCAAATTGTTCTTCCCACAAGTCATATGAGGGCAGTGGAAGACCTGTCTGAGTATCTCTAAAGTGCACTAGGAATTGGGCAATTTTTTCTATGAGTGGCTTATAGAGCTCTTCAATAAATTCAATATCTTTGGATGCTTCATAATACTTCCACAAGGCTACCAGCACACTGGCACTCTCATCTTCTTGAATAGGGAGTTGTAAAATTTTGTCACGCAACCACTCACGCTGAGTAGTGGTAGAGTGCCATGTTGAGCCAAGACTTTCATCTGGTCTAAACCGATGATGAAGGTACCCATCTGGATGCAGTACATTCTTGCAAAAAGTGAAAAATGGTTTGGTGACCTCAGGAAACCCAGCAGCGCACAGTGTCCCAATAATAAATGCAGCATCACGTGGCCACATATATGCATAATCGTCTTTGCCATATTCAATCATGGCGCTATCTGCTGAAGCAATAACACTGCCATGAGTATCCATGTGACACCGTAAAACAAATAGTGAGGTATAAAAAAGCTTCTGTTCTTGTTCTGACAACAGAGCTATATCAAATGACTTTGTGGCTAGCCACGCGTGCCAATAACTTTCTGTAGAGTGAAGAATTGCTGCTGGTGTTTTCGTGCCCACCAATGCATTGAGTGAGAATGCTGCTTCAAGTGATTTTCCGGCAGCTATCCAGTAGTAGAGACGTGTTTTGGCTTTGGGAGCAATGAGAGTGGTGAAGCGAATAACTGAATCAACTGACCCATGCTCCACAGCATTATTTGATAACTCCCCGTCTTCTGCATCTTTATATGCTCCCTCTTTACCTTCAAACTGATAGGCACCTACTGTATATTGATCCAAAGGCATACCTGCTTCAGTCATTCCATTGACTACAAAAACTCGTCGTCCTTTATAGTGAACAACTGCTGTATGAGTAGGATCAAAAAACGCGGTATTTCTTTTTTTACTTTCTTGAATATGGAAGACCTGATGAAAGAATAGTCTGACAGTACGATCACGTTCCGTATGGTTATACACATCAACCTGACGCATAAAGAGCGTCTCTTCGTTATAGACACAATCTTCCATAACTACGGTAATACCCCAACTTTCTTTTTTACATACTAGGTAGCCAATCATCGTTTCAGGTTTATATCCTATGGTGATAGTCCATGAACCATCATCAATCCAAGAGAACGAACCATCCACCCACACTCCAATTTTATGCTTTTCACCACTCACTTGATTTTCAAGACCAACATAGGGGAAATAAAAGTCGCGAACAAAGCCAAATTCATCTAGACATACCAACACTTTGCCATTACCAAGAGTGAGTGCACGTGCCATACTTTACTTTACTTGCGGAGGTGTTACTTGATACTGCCCATAGTCTTCAGGATAGTAGGTAAGTTCTACCGACACAAAGGGATACTTTAGTTCATATAGTAAGCGCTGCTCTTGCTCAAAAAGTGATATTCCACGTTGTTTTTGATACTTCTCGATATTGGCTTTGAGCGTTGTCAACTTTTCTTGCGACACTGTGCCACTGGCATACAATTTATATGCCTTAGACTGTGCATAGTTCCACATTTGCCAACGACGGTCGTTTTTATTTTGAATTGGAATGTCTCGTTCTGGACGTGTTTCTGGTCCATACGCGGCCTGTAGTTTATCCTTCTTTTCAAGAAGTGCAATAATAGCCAATTTTGCTCCAGCTAGTTCGGATTTTTGTACGGGAGTGAGTTCCTGCAGTGCTGTTAAGCGCATGACAGTCTGCTCCAGTTCTGGGATATTTCGTACCCAAGCAGTTCCTGCATCCTCTGAGAGCAGTGCAACATAAAAATAATCTGTATATTCATGGTGCCCTGGTGATGCATTCGCCACCAAAGCATCAACGTTGAGCACGTTAATAAATGCCCACACGATACAACTTGCAACAAATAACCCCACCGCAACTTTTGCTTCACTAAATTGTTTGCGAAGCATAAAAAAGAGGAGTAAAACCAAGAAAAAAGCAAGCCACAACAAGAACAGCCCTCCCACAATTCGTGTGCGCGTCAACCCATAAATATCAACATATAATAGGTCTCGTTTGAGGGCAGAGACAAGGAATAAGGCAAGTTCTACTAACAGAGTTCCCACACCAAGCTGCAACATGCTTTTCATTGATGAGCGTTCAAGGATGCGAATTTTTAAAGCAGCAAGGTATGCCAGAACACCACCGGCTAATGTGGCTATAAGAACTTCAACAAAGCCCTTACGAACATACTCACTGAAAGTGAGGCCAAGGTTGACAAGAAGCTGACGGGAACCGCTAAAAAGATAGGTATACTGTACAGAAAGGAAAATTCCGCCTATCACCAGGACACTAATCAACATTGTTGCAATATCCCGTTCTGATAAAAACCGAAGTTGCCATGGTTCATTTTTCTGTTCTTTGAGCTTACTAGTAAGTGCTTGCGCCGCAGCAAAGAGAATGAGGATGGACCAGAAAACTCTGCCCAGCAATTCATCTCTAAAGGTACGAATTATTTCTGCAAACACTGGGTCTGCGCTTGAAAGTATTGCAATAAATAAGAGTGACACAAAAAGCATTAAACTGAGGGTCTTAATCCACTGAGCAACGTGTGAGGCTGACTTGCCTGTTGCAGAACGGAAGGAGTGGAAAAGCACAACAAAAAACTGCTTAATTCCATAAGGAATCAATAATAGCAGGGTCTCGATGAGGCTTAACAAGCTTGTGTACGCAAAATTGCGGACAAAATAAATAAACAAGAGGAGCGTTGAAACAACAGCAATTATGCCATTTATTCCTTGGACTAATCCACTCGCTCTCACAACAGAACCCCAGTTACTCAAAAAGAGAATGGCTATAAGTGACATGAGAAAGGGTGTTGTACGCTTCCTGTACACACATGCCCACCCAACTGCGAGTGCAGAGGTAAATACTGCTATACCCAACACAGGCACGCGGCTTGATGCACCAGACCAATACAATCCAGCATGAAAGCCTACCAATACACAAGCAATAAATGCACTAAAGCCATGTGGGTACTGCAGGGGTTCATCCTGAGGAGGCAGACCTGCTTTACGGCGCTGAATCAGTTGATACAGTACAAATAATGCATATGCGATACCACCAAGAAAGAGAAGTGGAATACTGAGAGCAAAAAAAATACCAAACACTTCCATAGTCAACTCCTTGCACACAGTATACCCTGAATCAACCAGTGTGTGTCAAACGTCCCATTACATCTGTTAAAGCAATACAAAACCGCCGATATGCTTCATGTGGAGAGCGGTAGGGGCTAAAATATGCATGCACGTCTCCATCTGCTGCCCATTTGGTACACATGTAGTAGTAATGATCGCTTGTTTGTAAAAGTCTCCAATCTTCTACAAGTTGTGTATCCTTTGAAGCATGCATTATGCTCACCAGTTCATACATTTTTTTAAGAGTGTCAACTTGGTAGTCATTCCCTACCCAAGCAGTTAGATCTCTATCTACATCTGCCCAAGAAATAGCATCCGGCACGTCATACACTTGCTCCTTTGATGGTACGAAAATTCGAGGCTTTCGCTTCATATTCTTGGTATATACCTGTTTCTGTTTTTCATACATAAATGCCTGTGATGGCGTCACACATTTATTCCATGGCTTGGCAAGAAATTGTTCTATAAACGCAGCAAAAAAAGCAAAGATGCCAGATGCCTCCCACTGATGTTCTCCAAATGTCTCAAAATCCATGAACAGATTGACATATTCATCTTGCGTATACACCTCAACCCACTCCAAGTACCGTTCTGCTGTGAGAGGATACCACTGCCAAGTTTTTTCGCTAAAACGAAAAGCAATATCATCTGATAACTCAGCATGCTTCAAGAGGAGTGGTAAGTAAGCAGAAGGGGTACTGTAGTATATCTGCGTTTTGGGCCTTCCCTGAAGATAGCGTGGAACTGCTTCAGTAAGCATACCCACAAAACCAAGCTTCTGTACTTGTTGAGCTATAGCATTGGAGTATATGAGCTCAGTATTTCTAAAAACTGTCGGCGTATAGTGAAACTCTTTCTGAAGTAACTGTATATGACGTCCCACTTGCACTTTAAACTCACTTGGCGAATACAGTGCTGCCAGTGAATGATAGTAGGTTTCTGCAAGTAGCTCAACTTTACCAGTTGCAACAAGCTCTTTAATTAGATCCATAACTTGTGGGGCATACGCCTTTGCTTGCTCAATGAAAACGCCAGTGATAGAGAATGCACAACTAAATCTGGGATGTTTTTTACACAGTTCCAACAAGAGCGATAGCATGGGAATGTATGACTTGTGTGCAACTTTTTGAAAAATGATCTTGTTTTGGTTTTCAGTGTGATTTTTGAAATAATCGGTACCCTGCCCAACATCAAACACTGTTAGTTCACGCAAACGCCATGGTTGATGGAGATGAAAATACAAACAGAGTTGAGGCATGATGCTAGGTACTTCCAAAAAAAGCAGTACTGTACACCCGTTTCATCTTTTCGGCAGTATGGTTCCATGTTGTATTTGCTAAATCGGCAAACTGTGCCTCAATTTGACGAGCTCGAGTCGTATCGTTTTTGATAAGCTTCACCAATTCTGTAGTCATTTTGTGGATATCCCAGAAATCAACTTGTATAGCACTGGGGAGGACTTCTGCTACACCAGTATGCTTTGAAACTATGACAGGAGTATTCCGCTGCGCTGCCTCAAGAGCCACCAATCCAAACGGCTCAGAGAGTGAAGGCATCACAAACACATCTGCTCTATTCAATAATTGTGCTCGCTGAGCATCACGTACAAACCCGCTAAAAAGGAGTGAAGCTGATAAACCGCGTTGCGCATTCTGTACGAGTAGTTGGTGATACATGTCTCCATCGCC
This sequence comes from uncultured Pseudomonadales bacterium, assembly GCA_964648715.1. Lineage (GTDB taxonomy): Bacteria > Patescibacteriota > Microgenomatia > UBA1400 > PJMF01 > OMIS01. Next base: position 82,672 of record CAZYNM010000003.1, on the reverse strand, counting down.
AGCCACAATAAAGAGCGCTTCCGGCACTTGTTTACTGACTGCTTCAGCCAGTGCAAGAAAGTATTCAGTACCTTTCTGCATGGTCAACCTACCCATGAAGACAATGACTGGGCGATCTGGGGCAAATGTGCGCCGTGCTCTGCCTAGTTCTTGTTGATCACGCGCACTCAATGGTTCGATACCATTGTGTACCACTTCTATTTTTTCTGGATCTATACCATATTCTTTCACCAAAACATGTTTGGTGTAGTAACTTACCGCCACCACTCGTGTTGCCGCAGTCATGCCTCGATACTCGGTCTCCATGATGTAGGAACTGCCTTGCCCACCAGGGATCCGGTCAAACTCAGTGGAGTGTATATGTGCAACAAAAGGTTTGCGTACTGCTTGAGAAAGCTTCAATGCAGCAGGGAATGACATCCAGTCATGTGCGTGAACAAGATCATAAGAGCTGTGATTCTTTACTCCTCGAGCCGTAACAAGCTCGGCATATTCTTCTACTTTGCTTTCCAACTCTGACTGCGGCAGCGATTCCAATACAGTAGCCGAAACGCCTCGACCAGAGAACGTCCGGACCGGAGTAGGTGATTCGGTACTATAGGCAAAAAAAGGAGGTTGGGCTAGCTTACCCTCTACAAACCAGGTTGGGTCACTGCAATCAAGAACCTTCATGTGTCCAACAGACAGAGGGAGAGCATAGGGAAGGGTAAAGTAGATTTGCGCATTTTGCCCCGATAAAGCTTGGGTCATGCCTTCGCATGCCACCCCAAGCCCACCACTATTATGTGGAGGGTACTCCCATCCGATCATGAACACTCTTGGTGCATGCAAAAACATTGCACACCCTTTCCGTGCGGTGAAAAATATCTACTTATTCCACTATAGTGCTTGGAGAGACCCGGGCGCAAGTAGGTGAAAAAGTATGCGCTTGGATACAAAAACACCTCACTCTGAGCAGAGAGTGAGGTGTCGACAATCATGATGTGAACTTACTTACTTTACGATAACGGGCAGGTAGATCACCTTGACACCGCTTTGGCCTTGCGGGAACACGGCTAGAGAGGCTGCGCCAGACTGAAGGTCAGGTTGTTGCCAGCCCCAGGTGTCTGGGTACAGCGTAAACAACGTGACGTCTTTGGTGGGGGCGCCGCTGGTAAAGGCTGCGGTTTCGCCAGGCTGAATTTCGAAAGCCCAGAGGTAGCGCGTGACGTTTTGGCCAAACGGGCTCGCATGCACTTCGCCTGAATTGATCTGCACGGTTGGCGTGATCATGAAAGGCGATGCATCGACGTACACCTGGGCAGCGCCCAAGCGGACACGATCGCCAACGTTCTTCACGGTCATGGTGAAGGTGGCGGGCATCGTAGCGCTGATGGCCCCCGGGGTCGTGATTGACACTTCCCAAGGATTGGGCAGCACGGTGACCACGATGGGCAGGTTTGCGTTGCGCGGCGTCGCGCTGATCGGAACCTGCTCAATGAACTGGTATGACCGATTGTGCACACCCTCACCCAGGCAGGTGCTCGACACGGTGGTTGAGAAAACTTTCGTTTCTCCCGCGGCAAGCGATGACTGGAATGAAGGGCTGCTGAAGCAACCACGTCCAACTGGCTGCAACATGATTGCGGTAAAGCTGGTGGCCTTACCGCTGACATTTTTCACTTTCCAGGTAAAGACTTGTGTCTCACTCACGTACTCCACGGTGCGGCTGATCGTCGCAGGCTGAACTTCAATCCAGCCGGTTGAGGGCACAGTGGCAGTAGCCGTGGGATCACTCACCGGTGTGTTGGTAGGTTGCGGAGTGTTGGTCGCGGTTGCTGCTTCTGTCGGAGTTGCTGCCGGGGTATCTGTTGCTGCGGGGGTATCCGTAGCGGTTGCCCCTTCAGTTGGTGTTGGTACAGGTGTGTTCGTTGGCTGTGTCGCAATGAGTGTTGGCGTTGGCTCATCTTTAGGAGAGAGCGAGATTTCATAGCTATCGCCATTCATTGACTCAACACTGACTGCAGGCTCAGAAATGTACTCAATACCATTCACCCAGAAGGTGTATGTCCCTTCTGTTTGGGTGCTGTATAAACGATGCAGCGCCGTGAACTTCATCAGTCCACCAGCCTCTGTAGTTGTACAGCCCACAATGGTGTCACCTAATTTTGCCACAACTTGTGCATCAGATAATCCGTTTGTGATGTAGCCGTAGATCCATCCAACCCGTAGGTCTGGGCGACCTTGCCAATACTGACATGAGACACCGCTCACGGGTGTCTCGGTAGGGGTTGGCGTTGGGATGATTGGATCAACCGTCAACGGGTAGACAAGTTCTGTGCCGTTTTCGGTGATGGTCACAGTGATGGCGTTTGCTGCATTTGGTAACACAACGTACTTTTCCTGTGCCTGGTATCTGGGTGTAGCGTCACTAAAACTTTCATTGATTGGTGAACCAACGGTAGTTTCGACGGTGATCGCCACGCTGGATTTAATCAGCACATCTCGGTAGAGATACAACACATTCTGGAACGGGTATTGAACCCCGTTCCCGCTGCGGAAGGTCTTGACGCTGAAGATACTATTTTTGGGCAGCTCCGGCGTGAATGTCACGCTGTAGTTGCCCTCAACAATGGTTACAGTGGCAGATGTAACGCCTGCGGGGACTTCCTTGTACATATATTCAATTCCAGACGCAACAGTTGGGCTGAAGCTTGTATCAGCGGTTTGGTTGTTGCTCCAGGTGATATGCACAGTAGTAGAGCTGATATGCTTCACATCGCGGCTCAGGGCCAGCACGTTCTGGTACGTTGTCTCACTCAAAGCTCTTGGCATCATGCTCGCGCCAAAGGTTGAGTGAGTTGTTTGCGCAAGCGCAACAATAGTTGAAACTGCGATCAGCAGAACCAGAGTCGCTGCGATCAAGAGATATCTGAGACTAGACTTATTCATGAGATTCCTCACTTGAAAAACGCCGATACTGGGGCGTGACCAGTCTTATCCACTAGCACACGTCTGCTCACGTTGTTTTTGTACTTGATGGAATCGGAACAAAGGTCCCAGGCGGCATACTGCCCAGAACCTCTGGTTCCGACTCCATCGGTATATTCACATCATGTTAACGAGCGATGCGTCTTCCTACCACTTCGCATTGAAAAGGCGGAAGTATCGCATCACATGTGTAATAAATATGTATTATATCATAAGTATCGAAGAAATCAAATATTATAGGACTATCTCTAGTACACACTCTCTGTATTTTGCTGTACACTACATACAATGCCCGTTGATACACACCTTCAGCTGCAACTGACTGAAACAGCTCGTAGTATTCGTCGCCTCATTATTACTATGCTTGCTCGATCAGGCAGTGGTCATCCAGGTGGAGCACTGGGTATGGCAGATGTCTTCGCCACCCTGTATGGGAAAGTTCTCAAGCACCGCTCACAAGATCCTACTTGGCCTGAACGTGACTACTTGTTTCTCTCAAATGGTCATATTTGTCCTGTTCTGTATGCAACTCTGGCAGTACATGGGTATTTTCCTCAAAAAGAACTCATGACACTGAGAACCTTCAAGTCGCCACTGCAAGGCCATCCACACCTTGGCTCTTTGCCTGGCATTGAAAACACGAGCGGCCCATTGGGTCAAGGTTTATCACAAGCGTGCGGAGTAGCAACAGCCTTTAAGATGGATAACAAACCAAATCGTATTTTTTGTGTTATGAGTGATGGTGAACAACAGGAAGGGCAGACCTGGGAAGCATATCTCTATGCTGCGAAATACCATTTGAGTAATCTCACGGTCCTTCTGGATCGAAACAACATCCAGATTGATGGTTTTACAGACAACGTCATGCCACTTGCTCCACTCAATGAAAAAATTGCCAGTTTTGGCTGGAATGTAATAGATGTTGACGGACACTCGTTTGAGGAAATTTTGGCTGCTTTGCAAGACCAGGAGAATACACAGCCCACCGCACTTATTTGTCATACCGTTCCCGGAAAAGGTGTTTCTTTTATGGAAAACAAACCGGAATGGCACGGGAGACCACCCACTGCACTAGAAGCAGAACAGGCACTACGGGAGTTAGGTATATGAGCACAGAAAAAAAGCTGCAAGCAACTAGAGATGGATTTGGGACAGGCTTAGTTGCCGCAGCTCGAGAATTTCCAGAGGTAGTTGGACTCTGTGCTGATCTCACAGATTCAGTCAAAATGCGTGCCTTTGCAGAGGAGTTCCCTCACCGGTTTGTTGATCTTGGTGTTGCAGAACAAAACCTGGCAGGCGTTGCTGCCGGTTTTGCGCTGGCGGGTAAAATCCCTTTTGCTGCCAGCTATGCGTGTTTCCATCCGGCCAACTCTTGGGGAGTGATCCGTACGAGCATTGCGTATAGTGACCTCAATGTTAAGCTGGTAGGTGGTCATGCTGGTTTGGTAACGGGAGAAGATGGAGCAACGCACCAATCCCTTGAGGATATTGCACTGATGCAGGTCCTACCCAACATGACAGTCGTGGTGCCTGCAGATGCTGCTGAAGCGCATGACGCAACCATTGCATTGGCCAAACACACAGGTCCCGCGTACCTTCGACTCAGCAAGCACCCCGTCCCTGTCATAAACTATGAGTCATCATTCCAGATTGGCACGGCACGGCGTGTCCAATGGGGCAGTGATCTTACCTTTATTGCTTGTGGGGCCCTTGTTCATACTGCGATAGCTGTTGCTGAGAAACTCATGGCTGAGGGTTTAACTGTGCGGGTACTCAATATGCACACTATCAAACCCCTAGATACAGCCAGTATACTTGATGCAGCAAACGAAACATGGGGTATTTTCACCTTTGAGGATCACCAATATGCGGGAGGTTTGGGGAGCGTTGTTTCTCAAGTATTGACCCAACGATACTTGCCTGGAGCCAAGCGGCCGCTTTTATTTCATTCATTCGCTGTCCAAGACCAGTTTGGCCAATCAGGTACATCAGAGCAGCTCTTACATCACTACGGCCTCTCTGTGGAGGCCATCAGTGAACAGCTAAAACACCTCTTACGCTCGGGTAAACATATAGTGTAGGATGGAAGTATGAGACCAGAGAAACCAGAATACTCCACCGTTGAACAGGTAGCACATATGCTCAATGCTGAGTACATTAAGGTGCTTTCGCAAACTAGGAGTGCTGACCAAGCATTAGAAGCATTACTCACTCAACTTGATAGACATGTGCATGCAGGCAAAGTTGATACGGACGCTGTTGTGGCTCTCTTGTCGGAACACTATAACATTGAAGGCGTTGTGCCAGATCCCTTTGATGGCATTCGGTCGATTCCTCGCAAATTAGGTGTGCTCTTATCAAGAATATTTGTAGGACACAGGTGAAGACCAAGTATAAGGAATTTTCATGTCAAAAACTGCCCACGAATCTAACAAAGTTTCTATCATAGGATGTGGCAAAGTTGGTATGACCGCAGCATATTCACTGCTGCATCGAGGTGTAGTTAATGAGCTTGTTCTGCTGGGACGCTGCATTGATGAGATAATTGGAGAAGAGCTTGACTTGGAGCATGGGATGAGCTTTTTGCCCTTTGCTCAAATAAAAGCAACGTCAGATTACGCTGATATTGCCGGTAGCGATATTGTGGTTATCACCGCCGGAGCAGCCCAAAAGCCTGGTGAGACTCGTTTAGATCTAGCTACAAAAAATTGTGCAATTATTGAAGGCATCATCCCTGAAGTCCTCAAGTATGCTCCCGATGCCGTCATTCTTATTGTCAGCAATCCTGTTGATGTTCTCACCTATAGAGCCTATCAGGTGGCAGGTCTTCCCAAAGGACGCATCTTCGGTTCTGGAACCACATTAGATACCGCTCGTTTCCGTTTTCATTTGTCAGAATTTTTACATATCAACCCCAGCAGCATCCATGCGTACATCTTGGGTGAGCATGGTGACACGTCGTTTCCTGCTATCTCAAGTGCCACAGTTGGGGGACAACCGCTCCGGCTCATGCCCAAGTTTTCTGAAGAACAAGCTCTGCATGCGTTTGAAAAAGCACAGCAAGCTGCCTACAAAATTATCGCATCCAAAGGCGCCACCTTTTATGGAATAGGAACTGTTGTTTCTGAGATCATTAGTAAAATCTTGCGTGATTCGCGCACCGTTCTTCCTGTGTCAGTCCCACTGCATCAATACTATGATCATTCGGGTGTAGCACTCAGTGTGCCCTGTATTATTGGTAGAGAAGGGGTTGTTGAAACACTCGAGATCAAGCTGGACTGGGAAGAAAAGCAAAAGCTTGCAAAGAGTGCTGCGGTACTTAAGCAGTTCCGTTAACGTTGACACACTGGACAGTAAAATGTTCCTCGACCACCCAACACTGTTTTAAGAATTGTTGTCCCACAGATTCGACAGGGAGTGCCTTCTTTGCCATAGACACGCACTTCTTTTTGATATTCACCAGAAAAACCATCTACATGGCGAAAGTGATCAATGGTTGCACCACCCAGCGCAATGCCCAGCTCTATAACATTTCTAGCAGAAGAATACAGCCGCGCTGCTTCATCTTGTGTGAGTGAACGAGCAGGCCGGTTTGGGGCAATACCTGCTAAATGCAGTGCATCATTGGCGTAAATATTCCCTACACCTGCCACGAATGTATTGTCCATTAACAGTTGCTTAATGGGGATTCCTCTTGTTTTGGTTTTTTCATAAAAGTACTCAGCGGTGATGGCAGGATCAATAATGTCTGGTGCGGTGTTTTTGAACTCATGAGTAACCTGAGCTTTAGGAACAACTTTTATCCACCCAAAGATCCGTTGATCGTTAAAGAAAAGATGTGCAGAATCAGAAAGTTCCAGTGTGACGCGTGTGTGTGCACTGGGTAGTGCTGCTGTCCAATCTGCAGTAGGGTGTCCACCACCCAGTCGATGCGTTTCATCAACATAAATAAGCTGACCAGTCATCTTGAGATGGACTAACAGAACAGCATCTGTATCAAGGGAAATCGTGAGCACTTTAGCTTTTCGGGTAATACCGGTGATGGTGCTGCCTATTACTTGCTCAGGATTACCCACAAAACTTTTTACCATTCGTGCATGAACAGAAAGGATCTGTCTACCAGGAAGCACCTGGGCAAGTCGGCGAGCAATGGTCTCTACTTCTGGCAATTCTGGCATACTGTTCTCTCTCGAGAGTATACCAGTCTTTTGTAATTGTGAGGAGACAAAAGAGCTGGTATAATTACCGGCTGTTGGGTCCGTAGCTCAGTCGGTTAGAGCGACAGCCTTTTAAGCTGTGCGTCCCGGGTTCGAATCCCGGCGGACCCACCTTTGGAAATCCGTGCACCCATCAGTGTTCCCACCTTTTTCTGAGCAGGGTCCGTGCCTGACCTGCAACCCTAAGTGCGTTATGCATCTGCAGAAGCCCATTGCCAAAGTACGCTGGGTTACCCAAGTATTGAGTAGTTTCAGTCAAGCACGCAGTTACCACTCTATGATCGGGGAGAGAACCATCCGGCATTCTCCCGATACGAGCTTGCACGGCCTGAATGCAGCTCACCATGTCTCCCGTTGCAAACGTAGTCCCACTTACTACTTGTGGCCCACGAGCTGGCACGTGTCTATTAATGATGGGAGAGACACAGGTAATGTAACCCAATCCATAATTAGACCCACGCAATCCATTGGCCTGCCACAAAGGAATAGCAAGTTCATCACTCACACCACCCGCGCAAAGGACGTTGGAGAACTGCTGTTTCAGTTCATGCAGTATGCGCTTAACTCCATCGGGGGGAGAAGCCAAGTCAATTCCTCTGTTTCCAGAGGGAATAATGATAAGGACATTATGTGCTTGTGCATAGGCGTAAGCATCTGCAACTGCTGCAACAGTTTCCTCAGAAACACCATGATCCAGCTCTGTCCAGGTAGGCATACTCCCAATGACTCCCACACCATCATCGACAAGTTTGGTAATCATTTGTGGGTACATTTCAATGGATACAGTTTCATCAATGGCTAAAATAATGTTCGTCCATTCTGCCTGAGAAAGCCCTGGCTTGATAAAAGATGAACTATTATCACAATCTTGTACTGCAAATTGGAGCGCCCAGGTTGTATGTTCTGCAGCTTCTGTGGTCACTGAACCATCACTAAAAGACTGGCTTCGCTGCATATCAAGTATTTGTCCAGATGTGCCGGTAAAACAGGGAAGTGTATGACACACAGGAGTAACATCAATCCAACCAATAGGGATACTGGTATCCAGCTGGAGCGTATCATATAAGTTTCTGGCATACTCCAGCGCAGCAGGTTGTTGCTGCAGTTCGAGAGCTTTTTCTGCAATAGGTTGATAAGAGCGTTCTTGCTTTGTAAGTGCGTGAGCAGTGCGGACACCTTCCAAGCCAGTGCGCACCAAAGCAATAAGAGTACCGAAACTCACTTGTGCACTCAGTTCAAGAAAAGTACGCCGACTTAGCTCCTGCGCCATATATACTTCACTATACCTGTTCCAAGGAGCGTCTTCTACATGCTATAATTTTGCTGCCTCTATGATTGATACTCAAAAGCTTCTCTACATACTCCCTGATGTTGCATATGTCGCGGAACTACTCCCAGACAAACGACCGCATCACTTTACCATTCATTCTTTTACACAGATTAATGGGACTTTTTTTGATGAAAATGAGAACTTCATAGCAGACAAAATCGATAAGCTCTTGAGTAAACTTGAAAAAGGCGAAACGTACCATATTGTTCTGCCTGATTTTCTCTTTACCAACACTATTGTTTCTGTCAAAGAAACGAGTGAAACGAAAATTAAAGAATACTTGAAGACTGAGACGCTGCCCTCTATTAATATTTCTTCTCAAACACATGAACTAGTGACAGTTATTCTCAACCAGTTGAGAGGTATCACCCGAGTTCAGCTGGCTGCTTTAGAAAAGGAGATGCTGATACCGCTCAAACTCGCTGCAGCTGCATATGACCTCGTCATTGCCGGCATTTCTCCCTTGAGTTGGGTCAGTAAATCATCAGTTTCTCTGGAACCTTCTATTACGGTACTCCAAATGGGGGGGCATCTATATGTTGCTGAACATTACATTGGTGTTGATCAAAACTCATATGCCTTAGCCGATGATTGCGCGAGTATTGCTGAAACAATAAAAACATTGAAAGGTACTGAGCCCAGTATACAAACAGTCTATGTCTTTAGTAATGCACTCGTGGAAGAGAAGCTCAAGGAACTTTTAAACAAAACAGTTCCTCTCCAACAAATGGCCGCAAGCACAGATGGAGATGAGCGTATGCCTTCCTATGTACAAGGCGTTATCGAGGCTAGTATGAGGACACTGTCTATACCCGATTATCCGGTCCCCGTATTCCCTCTTGATAAACCCACTGCTGCTGAAAAAAAGGCAGCGGCAAGTCTGGTAACAGCAGGAAGTACAGCTCTCTCAGACGATGAAGATGAAGTAAGCGATCTTCCCAAGCCGCAACCAGCACCAGTCCAAGAAAAACCAGCGGTGAAAATGGATGCCGTTTCTGCAGAAAAAAGCACTGATACCAGTGCAAAAACGCAAGAAGAGCCTTCTGAGCCCACTACCATACAGACAGAAGAAAAGAATGATCCCGTAGATACTTTAGAAGAAAGTGATACAGAAAAAGAAAGTACAGATCTTGAAGAAATAGAAGAAGCGGAAGAGGATGAACTTGATCTCCCACAAGAAAAAGAAAGACCTGCTTTTCCCGATAAAATGGTGGCACAAGAAGTGAAACCTGCTTCGCGAGTTGCAGAAACTGCAGTTGAGACTGCGGTGAGTGTGGGTGAAGAGCGTATTGACTTACGTCAGTTTGTTCAGGCACAATCGGATAGTAAGGAGGTACCTCGGATCGAAAATAGTGTGCCTACAAAGACACCTATACGACATAACTCTGGGGTGTGGCCTATGATGAAGATGATTTTAATTGCAGTTGGTGTATTTCTGGTGACAGTGGGTATTGGGGTGGGCATTGGTTTTGCCTTCCTCAAGTTCTCAGCACCAGATCAGAACACACCAGCACCAGTAGTTGAAGTTGTAACGTCTCCAACACCACAACCCACTACAACACCCACTCCTACGCCATCGACAGCCACTGCAAGTGCGACACCTTCCAAACAGAAACAACTCAAGATGTTGGTTGTAAATGCCACTAAGAAATCAGGATATGCGGGTACTATTAAAGCAAAAATTGAAACAACCAAGTTAGGGACTGTTGCCACTGGAAACGCCAAAGGAACCTACACAGAAGGCATCCTTATTTATCAAAAAAATGCTGACTCAGCTGTCCTTTCTCAACTTGAGAAAGCGCTTGGTCTTACGCTAACTGAAACAGAAAAAGTAGGCAGCACTGAAGATGCACAAGGCACATACGACATCGTCATCGTTTTAGCAGAGTAATTTTTGTCTCTTGCTCAAATGCAACGAATCAGTATAATCCTTTCTGGTCTTGCTCTTATTGTGCATATTGAATATGTAGAAATAAGTAGTAATTAATTACAAAAAAGAACAGTATGGCAGCCACAGGCTTGCACGTATCACTCGCAGCAGAACCAATCACACACATCGGTGATTTTGCTTTGACCAACTCCATGTTTACCAGTCTTATCGTCAGCACGTTGTTGTTGGCATTTGCGGTAGTTGTGCGACTCAACCTCAAAAATACTAATAAACCTCAAGGTCTGCAAAATTTTGCAGAATGGGTTGTAGAGTCTCTGTTTAACTTTGTTCATTCGATTACCGGTGACATGCGTAAAACGCGTCTTTTTTTTCCATTTATTGCGACGTTCTTTTTGTTCATTATCCTCAACAACTGGCTTGGTTTGCTCCCAGGTGTCGGTACAATCAAGAAGGTTATGAAAGAAGAAGTCTCCGTGACACAAGAAACTGTTGAGCATGTTGAGGTAAAAGAGAAGCAGATCACGATTGCTGTAGATGAGCATGGGAAAGAAGTCGTGGCTGAGACCGCAGTAGAACATACTAACGCTCCAACAGATGCCGTTGAGGTATCTCATACAACCGAACATCACGAGAAACATGTTCCCATTTTCCGTCCTGGAACTGCGGATCTGAATACAACAATTGCCCTTGGTATCATCTCTATATTCATGGTGCAGTTCTTTGGAGTACAGTTCTTACATCTCTCTTATTTTAGTAAGTACTTTAATTTCAGTAGTCCCATCATGTTTTTTGTAGGCATTCTCGAGCTTATTTCTGAGTTCGCAAAGATTATTTCATTTGCCTTCCGTCTGTTCGGCAACGTGTTTGCAGGTGAAGTTCTTATTTCAGTTGTAATGTATCTTGCTGGTTTGGGTGTGCCAATCCCATTTTATGGTCTCGAGGTCTTTGTAGGCTTCGTGCAAGCACTCGTTTTTTCAATGCTCTCACTGGTATTTTTTAACATGGCTACACAAGGCCACAGTGAGCATTAATTAGTAGGTACTAAAAAGGAGAACTATGTCAGACGCATTTGCAGTCGCACTCGTTATGGCTTTGGGCAGTATAGGTCCAGCCTTAGCAATTGGAATGTTAGTTTCAAAAGGTCTTGAAGCAATTGGTCGCAATCCAGAAGCAGCAAGTAAAGTTCAGACTAACATGATTCTTGGTATGGCTTTCGCTGAAGCTATCGCAATTTACGCATTGGTAGTAGCCCTTATCTTGAAGTTCGTCGCATAATTTGGTGTTTCACCAAACCCTTGCGATACAAGGAGTAGTATGGAAATTGATATCTCACAAATATTGTTTCAGATAGTCAATTTTTCTGTTGTTCTAGGCGCTTTAACCTTCCTTTTGTACAAGCCCGTCATGAAAATGTTCATGGAGCGTGCAAAACGTATTGAAGAAGGACAAAAAGCTGCAGCTCAAGCACTCGCTGAGCAAGCTGCTATAGATGAGCTCAAGGCAAAAACAGAGACTGAACTCAAGAAAAAAACTTCCCAAGTTCTTAAAGAGGCTTCCAAAGAGGCTGAAGCAGTCAAAGAGAAGCTGGTTGCAGAAGCCCATACAGCGGCACAAGCAGAAGTTGAAAAATTAAAGGCCGCGTGGAAAACAGAAAAGGCACAAATGATAGAGAATATTCGTGCCGAAGTAGTTACGTCAGTAATTGCCATTAGTGAAAAAGTAATCGCTTCCTCTGTAGACGCCAAAAAGCACGAAAAACTGATTGACACAGAACTAGAGAATGTTATCAAAGCACTATAACGTATGTCATCAAAACCACATATCACTATTACCACTGCACACACTTTAACTGCACAACAACTCAGTACAGTTAAAGAACTTATCTCATCAAAGATAGGTCCAGCAGAATTTTCTGAAATTGTGGATGAAAATGCTCTGGGCGGCATTAAACTGACACTCGGTAGTCAAGAGTTTGATGCAACAATCGCTGGCAAACTTGCCAAGTTGGAATCACAGGTCCCGCAAGCAGTTGTAACTACCGCTGTTCCCCTCACTAAGAAACAACTTGCAGCACTGACTACCGCATTAGAACACAGGTATCCAGCATTTACCGTGAAAGAGGTCGTTGATGTCAAGGTGTTAGGTGGCATTCGCCTCACCATAGGATCACGAGAGATAGATGCGACACTACAACACAAATTACAGCAGGTGCGAACTGCACTTGGAGCAACATAAAAGAATTGTATGAAAAAAAAGACCGACACTTTTCAACTTGACCTACAGTCACTTATTGCAAACGCTAATATCACGACCACGCCCGAATCAGTAGGAACTGTGGTGAGTGGTGGTGATGGAGTGCTTCAAGTAAAGGGGCTAGAGGATGTACAAGCAAGTGAGCTTGTCGATCTTGGAGAAAATCAACTGGGTCTTGCATTCAACTTGCTCGCAGACACCACCGGTATTGTGGCACTTGGCTCCGCACAACACCTTAAAGCTGGTGACCAAGTTAAGCGCACTGGCCGTATTTTGTCTTTAGGCGTATCTGACCAGATATTGGGAAGAACCGTTGATGCACTTGGTCGCCCTCTTGATGGCAAACCAGCTCTCAAACCAGAGAAGTTCATGTTGCTAGAAAAAATTGCACCTGGCGTTATGACTCGTAAATCAGTCACCGTACCTATGCAAACAGGTATCAAAGCAATTGATGCTATGATCCCTATTGGCCGTGGTCAGCGTGAACTTATCATTGGTGACCGTGGGACAGGTAAGACTGCCATTGCATTGGGTACGATCCTTAACCAAGCAGATCAGAACATCATCTGTGTCTATGTCTGTATTGGTCAGAAGCGATCATCACTCGCCCAAATCACCGGCATCCTTGAAGAAAGAGGAGCCATGAAGTACACAACTATCGTGGCCGCGACGGCATCTACTAGTGCTGCAGAACGCTTCCTTGCTCCGTATGCAGGTCAAGCAGTAGCAGAATACTTCTTGGATCAGGGTAAAGACGTCCTCATCATTTTTGACGACCTTTCAAAGCATGCCCAGGCATACCGAGAAATCTCATTGCTTTTAAGACGTCCCTCTGGCCGTGAAGCATATCCAGGTGACGTATTTTATTTGCATTCTCGCTTGTTAGAGCGCGCATGTCGGTTAAATGAAGATCATGGAGGTGGTTCTATTACCGCACTGCCTATAATCGAGACACAAGCTAATGACGTGTCTGCATACATCCCCACCAACGTCATCTCTATTACAGACGGTCAAATTTACCTTGAAACAGACTTATTTAATGCCGGCATGAAACCTGCTATCAATGTGGGTTTGTCCGTATCACGTGTCGGTTCAGCAGCTCAAACTAAGGCTACCAAACAAGTAGCCGGAACCATGAAGCTGGACCTTGCACAGTTCCGCGAGCTAGAAGCATTTGCTCAATTCAGTTCTGACCTTGATGAACGTACCAAAGCCCAACTCAACAGAGGTATGCGAGTTAATGGTGTCCTCAAGCAAGGATGGGACACACCACTTAAAATGGAAGAACAAGTCGTGGTCATCTTTGCCGCTGTGAAAGGCTACCTTGACGCTGTCCAGGTCTCTCACATTCAAGCATGGGAGAAAGCATACATGACTTACATGCGTGAATCACACTCCGCACTCCTGGAAAAAATTGTGGCAGACCAAAAAATAGCAGATGAAACAGAAAAGCAACTCCACGAAGCAGTACAGACATTCAACTCGCTGCATACTGAGTTGGTGAAAGCATAACAACACGACACATCTATGCCCAACGCTCGGCAAGTTAAACAACGAATTTCTACCGCCACCAATATTGCCAAAATAACAAAGGCAATGGAGATGGTGTCGGCAAGTAAGATGCGCAAAGCACAAGAACAGACGCTTGCTGCCCGGCCATTCGCTGTTGCCCTACGAGATAGTTTACGTAAAGTAGCTCGCGAAACAACTCCAGAGCTTCATCCGCTCCTGTCACGACATACTGAAGGGCAAGATGTGATTGTCATCATCTCTACAGATAGAGGGCTATGTGGGAGTCTCAATCAAACGATCTTCAAGTCAGTCATGAGTTGGTACAAACAACACCCTGAAGGCTCGAGCATTATTGTTGGTAAAAAAGGCATTGCATTCTCACAATACTTTGGCATGCCAGTTTTCGCCCAGTTTACCGCCTTTCCTGATAACATTCAGCTTGCCCATGTACTGCCATTAGTTACTTTGATAGTAGAGAACTTCACAAATAGGACATTCCGCAGTGTAACTATTGTATATATGGACTTTATTAATACCTTGTCACAAAAACTCAAGCAACTTGAGCTTTTACCTATTACAGAAGTCAATGTGCTCACTAATGATGCAGAGGAAAACCCCGCTTTAGATCAACCTAAAGAATTCACTTTTGAGCCAAGTGCCAAGGCCATTTTATCTGAACTGCTTCCATATTACATTGAAAATAATGTCTATCAATCCTTCTTAGAAAGTAAGGCGAGTGAGCACTCTGCACGTATGGTATCTATGAAAAATGCCAGTGAGAATGCCAAAGATTTAGTTAAAGAACTCAAGCTTATTTACAATAAATCACGTCAAGAAAGTATCACTAGCGAACTATTGGATATTACTACCGCAACACTTTCGCTTGCGGACTAGAAACAGTAAAGGATTACTATGGCAGCATCTCAAAACACTGGTTATATCACACAGATCATGGGTCCAGTTGTGGACATGCATTTTGAAACCCAGATCCCTGCGTTGTATAGCGCACTGCACCTGGTAAAAGAAGATAAAAGTATCCTTACTTTTGAAGTTGAGCAACAGCTTAGCACCACCGATGTGCGTTGTATCGCGCTTGGTCCTACTGATGGTCTACAAAGAGGTATGACTGTAACAGATACTGGTGCACCTATCACTGTTCCCGTAGGAGAAGAGACCTTGGGACGCATTTTCAACGTGGTGGGTGAGGTTATTGATGGAGGGCAACCAATCCAGGCAAAACACTGGGCACCTATTCACAAAGCAGCACCAGCACTGACAGAACAAGAAACAAAGGCTGAAATTCTAGAAACTGGTATTAAAGTGATTGACCTTATTGCTCCTTTTGCAAAAGGAGGAAAAGTAGGTGCTTTCGGAGGCGCTGGTGTAGGTAAAACAGTTGTTATTCAAGAGCTTATTCGCAACATCGCAGAAGAACATCACGGCCACTCTGTGTTTGCCGGTGTTGGGGAACGCACTCGTGAAGGGAATGACCTGTATCACGAGATGCACGACTCAGGTGTTATGAAGAGTACTGTTATGTGCTTTGGTCAAATGAATGAACCACCCGGCAATCGTCTGCGTGTTGCTCTCACTGCGTTGACAATGGCAGAATACTTCCGTGACGAGAAAAACGAAGATGTGTTGTTATTTATTGATAACATCTTCCGTTTCTCACAGGCGGGATCCGAAGTGTCTGCACTTCTTGGTCGCATTCCTTCTGCGGTGGGATATCAGCCTACACTCGCAAGTGAAATGGCAGCCTTACAAGAGCGTATTACATCTACAACAAAAGGATCTATTACCTCCATCCAGGCAATTTACGTCCCAGCAGACGACTACACTGACCCAGCACCTGCAACCACCTTTGCCCATATTGACTCAACCATCTCACTAGATCGCAAGTTGGCAGAGCAAGCGCTTTTCCCTGCTGTTGATCCGCTCAACTCATCATCAAAGATTCTTGACCCCGCTGTTGTTGGTGCAGACCACTACGCAGTTGCTCGAGATGTGCAGAAGATTTTACAACGCTATAAAGAACTGCAAGACATCATCGCCATTCTTGGTATTGATGAATTGAGTGAGGAAGATAAGCTCATTGTTGCTCGCGCACGTAAGATTCAACGTTTCTTGAGTCAGCCATTCTTTGTGGCAGAACAGTTTACAAGCGTACCTGGTAAGTATGTTAGTATTGCTGATACTGTTCGTGGCTTTAGGGAAATACTTGATGGTAAGCATGATAAACTTCCGGAGCAGGCGTTTTACATGGTAGGTAACATCGAAGAAGCAGTAGAAAAAGCAAAAACAATCTAATATGTCTGGTAGCATGCGGAAACTCCATCTCGTCGTTGTCTCACAAGAGAGACAGCTTCTTGATACAGAAGTGACTCAAATCACGGTAACGACTTCAGAAGGTGAGGTTACGATATTACCCGGACACATTCCATTGGTCACTAAATTAATGACCGGTGAGCTACGGTTCGTTACCTCTGATCGCTCTGATTCCATAGTTGTTTCGCGTGGTTTTATGACTGTTTCTCCAGGCAATCAAGTGACCATTATGGCTGATACAGCGGTACACGCACGTGAGATCAGTGAACAAAAAGCTGAGGAAGCTGTACACGCCGCACATGAGACCTTACGACTCAGTGCGGATCAACGTGAGCGAATGATGGCAGAAGCCGCCCTCAGAAGAGCGCTGCTAGAAATCAAAATTGCCGAACGAAGCAAGCGTTCTCGCGTTTAAGCGAACTGTCCCATAATAAAAATAAAAGTCCTCTTGCGATGATGGAATCCTTCTGTATACTTACAGCATGCCAAAAAAAGCAGCAGCAAAACCAGTCGCTCCAGACGATTCATTGGCGACACCTCAAGTAAAACAAGCTGAGTTAACTCAGGAAGGTCTTGATGACCTTAACGCGGAACTGCTTGAGCTTACTTCAAAGAAACTGCCCGAAGTTATTGAGCGCGTTGCCAAGGCTCGCGAGTACGGAGATCTTGCTGAAAACGCAGAATATCACAGCGCCAGAGATGAGCAGCAACTTATCCAGACTCGTATTGACGAGATTCAGGCAATTGTCTCATCAGCAAAAGTGGTTAAGGCAACAAAAAGCCACAATGCTGTTGGTATGGGTTCAGTAGTGACCCTCCAAACCATGAGTGGCAAAAAACAAGAAATGACGGTGACAATAGTTGGTGAGTTTGAAGCATCTCCTGGGGATCGTAAGATCTCAAGTGTTTCACCCCTTGGTAAAGCCCTGATGGGTAAGAAGAAGGGTGATGCATGTAAGGTTTCCGCACCAGGCGGGGAGATGGAGTATCAGATCTTAGATATTAAATAACACACACAATTCTGAAACTTACACCCCCCCGCGGTAGCGGGGGGGTTTTTTGTACGGTACAATACACTAGAGGAAAGAGACTATGTCAAGAATAGATGAAACTAAAACAGCAAAACTAGAAAAAAGACGCGGCCTTGAAGCAGCCGGGGTCGTTGCACACCCATGTACATTTGATAAAAAACACAGCATCGCAGAAGCCCGTGAGCTGTTGGGGAACACCGTTACCACCGCAGGACGGATGATGTCCGTGCGGCTGCATGGCAAAGTCAATTTTGCTGATCTCAAAGACAGTACTGCGAGTATCCAGGTGATGTTCCGTGAAGAGAATATTGGAACTGAAGCATTTGAGCTATTCAAATATATTGATTCAGGCGATTATGTTGGTGTTACAGGGCCTGTTATTACTTCAAAAACAGGTGAAGTTACCATCCAGGCAGAGCACATGACATTCTTGGGCAAATCACTACTGCCAATTCCATCAGCATGGAATAGTGCAGAAGATAAAGAAGTTCGGTTTCGCAAACGCTATCTAGACATCCTTATTAACCCAGATACCAAACGAGTGCTTGATGCACGCTGGACCATCGAGAAAGAAACCAGACGGTACTTGCAAGATCAACATAACTTTATTGAGGTAGAAACACCCATTTTCCAGCCACTGTATGGGGGCACTAATGCAAAGCCATTTACCACCTACATGAATGCGCTTGACGTCAACTTTTACCTCCGCCTTGCCCCAGAGCTCTACCTCAAACGGCTCATTGTTGCGGGTTACGAAAAAATATTTGAGATAGCACGCAACTTCCGCAATGAAGGCATTGATCAGACCCATCAGCCTGAATTCACTATGATCGAATGGTACGAAGCATATGCCGACTACAACAGGATGATGGATGTGACCGAAGGCCTTATCAAGCATTTGGCTCTCAAATTGTATGGCAGCACACAATTGACAGTGGGCAAGCATACCGTAGATGTTGGTGGTCTCTGGCCCCGTATCACCATGCATGCTGCACTGGAGAAGTATGCACAGCTTGATTTTGATGCACACTCCGATGAACAGTTGCGCACCCTGCTCACAGACAAACATATCGACATTATCGGTGAGTTCACCAGAGGGAAAGCACTGTTCGCACTCTTTGACAAGCTCGTTCCTCAGTTCCTCATTGATCCTATCTGGATCATTGATTATCCCCGTGACGTAAGCCCACTGGCCAAAGCACATCGCAGCAAACCAGGGCTTGCCGAACGTTTTGAGGCATATATTGGGGGCAAAGAGCTTGCTGATGGCTGGAGCGAGATCACTGATGCATTAGATCAGCGCGCTATCTTTGAGAACGAACAAAAACGTATGCGATCCGGTGATAGTGAGGCACACCCACTGGATGAAGACTTCTTGGAAGCAATGGAGTATGGCATGCCACCGCTTGGTGGTATCGGCATTGGGATAGATCGTCTTGTGATGTTTCTTACTAACACCTGGAGTATCAAAGAAGTAATCGCGTTTCCCACCTTGCGTCCACTCACCCAAGTTCAAGCAATTACCCGCCCTCAGGAATCACAACCATCTGTTGGTCAAAAAATAACAACACCAGACTCAACCGCGCTACCATCTCGGGAAGAAGCAGAAAAACTTCTCACCACCTACGTTAAAAACCCTGCGCTGTTGCATCACTGCCATATGGTAGCGAAAGCCATGGAAGCTTATGCACATATCTTGGGTGAAGACACTGAACTCTGGTACCAGACAGGCTTGCTGCATGACTTAGACTGGGAAGAGTATCCAGACGAGCATCCCAACAAAGCAATCGCAGAGCTGCTACCTGCATATCCGCAAACTCTCAAAGATGCCATAGCTGCCCATGCCCCTGGCAGGACTGGTAAAGAACCTATATCTCAGCTAGAAAAATACTTGTTTGCATGTGATGAGCTATCTGGCCTTATGCACGCCGCATCCTTGATGCGCCCAAACGGCTTTGCCGACATGGAAGCAAAGTCTGTCAAGAAAAAGCTCAAAGATAAAGCATTTGCTGCTAATGTGAGTAGAGAAGACATTGAACATGGTATGCAACTCATCAATAAGCAAGCTGATGATCATATTACCTTTCTCATTACTGTCTTTAAGCAGTAATACGCGTTGAGCATCCCATAAGACTTGACCAAGTGATACGTAGTGATATAATGTGTGCTCTTATGTGTTATTTTGCTTATTGTACAGACGTACAATCTACAAGCGAGATAGCACAGACCAAGCTCGTTAACATGGGGAAACTTACTTTTTAAGGTTGATGAAGAGTCACCCAAGCCAATAGTGTATGTTGGTTGCGGAGACTCTTTGTCAGCCACCTCCATAGGGTGGAAGACAGAAAGTTTAGGGGCGACTGCCTCGAAAACTGAAAAAACTTTTTCATTTGTCCAAACCTACAGGAGGTTTTACTATGAACGCCACCACTATTGCTCTAGATTTGAGTGCAGTCCAGTGTGCGAAAGATCTTGCCATTTTGCTTCTGAAGCCACAAGTGGCTGAGAGCGTTATCGCACGCATGGAAGCAGATGCATTGACTGCGGTCATGCGTCGAAAAGAGGGTTATGGAGATGATCTAGACCCGCAGTCAACAGTGCCATGGGCAGGCTGCACCTGTGGTAGGAATGCTTTTGATCATATGTTAAAGGCATTTAACGCAGACGGCACACCTCGCCCTGAAACAGTGAGAACTGCAGAAGAAAAACAAGCTATGATCGTCATCACTGGTCTTTGCCTGGGACTCGGCACTATGGCAGAGCAGGAAGATCTCACAAATATGCCATATCTCATCCGCAAAGCTCTTGAAGGTGCTGGACTTGAGGTTCCACGAATATACCAGAGCGCTCAACCATCACAATCCTTTGACTTTGCTTCTGCCATTCGCGCAGCAATGTCACAGATGTCTGACGGTGAAGCTGGTTTTATGAGCTTCACTATTGGCCCCAATGGGCTCGAGCGCATTGGCTAATAAGTAAAAAGTAAGTGTTAACATGGGTTTGCTCTTTTTGCTCAGCCCGGTGTTAACGTCCCCATGTTAACACTTACTTTTTGACACACACAGTATTTATATTCAAGACAGAATACCTATGAAAATTCACCTGTACGAAGCTATGCAAGCTGCCGGTATGAAGCCGGAAATTGTACAAGCTACTGCAGAGCAGTACCCATATCTCTACGCGCTTGCCATACACAACGTTCTCACCCAACTCCAAGAGATCATCCCTGAAGGTGAAGAGGTTACTCAAGAAATGACAGAGTACGCAGCACAGAGAATTGATGCACTTGTAACTCGAGCTTTCTTGGGCAAAGCAGGTGTGCAACTTGCACCAGCAGCTCTCATGCCATTGGAAACACTCATTGAAGCAGTGCGCACACAGCCAGAAAACTATCTGCTTGAAGAATCGCAGATCCCTGCGGTATCCTTTGAGGAGTAATGTCTTCAAGATCCAATCCTGAACTAATCGTTGGTACAAGCATCTCTATTGGAGATGGCAACCCTGCATCATTGTATGCGCTGGAAGCAACACATCGCCGCACAACAACTAGTCCATTTCATAGCATTACCCTCCATCATTTACCACGAGTTGCAGGCTTTGGGCACGCACTGATGACCCGTAGTGAGCATGCGCGTACAGAGTATCTCAAACACGGAGAAGAGCTGCGCAGTAGCTGGGCAGGCAAGCTCTTTGGCTATGCTTTATACCTTAACTTTCTTTATCATGTTCGGCACATTCCTGAAGTTCAAGCAGGCACTCCGTACACCTGGAAGGTGGTACAAGAACACATGCTGCTTGGTGTGCCACAACGCCTCACAGATCAAAAAAATCCTATTGAGCTCTATGTCCCTGATGTGCGCCCCAAACAAAGCGCACTGTTGGCAAACATGCGCCTGCCATACAGCACCATTATGGTGTGGAATGATGAAACATACAGAGATCTTCGCCAAAAAGGATACACTGTCAAACGTGTCGACCCATTCTTGCTTGACGGCTTTTCCCCCGATGCCGAGACGTTCATCCACAAAGGAGTGCCGGTAGTCATAAAAACATCGGGAAGTGGCATGCCAGCACACACATTGACAGCACTAAGAGCAAGTCTCACCATGCAACAACGTGACTGGGTGATTCATACTCCACACGGAAAGATGCAGTCTTTTAAAGGCATGATGCACACAGAGCGCATACCAAATAAAAAAGAAAGAATCACAGCCTTTTTTGACACACTTGGCGCGCAAACACAAATTCTTATTTCCTACCCTAATGAACTCGTGCAAGTCATGTATGAAATGCAGCTGCGAGGGACAACGCAAACTGAATTTTTTGTGCTTCCACCTCGTGGTGAGCATGAACTCAGAAACCTTACTTTTGGGTGGAAGCATGGTCTTATAAAAGGACTATGTGTCACAAACCCAGATGACGCACACCTCTTCACATCACTGCCAGGCCTTCCCCAGTATACTCCTTCTCAGATTTTTGCTTAAAACTTGCATTTGCTCACACACGGGTGTAGACTTTCATCAATCGTATGAAAATTTCATACGATTTAGAAAGGCACCAACATGCCAGAACAAATACACAGCTGTAGAGGAATGAGTGAGTATCTAAGATTAACTGACCCATTGGTTACTGAAGTTGCCAAACTTATAGTGCAAGCCGCGCAGTTATCACCAGAAGATCTAACCGATAAACTACAGCTACTCGCAGCAGCTCGCTACCGAAGCGAATTTAGTATAAATGGTGGAGATGAAAATGATGCTGCTTTTGATGCTGGTCGAGATGTACAACTATTTGCTATCCATGTTAGCTCCTGGCTTTCTAAACTTACCTAGTAACTTTACAAAGCATATTGCTAGGGAGTATACTAACGGGCATACAGGTACAAAGCGAAACACGGTGCCTAGCACGCACTGATTGTGGGAAATCACACGCTTTGTGAGGGGTTACAACCTCACCGGGTATGCCCGTAATAGCTGGAACGAAGTAGTACAAAAGGTGGCACCGTTTTTTGTGTACAACAGAAAACCCTCTTGGTAGTATGGTTTATCCGTACTCTCAAGAGGGTTTTTTAGTGCATATACAAGAGCAACCACGAAAGGGAGACATGTTAGATCTCAAGTTTATCCGTGAAAATGCGGAAGCAGTAAAACAAGGCGCACGTAATAAACAATTCAGCACAGACTGCATTGATGAGTTGCTGACAGCAGATACCAACAGGAGAGATGTCCAACAGAAAGTAGATGCGCTACGCCAACAAAGTAATGAGCTGGTTGAAACTATAAAAAACATGGTGGGCAAAGGTGAAAAGCCCACAACAGAGCAGGTTGCTAAGGGTAAAGAAATCAAAGAACAGCTCAAAACCTTGGAGCCTCAACTTAAAGAGCTTGAAGAGCAGGTACAAAAACTTGCCTACTCAGTTCCCAATATTCCAGCTGACGATGTGCCCTTTGGTCGGGATGAATCTGGGAATGTAGAGGAGCGCACTTGGGGTGAGATTCCTCAGTTTAACTTTACTCCAAAACCACACCAAGAGCTTATGGAAGCACTTGATCTTATTGATACCAAGCGAGCTACAGCAATTGGTGGGTTTCGCGCATACTTCCTCAAAAATGAAGCGGTACTCCTTGAACAAGCTTTGCTCATGTACGCAATGCGCAAACTTATCGCCGATGGGTTTACACCACTGACTGCACCAGTTCTAGTAAACAAAGAAGCAATGTGGGGCACTGGCTATTTCCCTTGGGGCAATGAAGATCACTACCAGACACAGGATGATCAAGTCCTGGCAGGCACAGCAGAAGTTGCTCTCACGGCATACCGCATGGGTGAGACGCTTACCGAAAAAGATCTACCCATCAAGATGGTGGGCATTTCACCGTGCTTTAGAAGAGAAGTGGGATCATATGGAAAAGACACACAGGGTGTAATTCGTGTGCATCAATTTACCAAAGTGGAACAGGTGGTGTACACCGTTGCTGATGAAACTGAAACCAGAAAATGGCACGAAAAGATGGTAGGGTATGCAGAATCACTGCTTCAAGACCTCAAGCTGCCATATCACGTTTTGCGAATGTGTAGTGGCGACATGGGAGCAGGGCAACGCAAAAAGTATGATATTGAGACTTGGTTCCCTTCACAGAATAAGTATCGAGAAACACACTCTGCCAGTTACTTTAATGACTTTCAGGCGCGACGCTTGAACATTCGTTATAAAGCAAGTGATGGGACACTCAAGTATGTGTACACGCTCAACAACACTATGGCAGCCTCACCACGACTTCTGGCAGCAGTTCTTGAGAACTATCAACAGAAAGACGGAAGCATCAGAATTCCAGAGGTGTTACAGCCATTTATGGGCGACAGGCAAGTAATTGAAACAAACGAGTAATAAAACGAGTACGACCCGTCAGTTTTATACAAACTGACGGGTCTTTTGTGCTCACATGTTGTTTATAGTTAGATTAGTCATCGATTAGGAACGTTGTGCAACTTACAGGTCTTATAAGTTGCTTGAACAAAACATTCCCAGGCTTCATCCGGCACGATAAAGAACGTGGAGGCGGTTGATAGTACGCCGTCCACAAACTTCTCTACTGTCCAGATTGTTGATCCGCCTTTTTCTGCCACCCAACTGGCATAATACACCACGTTAGGCGGGATAGGGACGGGCTGGGGGAGCTTCCATTTGGGTACATCTTCCCAGGCTGTGTATCCCTGGGCTCTCATTGCTACCCTGAATGGCTCAAATTCTTGCCGAAACATGAGATCTGCTACTTTTAGATACTGATACTCTCCCATGCAAGACGACATTGAATGAAAATCATCAGTGTATCCTAGAAATTGGACCTTCACCATAAAGCTTGCTCCAGCTACTGTTGGGAGCAGTGTCGGTCCAATTACTCTGATTGGTGATGTATCAATTGCATCTAAACCACAGTTAAAACTGAAGGTTTTGTAGAGCAATGGAACAACCGGCGCATAGAATGGTTGCAGTGCTGAGGCCTCCAACTGTGTTGTCACGACATACTTGGAAAGGTAGTCCACCATGTCTGTGACAAAACGCTGCTGAGCCGCTGGAACGACAGGAAGCTCTAGTACACCAGCTGCAGCAACTGTTGGCAGGTAGTCATGTTCATGGACATGGACAGTACCTTGTGCCATATTTGGGGCACCACTCTCCAAATATTTCCAGCTCTCGATTTGCAGAAAGTCAGGGTGATCCCAAGTTTGGGCACCTTGCCACCAGTTTTCCATATTCCAGACCTGCTGATTATCACTTCCACTACCATTTTGAACAGACAAGAAATTACCAGTTACCTGGTTGTTTTTTACCATGTTCAAGATAGGGTAGTTGCCGGGAAGAAGACAACCACCGTTTGTGCCCGCTGCCTCTGTTTCTTGTGGGAGATCGCTTCCACAGGGACCATTCGCTGCTTGAGGAGCAGCACGATCCGTTGATGAAACATCTTGCCAGGCAGGTCGAAAGCTGATGCCATCTGGTGTTGGTGAAGGTAAAGGGGTGGGCTCTACCTGCGCGCTAACGAGCGGCAGGTAGGTCGTATTACTTGCGTTTGGGCCAGTTTGCGCGAATGCATGCGCAAAGACGCCAAAAATCAGTAACACGACAGTGAACATGATGGGTTTAATGGATTTAAACAAGCGAAACATTTTTAGTTTCCAGACAAACAACATGTGAACGATCTTTGTTTTCTTGCGCGCACCTACTCAAGATATTTGAGTGTGCTGCGCAAGAGATGTGCATTATAAAGATGGTACTTGCCGTGTCAAGAGAAGGGTAGCTGCACCGCGCAGAGCGCGGTGCAGCCAATCAGAGGGAAGTTATTGCGAGGAAATTAATGGGAGATAGGTTTCGTAGCGAGGTGCGATTGTAAACTTAAGGCAGTACTCCAACACACAGACCCTGCCAGTCCCTTCATTTTTTTCATCAATCAAGTAGAATTTCTGGGTTGTTACCAGGCTTTCAAAGATTTCTCCAGTCCAGACATATGTTGTAGTGAACTCTGTCATTGTAGTGATAGGTAAAAATTGCAGTTCTGTTGTGCCAGTTACTAAGTCCAGGTTTGTTAACTCAAGGGTGATACTGACACTTGCAGTCAACCCGCTTGTATTAGTGATCTCAAACATAACCGGAGACGGCACCTTTTGAGGGATACTCACATCTTGCCACATTGGTGATATCAATCGAGGAACAACACTGGTATTGACACCTATCCAGTCTCTAAACTGGGAAACGCGGGTATAGACTCCTGGCAGATTGGGTCTAGCGCAGCCACGTCCGTAGCTCGTTAAACCCAGGAGCTTCCAAGCTCCAGAATCATTTTGACCCACGAGTGGTCCGCCGCTGTCACCACCACAACTGTCTTTAAGACCTTGAGCGTAACCTGCGCAGATTTGCCGCTCTGTCACATCGTGATAAGAGTTCTGACAATCTGCGTGGTTGTAGACAGGAACGTCTACTTCTCTTAGTTCGTTGACGAGCCAACCACCTTCTTGTGTAGCACCCCAGCCTGTTGTCCAGGCTATGGTGCCTTCATCCTCCAGGTGAGCTTCATCCTCAGCAACGAGTGGAATTGTTTGCACCCATTCGTTGAGTGTTGCTGGCTCTGACAGAAAAACTAGACCAATGTCGTAGTCATATGTACTTGTGGTGAACAAGGTGTGGTACTTAAACACGGTACTGGTGAATACCTGCTCATGTCCACTGACTGTGGAACGATCAAGTTCACCCAACGTGACATGTACCGTGCTTACTCCTTGGTCTAAGCAATGTGCTGCCGTGACCACCCATTGACGGTGGATGAGAACTCCACCACAGTTGCCAATGTTTGTAGACAAATGTGCCTGCCACGGCCAATCACCTTCAGCGGCAAGATCACCGCCCACAATAGTGGGCATATCTGCAGCAGCCGGTGAACCGCCAGCAGAAGAACCGAAAAATATCTCAGCAAGCAACCAGCTGTACCTGCCAATCGTAGGGAACGAATGGAGAACAGAGCCTCCCAAACTTGATTTTGTGTACACAATGAATAATGGCGGCAACTATTGCATCTGGGAAGTCCCAACGGACGACCTCAGTTCAGCAGCCATGACAGTGCCAGCCGCACCCACACAGGAGTGCATTGCAATCCCTGTTAATTACATTAGTGGGATTGTAACGTTCCAAAGTGAGCCAGGCGCAGTCTCACTCGTCACCAATGGATCTGATGATTCGTATAAGGCATACGAATCAAACATCTACACAAGGACAGTGGACGTACCATTTAAAAGCTCATTGACCTTTGGTTCCTATCAAGATGAAACTGACTCTGGCAAAGCCAACATCACGCACCAAATGGCCATTCCGCCGGGGCAAAGTTTAGAAGAGATCCTGCGTAACATGCGGATCTCTGCGTTGATGAAAAAAAAGGGGCCAAACTTTGGCTGGCCCGTGCATCAAAGTCAGGTCATGTACAGTTCGCCAGGAATCCCTGGAGATCCCATCTTCTTGTGGGAGCACTGCCGCCAGATGAAGGACAGGTTCACCCCGTATGGGGAGATTGCACTGGGAACCATCACAAATTGGGGGACAGACACAACAGCGACGGTGTACGTGCAGCTGGCATTCGCTGAATGTCCAGGGGCAAATGGCAAGTGGGTACCAATTGGCTCTATTTGGCCACTCGCAATTGCGAAGAATATCGCAACCGAGAATGAACTAAATAGCCTGGCCCCAAGCCCTGCTGGCCGTTCATTTCACGCACGTGTGCGGATGCCAACGGGTGAAGAAGTCATGACTATCATCACCTTCGTTGCAATCGTTATTGGGGTGTCCATTATCATTTTGGTGGCTGCCCCAGAGCTAGTTGCATTGTCAGCATACGCCTCTGGCTGGATGTTGGTGGGCTATACCCTCAGCACAGCCGTGGGACCAAGCACTGCGTCTCCAGAGCCAGATGCTCCTGATGATGAATCAGATATTTTGATTCAAAATCACGGAAATCCATTGTAGTTTCAGAAGTTAAGTGAAAAATCCCAGGAGGAACAGTATCCGTACTATTCCTATCATCCCCTGGGATTTTTTGTTATACGATGCGGACATTCAGCACACATCAACTTACTTATCACCTATCACAATCTTTTTTACACACCTCAGCCCAGTACTGGCAAATATATCCTTGTTCTGCTATAACTAACCGGCGTGGAGAGGTTGTATGTTTCAATTTCTAACAAAGTTATTTGACGAAAATCAAAAAACACTTGATAAGTATGGCAAAATTGTTGAGGAAATAAATGCACTTGAGCCATCACTTAAAAAACTTAGTGATGCTAAGCTTGCCCTTCAAACCAAAAAATTTAAAAAAATAATTGCTGAGCTCCAGTCTCAAGGCACAGCGGAGGAGGCTATCCTTGACCAGCTGTTACCAGAAGCCTTCGCCACTGTCCGTGAAGTCTCTCGACGCGTTTTGGGCATGCGCCATTTTGACGTTCAGCTCCTTGCTGGCATTGCTCTGCACAAAGGCACTGTCACTGAGCAGAAAACGGGTGAGGGTAAAACACTCACGGTGACTGCACCGTTGTATCTTAATGCGCTGTTAGGCAAAGGTGCCCACTTGGTTACAGTCAATGACTACTTAGCTGAACTGGGTGCTGGCTGGATGGGTCAGATCTATACCTTCTTAGGCCTCACTACAGCAGTTATTTCTCACGAAAAATCAAGTAAGTACAATCCTGAACACGATAGTGAAGAGCGCGGAGACGAACGCCTCGAACACTTTGAACCCATTACTCGCCGTGAGGCATACGCAGCGGATATTACCTACGGCACCAACAATGAATTTGGCTTTGATTACCTTAGAGACAACATGGTGCAGGCACTCCCCATGATGGTGCAGCGACCACATGACACCCATCATTTTGCTATTGTGGACGAAGCAGACTCTATTTTGATTGATGAAGCCAGAACCCCACTCATTATTTCCGCCCCCGACACTGAACCTACCAAAAAATACTATGACTACGCTCGCATGGTTACTACCCTGGAGAGGGGTACTGACTTTGTGGTAGACGAGAAAGCTCGCTCCGTCACACTCACCGATCTTGGCGTGAAACGCATTGAGCAAAAACTGGGGGTAGGTAATTTGTACGAAGAAAGCTTTGACGTTATCCATCATGTTGAGTCGGCACTCAAAGCCAAGACTATTTTCATGCGTGACAAAGATTACATTGTTCGTGATAATCAGGTAATCATTGTGGACGAGCACACCGGACGTCTCATGTTTGGACGACGTTATTCCGATGGTCTCCACCAGGCCATTGAAGCCAAAGAACAAGTACCTATTCAACAGGAATCACGTACTCTTGCTACCATCTCTATCCAGAATTACTTCCGTTTGTATCTCAAGCTATCTGGTATGACTGGTACGGCTTCAACCGAGCGAGAAGAGTTTAACACCATTTATTCTACCGAGGTGCTGGTGGTGCCCACCCATGTTCCCACCCAACGTGCGGACAGAGCAGACGTGATCTATAAAACAACGGCTGCTAAATACTCCGCGATTGCTGCAATGGCAGAGGAGATTCACTCGACTGGACAGCCAATTCTGATTGGAACGCGTTCTATAGAACACAATGAAATTATTTCTGAGTTTTTGAAACGTAAGCACATTCCTCATCAAGTCCTCAATGCGAAGAATCATGAACGAGAAGCGTTTATTATTGCTGATGCTGGTCGCAAAAGTGCCATCACTGTTGCCACCAACATTGCTGGTCGCGGTGTTGACATCGTGTTGGGAGGAGCAAAGCCAGAGCTCAAAGAGTTCCGCATCACTGCTGCAGCCAAAGATAAAAAGCCCACTGCTACACAAGAAAAGCTGGCAGCTGAACTTCAGCTACCACCATCTATCAATCCAGCTCATTATGAACTTGCGAAATACAAGAAAGCACTGGCTGAGTGGCGTGATAACCATGATGAAGTAGTGAGTCTTGGTGGTCTCTATATTATTGGAACTGAACGTCACGAGTCTCGCCGTATTGATAATCAGTTGAGAGGTCGCTCTGGTCGTCAAGGTGATCCAGGCGTATCCCAATTCTTTATCGCACTGGATGACGATATCATGCGCATTTTTGGCGGAGAACAAATTTCTAAGGTGATGGATTTCTTACAACTAGAAGAAAACCAGCCTATTGAGCACGGCATGATCAGCAAAGCAATTGAATCTGCGCAAGTCAAAGTAGAAGGTTTTTTCTTTGATCAACGTAAGCGACTGGTGGAGTTTGACGATGTCATGAATAAGCAAAGAGAAATTATTTACAAGCGTCGTCGTCGTCTGCTTGAGCAAGGTACAAGTACCGATGCCAGCAATACTACTGAGCTTCGCGAACAAATAAAAGGCTATGTAGCCGATGAAATCAGAAGCATTGTTGCTTTTAGTGCACCTGAGCATGGCAATCAGGAAGCGGCTACATTGTTAGTAAAAGAAGTGTGTGGCCTCATTCCATTTGACCAACAATCACAACGTGCATTGGTTAAAACCATCATTGACCTTCCAAGTACTGATGCCATAGAAGAGAAACTTCTTGAGGTTGCTGAGCAAGCCTATGCCGATAAAACATTGCATCTTGGCACCCAAACCATGCAACTGTTGGAGCGATTAGTCTCACTGTCTACTCTCGATGAACAGTGGATGGAACACTTGGACGAGATGGAGAGCTTAAAAGATGGTATTTGGCTTCGTGGAGATAAACGCACTGTGTTGTCAGAATACAAGAAAGAAGCCTTTACTTTGTTTGAGCAGCTCATTGGCCGCATTGAATCTACCATAGCCAAACGTGTGTACCGTGCACATATTCATGCCGAAGAAGAATTTGAGCAACGTCAACCCATCCAGATGATTGCCCACAAGGATGATGTCAATGAATCATTAGAAAAAGAAGTTCAAGATGCCTCTGTGCCGGCTGCTGCCACAGGGACACACACAAAAGGGAGCGTGGGCAATCTGGCACAAGCACTCAAAGGCGCACAAGTGCAGAAAAAACCAAACCCCGGCGTTGAAAAAATAAAGATTGGCCGTAACGATCCCTGTCCTTGTGGCAGTGGCCTTAAATATAAGAAGTGTGGGCTTATCAACGCTCCTGAACATCGTAGCTAGCACAGACTTTTGTAATTGCGTGCTACAATAGGGACATGAAATTACTTGCTGGTTCATCAAACAGAGCTTTTGCTCAAGCGTTGGGAGAGAGATTACGTGTTCCGCTGGTGGAAGCACAGTTGGGTAGTTTTGCGAATGGTGAGAAACGTGTCCGCATCACAGAGCAGCTAGCTGGAGAAGATGTGGTGGTGGTGCAGTCATTTACCACTCCTGTTGATTCTCACATTATGGAGTTTTTGCTTCTGGTAGATGCTGCCGAACGTCTTGGAGCACGTGATATTCATGTCATTATTCCGTGGATGGGATACTCACTCCAAGATAAGGTGTTCCTTCCGGGTGAACCTATCGCAGCAAAGGTTGTTGCTAATTTGGTCTCCACCAGCTTTGTGCGGCGTGTCTATCTTCTTGATCTGCATAGTAACAGCATCCCGGGATTCTTTTCGACACCAACGGCACATGTGTCTGCGGTACACTTGTTTGCCAAACACGTCCAAGCACACTTTGATGTCTCACGCTGTGTGATAGCCAGTCCCGACTTTGGTGGCCTCAAGCGAGCTCGTCAGTTTGCTGAACTGTTACAGGTACCCTTAGTCAATATCGACAAACACCGTGACCTCACAACAGGTGAAGTCACTGCGGTTGGAGTCCATGGCGATGTAACAGGAAAAATTGTAGTGCTTTTTGACGATGTCATTATGTCTGGAGGAACAGTCAAGGAAACATCAGACCTGCTCAAACAAAATGGGGCAGCAGAGACACATTTTTACGCTACCCACGGTATGCTTACTGCACACGCGCCAGCATTGCTTCAAGAGTGCAGTATTGACTCGGTCAAGATTACGAACTCAATTGCGCACAGCACCTTACCGCCCAAACTAGAAACACTGGATATAAGTCCAGCATTTGCCACCCAACTTGAAGAATGGTTATAAACGGGTAATCTTATTTTTTAGTGAGCGAGCTACCAACGCTCGACGATATGCGAAACTCTGTCGTGCTTTACTGCGCACTTCTGCAAAAACAGTATACGTAGTTACACAAGCCATCCACTCAATCATCTTTTCAATGCTCGACTTCTCACCGCTCACCTGTTGCCGAGCAGGGCAACCTTGTTTAGGAAGAGTCCTAAATGGAAAGTACTTGCGCTGATCTTCACGAAAGCGATAGCCATTTGCATTCCGTAGTAATTGTGGATCAAGGTAGTACTCATTAGTGCTATCAACCTGATAGAAGCTTGAACGAGGTGTACCAAAGAAGGGCATGAGGCGCTCGGTGAGATAGGAAAAATCCATAATATGCAAAGCGGATCCAGCCATAAGGATATGCCAGCTGGAAAGTAACTCAGCATGGACTGTAGACAAAAAAGTACCAGGCATTTGTTCTTCCGCATCCATAGCTCGTGCGTATATCTCAGAAAAGCAATCTCTACAGAACTGCATAAAGCTATCGATGCAGGTATTAAACCCACCTCGCATAAGATAATAAAGTTGTGTCCGTGTCTCTCTACTGAGATCAGAAACGTGTTCACCTTTTTGTCCTAGTGTGACTAGATGTGCATAGCCATCATACACACTAGCTTCCTGCTGGTTTTCTGTGCTTTCCAGGTGAAGGGTGTATTCTGCCAGCGCTTTTTCAAGCGTGTCCTGAAACCGTTGTGAAAGTGATACAAACAAAGCATCTAAATCACGTGGTTGCTGCCATTCTGGGCCTGTCATCAGTGGCGTATACTCAACTGCTTTACTGAGCGCTGAAGGTCCAAATACTCCACCTTTTTTTTCATATAATCCCAAAGGCGTATCAGGAGTCAGTGAGACAAGCGCATGCTGTATTGTTTTGTCTGCAAATAATGACAAACAATCAAAGAAAAGACCACGGTACTCCTCAAATTGTAGGCGAGAAAATGTATAGCCACCTTGGGCTACAATGTCTATATTCCTCTTCCATTGTCTATCAAAACCTCGCTCTGCAAGCTCTACAGCCTTGCCCGCATACCTCTTTCTCTTGATATGTGGTGGTTGTAGAGCATGGTAGTGCTCAGCTACCTCCTTGATCATGGATATACAGGTGTCATAGGATACTGGTACTCCCCACGTTCTTGTGAGGTAACTTGCTAACACATGGACGTACTCACGAGGGAATGGCTTTGCTGCAAACATGAGCGTGCTAGTTTCTTCAGTATAGGAGAAGAATAGGAGCGCGTTTTTGGGAATATACACGGAGTTAGGGGGAATTTTCTTTGTGGTAATAAACGTACGTCGCACTTCTTCTAGGTCTGCAAAGCAAAGTTGACGAAAGAACGAACTGTCTGCTGATATCACCGCCCGTGGCGCATCACCCGTAACAGTGTACACGCCACCTTTGGTAAGCAGCGCCGCTAGTTCATGATGATGTTTCGTCAGTTCTAAACCAGCCTCTGCATCGAGTGGGGATGTAAATTTTTCTCCAATCATTATATTTACAATTATATCACTTTCCTAAATGCATCACTTTACTGAGCTTGTATGCAGTGAAGATCAGCTGTATAATGATGCCAATTGTCGTATGCTGAGCGCATACCTTGCAGTTCCTACCTGCAAGTCTTGAAAGAAGAGACTGGTGTGAACATCCATGATTGTCTGTAGAGAGATATGGTACTAACACATCCGGCAAGAAGCCGTTATCTCCTTCTAAACTGCACGTGCAGTTTCTAAGGTTTGAATAAGTGATTATTCAAACATAGTGAGGTGGTACCGTTTTTGTACACCACAAAAACCCTCATCAGTTTTTTCAGCTCTTGCTGAGAAAGTTGGTGAGGTTTTTTTGTAGGAGGACCAGGTACCTAAGGATCATATGAAGTACTCAAAGTTATTTGGCAAAACCAGATATGGAGAGCAAAGCGGCTCACAACTAGCAAGTTATCAATATCTCACTCGTGGTGGTTTTATCGCTGAATCAACCGCTGGGCGTTACTTTTTCTTGCCGCTTGGGTGGCGTGTTCACGAAAAAATAAAAAAGATAATTAAAGAAGAAATGGACGCGGTAGGTGGACAAGAGATGATCACTC
This sequence comes from uncultured Pseudomonadales bacterium, assembly GCA_964648715.1. Lineage (GTDB taxonomy): Bacteria > Patescibacteriota > Microgenomatia > UBA1400 > PJMF01 > OMIS01. Next base: position 48,949 of record CAZYNM010000003.1, on the reverse strand, counting down.
CAGTCCTGCATCCACTTGAGTTGTGGAAAGAAACGAACCGTACTAGCACAACAGGTTTTGAGCTCATGAAAATCAAAGACCGCCACGAAGCAGAGTTTGCGCTAGGTGGCACTGCCGAAGAAATGTTTGTAGATGTAGTGAGAAAGTTCCAGATGAGCTACCGCGACTTACCTCTCAATATCTATCAGTTTTCCACCAAGTTCAGGGACGAGGCGCGTGCCCGCGGCGGATTACTACGAGTTCGTGAATTCGTAATGAAAGATGCCTATTCATTTGATACCAGTGCTGAGACATTCAAAAATGTTTACGATGAAATGGCAGCTACCTATACCCGTATTTTTGAACGGCTGGGTCTATCTACTATCAAGGTCATTGCCGATAATGGGTACATTGGTGGCGAGTACTGCCATGAATACCAAGTGGAGCATCCTGAAGGCGAGGGTCGCTTCTTTATTTCTGAAGATGGTGCCTATGTGGCACATGAAGACGTGGCACAGTTCCAATTAAGTGCCATCAATCCAGAGGAAGCGGTGGCAGACCTCACGGTTATTGACCAGCCAACGTGGGTGCGCACCATGGATGACAATGTCAAACACTATGGCAAAGATAAGAAGTACTTTCTCAAAAATGTGGTGTATCACAACGGTGCGGGAGATATCATTATTGCAACCATACGAGGTGATCTAGAAGTCAACAAGACAAAGCTCGAGCATGTAGTAGACATGGTGGGTCAGCTCGAAGAAGCGACAGAAGAGGATTTAGCTGCACTGGGTACCAGAACTGGCTACGTCCATAGTTGGGGGCACACATTTGTAACTCCCCGCAAAACTACAGACAAGAAACGTGATGCCCGAGTCATCTATGTGGCAGATAACTCGCTTAAGACTGTCAGGAACTTTATTGGAGGACAAAAAGAAGACACAACTGATGCATTCAATGTGAATTACGGCCGTGACTTCAAACATGCCTATGAAGGTGATATCGCCATGGCACAAGATGGCTTTATCACACCAGATGGCACAAGCGTTCTGAAAGAAAAACGTGGCATTGAAGTTGGTAATATTTTCCAGCTGGGATACCACTACACAACCTTGATGAGAAATGCCTTGTTCACCGACAAAGATGGAAAAGCAAAAAAATACTACATGGGCTGCTACGGCATAGGACTGGGAAGAACTCTTGCCACTATTGTGGAGAAACACCACGATGATAAAGGTATTGTATGGCCCAAACAGGTAGCGCCATTTGCAGTACACCTTATTTCTTTACGAGGTGGAGAAGAGCGGGCAGCAACACTCTATACACAACTCCAAGAAAATGGCATAGAGGTTCTCTGGGATGAACGAGACGTCTCACCTGGAGCAAAGTTTGCCGATGCCGACCTAATAGGTTGTCCAGTTCGTTTGGTTATATCAGCAAAAACAGGAGAGATGGTAGAATGGAAAGAGCGCGCTACTTCTGACACAACGCTCGTAGCCTTTGACGAAGTGGTCGCCCGGCTTACGACGTATTAACCTATGAAAGCATCAGTGTTTTTTTATCTACTGGCGGCAGCTGCCATCATTGCTGGTGTGGGGTTTCAATTCTTCCGTTACGGCCAAGCTTGCGGAGGAATAGCTGCCAACACCCCACGTTTTCAGTGTAAACCACCGCTCAAGTGTGTTGTACAAGAGCGACATCCAGATACACAAGGTCATTGTCAATTTTCGTATATCTTTTGATCTAGACTAACGCAGTAAGTGCAAGAAATATTATATCTTATAAGAAAAATTTGGGATATCTAGGACAGGTGCTATAGCTGCATTGTACGGCACATTTTCCTACTGGGTAATATCTGTATCCAGAGCTATAGTACTCATACATTCCGGTGAGGAACCCACGGTAACTCTTCTACAATCACTCCTTAAAAAAGTATTGTATGGCTGTTACGGTGGGTTATTTTTTTGCCTGGTGCTATAATCATTGCACAGATCATATGAAGTACCAACTCCTTGTCACACACCATGCACCAGACCTTGATGCCATCGGGGCAGTGTGGATGCTTACCCGTTTTGATGCACAACACTATGCAGAAGCCAAAACTGCATTTGTTAATCCAGGTGCTACTCTTTCTACCGCAGAAATTCTATCCCAAGGCTGTGAACCACATGCTGTCATGCATGTTGATACAGGTCTTGGAGAGTTTGATCACCACCAGCCAGAACGTGGAAGTGAGCACATTTGTGCAACTTCCTTGACCTACGATCATGTCTGTCGACTCCATCCAGATTTGGCTGATGATAGTGCTTTAGGCATTATGAGCCAATTTATTACTGAGATTGATCATTTTGGTGAAATCGATTGGCCAGAGTCTGGTCATGAACGCTACACGTTTATGCTTCACGAGATTTTGCGCGGAGGGGAGAGTACAGACCGTTTTAGTGATGATCATCAAATGCAGTATGGTCTCCAATCACTGGATATGGTCTACGCGGCGCTGAGGCAACGCGTAGCTGCCGAAAAAGAATTAAAAACAGCTGATACCACATTCACTTTACCTTTCGGGGAGGCTCTAGCACTACTTACCAGCAATGATGACACTATCAAGCTTGCGCAAAAGCAAGGCTATATGCTGGTCATCAAAAAAGATCCAATGCTTGGGCATATTCGTATTAAATTACGACCCGATGCCCCAGTCACGCTTGCAGCACTGTCTGAAGCTATTCAAAAAAAAGATCCTCACGCTACATGGTATTATCACCCCAGTGGGAAAATGCTTATCAATGGTTCTCAAAAACACCGCAATCAAACTGCCAGTACTCTTAGTTTGCAAGAAGTAGTGACTCTCGTACAAGAACTGTATAGAAAGTAGGCTATGGCAAAGTCAGCACACACTCCCAGTATTTTTAGCAAAATTATTGCTGGTGAGATCCCTGCAACTGTGCGTTACGAGGATACAGAATTCATTGCCATTGATGATATACATCCCCAGGCACCCGTCCACGTTCTGCTTATTCCCAAAGAGCCGTTCCCTACTCTTGAAGATGTGGAAATGAGTAACGGCCATTTTCATAAAGTACTCCTCCAAACTGCACGCAGAGTGGCAGAGGTGGTAGGCATTGGCAATAACTATCGCTTAGTTATGAATGTGGGACGAGAAGTGCAAATGGTGCACCATATCCATGTTCATATTTTAGGTGGATGGCAAAAACCTCCAACTGATATATAATACCAGTCTTACAGAAAGGAGGTGAGAGAGATGCCAATAGTCATTAAACCACATGGTTCAGATAGCAATGTGGGTGACCTTATTCGCCGATTCAAGAAAGCAGTTGCTATTACTGATATCGTGCAAAAAGCAAAAGATCGGGCTGTGTACCAAAAACCATCCCGCGTTCGTGCTGTAAAGAAAATTGCGCATAACCGTTTGCAGAAACGTGCCCGCACTTTGAAACGCATGAAGAATATCTCTCCACAAGTGCTTCAGCGCATTGCGGAGCGCTTAAATCAATAATCCTTCTGTACCTAGTCCAGAATGAAATAAAAAAATACCGCTCGAAAGAGCGGTATTTTTGTGTCTACCATACAGTGTATGGCATTATGCTTTACGACGAGGCTTCACACGAGCCTTTATATCAAAATCCCACTGATCACCATCACTTGTATCAAAACTCTTGGAGTTGGTAATTTTGTAGTAGTTGAGCAGGTGGTTGCTAATTGTTTCCTCAATTTCTTTGCGTTGTTCAGCAAGCTCAGCAAGTTGATTTTTAATTGCGACAACTTCAGCGTTACTGTTAAGTTGCGATTTTCGTTCTTTTGATTTTTTTGTTGCGGTTTGTGCTGCCTCTTGTGCTTCAGAAAGTTGCGAGTCATTTTCAAAAATACTCTGCATACTCTCACGTTTTTCTTTGATTTGTTTGCCTACTGTTTCAAGTTCAGTGGCATATCGCTCCAAAATATTTTGTAAATGGGTGAGAGTCTCTGCCAATGAATCTGATGCAGCAGCTTCATCTGTGCCCGTGGGCGCAGTCGCTTGACTTGCTTCTGACAATGCAGCAAGTGCTACATCATCTGCCGATGAGAGTTGTTTGGTATCTGAAGTATCCATAGTTCCTTTCCTGTAGTGAACATGCGTGATTCACTCACTCTACTGCAAGACAAAAAGAATGGCAAGTAAAAGATGAAACTACTCTTGTAGCAGATACAAAAAGGGGTGATAATAACCGCATGATAAAAAAAACAAAAATCGTAGCTACCATCGGTCCCGCCACAGAATCTGAAGAAACTATTGAAGCACTTATTCATGCTGGCATGAATGTTGCTCGTTTCAATACCAAACATAACGAACCAGCATGGCATCATGAGCGCATCAAGCGGGTTCGTGCAGTTGCACAACGCTTAGGTAAACCAATTGCAGTGTTAATTGACCTTCAAGGTCCAGAAATTAGAACAGAGCTCCCCAACGGACAAGATGCGTTCGAAACAGAAGCAGATGAAGAGGTGCTCTTTACCTATCACTTGGATCGCGCATCACAAGTTGGCAAAGCAATTATCTTACCAGTGGATGTCGTGCACGCCCTTCAGCCAGGGAACACTGTCCTGATAGAGGATGGAGCAGGCGAGTTCACCATTACGAGAAAAGATGACACGGGGGTCTATGCCAGAGTTCACGAAAAACTCACCATCAAAAAGCGAAAAACACTCAATACTCCTGGAGTTATGATCAATCTTCCCTCACTCATTGAAAAAGACCTTGTACATTTGTCTGCTGCCACTAATGAACTCGTTGATTATGTGGCATTGTCATTTGTACGCAACGCACAAGATATCGCAATTTTACGTGATGAGTTACATCGACGTACCCTAACAGCCCGCATTGTTGCCAAAATTGAAAATCAAGCGGCGCTTGATAACCTAGAGGAAATTGTTCGCGCAAGTGATGCGGTCATGGTGGCTCGCGGTGACCTGGGTGTAGAGGTACCCTATCAAGAGCTTGCACACTGGCAGAAAGTTATTATTCAAAAGTCACGACAGTATGCGAAGCCAGTTATCACTGCCACCCAGATGCTGAAGAGCATGATTGATTCTCCCAGACCATCAAGAGCAGAAGTGACCGATGTCTCAAACGCTGTATATGACGGAACCGATGCGGTCATGCTTTCTGAAGAGACCACAATAGGCAAGTACCCTGTCAAGGCAGTGGAAACACAAGCAGAGATTGCAGCATACACAGAAACACATGGTCATACGCCAGAATTACATGTGATGGATGTTGATTCAAGTACTGCTGTCACTCATGCGGCAATGTCATTGATCCGTGAGGAGCGAACACATGAGAGCACTCTATCCATAGAAAAAGTGATTTGTCTTACAGAGTCGGGCAGAACAGCACGTTACTTAGCACGTTTTAGAGAAGCACCAACCATTTATGCATTAACTCATGATGCACAAACATACAACCAGTTAGCAATGGTGTGCGGAGTCATCCCATATCTTACTGATTTCTCTAGCCCAGAACTAGTTCACACCGAGATTGTTGCAAAGATCAAGGAACTTGGAATAGCACAAACCGGAGAAACCGTTATTATTATTCATGGGACCCACTGGCGTGTTTCTGATAGAACGAATACACTCAAAGTAATAACCATTCCATAAGGAACGCTATGGCAAAAAAACAAAGCTTCTTTGCACTTGTTACAGGTATGGCTCTGGGAGCAGCTGCTGCGTTCCTTTCCAAAGAAGAGAACAGAAAAAAAGTTGTGCATCTTGCTGAGACAGGAGTAAAGAAAGCACAGAAGTTGCAAACTGAGTATAAGAAAAACCCAACCAAATTTAAGAAAAAGGTAGTTTCATCAGGAAAAAAAATTGCGGCAAAAGTAGTCACAGAAGCCAAGAAAGCTGCACGAAAAACTCGCGCAAAGTAACTGGTACATGAAAAAGACACCACGCATTTCTGGCACAAGTCTAATGCTTGCTGTGTTCTTTATCATTGCAGCAGTTCTTCGACTCTTTCATTTAGGAACCACTCCCCAAGGCATGCATGCAGATGAGGTTTCTTTTTTACTGAATGCACAATCACTTGCAACTACGGCACGTGATGAAGATGGCCGATTTCTGCCATTAAGCCTGCATTCTCTGATCGACCCAAAGCCAGCTCTCTACTCATACTTGCAGATTCCCTTTGTGCTTGCACTTGGAGTTACACCGACTGCTGCTCGTCTACCTGCTGTGTTGCTTGGTCTGTTAAGTATGTATGGCTGCTATCTTCTCTGTAAAAGAGAAGGACAAGAACGTGTTGGAGTGTTGATTGTGGCGGTACTTGCTTGCTCGCCGTGGCACATTATGTTGAGCAGAGCAACACAAGAAGTAATATTGTCACTATCGCTGAGTGTATGGGCAATCTACTTTTTTCTCAGCTTGGTACGCAAATATAGTCCATTACATTTTTTTCTGTGGTTTATTCTCACTTTTGGTGCCCTATATAGTTACCATTCTGCCAAAGTATTTTTACCTGTGTTGTTTGCGAGCTGCATTGCTTGGCTGTGGCTCAAAAAGCGCCTTCCGCTTCATAAAGCAAGTATGTACTTAGTAAGTATCGTTGGAATTATTGTCCTTTCTTTGCTGGTGCAAGAAAGCAGTTCACGACTCGCTGCTGTTGGCATACTAGGAAACAAAGAGCCTCAAATCCGCATTACAGAGCAGACCTTTAGTGCAACACCACTTGCTTCACACTCAGTCATACGGACCTTTTACAACAAGCCTGCTATATATGGCTTGAGTGTTATACGAGAATACCTTTCCTACTTTTCGCCAGATTTCTTGTTCTTCAAAGGGGGAGAACCCAAACGATATGTAATTCCTTTTCATGGATTATTGTATGTATTTGAGCTCCCACTTTTACTCATTGGTCTCTTTGTGGCGGCACGAAGAAAAGACACCCCTGCTTTGTTTGCACTTGCAGTGGCGCTTCTTGCACCAATCCCTGCAGCACTCACATATCAAGAAACACCAAGCATTATTAGAACTGTTCCCCTCTGTCTAGCATTGGCATACTTTATCACCCTTGGCTGGGAAAAAATTCTTTCTACACGTCAACGTTGGCAGACACTGGTCTCTATCGTTTTTGTTCCGTTCATTTTGTGGCAAGTAGGCTACTTTTTACTGCAACTGGAAGTACAACAAAAAGTATACCAGCCATGGTACCGGAACACCCCATACACCAAGATTGCCGAAGCTGTTGTACGCCTCAGCACCAGCTATCAAAGCGTACGAGTGGTCAATGATTTGCGTCCACTGTATGCATACTTTTCACTTGCTGGCGCGCTACCACTTTCTGAATTACAACAACACCCACTAGAGAGGATGCAGGAAGAAACTCATATAGGTAAATATGCATTTACGCATGGGAGCTGTGACTTTGGGACACTTTCTGAGACTACACTCTATATTGCAGAGACTGAGTGCCGACGATCCTCGGCAGTTGCCTCATCGCTGGCAGTTGTTGAGACCATTACCTATGACGATGGAACAGCTGTGTATGAACTACTTAAGTACGCGCCACACACTCCATGAAAAACCTTTGGACCCTAGGTCGCTCGCTTTTCCCCTATGTGTCTGTTGTCCTCATTGTGATTTGCTTATTTCGTTTTTTGTTGCTTGGTCAACTCTTTGAGTCAGATGATTACGAACTGCATGCGGCACGAGCAGCAAACTACTACCTTGCACTTCAGCAAGGTCAATTTCCTCCAAGATGGGCTCCAAACCTCAGCGACGGTTTTGGGTATCCTGTTTTCAATTACACCTATCCACTTCCATATATAACGAGCAGCCTTCTTCACACGCTCGGGTTGAGTATTCAGGCAAGTTTGCTCTTGTCTGTCCTTGCAGCCTGTATTTTTGCGGCACTGGCTGCATTTCAGCTCGCACGCGAGTTTGTTCCTCAAACATGGTGTGCAGTTCTCATTGCATGTGCATACCTCGCAAATCCCTACACGTTTTTGCAAGTGTACTGGAGAGGAGCACTTGGTGAAATCTTTTTAAGTTCGCTTGTTCCAGCTGCGCTTCTGTCTTGTTATTACTTCATTAAATACTATCGTTTACTTCACATGCGCATTCTCACCAGTACGCTTCTGGGTGTTATTGGAGCTGCAGCAATTCTCTCCCATGTGCCATCACTTCTAGCATTGGGAATAGTGTTGTTAGCTTGGCTGTGTATTCTTGTGATTGATAGGCGACTGCCCAGAACATATTGGGTATCGGCTACGGCATACATGTTCTACTGTTGCCTTGTAGCTGTGATGCTCAGCGGCTTCTATCTTTTCCCCGCAGTGGGTGAGGTACACTTCATTGCCTATAAAGAAAGTTCTTCACTTCTCCAATACAAGGGACATCTGTTACCAGCTTGGACATTTATTGACATCACCCGGACCATCCTTAAGAGCCCTTACTTTGAAGACGTTGTTCAGCTAGGAATAAGTATCTGCAGCACCATCGTTCTGGTGGGGTATGTACTCATACGTAGCAAGCGAGCCCAAACAAAATGGGTCCTACTAATTGTCGCAACTACTGGTGCTATAACATTCTTTCTTATGACACTTAGATCTCAGCCACTGTGGGATCACAGTAGTTTGTTACAGATTATTCAGTTTCCTTGGAGGTTGCTGTGGGTGCTCAATGCACTAAGTTTCATTGCAGCACTTTTTCTTACTGCATCACCAGCAAGACCAAGACTAAGGCTACTACTCATGGCATCACTTGCAGTTGGGGTAGTTGTCACAACTAGCACCTATGGATTCCCGCGAAGTAGTTTTAGCCGTAATGACTACGAGTGGTACGAGAGTGTCATACTGGGATCAAGTTATGATGAACACAGACCGGTGGGTGCGCTCCGCAGTTATCCACTGTCAGATCCTATCATTTATCAGGCTGAGGCCACACTAAATACACCAGCCAGCACATGGAGTAGTATCACTAGAGAAAACCCCGCGTTTACGGAACTTACGGGGACACGGATGGTATATCATGTTACTTTTCCGTCACCAACAGTTGTTATTCACAAGCGATTAGCTTTTCCTGGTTGGCACATAGATATAGATGGTAAAACAGTTGAGCCGGGTCTCTATAGTTCCACTTACAAAGGCCTGCTCCAGATACAAGTACCTACTGGTTCACACGTTATAACCGTTTCTTTCACGGGAACAACACCAGTACGAAGAATGGGAGAGGTGAGCACATTGCTTGCGCTAGTATGGTTGTGTTGCGTAGCAATACACACAACCCGTCACCTAATACCCAATCCAATACACTTTCCACTCAGAATTAGGAACCTCAAATGAACCCTTTAAGCTTGCCTTTTTGAAAGCAAGGAGTGCAAAACTTTTATCCTTTTCTCGCACTGATTCGTAAGGCGTGGTGGTGATAATAAATAAATTCTCAGATAAATCATACTCACTTGAGGCACGAAATTGTGTACCATCCATGCCAATGTAATCACGATATTTTTCTCCGAGAGGAGCAGAGTCAGGGCTGCTTGCAACCGTTATATTGGGATTTTTCACTTGCTGTGATTTGATGGTTTCACGTATATAAGTGCTAAGTATTGTAAAGGAGTACATATCTGGCGGTACAGCAGTGCGAGTGAGTTGCTTCCAAAAAGAGAAAAGTGAACCAACAAAAATACAGCCCAGGATACTCAGAGCAACGAGCTGTGCTTTCAGTGACTTGCGTGGGGTAATGAGCCATACAAAGGCGAAAACTACCGCAGGATAAACATAACGCACTTGAAAATCAACAAGTATTACACCCACCAGTACTACCAGCCAAAGAGGTAGGTACCATATATTGAGTGAAACTTTACGACTTCGTAGATCAAAGTACATGAGCAGTGGTAACAAAATGGCCACACAAGTTTTCAATATAAATGGCTTTACAAACGTATCAACCATAACCCAATAATTTCGCATAAGGTTACTCAGGTACTGTGCTGCGCTTGTTGTCTTTTGAACATCGGGAGTGTTGCCACTCAAAAGATATCTTCCAAAGAAAAGTCCTGGTGGATGTCGCAGATCAAACAAGACAAATACCATATAAGGAAGCATATATGCTGTAAAAAGCGCAGATGCTTCCCTATATTTTTTGTGCTTAAGATCCGCATACAAAAAGTAGAGGACCAATGGACCTGTTGCCAACACCGAAAGATAATGATGATGGAACATCAAGCCAAAACTCAATCCGGCTACTGCACGAGCCACAACTGGGTACCGTTTTTTTTGCAGCCAGGCGTACATGCCCAGACTTGCCCATAGTGCAACGAAATGAGGATTCCAGGCCCATCGGCTCATCTCCAAAAGTGGGTACCAAATAAGTAGTAACAAAGCAGCAGGGTAAAGCCACGCACGTCGAAGCTCATACACAATCCCCAAAATACACAAAGCAGTTAGACAACCATACACCGCCATTCCATAGACCGGGCTGACAGGAGTGAAGCCACCGGCGTATGCAAACGGCATAAGCATGTAGTACGTCAAAGAGCTAAAAACCTTACCATTATCATTGGATATAGGACCTACTAAGGTAATTCTCTTTTCACGATAATACTGATACATACGCGACAAATCACTTGATTCATCTTGAGTAAAGCGCGCAGTATGATCAAGGTTATAGAAGCGGGTAACAATAAGACAGCCCAACCAGAGAGCAGCAAGAATCATTGTCCATTTTGACGGTATCCGGAGTGTCATCATTCCTTTACTAGGGTACTTTGGTGCAACCACACCTGCCCTTGTAGTTGTTGTTCTTCACTCGGTAGATAATCAAAAAAACCATTTGCTCGTTTCAGTTCACTGATAGGCAGTAAAGCTGACAGCACAATAGTGGTATCTGGCAACTCAGCAAGAAGAAGCTGTGAAGTCTTGGCACGAATGACCGTGCCTTGCGGCAACTTTTTCTCTATTTCATCCAATGCATGTTGATTTTTTGTGAGACTATCGGTGCTTGTCATAGCTTTGCTTGCAAACGTCATGAGCAGGGTGTCTTTAACTGGTTCAACAGCCACGATACGATATGTTTGAAACATCTGCACAGCCTCAGTATTGGGCCGCATGCTTCCTGGGCTTAATCGTTCACGAAAAAGCCAAAGCTCTTGAGCATCAAGCGACTGTGTGCTACTGATCTTATCAACAAAGTGTTGTATAAGGGTATGACGGTACCATGGATTCCACCAACTTATCACAGATGGTTGCAGCAGGAGTGTGGCACAGAGAGCCACTCCGCTCACCAGAATAGAAACAGTGTATACTGATGACATGAAACGAAAAGACATAGCAGCTCTGATCTGTAGTGTCATTGTATCACTTATAACTGTCGTTGACTTGTTCTTTCATAGTGGTCGCCCAATCACCTTTGACGGCCACATTCACATGACTACCATGGCGCAATTCGCGCAAGCACTGAAAGACGGTGAATTTCCAGTGCGATGGTCAAACGGTTTTGCACAGTTTGGCTTGCCACTGCCCTTATTTGCACATCAGCTACCTGCCTATGCTGGCGCCCTCCTCATTATGAGTGGATTGTCGGTTACAACTTCCTACAACCTTGTCCTTACCGCTACCATTCTTTTGGGCAGCATAATCTTGTATGTATATGTACGGACATGGGTGGATACTGATGCTGCACTTGCAGCCAGCATAGTGGCCACATTCTTTCCTTACAAGATTATTAATATGTACATACGTGGCGCACTCCCTGAGCTGCTAAGTGCCAGTTTTTTTCCGCTTCTCCTCTACGGAATTGATCAAATCACGCGAGGTAAATATCTTCGTGGTTCCCTGTGGATTGGCATAGGCACCCTATGCATCGCACTGAGCCATCCCATGCTCCTGCTCATTTTAGGACTGACTGCGGCAGTCTATGCAGCAGCTCGCCTGTATCCATTCAAGGATATACAAGCACTTGTCTATACGGCTAGTGGCGTAGTATTTGGCATAGCAGGTGCTGCCTATTACCTCATTCCTTTAGTTATTGAAATGAAGTACTTTTACCAAGGGGTACAACCAGCACAAGCTTTATCAAGCGATGTATTTTTAAGTTGGAAAAATTTTTTTGATCCCCACTGGTACTATTACCTTACTCATCCAGGGCCACGTGGCAATTTGTTAAAAGTTGGTATTCCAGAACTCGTGCTATTACTGATTGCAACAGCTTTATTGTTTTTTAAAAAGCAAAAAAAAGAATCAGGAATACAGAAACTGCATGGTATATGGTGGGGCATTGCGGTTGTAGCACTGTACATGACACTGCCGTTAAGCAAACCGCTTTATAGTCTGATTCCTGGTTTAAGTTTGGTGCAATACCCCTGGCGCTTCCTTATTGTTGTGCAGGTGGCCGTGGCGGTTCTTACAGCTGTTCTTGTTCAACGCTTCTTTTCATCAAGGAAAACGCTTCTTGTTGTACTCCTGAGCACACTCTGCATCATTCGTATTCCACAGCTCTATGGCAAAAATTACGCTGCATTTCCCGAATCTCAGTATTTCCATACTATAAGTAATTTGCACTCACAAAACCTCAATACCATCTGGAGTGATAATAGTGAAAAGTACCCACCCAAAACTCAACAAGCTGCGGTACTTTCTGGTGAAGCGATTCTCCTACCAACTTCACTTAAAAATGCACGGCGTACGTACACTATCAATGCCGCACAACCGGCTCGACTTATAGACTATACATTTTACTTTCCTGGCTGGAAAGTATTTGTGGATGGGACAGAGATACCAATTGAGTTTCAAGATATGAACTACCGTGGACTTATCACCTATCAAGTCCCGGCAGGTTCACACCAAATTTCTGTTGTGTATACGCAAACTAAAGTCCGTGCACTCGCATCGTATATTTCAGTGTTTTCTTTCCTCACGGCGGCACTTATTATCTACTGGCTACACATACTGACAAAAACCGAGAAAAGGGTATACTAGTCCTATGAAAAAACTGCTTACATTTGCAGCATGTGTATATTTTTTTCTGGCTCCACTTACCTATCATCCTGATAACAAGCTTGTGCTGTATTGGAGCGGTCTTGAACAAGGAAAAGTCTGGAATATTTGGACATACGGGGCAGCACATTTTGGTAATGCCTCACAGTACAACTATCCACCACTACACTACTATCTTGATAAAGTGCAGTACTTTATGGCTAAACCTATTGCAGGTGCAGGCTTTGATACATGGCTGAGTTCACAAAATAATCTTGATGCATATGAACCAAAGTTATCTCGATTCTCGCTAGCAATTAAAGTACCATTACTTGTGGCGGCTCTCTTCACTGCATGGTTTATATACGCCCTTGCTCGTCAAAAAAAACTAACTGATTCTCAAGCTACAACTGCGGCAGCATTATGGCTTTTTAATCCTATTACCCTGTACAGTATTCCAATTATGGGACAGAATGATGTTCTTGCTCTGCTTTTCTTCCTTGCCGGCTGGTATCTCATTAACAAAAATAAATGGCTTTCAATGGTGATATTTGGGGCCGCTGCTTCTGTCAAACTCTTTCCGTTATTCTGGTTAGCGTTTGTATTAGCGCTTGAAAAGAAACTATCAGTTATACAACGTGTCATTTTATTTGTAGGTAGTGTGGCTACGTTTGCACTGACACTTGTACCATTTCTGCATATTCCAGTCTTTCGTGCCGCTGTCTTAGGCTCAGATATGAACCAACGCTTTATGACAGCAGCTCTGGATATTGGTTTTTCTGATATGGTCTACATTGTTCCTGTTCTACTCATGTTGCTTGTGTATGGCGTCGTGAGAAAATATCAAACTGCACATACATTCTCCCTTCAAGTGCTCAGTATTTGTGTAATCTCACTCATCTTACTTGGTTTCAGTCACTTTCATGTCCAGTGGTATACATGGATAGTCCCTTTTTGGGCGTTATGGATGGTACTATCTCCGACACGCAGTCATTTTTTTTCACGCCTAGCAGCATCGCTTATCCTCTGTGTGGCATGGTTGGGAGTTGTGGGATTGTTTGCTGATACCGCACTCACCACTGGCATATTCTTACCTCTCGCTCCCCATCTGGTTAGTGCACCTATTCTTCGGGATGCACTCACTATGGCAGGAGTAGATGCCACAAAACTAAATAATCTCGCCCATACTGCACTTGCAGGCATGGCACTTATTGCACTTGCGACACTTTTCCACAGTGAAGAGCAAACAGCTGAAAGTACACCAAATATACCGCTATTTCAAAGTTTGACCTCATGGCTGTCACGGCTCAACACAAAAAGATTCCAGCTTGCACTGGGTATAGTCATCTTGGGAGGTCTTTTTGTTGCAACTATTGCGCTGCATACTGTCCCAGTTCCGCGCTCAAGTAAGGCTCCACAAAACGTCAAGTTTTATGCCACGCCATTACCACACAGTCAGTCCTTTACGGCAACGTACAATGGTCTGTACTATATTCAGCTTTATCTGAAAAACCCTGGCTTGATAGACCGGAGTGATTTCAGCATTCAAGTGAACAAAAAGTCGGGTGAAATCATTGCCGAGCAAACCTTTAATGGCTATAACATTGGCGACCCAAGCACACTGCGTTTCAATATTCCGCCTGAAGAATTTTCTCACAATCAAGAGTACATAGTTACTGTCAAAGTTGCTGCACAGGACCAAAAAACACCAGTCACCCTCGGCTTTGATGAACGCACGCAAGGTATGGCTATTTATAGCTTTTACCATGCACCTAGAAATGTCACTCAGATTGTGCTTGATGCGTTGTTGGCGCTTCAACAAGTTGTAGTGCAGAGTGGGATAGCCACATTGCTCGTTTGCACACTAGTGTGTGCTGTAATCAACAGAGATTTACTGCCAATCAATAGGGTCTTTACCCTGAGAAAATAGATAGGTATTGCAGCGGCTAAAATGATGGTTCCCATGAAAAAGATGTGCTGAATAGGGAGAAGGATGTCCTGAAGTGAGGACCAAGTTCTTTTCTCTGTTGATAAGTTCACCTTTTGTTTGAGCATACTTACCCCATAGCATATAGACAATGCCCTCTCGCTGTTCATTTAAAGCAGTAATTGCAGCATCAGTAAACACTTCCCAACCTTTTTTTGCGTGAGAAGCTGGTTGGTGCGCAGCTACGGTGAGTACACTATTAAGGAGTAGCACTCCCTGGGTTGCCCACCGTGTTAGATCACCTCCAGGCAGTGGGATCACTCCAGTATCTTGTAGAATTTCTTTGTATATATTTTGCAGTGATGGGGGTACCGCAACTCCATCAGTAACCGCAAAACACAGCCCATTCGCCTGTTTCACACCATGGTAGGGATCTTGTCCCAAAATAACGACCTTCACTGAGTCAAATGGACAGAGATCGAATGCTCTAAAAATCTGATTTGCAGGAGGGAAGACCATGCCTTGTTGATACTGGGCACGTACGTAGTCAGTGAGTTCACGCCAATACGGCTTGTCAAATTCATTAGACAGCATTTTTTTCCATGTAGAATCAATCTTTATTTCTCTCATGATCTGAACTGAATCCTTTCAAATGCCTGTTCTTCAAAATGCTGCCACTGTTCTTCAGAGATCTGTGGGACAGCATCGGTACGCATAAAAAGCAAAGTATCTGTCCCATCTTTCCTCTTTAAGACCGTATACTTTTCCTTTAGCAGTGGGCGCAAGACATTTGAATACCCATCATTACCTAGATTAAAATAGATGAAGGTTGGTGGCTTGGTTTGCATCATCTTGAGCCATCGTTCTCGTAATTCTGGAACGCGGTACGCCCATTCCAAATGAAAATGTTGTAACCCAGGGTAGGGTAGATCAGCAACCATATTCATATATCCTGCGCCATCCGGTCCAGTAAGTAATGTATCTCCTGGGCGGGCGAGTACTTTTAGTGCCGTTCCGTATGCTTGAAAAGTATCATAGTAAATAAAGTAATCTTGTAGCCTTGATCTAGATTCCAGCACCCAAGATAGTTGGGATATGACCACTATCCCCAGATACACACTTAGTCCCAGAGTATACCATTTGATATGTCTAGCAGTTGCAGATTCTCGTAGTAGCTCAAAAGTATATAAACTTAGAAAACTTATACCAGCAACATATGGGAAAAGGTGAAATCCAGCATAGTATTGTGCATTTATTTCACTTGTCCTAAGGTTGAGCAAGAAACAGAGAGCACATAGCACCAGAGTAAAGGAACGATGTCTCTTATGTTTCCATACTACAAAAATTAATGCAATCAACAAAGGTACTGCATACCATAGATGCACATTAAAAAAAGGATAGAAAAGCAAACGCAAGTAGTGAAACGTGTCATGAGCAGCTTCATAGGGAATAAAATAATTGATATTATTCCAGACCGTTTCTCTGAACCATCCAAAGACTGCTATTTGGGAAAAAAGGATCAGTGACGCACACAGCAGAGTAATTACGGCCACTTGGGAAGGCTTCCATCCAAATCTATACGCATACACAAGTGAGCTTAGTGCGAGAAAAGGCCACAGAGGCAGTAGTGAAAAGGCAATGAGAAAAATCGCACCACCAAAAAAAATTGCATCGATCGTTGTTTGCCTCTCTTCACGCAACGATAACATAATCCAAAGAACAGGAGGTACCGCCAGCGATTCAGCCAAAAGATGCCAACCAAAAAAATAATGAGCTGCACTATAGGTGAGGAGGTACACACCAAGTCCTCTGATGCGGAACCTCCAGACAAGCAATGCGCCATAACAAAATGCATACATCCACAGTACTACTCTCAATCTGTAAATATACTGAAAAAATGTATCATAGGGAACAAACGCACTAATAAATTGACCAACCAAAATAGGAATCGGTTGATGATTAGTGCTCAAATCAAGATATAGTACTTTCCCAAATCGGTACTGCATCCAACCCACTACAGTATGTTCACCTTCATCTTGAAAATACCACGAGTGACTTTGAATTCGCACTCCATACAACAGAAGAAAGAAAAAAATAGACAAAGCTGCCAATAAAACTATTCTTTTTCCCCACAAGATGTTGGCAACCATAAAATGAGTATATCATGGTCTCTTTCCTCATTGTGTTGCAGCCACCTTTCACTGCATACTGGAGTGTATGAACAAATCTCTTATATTGGTATTTGTTTTTGTTGCAGTCTTTTTGGCAGCAGCAACCGTGGTTCGCACGCATGTGTTGTCGGCTCGCTCACAACAATTACTTGCGCTTGATGCTTTACCAACGGGCACCTATGACACATCACACACAGCTGGTGAATACTATGGTGTGCCGGTTCAATCTCAACGTCTGAGCTCTCCATCCAAGCCGGTTTTAGGGGCGACAACAAGCGATAGACATATCGAAGTTGATCTTACTAATCAACGACTGCTAGCATTTGAAGGTGATACAAAAGTGTATGAGTTTCTTATTTCATCAGGCAAATGGGGCAGAACTCCCACCGGTACTTTTACCATTTGGAGCAAGTTCAGGTACAAGCACATGTCCGGTGGCAATAAGCAGCTAGGCACCTATTACAATCTACCCAATGTTCCGTACACTATGTTTTTTGCCAACGCTGAAGTTCCTGCCGCCAAGGGCTTTGGTATTCATGGCACCTACTGGCACGATAACTTTGGCCACCCCATGAGTCACGGCTGCATCAACATGAAGACCGAAGATGCCGAAACTATTTTCAATTGGACTGGGCCAGTACTTGAAGATGCGAACTTCGTGAGAGCAGACGACGAGAACCCAGGTACAACAGTCATCATCTACGGAGCTCCGCAGGAGTAAGTATTTCTATTTGTTTGACTTATTTGGCATTTTTTTGGCCATGTCCATCATGCCACTCAGATCAGTGAATGTTACATCTGGAGGTGGGATGAATTCAGTATCTTCTGCCGTTGCGATTGAACAATCAATTGTATAGCCCAAATTTTCATAACGTTTCTTTTCTGATTCTTGCGAAAGGTCAGGCAATTTTTGTGCATCTTCGGCTATTTGTTTTCCTTCTTCTTGTGTTGGGACTTTGATCTTCATACCTTTTTTATCTTTTTCAGTCCAGGTGTATAAAAACTCACCGTCGGATATCATTGAACTTGCGGGCATGTTTGCGGTAGTGCTAGATGCATGCATCCTCATTTTTTTGCCTTTGATCACATACTCGATGGACTGATTCAGTGTCGTATTCTGCATCACACACCGCGCAGCTTTTCCTAGTTTAATAGCTGCAGCCACTTCAGCGAACTCCATTTTTGTTTGCCCCAGGGACTGATCCTGTGCAGCAGGAACCGGAGTGCTTTCTCTGCTTTGCTTGAGAGGAACACATCCGGCAAGAACGAAGCTCAGTGCGGTAACAGCAAGTACTTTTTTTTTCATGGCAACTCCTGTAGTTATGACTACAGTGTAGCAAAAAACAGAAGGGGAGTAATGAGGGAATAAATGGCAGTTGTTGATGGGTCGGTGGTTGGACGACGTTCGAACCTGCTATGGGTTAGTTAACTAAAGAAATAATAGTAACAACCCAGCTGTAACTCCAAATATACCAATAATCTTTCTTAATGTTAATTCATCTTTAAAAAAGAAAGCAGACGCTAGAGTCAATAATGAAATGGAGGCTGCATTTGCAGCATTTACAAAACCCACATTAGGAGCCAGGTTAAACCCGACTTGCATAAAGTAATTAAAACTGGCACCTAAAATACCAATTAATAATAGTATTTTGAGCTGCTCTTTTGAGGTCTTTTTCCAGTCTACTTTTTTGTAAACTATCTCTCCAAAAATAAATATAGTTGTCACCATCATTGAAAGAATTAACCTGGTAAGAATTGGGACTCCTACATTTAATAAATATTTAGAACTTAAAGCCAAAAAACCCCAACAAAAAAATGCACCTATCGTATAAGGTAACCACAATGTGTTCCAAGCAGCTTTGTTTTTTTCTTTATCAATGGTAATTAGAGCCGAGAACAAAATTATAAATAGAATTGCGAGCGCTGACTTCAAAGTTAGTGGAGCTGAAAAAATAAATATTGAAGCTATAGCTGTAAAAACGACATAGCTTTTAGAGATAATCAGACTATATCCAGGGTTCGGGGACTTCTCGATTCCTTTTAGGGAAAATAAATTCCCAAGATAACTAAAGAAAATACCCTGAATCAGGATGAGAAAGTATTGGAATGGTGTAAGTGCAAAACTAGTAGAAGTTCTGAATATTAATGTTATATATACAAGTACAGGTACTAGAAACATTGCTAAGTTATTAAGTTGCTGAGGAGTCTTGAGTGCATTACTTCTTCGCACACAAAGATATAAAGCAACTGAGCTAAAAAACATCAATAAGCTGGCAACAATCCAATTCATATAATCATTTATAGCTCAAGGAGTGGGCTAATTTGGGTTCAAACGTCCGGTACTGGGTGACGGAAGTTCCAGAGGAAAATTCGTGTGGGTGGTATACCGGGTTCGAACCGGCGACCTCCTCCTCCACAGGGAGGCGCTCTAACCAGCTGAGCTAATACCACCATGCACGCGTGCAATTATACAGCACAAAGAGCATTTGTGCGCCCACCGGGAATCGAACCCAGATTTGAGGCTTAGAAGGCCCCTGTTCTATCCGTTGAACTATAGGCG
This sequence comes from uncultured Pseudomonadales bacterium, assembly GCA_964648715.1. Lineage (GTDB taxonomy): Bacteria > Patescibacteriota > Microgenomatia > UBA1400 > PJMF01 > OMIS01. The sequence goes on along the minus strand of CAZYNM010000003.1, from coordinate 29,347 downwards.
CACTCAGGGTACATATTATACCCTTAAAGCTGCTTTCTGTGGATGCGCAACAAAGCTACTGTTGCTCTAGTACCTTAAAACATCCTACAATGAGTGCATGCACATTACCTCACTCACAGCCTACGAAATTATTGCTTCTGGTGGATATCCCACCCTAGCCGTTACTGTTAAACTAGATTCTGGTGCAACTGGCACTGCTTCGGTACCGTATGGAGCCTCGGCTGGATCACATGAGGCTTCTGTGCTTACTGATGGTGATGCGCAACGATACAACGGCAAAGGCATGTTGAAAGCCATGGTTAACGTGAGCACAGAAATTGCACCACATCTGTTGGGAATAGAAGCAGATAAACAACAGTTTATAGACAGCATGCTCTGCACACTTGATGGGACACCTCAAAAGTCACGCCTTGGTGGGAATACCATACTTGCTGTCTCGCTTGCGGTAGCACGCGCCGCAGCTGCAGAAAAAAAGCTTCCCTTGTATGCACACATCCGTGATACATATAACCTTACAGATCCAATAGTTCTGCCTCAGCCTATGGCGGTTGTTATAGAAGGCGGCAAACATGCTGACAACTCCACTGATCTGCAAGAGTTTTGCTTTTCTGTGCTCAAAGATACTTCACGTAAAGAAAGTGTCCGTATCATGCTAGAGTGTTATCATGCATTAGAAAAAATTCTCAAAGCGAAAGGTCTTTCTACCAATGTCGGCAACGAAGGCGCTTTTGCCCCCAATGGTATTAGCAGTAATGAAGCTCCTTTTGAGTTTATGTTGGCCGCTATTCAACAAGCAGGCTACATTCCCGGCGTTGATGTGGGCATATCAATAGATGCAGCAAGCAGTGAGTTATACGAAAATGGTATGTATACACTTGGTTTGGAAAACAAAAAACTATCTTCTGTAGAACTTATTTCTTATTTTGAGCAATGGTTATCTAAGTATCCAATCGTAACACTTGAAGACCCACTGGCAGAAGATGATTGGGAACACTGGCCGCTGATGCGACAAATCACTGATAAGTGGAATGTGAAGCTGGTAGGCGATGATCTGACTGTTACCAATAGTGAGCGACTTAAGAAAGCGATTGAGCTTAAAGCAATCAGTAGTATTCTCATCAAGCTTAATCAAATTGGCAGTCTCAGTGAGACTGTCGCCTGTTGTCAACTTGCCCACGAGCATGGATTACAAGTAGTGCCTTCACATAGAGGTGGTGGAGAGACCAATGATACAGCACTGGTGGATCTAGCCGTAGCGGTGGGTGCTTCCTACATCAAAGTAGGGCCTACTCGCGGAGAGCGCGTTGAGAAATACAACCGCTTGCTTGAAATAGAATCGCAGCTGGCAACCATGTAGGCGCAAGTACTTAGTTGGCTCGCGAAATATATTCGTGAGTGTCTGTGTCAATGATAATTTTGTCACCTTTTTTGACGAATAATGGCACCATGACCTTGAGACCAGTTTCCACTTCAGCTTCTTTCTTGGCCTGCCCCACGGTGTTTCCTGCAGTTGCTTCTTCAGCTTGGGTTACCATAAGGGTAACTTTTTGAGGAAGGCGTACACCAATTGGTGCATCTTGGTACAAGATAACGTATACCTGGGCGTCACTAGTGAGCAGTTTCACATCATCTTCAACCAAAGCAATGGGAACGCTAATTTGTTCAAAAGAGCGCTGATCCATAAACACGGCTTCAACATCGTCTGCATACAAGAACTGCATCTCACGGTTCATCACTTCAACTTCTTCTACAGATTCTGGTGACTTATAGGTGAACTCTTGAGAATATCCTGTCTTTACATTTTTAAGCTTGACACGAATAAAAGCAGATCCTTTACCAGGACTCACAAAATCTGTTTTTGTTACCTGACATGGTTCATTTTTAAAGAGAACGTACATGCCTTTGCGAATGTTACCTGCTTTGATGATCATACTTCCTTTCAAAAAGACACTCTATTGTACCTCATGGAACACAATTACTCGAGAGTGAATAATGTATGTGCGGGGAAAAAGAGTACTTCTTCAATAGTTTCTGCTTCAGTAAAAAGCATTACCAATCTATCCACACCAACAGCAATACCTCCACAGCGCGGGAATCCATGTTTAAGCGCGTCTATAAATGCGGTATCAATTGGCCAGCTATCTTGTCCGTTTCTTTTTCGTATTTCATTCTGTGCAGACAAACGTTCTTCTTGTTCTTTCCAATCAGCGAGTTCAGAGAATGCATTCCCTAGTTCCAATCCTGCAATATAAAACTCGAATCGTTCCGCAAGTCGTGGATCAGATGCTTTCTTTTTAGAAAGTGCAGCTTGAGATGCAGGATAATCATAAAAAATGGTAGGGATAGTTTCACCAAGATGAGGTTCTATTTCATTAAGCACTATCTGATAGAAGGCATCATCATACGATGTCGAATCTGTAAGAACATATCCCTTATCTTTTGCTTTAGTCAACAAAAGTGAATCAGTGAGCAATTCTTCTTGAGAAATGCCTGCGTATTTTTCAAATGCTGCTGGAATACTAATTTTTTCCCAATCAGAACCTAAGTCAAACTCCCTAGTACGGAAAGTGATCTTAGTACTTTGTTCTTCTATATGTGTAAGATCATAGGGAGATTGCTGAGGGTAGTTCTTTCTAAGTTGAACATATTGTGCCATGAAAAGTAGCAAATCTTGGCAATCTTGCATAATATCAGTATAGTCAGCATCAACTCGATACCATTCAAGGATTGTGAACTCTGGATTATGTCGTGAGCTAGGCGGCTCTGCAGATCGGAAACTTTTACATATCTGAAAACAGTTGCCTATTCCTGCGGAAAGTAGTTTCTTTATCATGAATTCTGGGCTACCATTCAGTCTACCAATAGCCGATCCCACCGGTGTTTTCCATTCACTGGCAAAAAGCTCAATGGTAGGCTCCGGGTCTGGCGATGGGACAAACAGTGGTGTCTCAACTTCTTTAAAGGTACGGGTTTTGAAAAAGATCCGGATAGCATCAAGCACATATTCACGAACTAACAATTTTTCGGTAATTTGCATAGTAGATGTATTATTATACCGTACTTTCTTGTATACTACCGCCTGAAAGTATTACTATGCCTACTACACAAAAAATCCATGCTTTTCTTGCTGAACAAGGAGTCGCTTCACGGCGCAAAGCCGAAGTATTGGTTGAGCAAGGTCTCGTTGAGGTCAATGGGGTAATCGCTCACATTGGCCAACGCATTATCCCTGGGAAAGATAGAGTAAGTATTGAGGGAAGAGAGCTGCAAAGAATTGTCCACAAGAGATATTTTTTAGTTTACAAACCAGTAGGATATATATGCACAACACACGATGAGCTGCAGAGAAGGAACGTACTTAATCTCATCCCAGAAGTAGAGGAACGCCTGTACCCAGTAGGCAGACTTGATAAAGATAGCGAAGGGCTCCTGCTCCTTACCAATGATGGGGATCTTGCCTACACACTTACACATCCCAAGTATGAGTTACAAAAAACATACGAAGTAACGATACAAGGTAAACCGAGTACAGCAGCACTTAGACACTTACAACGTGGTGTCCAACTGAAAGAGGGTTTTGTAACACCAGATGAAGTTATGGTGATTGAAACGACGGATGCTACCACAACCCTCCATATCACTATACATCAAGGTCTGAATAGACAAATTCGGCGCATGTTTGAGCGCATTGGGTACGACGTAATCAAACTAGTACGTATTAGACTCAACACGTGGACATTAGACGACCTACACGGGCAGTCATTTGTAGAAATATCACGACCCTCAAACACCGCTCCTTTTTAGCTTGTAATACCTCAAGAAAACAAGTACACTGAAGAGAGTGTTTATACGCACACTTTTTGGTACTGGGAAATCATTTTTTCACCGGGTGATAGGTGTCCTGTTTTTGGTGGCTTTTTTTGCACTTTTTTGTTCTCTTTTGCCACACTCTGTATATGCTGCAAACGTAACCTGGGATGGTGGGGGAAGTGATGGCACTTGTGGTGGCAATGTGGGTGATGGTAACAAATGGTCATGTGGAGCGAACTGGTCTACTGATAGTGTTCCTGCAGCAGCTGATACAGCAATTTTTGACAGCACATCAACAAAAGCAGCTACAATTAACACAAATATTAGCATTACTGCTATCACAATTAACACTGGTTACTCTGGCACTATCACACAAGGCAACGGGTCTACTATCACTCTTTCTTCAACCAATGCTTCTGCTGCCTTCAGTCAAGCAGCTGGCACCTTCATAGGGAGTGCAGCAAGTATAACACTGAGCACCGGCGGATTTACCTTGTCTGGAGGTTCGTTCACTGCCACTTCGGGAACATTTTCAGTGGGAAGAAACGTTACTATTTCTGGAGGAACATTTATACATAACTCTGGAACACTTGCTTTTATTTACACTACCCAACCTTCAATTTTGACCTGTGGTGCAGCACTACTTAATAGTGTGACGGTTACTAAAAGCTCTTCAACATCTTTGACCATAAACAGCGGATGTATTGTTACTATTCCTGGAACAAACCCCACTATAGTGGGAGACATTATTAACAATGGTACTCTTCAAGTCACAGGGAACTTGACGATAGATGGTTCATACACATCCAACTCTGGAGCTGTGCTGTCTATGAGTGGCACAACATTTGATGCAAATGAGAGTATCGTTCTCAACGGCGGCACATTTCCGGCTGGCGTAACTACTATTTTTTGTGGAGGTACATTTAATAATGCTGGGAACATCCTTGTGGATGGTATTGACTTGACACTCACTGATACTGTTAACAGCAGTTTGAGTTGCGGAAACGCGGTATTCTCAAGCATAACTGTCAACAAAAGTTCAGGTTCAGCTGTTTCGCCAACGGGAAGTTGTGCAACAGATGACTTCTCTTTACTTGCTGGCTCAATAGCCAATCCAGCTACAAGCTACACCTACAGTATTGCAGGTAACTTTGTCATCAACACCACAACTACTACTCAATACTTTGGCGGAGCTAACCTGCCTGTGGTGTTTAATGGCAGTGGAACACAAAATATTACACAAGATCATGGTGCCTTTCGATCTCCGCTGACCATTTCAAAAGCAACTGGCAGTGCGCTTCTCATCACTGATCTCTTTACCACTTCATCACAGACTTGTACTATTTCGCAGGGAAAACTTGATCTCAATGGACATCATTTCGTTTGTGGTTCTACTTTTACTGTAGAAAGTGCTGGAATACTACAAGCACAAGGCTATGAATACTTTACGCCACCAACTTTCCAGTCCAATGCGACTCTCATATTTACCGGAAGACCAAACAGTCTGACAGACATTTTTAGTTTCCCAGACCTAAGTTATAAAAATATCACCTTTAATACTTCAGAACCTGGAGATACGTTTGATAGTCGCGATACACTTACTACTGGTCTTGTGGGTCATTGGAAAATGGAAGCAGGGTCAGGAAGTGTTGATGACTCTTCTACAAATAATTTTATTGCTTCACTGGGTGGGGGAGCCTCATACTCAGCAACGGTGCCAACTCTGAGTGGAGAATCAAACGCTTATTCAATCTCGCTTGATGGAGCAGGAGATTACCTTAATCCTGGCAACAACCTGAATGCTGTGCAAAACGCACCTGGCATAACTATGTCAGCATGGATTAGAAAAAATACAAACAGCGCACAAGATCAAATAATAGGATTTTCAACCAACGGGAGCAATAGCAACTCACGTGTCTTCATGCAGACAAATGCCAGCACATTAGAGTGTGCAGCACGTTCTGCAGATAGTGATGCACTGCAAACAGTTGCAACGGGAAGCGTTATTAGCACAGGGACTTGGTATCATGTCACCTGTGTGGTTGATTATGTGAACGACACAATAGGTATCTACTTGAATGGCGTAGCACAGGCTACAGATGGCCCTGTAACATTTAGCCAAAACACGACTGATAATACGACTTCCCAAACAAGTTCTATTGGTATCGATGAAGATAAGATTGGTGGTGACTTTGACGGCCTACTTGATGAAGTAAGAGTTTATAATAGAGCACTTTCTTATCCAGAAGTCTTAGCACTTGCCAACGGAAAAAATACAAACGTAGTGGTAAATCCGGTGACTGTTACCAATAACTTTACTATTACATCAGGCACCGTCTATGCACCCAGTAGTTTGACAGTAAGTGGCAACTGGAGCAACAACGGAACATTCTATGCTAATTCGGGAACTGTAACATTGAATGGAACAGGACAAACCATCTCTGGTGACACCACCTTCTACAACTTAAGTAAACAAGTAACGACTCCTGATACGCTCAGTTTCCAGGCCAGTAGAACACAGACCATTACCAATACGCTTACACTACAGGGCATTGCCAGTAATCTTCTGAGTCTTCGCTCAACATCCACCGGGACCCAGTGGCGTATTGATCCTCAAGGCACGCGCAGCATTGGATATTTGAGCGTCAAAGATAGCAACAACGTGAATGCTGCCGCCATAACTGTCAATGGTCTCAACATTACCGATTCTACGAACAATACTAACTGGGGATTTGCCAGCGAGGAACCCGCACTCTCCATCACAGCGCTCAGCCCAGATCCCAACAGTGACAATACTCCCACCCTTTCTGGCACTGCGACTGATGATGTAGGAACGGTAAGCGGTGTGGAGTATCAAATGGATGGCACCTCTGGCTCTTGGGTGAGCTGTATCGCTAGCGATGGTGCTTTTGATGAACAAAGTGAACCATTTAGTTGTACGGTGGGAAGTAGTTTATCAGACGGCAGTCACACCATGTATGTACGCGCTACTGATAATGAAAATAATGTAACAGCTGCTGTGGATGCTGCGACAGATAGTTTTACCATAGATACTGCGGCTCCAAGTATTTCCTTAACACCCCTTTCACCAGATCCCACAAGTGATACCACCCCCACGTTTTCAGGAAATGCCAGTGATACGTCTAGCACTGTCCAATCGGTAGAGTATCAAGTTGATGGGACTGGAGGAAACTGGAGTAGTTGTACTGCGAGCGATGGAAGCTTTTCAGGGAGTTCAGAGAACTTCACGTGTACAATCTCACCAGCACTTACTGACGGGGCACATAGCATTTATGTACGTGCTCGAGATTCCTTAAACAACCAAACAACCAATGGAGCTGCTGCTTCAGACAACTTTACATTGGACAGTACACCTCCAACTATACCCGGAACTCCAGTAGCAACAACTGGTGCTGCAGACAGCACCCCAACTTGGCAATGGGCGCAATCAACTGACGCTTCAGTAGGGTTGTCTGCAACTGCAGCATACACGCTACAGTGGTCAAAAAGTGTGAGTTTCAGTTCTGGTGTTTCTTCTACTCAGGTAGGAACCAATAACTGTAGTAGTGGCACCTGCACTTTTACCCACTCAAGTGTCCTTACTGATGGGACTTGGTACTTTAGAGTAAAAGCTGCGGATTTATTGAGCAATGAATCTAGTTATTCAACAAATGGTTCGCACTTTGTTGACTCAGGAGTACCAACTTTAAGTTTACTACCCATCACCCCTGATCCTGGCACTGTTGCCAATCCTATCTTAACGGGTACAGCCACTGATTCTACCAGCACGCTTGCTGCGGTACAGTATCAAGTTGATAGCACCAGTGGTTCATGGCACGCGTGTACTGCAGATGATGGAGCTTTTGATGAGACAAGTGAAGCATTCTCATGCAGCGTCACACCGGACTTGACGGGAGGAAGCCATACTATTTATACCCGAGCTCAAGATGCATCAGGAAATTACAGTAACAACGTGCTGGCGCACCGTGACACATACAGCCTTGATTTATCTTCTCCTGAGCTTTCACTGACACCTCTCTCACCAGATCCCACTAGTGATAGTACACCCACCTTAAGCGGAACAGCTACCGATCAGACTGCAACAGTAAGTGCTGTTCAGTACCAGGTAGATGGTACAAGTAGTACTTGGAGAAACTGTACTGCTGCTGATGGTGCATTCGATGAAGCAAGCGAAGATTTTACCTGCACAACCATATCACTTACCAACGGTACACATACCGTGTACATACGCTCAACAGACTCCACTGGAAACACAACAATTGCAGCTGCTGCAGCCACTGATACCTTTGCGATTGACACTACTGCACCAGGATTAACATTGACACCAATTACACCAGATCCTGGTGCTGACACCACGCCTACGTTGACCGGAACAGCTACAGATGCTGTAAGCACGGTCAGCGCAGTGGAATTTCAACTGGGAGGTACGGGAGGAGCATGGAGCACCTGTACCGCAGATGATGGAGCTTTTGATGAAACAGATGAGGCTTTTAGTTGCACAGTTGGAGCCCCTCTTACTGATGGCACATACGTCATGTATGTGCGAGGCACTGATAGTTTAAACAACACCACAGCCAATGGCAGCACCAGTACTGATACCTTTATTGTAGATACGACAACTTCAGTCATTACCTTGACACCACTTTCTCCTGATCCCACCAATGATTCAACACCAACGGTATCAGGATCGGTAACTGATACAGCTGCAGTGATTACTGCTGTTGAGTATCAGATGGATGGGACTGGAGGTAGTTGGAGTACATGTAGCGCAACAGATGGTGCATTTGATGAACAAAATGAGCTTTTTAGCTGCACAGTTGCCAGTGCACTCACAGATGCAAGTCACACTATCCACATACGCGCTACTAATGCCAACGCCGCCACAACAGCCAGCGCAGCCGCACCCACAGATACATTTATTGTTGATACAACTGCACCTGTAGTAACTGTTACAGCACTAACTCCAGATCCTACGGGTGACACAACTCCCACCTTCACCGGTAGTATCACCGATATCGCAAGTATCATCACTGCACTGCAGTACCAGGTGGATAACACCGCCGGGAGTTGGAGCAATTGTTCTGCATCTGATGGGGGATTCAACGAATTAAGTGAGAGCTTTAGTTGTACAGTTTCTAGTGCACTTGTTGATGGCACCCACACTATTTACTTCCGCGCAACTGACGCTGCAGGCAACACTACAAGCAGCGGATATAGATCTGATGCATTTACCGTTTCCACTGCTGCACCAAGCATCACTATTACGCCTCTCACACCAGATCCAACCAGTGATACCACACCCACAATCACCGCCACTGTTGTGTCTGCATATTCAACGGTAACAGCAGTCCAATACCAAGTAGGAACCACTTCGGGCAGTTGGTCCAGTTGCGCAGCAGATGACGGTACATTTGATGAGAGCAGTGAAGCTGTCACCTGTACGAGCGGCGTAGCGCTCCCACAAGGTGCGCACAGAATGTACCTTCGCTCAACAGATGCACTAGGGACTACTACACCAAATGATGGGGCACCGTACGACACCTTTACTGTGGATACATCGGGCCCCACACTCACCTTAAGCGCCCTTAGTCCCGATCCCACCAGTGATACTACACCTACACTTTCGGGGAGAGCCACTGATCTCTACGGGACGGTAGCAAGTGTTTCTTACCAAATAGATGGTACTAGTGGTGCGTGGTCTCCGTGCACACCCAACGACAGCAGTTTTAATACTGATGCTGAAAACTATAACTGTACTACATCGGCGCTGAGCTACGGGACACACACCATCTATGTTCGTGCGACAGACAGCTTGGGGAACATTACCAGTAGTGGTTCATACCGCCAAGACACATTTACCATTGATGCGTCAGCACCCAGTGCGGCTACTCCACCCACAGGTGGCATCATTATTTCTACTTCTGGTTCATACAACCCAAACTATACTACTAGCCGTTCAGTCATTTTAGATATTAGTGCTTTAGACAACGAAAGTACAAAAAATCTACTCAGTATGCGTGTCTCAGAAAATAATAGTTTCACAGATACTACATTTGAAAGCTATAGTAGCACCAAAAACTTCACACTCACTGGTGGGGAAGGAACGAAGCGGGTGTATGTACAGCTTAAAGATCCAGACGAGATGAGTTCAGAAAGTTATTCTGACATGATCATCTATGATGCCACTGCACCAAGTATTCCAGTTCTCCAAAGTCCTGCAGCAGATAGTGCAACCTCCATCACCCAAGTATCATATTCATTCACTAACAGTACTGATACGATCAGTGGGGTCACTGCTTACCAAATAATAGTGGATGGTAGTGTCCTCTTTGATTCTGTAGATCCAACAGACCCTGGCGGGAATCATACTCGTACCACAAATACCGCAACTATTTCCTATACAGGCAGCACTGTACAAATCACAGGCGCCACAGCAAATTCTCAGCTGAAGCCTGGCAGTCATACTTGGCAAGTACGAGCCTTTGATGCCGCGGGAAATAGTAGTACAACCGCAGCGCGTCCATTTACTATAGATCTCACCCAGCCAGCCCTTACTTTGAAGAGTATTGGTGGTGATACGCAAACAATTAGCACCACCACAGCATCTGGTAAAGTCTTTGCTACAACAAGCAGTCTACCCAAGTTTGTGGGAACAGCAGAATCGGGAAGTACTATTCGAGTATTTGAGGAAAACACAGAACTCTGTTCTTTTCACATTGACTCAGGAGAAGACTGGAATTGTACCCCCACACAACCTCTTAGTGTAGCTCGTCATACACTCAAGATCTTGGGTCAAGACGAAGCTGGCAATACAACAACTCTCCCAAGTATCTACCTCTATATTGGTGCGGATACATTGGAATTAAGTACGGCAGTAACTCTTACCCAAAACGCCACAAATACAAAAAATGGTGGCACAGTAACAGTAACCAAAGATACACAAACAGAGGCAGAAACAGTGCTGCAAACCACAGAAGAGCCCAAGCGCACCTACGAGGTACGCGTGGTTGTTAAAGACCAAGAAGGTAAACCCATTCAAGGTGCAAAAGTCACCCTTTTCTCTACGCCAAGGGAAGGCGTAACCGATGAGCATGGAGAAGTCTTATTTGCTGCTGTAGAAGAAGGGGAGCATACAGTTGTCATTGACCACAATAATGCTGTTGGTAAACGTGGTGTTACAATCCAAGGTCAATCTCAGACGATTGAAGTAGCAGTAGTTGTCACAGAACGAAGTCCACTCACCACACCACTCGTTGGTGGTATCTTGACAGTCTTAGTGATTGTGATTGGTGTATTAGCTTGGTTATTATTTGGGCCAAAGGGAAATAAATGAGATACATTGTGATGGCTACAACAGCCATCTTGGTGTTCATGAGCTTAGTGATGTTCTTTTTTTGTTGGCATCTTTTGTACTACCGCCTCCATCGACATGCATGGAACGGGCCAGTTCAAACAGCATTTCCTGTGCCTTCTACCCAGTTTACTTATGCCACTGATGGTACGCGGATTGGCTATGTTTATTTCCCTGTTACCCATCACAAAGGTACCATCATCCTTATCCATGGGTATGACAACCCTGGTGGTAAAACCCAGATGTACTCACTGGTTCCACGACTCAATAGTCTTGGATATGCAGTTGCTGTACCGGATCTTCGCTCCTTTGGAGAGAGTGATGGAGACAAAACATATATGGGAGTTAAAGAGTGGCAGGATGTTGCTGCAGTGTATACTGACATTACGAAGATAGAGCCAGATAATTCCAAACCTATTGGGCTTATGGGCATCTCCATGGGTGGTGTAACGGCACTCATTACAGCTGCCGAAACGGGATATGGTTCATTTGTGATAGCTTCAGTACCCTACGGCACACTGAGTTCACTTTCACTGGCACAGCTCAGAATTAGTGGTATTTTTGCAGCCATCATGCACCCATTCATCCGGTTGGCTTCACTGATTGAGTTTGGACCTAGCTATGACAGATATAGTTCGTTGGGGGCGGTGAACAAAATTAACGTCCCGGTGCTACTCATTGGTGCCACACAAGATCAGGTGGTTGACCCACACGACGCACAATTACTGTACGAACAGGCCAGTGAGCCAAAAACATACGTGGAGATTGAAAGCCCTCATGATATTTTCTACTATCAACCCGAAGCATTTATGCAAGCTGTGGGGGATTTCTTGAAACAACAGGAAAAGTAGGAAGAGCGGGTGAAGGGAGTCGAACCCTCGTCACCAGTTTGGAAAACTGGAGCTCTGACCGTTGAGCTACACCCGCACTGTGGTGCTATTTTACTTCCTTGTCCCGGTTCCTGCAAACTGCCAATTAAATGCATATCCTGTAAGGATCAATCCCACCACAAACAAACCTGAGCTCAAGATAAACACTCCGGGGATTGATGTCTCAGCAACCAAACCGGCTAGCAATGGCCCTGCAATTTGGCCCAGAGACATATATGACTGATTAATACCCAAGATTTCACCTTGATCTTCTTGCTTGGCATGTTCAGATAACAATCCAGAAAGGAGTGGCATCAGTGGTGAAACTGAGACGAGGTATAAAATAGTAACTACCACATGACTAGTCATGGTACGTGCCCAAAACAAACCGGCCATCCATATACAAGCCAAAAGTAAACTATAAAACACTACTTTGGGTTTTTCAGGGAAGATTTTGAGCACCTTTCCCACCCCAAATCCCTGCATAATAATACTGACAACACCAATGATAGTGAAATAAATTCCTAGATCGCGTGAACTAAGAGCAAAAAGATCGTTGGTAATAGATTGAGCACCAATGATAAATGCATTTCCTGCTGTGGAAACGACGAAGTTAATGATAAAAAGTAGTCCAATTACAGGCATATATAAAGCATGAATCATATCCTTAAAGTTAAGTAGTGATTCTCTGGTATGTACTTTTCTTTCAGAAAGTGGCAAACTTTCCTCCAGAAAAAAGTAGCCAAAAACACTAGCTGCTATCGCTAAAGCTGCAGAGAAGAAGAAGGGCGCGGTGAGACTATATTGACTGAGCAGACCACCAATAGCAGGACCAGCTAAGAATCCAAATCCAAAAGACGCTCCTAGCAAACCAAATGCCTTTGCCCGTTCAGGTCCGGTTACTTTGTCTGCAATAACTGCCTGCGCTACAGACATATTACCGCCGGTGATACCATCAATAATACGTGCTACAAAAAGTTGCCAGATACTTTGCGCGAGGGCAAACATAATGAGTGACAAACCAGTACCCAAGATACTAAAAAGAAGCAAGGGGCGGCGACCATAGACATCTGATAGTCGTCCAATGATGGGCGTAAAAATAAATTGAAAAAGTGAAAACGAGGCAAAGAGTAAACTCAAACCACCTGGTGTAAGTCCAAAATGCTTAGCATAGGGATAGAGTAGTGGGATAATTACGCCGTACGCTAGTGCATTCACCAGCATAAGAATGGAAAGAAAGATCAGTGTTTTATTTTTCATGAGCAGATGTGTTTTGTACCGAAGCTGTCATTATATACTATTCTGCTAGTAAAGTCTGGAGTATAATGTGTGAGTCCTTTTCAGGAAGTGCCTCGATGGCGGAACTGGTAGACGCGTCAGACTTAAAATCTGATGGCCTCACGGCTGTGTGGGTTCGATTCCCTCTCGAGGCACAAGGAAAAGTACGATACAATACACCACAACGGGGAGTAGCTCAGTTGGCTAGAGTGCGCGCTTTGGGAGCGTGAGGTCGCAGGTTCGAGTCCTGTCTCCCCGACCAAACGAGACAGGGTGGTTGGTAAAACGTAAAATTTCCCTGTAAATAGGGCCAATGTGGCGGTTCGAAATGCCAGGATACTCCCAAGCCATTCCTGTAGGAAATATCGAACCCAGAAGAGCTTTCTTTTGTCCCAGTGAAGCATCGGTGTACGTCCCTTTCAAATCTGATAGTTTTTCTTCAATAAAGGTGGTAGTTTGCTCCAAACTGTACTTGGTGAAAAGCGTTGTATCTTGAACACTCAGCAAGTCTTTCATCTTTGTTTCTAAGAGGGCATTTTGTTCTTTGAAGAGTTCATCAGAGTAAATACCATCCAAGTTTTTCTGTACCAAAGTCTGACGGACTTCATGCAGTTTGTGCAGTTCAAGCTCAGCAGTAGCCTTTTTCTTTTGTAATACAGTTGTTCGTTTGAGGTAGTTTTGTCTCAGGAAAGCGACCAGCATTTTAATACCATCTGGGGTGAGTTTGATTTCATCGAGCTTTTTATCAAAATCATCATGCAGATCTGATACTTTGACTGATGACTGTCCACAGCGATTTCTACAAAAATAATACCCATACTTGCCATTTCTACCCTTTGACCAAGCAGCAGTAAACGGCGTGCCACACTGACTACAGCGCATGATTCTTCTGAGCGGGAACTCTGTGGTATCAACCACTCGTCTGACTGCTACACCGTTAGTATTAGTGTTTCTACCATCCAGAATAGCTTGAACTTGGTAAAACTGTTGCTGTGTCACCATAGGTACATGCTGTCCCACCACTTCCTCTGGATAGCGGGTTGAAGTGATCAGCCCCATATAAAACTTGTTGCGAAACATGCGGTTTGCTTGCTGAGGGTAGAGTGGGTACTTCTTGCCTTTGAGTGTCTTGCCCAATCCCCAGTCACTCATAATGGCAGCCATTTCTCGTAACGTTTTAGTACCTGTCAGCATCAGCTCCCACGCTGCTTTCACTTTGTCATAGGTAACAGGATCTTTGACGGGGTAGCCATTCATATTCAAGTAACCCATCGGCACAGGTCCTGTACTAAGTCCTGATAAAAACCGTGCTCTCAGTCCATTCTTGGCTCGCTCTCCACGCACTTCATTATCATGCTGGGCAAAACTGGCTAGGATAGTTTCAAGAAGTTTCTCGGTTGGACTATTGCCAGTCGGCTCACTGGCTGAGATGAGCGTGATTTGATTCTCGATCATCTGTTTTCTGATGTTGAGGTAGTCTTGTGTCTGGCGGGAAAGTCTATCAAGCCGATAGACCATGACGGCACTGATCAGCTTTTTATTCTGCTTGCAGTACTTGAGCATCTCAAGCAGAGCAGGGCGACCTGTAATTGTCTTGGCTGATCTTCCTTCTTCTCTAAAGGTTTTAATGATCTCAAAACCACGCCGTGCTGCTTCTTTTTTACAGATCTCTTCTTGTGTACCCAGTGAGAAGTTATCTACTTGTTCTTCTGTGGAGACACGCAAGTAAATTACAGCGTTCTTCGGTTTGTCACTTTCTGCTTTGTACCTGACCTTGATTGCCATATGTTATCCATCACTCAGTAGTTCTTTCAATGTCTTACCTGCAAAAATCTTGCGTTCATACTCATCCAGCCAACAGTTGAGTAAGTACTCACATTGGGCGGTGAACGTTTCTAGCTGCTCGTCACTCATCTCACTGACAGCAGAACCCAAGAGGCTGCGGACTTTTTGAATCTTTGATTTTTCTAGTGTGTCTGGGAGGTACTCGGTGGCAAGTTGAAACAGTGATGGTGAGCTAACTTCTGTCATTTCTAGCAATCCTTAACTATCAGTATATGGATATATAATATATCAATATTTGGATAGTTGTCAATACAAAATGTGAGGAAAAACAGAGTGATTTTAGACCCAAAAACTACAACAGCCCGCTCATACAATTTAGAGTGTCATTTTAAGATGTGTGAGGTGATTGCAATTGTCTTCTTTACTTTCTAAAGAAAGAAGAAGAAAATATCTTTCCCAAAACTGGGAATAAGAAGAGCTCAATACACTTCTACTCTTACTATGCACTCAATAACAAAAAAACAACGAGAAATTTTACTACTCCTATATCGCTTCCGCTTCCTCAATCGTCAACATATTCAACAATTGCTAAACCATAAAAATGACACCAGAATCACTGCTTGGCTCAGAGACTTAACTCAAAAAGGGTACATCGGGAGAATCTACTCATACAAGTTACTAGAGAACACTAAACCTGCAATCTACTACCTGACAGTCAAGAGCAAACCTCTGTTTAAAGATGAAAATGTGAGTGGCAAGGCACTCCAACTGCTCTACAAGGAAAGCAAACGATCTGAACGATTCCGCACCCACTGGATACATGTAGCTGATCTGTACTTATTTATCAAAGCTTCAGCACAGGACAAAGAACTGGATTTTTATACCAAGAGCATGATGCTTGATACTGAGTACTTGCTTCAGCCCGTCCCAGACGCTTATATCGGCATACACTCGCCCACAGCTGATACCAAACGATACTTTGTAGAAGTGATTGATGTTGGCACGCCACGCTTTGCACTTAAAGGAAGAATCAAGCAGTATATGGAGTTCGCAGACTGGAAAGAGTGGGAGAAGAATACAGGTAAACCGTTCCCAACAGTTATGTTTATTTGTCCCACTCAGGAAATGCACAAATATCTGGCAAGGCAGATACCCAAGATGTTAGAAGCGAATAGTTCAGAGTTTACTGCTATTTTGACAACACAGGATCAGTTGACAAAAGAAAACGTGGGAGCTTCAATCTGGCAGATTGTCACACCACCAACAGAAGAATAGAGAAAAGAAAAACACAACTTTCCGAAGGAAAGTAAATTACCTAAACAACCCCTTAAACCAGTTGATGATGCCTCCACTTTGCTGTGGTTCTGGGCTTGGTGTAGGCTGAGCTGCCTTGGTAGGCGCAGCAGGTGCGGTACTTGGTCGTGTCGTGGTTGTGCCTGAATTACTAGACTCTATTGCTTTAGTATCTGTTGTTCCAGTAGTAGCTTTCTTTGGAGCTACTAAGTTTCTGAGACTTGCTGCTACTGATTTAGTTCTCACTCCCAGTTGTGTCATTCCATACTTAAAGTACTTGCCACTCTTTGTCCCTGCTGCCAAGGTATTACTCCAGTCACCTGCTACACAGCCATTCATCGGCTGGACTCTAAAGGAGTAGACCATCTTTGGATCAAGATCACGGACTTCATGGATCATCACTCCAGTAGCATGTTCATAATTAAAGTACTCAGCATACTGTCCAGTTTCTCCACCAATGCCATACGATACAAAGAAGCTATTGTACGGATCACCACCAGGTGTGACGTGAAGGGTTGCAACAGAGCCGTTTCTATCTATTTGAAAGAGCTCAGGAGTACCACCTGGCTTTTGACCAGTACACTCTTTGGGACCTGATGAACTTGAGCTTGAAGAACTACTACTAGAACCAGAGCTGTTGGAACCACTTGAACTGGGAGCTGTAGTTGGCGTTGGTGACGGAGTTGGCACAAACCCCACATTGTACTCACCATCACCATAGTTACTTTCTCCATAAGGTGCAGCAAGTACGGGTGAAACTACCAGCAGAAAAGTAAGACAAACTCCAAGTACTGTAGAGGACACTTTATTAAGTAACAATTGTCTGACAAACGAAACCATATACTTACCATCCTACGCAATTTTTCTACTCTTGTGTAGGAGAGAAATGCTCGTATACTAGGATCATATGTTTGGTATTGGACTCCAAGAACTACTCGTTATCCTCGCTATCATTCTCGTTCTCTTTGGTGGCAAGAAACTTCCTGAACTGTCGAAGTCTATTAGTTCAGCTATCAAAGAACTGCGCAAAGGGTTTAGTGATCCACTTGATTCAGACAATGACAAAACAAAAAACACAGAAAAATCAAAAGACTCATAGTGCTCCTGACCTCCCTAAACATTTTAGTGCTCACATTGCTGAATTACAGCGAAGACTGATAATTGTAGTCATTAGTATGGTTGCTGGTGGTATCATCAGTTATACGTACCGTGAACAAATTCTCTCCTTTCTCCTTAAACCGCTAGCTACACAGCAACTCTACTATGCGTCACCGCTTGGTGCGATGAGTTTTACCTTTGAGATCTGCTTGATTGCTGGTATGCTACTTTCTAGTCCTATTTGGCTGTACCAGCTATGGAGCTTCTTTAAACCCGTTATCCCACACAACTGGCAAGAGAAGTTTACGCTCTGGGTGGCTATCTCTACCGTACTAGCATTCATCGGTGCAGGCTATGGGTACTTCATTAGTCTGCCAGCAGCACTGGCGGTCTCGCACTACTTTCAAAGCCAACAACTGATACCACTCCTTTCAGCACCAGAATATCTTTCATTTGTAAGTAAGTACATCTTTGCTTTTGCACTCTTTTTCCAGCTTCCTCTGATTATCTTCTTTACTGCCATTGCAGGTTTTGTGAATAGCACGACACTTATCCAACACCAACGGCATAGTTTCCTGGCAAGCGTGGTGGTGGGTGCAGTCTTTACTCCCACACCTGATTTTATTAACCAACTAGCATTAGCCTTGCCACTTTTTGTACTGTATGAATTGAGCCTATTAGCTGTGATCTTGAGTGAACGAGCACTCAATAAAAACCACAATACTGTTGTTGATACAGCCTCTTAATTCATGCTACATTGGAATAATGCAAGCACTTGAAAAACTTACAGATGCAACCTTAACTAGAAAGCAATTTCTCCTCGTTATTGCTTCACTGATCTTAGGAATTATTGGAATTAAACAACTACTCTCAATTGGCAAACCTCAGCGCACCTCTACTGGCTTTGGTGGTGGGGTATATGGGAGATAGTTATAGATAAATTTATTTTTTGAAAAAACAGAGCAAATTATTAAACCCATGCTCCAGTTGCTCTTAATGAAAAATATAGTGTGCCTGAGTTTTCACTCAATAAGTATTGCCGACCATTAGAGACTAAGCAAAAGGCATAGTTATATCCTGCTTGCACCGGATTGGCTCTAACATTTGACAACTTCCAAGTATTTCCATTGTCCCATGAATAACGAATATAAGGATTCTGATCTCTATTGTAGAGCAATAGTAACCCGCTATCATATGCTAAATAGGGGAAACCAACAGTTGTGGAGCTTATGCTATCTTGTGGTGTTGACCAAGTTTCACCGTTATCTGTAGAACGAGTTAGATATAAATGCTTATCTGTTTCATTTCTAATGATGCCAACAATATTTGAACCGTACGTTTTAACAATAGTCCATTCGTTATAAGGAGTAAATCCTGTCCCTCCTCCGGTTGCAACAGGAATGTAAGTCCAATTATTTCCACCATCAACTGATTTTGCAATAAAAATTTTGTTTGTATTTGAATGACTATAACAACAAACTAAAAGCGTGTCATCATCTAAAACAACCCCGCTAACATATGGTACATAATAAGAACCATCTCCAAGTAAATCACCCATTATTATCTCAGATCCCCATGTCGCCCCATTATCAGTGGATATTCTTACATACACAGTAGAATTTGTTGTCCCAGCAACTTCACGGTAATATGTGAGAATCAAATTTCCATTTGATTGCTGCAATAGCGCCCCATTATTGCAGGCATAAATACCACTACCATCTATAATAGTGGTCTGGGAGCTCCAAGTAGCACCATCATTGTCACTATATGCAGTTTTAATAACTGAAGAAGAGTGCTCTAATAATCCATCATAAACTGTATAAACAACAAATAATCGTCCAGAAGATAACCTGGTCATAACAGGTGTAAATGTTTTAGTAGCAGTACCAATTGAAGGTGTTACTGTTGCAAAGTAAGTACCATATGGACCTCCAAATTGTGCCTGGTAATAATTCTTTAAAAGTGTTAGCTCTTGATCAGTAATTGACCTATTATAGGCAACTACACTGTAGTAGCGTCCATCAAAGTAATAATTCGCATCGTAATTTCCAGCAGATTTATAATTTCCGATAATGCTATTTACTGATAGATCTATAGCTCCGGCAGCAACGCTATTAGAGTAACTTTGTGATCCAACATCGAGTTTTATTGTAGTGCCATCATACCTTAATACAACGAGTTGTGGACTTGAATTTACAGTTATACCCGTATTTAGATCTTTTGCTGTATATGTTGATCCATTATCAATTGCAATATGCCAGTTACCATTAGTACCATTTGAATATAATTCAATATACTTGCCACTGGCACTTAATACCCCATTATCAGAAATCCAGAGAATGCCATTCTTCTTAGGAGTAATTGCACGGACATAAAAAACCATTGTTAATGCTGAGCAGCTTGAACCAAAGAAAGGGTTGAGTTCTAGGACGCGACTTGAGGTAGCATCGAGAGAATATTTCGTGGCTGAATATATATCACCTCGTCGTAGAATAAACTTGCGACTACTATTGGACTGAGTAGCAGAATTATTTGATCCAAAACGATCCTTCCAACCTCCTACATTATCGCCTGCAACAGTAACAGCTGAAGAAAATGAGTTATCTTGAAACTGATTTAGTAAATTATCTGCATCAAGCCACAATTTTAATCCAGACAATTTAGAAGGATTAAATAGATTACCATTAGTAACTGCGTGCTGTTTTCTTGAAATCGCTAGCATAATGTTTGAAGTTGTATCAACTAATAACTAGCTCATGTTCTGACCTGATACAAAGCCAAACCAATTCGTTCCATCAGAACAGAAAAAACCAAATATATCAATTGCACCTGCATTTGTTGATAAAGTTGGCACTATTCCACTTGCCCATTTTACTGAGCCTACTGGCCATGTGACTAATTTATTTCCCCCAGTACCTTGTCGTATGACAAGGGTAAAAGATTGCCCTGCTACGGCTGTGGGAAAAGTGAGAGTACAATTTTCAGATAGGGTAATATCTGTTATTCCTGCAGTTGTGGGTGCAGGAATTGTTCTTGATGCGCCTGAAGTTGCAACAGTATTAACAACGTCAGTCACAAGACCTGTTGACAGTCCATGAGTACCATCAGCGTTGTGTTCAACCTCAAGGTACTCGTTTAATAGTTCTCCCCAATTGCCATCATCTCCGCCAACGGTTGGTAATCGTGCCATATTTGTGTATGAATCTTTACTTATTACTTCACACGCAACAAGAGTTACGTGCCTCTACAATAGCATATTTGTGAGCTCCATGTGAGTACTTCTTTTTGGTGCATCAAAAACTATAATCCTAACGGATTGAACACTTTGCAATTCTGCTATACTATCAACATATGGCTAGCAAAAAGAGCGACAGTACCAGAAAAGAGCTTGGTAACAAGCTGAAAGAGGCACGCAAGAAGGTAGGATTGACCCAAGCTGAAGTATCTGAGGCTGCTGAAGTGAATACCAACTACTATGCCCGTATCGAGCGTGGAGAAGAGAACCCATCATTTGAGAAGTTGAACAGGATTATGAAGGTGTTGAAGATGAAGACACTTTCATTAACCTAAAATATAAACTATTACTTAGTGTTAATGCTCCCTTAAGAGCTTGCACTGCTGACTATTTTTTTAAATCGATATCTTAATAAGATATCTTTCTGCATTGATACCATTTTAGCCTGGTTTTTATAAGCTTAAAGTTGAATAAAATTGCAGTTGTGTAGTAGTCAATTCCGGACTACAATAGCTCAAAATATGGACATCAGACAAGCTGTAACTAATCTAGCAACTTCTTCAAATCAACCTATACTTACACTTTCCATCAGCGAGGAACTGTCAATACAGCACTTCCTTCAGGTAAGGAGTGAAATTAATTCCCAAAAGTTTACAAATTTGTCCCTATTAGTGCACTCGGGTGGTGGAGACATAAACGTTTCTTATCAAATTGTTCAGTTGCTCAGGAAGCACTGTAAAAAGCTCAACCTTATTGTGCCAATCTATGCAAAAAGTGCTGCAACTTTATTTCCGATGGCTGCCGACGAAATAATTATGGGTGAGTTCGCTGAATTTGGACCTCTTGATCCACAAATCCCAGAAAAACAAGGTACTGGAATGAGATATAGTTCTGCCCTAAACCCATTCAAGAGCCTTGAACAGTTACAGCGATTTTCAATTGAGACGATTATCCCAACTGCAGTTGTTCTAGTGCAGACAGCAAAACTACCTGTAGAGGATGCTATCCAGCAATCATTACTCTTCGCATGCAATCTCTCCTCACCACTGTACACAAAGTTAGACATTGAAAAATTAGGAGAATATAGCCGTGCCTTAGAGGTTGCAAAGCAATATGGTGAACGCTTACTAAAAAGGTATTCCCAAAAAACCCCAGAACAGAGGTCAGACTTGCTTAATCAACTTGTTCATAATTATCCTTCACATGATTATATTATTGACTATGAAGAAATGAAGGATCTGGGCTTACCAGTGAGACTTCCGGTAGCTAATGAATCACAAGCTTTTGAAGAAGTGATTCAAGAACTTATGAAGCTGAAAACTACTACTATTTTCTTACAACAACCACAACCAGTTCAAACACCACAAGCTCAAACTATTGGTAGCCAAACTAAACAAAAATAAAGTATCATTACTATGATGAACATCATGCACTTTACTGCACAAGTAAAAGATCCTAAGCAAATTATTTTCCCTGCTGAAGTTAGAACGCTGTTAGACCAGCAAATTCCTAATGCCAGAAAAGTGGTCGGGGAAGTTTTCAAAGACAGATTTGATGCAGGCAAAGTTGCAGTCGCTGAAATGAAGCAAGACCAATCTCCACCCAAAAAGAAACGCAGTAAATAGAAAATCAAGATTTTTAAGTTCTAGAGTCAAACGCCACTTTTGCT
This sequence comes from uncultured Pseudomonadales bacterium, assembly GCA_964648715.1. Lineage (GTDB taxonomy): Bacteria > Patescibacteriota > Microgenomatia > UBA1400 > PJMF01 > OMIS01. The sequence continues at coordinate 6,938 of CAZYNM010000003.1, read as the reverse complement.
TGACAGCATGCCTCTCTCAACATAAATATTCATTAAGATATTTAGCCACTCCAAAAACGGTTCGAAACAAAGTGCGTTTGGCCGACATATATATGGCCATCGAACAACCTTCTACATCCGAGAAGAGAGAAAGTAAAACCTTTCAGGTTGCACAAAAAAGAACAGAACTTCTCAAGGTAACTGATGCTTTAGGTCATCCAATTGATGAAGGAATCTTTGATACCGTTTTGTTTTTAAATTTACTTGCATTTGACACTGATGGATCCTGTGAAGGGCACCCAGACTGGGGGCAGTACGCACCTTGGATTTCTGTAGTAGGAACTGAACGGCAAGTGGAAAAGTCAAGACAAGCAAGTGTTCTTCTGCGCACAGCTCAGCGACTTGAAAAACGAGCAGCAAGAGATACCACTATCTCAACTCAAGAAGTATCTGATGCCTATAGACTTGCCCACAAAGAATATGAAAACATTGAATCTGCAATTCTTTGGAAAAAATCTAAAATGATTGGTTTACTAAATGAATTTTACCAATCACATGCAGCAAACTATGATACACAACTTTTTCTGAAAGATACTGATACTGGTACCGGAGCATTTAGGATACAGAGTCATGGAGCAGAGCTCCAAGTGACAAGAACACCTGAAGAGCGAGCTCTATACTTAGAGGAATATCAAAAAGAAATTAATAGTTTCACGAATTTTCTAGAAAAATACTTTTTTGATAGGTAGCGTGTTACGATCACGACTGAGAACAGTAAACTGAAAGGATTTGATCGAGGTTTAGTATACTCAAGCTATCCAAGAAAAAACAAGATATCACGTCTGGTATACTAACGTTACATGTACTCATGATAGGCTAGTGGGATGACTGGATTTCAAAAGTATTTAACTCAATGGTACAGTGCATATGGCAGGCATGTATTACCATGGCGCCAAACTTATTCACCTTACAGTGTCCTTGTCTCTGAGCTCATGCTCCAGCAAACACAAGTGGATCGAGTTATCCCCAAGTACCTTGCCTTTATGGCTCGTTTTCCCACTATCGAACTTCTGGCAGCAGCACCATTGCGTGATGTATTGATTCTCTGGCAAGGGCTTGGATATAACAGGCGTGCCCGCTATCTTCACTTGTGCGCTCAAACAGTAAGAGACATTCATAAAGGCCAGTTTCCTACTACTGAAGAAGAAATCCTGAGGCTACCAGGAGTAGGTCCCTATACTTCCAGAGCTATCGCTGCCTTTGCGTATAACACTCCAGTAGTGCTGATTGAAACAAACGTGCGGGCTGTTTTCTTGTATCACTTTTGTGAAGGCAAGGAACGTGTACCTGATGAGGTCTTATTTCCCTATATTGCTCGTGAGTTGTATACAGAAAATACCAGGTTATGGTACTCGGCGCTGATGGACTACGGCGCGTATTTGAAAAAAACAGTACCCAATCCAAGTCGTACGAGTAAGCATCACACGCGGCAATCAAGCTTTGCAGGTTCAGTGAGACAAACAAGAGGTGAAATTATTCGACTTCTCAGTCAGCACACCCACCTCACTGTAGACCAGCTTCGCAGTCAAATGACCAGTGATCAGAGTCACTTTGCAACAGCAATAGAAGGTCTTATGAAAGAATCACTTATTCACAACACACCAAAAGGGTATACACTTTGCTCATGACCGTAGAACAAACTGCTCTAGGCGGCACTTTCGATCATTTTCATGCTGGGCATCGACACTTTCTGAGAACGGCAGCATTGGTGGGTAGACCTCTCTGTATTGGTGTAACTAGACCGGAGCTTATAACACATAAAAAATACCAAGGCAGCATGCAGCCATATGTAGAGCGTGCTGCTGCTGTGAGAGATTTTTGTACCAATGAAGGTATTGCACACAGTATTGTTGAGCTCAGGGATGTCTGTGGTCCCGTTTGTAGTGATCCCACTATCACACATCTTGCATATACTAGTGATAGCAAACAAGGTGCACATATGGTAGCCGAGAAACGCATAAAGTGCGGATTACCAGAACTCACTTTAGTTGAAGTTCCTCTAGTAACAGGCATAGCTGGCGTCACTATTGCAAGTGAAGCAATACGGGCAGGTAAAATATCGCGCACAGGAGCTGTCTATGCTGAGGCATTGAAAAATACGGTGATCGTGTCACCTCAAATACGAGAGAAGCTTCACAAACCACTTGGACCAATCATAGAGTTGCCACATGAGAGTGATGGTCTAAAAATACTCATTGGTGATTCAACTGTTGCGCGCTTTCATATAGAAAAGTGGAGATATGACACCGCATTCATAGACTTTATGACCCAGCGATCCCCATTATTTCCTCGCGTAGTTGACAGAACAGACTGTACAGCTGTGTGTGTTAATCCACCCCATTGCATTACGAATGAACTTAGTCAGGCTGTACACAACTCGCTGACACTATGCACACGATACACATTAGTCATTGGTGAGGAGGACTTAGCAGCCGTAGCAGTAGCGTTGTTTGCGCCACTTGGTGCCACTATGTACTACGGCCAACCTAAAAGCGGACTTATTGAATGCACCATAACTGAATCAATAAAAGATGAGCTCTATACACTTCTATGTCATTAGCAACTCTACTACGTCCACACTCACTGCATGACTATGTTGGCCAAAGCCATCTGGTAGGTGAGGGGAAACCACTCAGCTCAATGCTTGCTCATGGATCACTCTTCTCTCTTATATTCTGGGGACCGCCAGGAGTAGGCAAAACTACACTTGCGCGTATTATTGCTACTCAGAGTGGTCGAGAGTTTTTTGAACTATCAGCAGTATCAGCAGGAAAAGCGGATGTCCGTGAAATCGTAGAACAAGCACAATCTAAATTGACTGCCGGTGGAATAGCACCAGTGCTTTTCTTGGATGAGATTCATCGATTTAGTAAATCACAGCAGGATTTCCTACTACCTTATGTTGAGAATGGGACAGTCATACTCATTGGAGCAACCACCGAAAATCCAAGCTTTGAAGTAATATCAGCTCTACTTTCACGAACAAAAGTATTTGTCCTCAGGCCACTTTCTGAAGAAGAAATGAGATCCATACTTTCTATGGCACTTTCCTATTATAAAGACACTGAAAATAAAGACATATCTATGGATGAAGACGCCACCGTGTGGCTCTGTAACTATGCAGTAGGTGATGCCCGAAAACTACTCAACACGCTCGAGCACACGGTGAGCTTATATGGGACAGTTAGCAAAGAAACACTCACAGAGACCATTCAATCACAGCATTTAAAATACGATAAGAATGGTGAAGAACACTATGACACCATTAGTGCTTTTATTAAATCTATGCGAGCGAGTAATACAGATGCAGCATTGTATTACTTGGCTCGTATGGTAAAGGCTGGGGAGGATCCCATCTTTATCGCAAGACGAATGGTAGTTTTTGCGAGTGAAGACGTTGGACTGGCTGCACCGACAGCGTTGGTAGTAGCAAATGCTGTTTTTCATGCAGTTCACGCAGTGGGATATCCTGAAGCACAAATTAATCTCGCACATGGTGTTGCCTATTTATGCAGCTGCAAAAAGAATAGGTCTGCATATGAAGCGTACTTCGCAGCACTAAGAGACGTTGAGCAGTATGGCAACCTTCCCATACCCCTATCACTACGCAATGCTCCAACCAAGCTCATGAAAGAGCTGCAGTATGGTAAGGGGTATGAAATGTATCCTGACAAGTCGGTTTCACTGCTTCCTGAAAAGATTAAAAAAAAGAAGTATCTTAAGGAGTAGTCAGTTGGTGCTGCACTACACAAAATCCAAGCACAGTTCTCTAGAATCATACTATGGAGCTAGAGGATACATTACAAGAGTATTTTTCCACACGCGTGTTTCGACCATTACAAAAAGATATTATTGCGTGCCTGCTTTCTGGTAGAGATGCCATTGCACTATTGCCAACAGGCTATGGTAAATCTCTCTGTTTCCAGCTACCAGCAGTGCTACTTCCTGGAATTACGCTTGTCATCTCACCGCTGATTGCCCTTATGCACGATCAGGTTGCACAGCTTCATCAGCGTGGGATTCGAGCAGTACACTTAACAAGTGCGCTATCACCCTCTCAGTTTTCTGCAGAGTGTCACGCCATTACATGTGGTATTTATAAACTGGTTTACCTTTCGCCAGAGCGATTACATCATAAAAAAGTACAAAAGATGCTTCGACAGGTACACATTTCTCTTATTGTTGCAGATGAGGCTCACTGCATAGCTCAATGGGGACATGATTTTAGGCCATACTATCTAAAAATAGGCACACTTTTGAGCACAATCTCACGGCAACACATTCCAACCCTTGCTATCACCGCTACCGCTACTAAAGCTGATATACAGCATATTGCACAGGTTCTTGGTCTGGAAAAGCCTACCATTTTTAAAGCAGATCAACATCGCAGTAACTTGGCAGTTTCTGTCATTCCAGTCCGAAATAGAGAAGAGCAGCTTTGTGTATGTTGCGGTATTGTGGCTCACCAGCAGGGACAATGCCTTATTTTTACTTCTACACGCGCACTTGCAGAAGAGATCTCTGAGTGTCTTCGTACATGGCTCACACAATCCATCCCAATTACTTACTTTCATGCAGGCTGCAGCAATGAACATAAAGAGCGTGTTACGAATGCGTTTAGACAGGGCACCTTGAGGGTCCTTGTGGCAACATCAGCATTTGGCATGGGACTAGATATGCCACATATTAGAACAGTCATTCATGCACAACATCCTGCAAACTTTTCACAGTATACGCAAGAAATTGGACGAGCAGGGAGGGATGGCTTGCCCGCACAGTGTTATCTCCTGTTTAACTCTGCAGATACAGTCATCCATACGTATTTCATACAACAAGCTCAACAACCTGCATACCAAAACCAGTGTTATACACAGCTTTCAAAGTTCGTTGCCTACTGTTCACAACATACCCACTGTAGAATGCAGCAGATTGGTATTGCTTTTGGCGAGAAAAGTGCCACTTGTGGCATATGTGATATGTGTAGTCAGAAATCGAAAGCTACCCAGAGTTATGCTGAATTAATAAATGCAAATCAACACCTACGTCAGCAGCTGGTATCTTTACGTTCAAATCTAGCTCATCAGCATGGTGTTACGCCAACAGCAATTGCACACGATATGCAGTTATTATGGTTGCTTGCTACACATGCTCACAGCCTGCAACAGATGCTTCTTTTACCTGGATTTGGTACTGGCTGGGTGGAAAAATGGGGTGGGAAGTTTCTAGAGGTAATGGTACAATAACTGCTATGCAAATAGAAGAATTAGTCGCACAATACAAAGAAATTTCAACAACACTCAATGAGCGGTGGCCTCTACAAGATGGGCAACAACGCACGTTTGCTCGCATCATGAAGATTGTTGAAGAGCTTGGTGAACTTTCTGACGAAATTTTGACAAGCATGAACTTGCAGCGTAATAGTAAGATTGCGCAATTTTCACACCAGAACCTTGAAGATGAGTTCGCTGATGTTTTAGGTTCACTTATACTACTTGCCGTTGAGCTAGATATTGATGTTGTTGAAGTGATGAAGCGAAAGATCGAGTTAACTCGCGAACGCTTTGGTATGAACGAGTAAAAGAAACATACCTTACTTCACACACGTGCCCCACAGTCCTTTTTTATCTTGCTGAGCTTGGCGCTGTACTGCGTCAAATTCCGCCTGTTTTTGCGTATCTGGTGCATACCATTTTGAACGAGCATAGCCTTCTGCTAGCAAGGTGGCATTTACCGATCTACCACCTACATATACATACCTCAGTAAGCGTCCATATTTATCGGTATTCCTTTTGTCTTTTTGTAAGTATACAGTTTTGCCGTCCACCAATTTTTTGTTCGCCTGGTATGCTTCATCGTTGAAGCAGGTAATTGTAGGATCACTACCTTTACGCTCGGGCGCATCTATACCAATGTAGCGCACCTTTCTTCCATCAATAAGCGTTATAGTGTCTCCATCTTGTACGCTTGCCACTGTCGCAACTTCCGCCATCACTAGTTCAGCAGTCTGCGATGCCACCAGATCAGCTGATACCTCAGCTTGCTCAAAATTTGTGGGTCTATCAGACTCATGAAGCACTTGTTCGACTAGTGCCCGCATTTCTGCAGTCTGAAACGACTTGGTGTACTGGTCATAGCCCAACAATGAAGCCACAACAGTGAGAAAAAGAATTATAAGTTGAACTCGATACTGCTTAAAATCTGACATGGTACCATCACTATACTCATCAACAAAGAGAGTCTCAAGCAGATGGTCTTAGGCTCTTATGCTGATAGAGTTGGCCGTCGGTGAAGCCACGGGCACGATAGTACCCACGTGTACCAATGGCAGAGATTACAGAAAGTCGCTCATAACCAGTATTTTTGGCAATCTCAGTAGCACGCTCAAGCAGCTGTGTACCTAAACCACTGTGTTGTACACCACCTGCACCACGTTGGCCAATTCCCACTAGCTTTCCATACACATGAACTTCGCGTACCAGTGCGGCATGTTTCAACTCATCACAATACGCTTCTTTGTGTGGCAGGCTTAAGCGCAAGAACCCAGCAAGAGAATCGGTAGCAGTGTGGATATAGTGCAAGAAGTACTCCGTACTAACCGATGTCTCATAGATATGCTCTTTCAGCGTTAAATCATCAAATGAGTACTGTGCGCTTTTTATTTCTCGTGCACGAATATCTGTGCCTCTTGTACCTTGGCTGAGAATATTTTTTTCGGCAAGTTCTCTGAAATTTGTAAGTTTGTTGCCTGTTACAATGTCAGGAGAAGGAATGTCTCTGATGACTCGTGTTAATCGACAATAGAGAGGAGTCTGTGTCAATGCAAATGAAACAACTTCAAGCAACTCATCGTGTGAATATGGTTTCCACTTTCCTGCCTTAAAGTACTGCATAAGCTCTGC
>CAZYNM010000002.1:0-122837 GCA_964648715.1 uncultured Pseudomonadales bacterium | reverse complement strand
TTAGAGAAGGCGCTGCTATTCCTGGAGATGTTAACTGTAGTGGCCGCGTTGATATAGACGACTACCCCTACATACTCAGAGCGTTCTCGATTTAAAATTATGCACACACGTAAAACCAAACAACAGACTCATCTTGTTATAGCCGGCTTGCTGACTCTTGGTAGTGTTATCCTCTTTGCTGGACTTGCCATATTGGTTTCTCAATTCTTCCTGCCCATTCCTCAAGATGTGCGTAGACAAGCAATGGTTGTAGATGGTGTTTCAGAACTGTCACTCATTCCTGGATCAGGCAATCTTGAGGTTGGCAAGTCGCAACAAATTGCCATTAAGCTTGATACAAAATCATCAAAGATATATGGGGTGCAACTTAAGTTTAACCTTGTTACTCAAGGTACCATAGGGAGCCTTGATGCTGCATTTAATCAAGCGAGCGGCCTCAATGAGATTTACTCAAGGGTGGAAAAAACTACAGATGGCTACCTAGTTACCTTTGCAGGGGTCCCCAAGTCACTGTCCAGCACAGCATATTATGCAACTACAGAACCTACCACACTGCTTACTCTCACTTTCACACCTACCAAAGAAGGTCAAATTACTCTCAACTTTGATGCTGAAGACACAAAAACAAAGAGTTTTGAGCAAGCGTCTGTTGATCAGCTCAAAACTATTGGCCAAACAACTTACAACGTACGGCAACCTGCGGCGACTACTGCCCCAGCCACTGCTGCTCCTACTGCGACGCCAGCTACTACCACAAGTACTAGTACTACCACAACAACTACGACGAGTGGTGACCATGATCTCTACTTTGCACCACTCACCGAAGAACGCATGAAGTTCTACTTCTATGAGAAGGGAACGTCCACACAGGTACCAGATACACAGCTCGTTCCTGGTAAATGGTACACTGTTAAACACACAACGTATGTTCTTAGTACACGTAAAAGCACCACACAAGATCTCAAGACTGTTGCCACTAAACTTGCCATCAACGGTAATGCAGTCACTACCAAGAACAATGCTTACAGCGATTTTACTTCTGCACAAAATGGGCTTGCAGTATCCTTTGAACTTGATTTTGTAGCTGAAGCTACCAACAAGCTCACCCTAACAGCAGATGCCACAAATGCTGTGAGTGAAAAAGCAGAAGATAATAACACTCTTGTAGCCGAGTTTAGATACCAAACAGCTGCATCTGCCTGCAATGCAACTTGTGGCAGCAATTCAGATTGTCCTGCAAACTATCGCTGCTATGCCACTGGCACTGATAAGCGCTGTCGATTGGTCTCCAATGTAAGCAGTACGAGCTGTTCAACCACAGTAAGTCAAGATATCGCGCGCAAATGCAACGAATACTGCGCTGACACAAGCGAGTGTGCAGCTGGGTACAGTTGCTGGTATAACCGCTGCCGCAACCCCAGAAACCTAGAAAGCAAAAGTTGTAGTAACCCCGCAGGTCACACCCAAAGCGCTACCATCTACACACAAGCTGGTTGTAACGCGGGCTGTACTACCAGCAGAGATTGTCAGGCTGGTCTACGATGTGTAGCCAAGGCCTGCCGCCATCCACTCAATACCAGTGACACAACGTGTTCTCCATACACTGGTTCAGGCGCCCTCAGTGGTTCTAAAGGTGAAGAAAAGCCATTACCATCCAGTACTCCTAAAGCAGGAGCGACACCAAAGCCAGGAAGCGGGAATGGTGGCACAGCAACGAGCTCTGGAACGACTGCATCACCCAGACCTGGAACGAGTGGCAACCCTCAGGCAACATTGTGGCCAACAAGTTCTGATATTCCAAGCGGTCAAGATACTTCACTCACATCACCACTTCCTAGCGCAGCCCCAACAGAGACAGCTTATGACTTTCTCAATGTCCTTTTTGGCTACTCATTTGCTCAAATTGCTGCCATGAAACTGTGGGGAGTCTCAGTCGCCACTTTGGCTGTTGCCGCGGGAGTACTTATTCTCCTCATCATCTTAAGTGTAGTTGCTCTACTTGGACGCCGTCGCCGTTACGTTCCACCCACTCTCTCTACACCTCACTCAGCAGATCATGGTGTGGTAGAGAACAAGCCATTGCCATCAACAACGGTTGTTGTGCCTCACACTGATGCATCAAAACAATCCGCCCCTATCCCAGCGACACCACTTACCACAGAGCTACCTCGTCCTGCTACTCCACTCACTGCTTCAGCAGCTCAGTCTAACCAGGCATCCATGGTAGATAGACTTCGACAGAAAGGTGTGACAATTACTCCTCAACAGGGAACAAAGTAAGAAACTCGAGATGCACTCTTTCCAAGCATCGGAATTTCTGTTACAATAAGCGTCTATGTTTCGGCTCAACCAGTATGTGCACGAGACTGTTCAAGAAATTAAGCAGGTCTCCTGGCCCACACAACGGCACACCATTGAAATGACCATGCTGGTTATAGCAGTCAGTATAGTATTAGGAGCGTATATAGGGATTCTTGATTACATTTTTCAATCAGCAATCTCTCTTGTCTTATAACTTATGTCAGATACCACACAAACCATGACCCCACCAGAAGTGCAAGAAGTGCAGGTTTCTACTCCTAACCTTGTTGTTATCTCAACTGGTGAAAACAAAAAAGCTCGCTGGTACGTAGTTCACACGTACTCTGGTCATGAAAACAAAGTTGCTGAAACACTCAAGCAGCGCGCAGAGACACTCAACTTAACTGATAAAATTATCTCTATCCTTATTCCTACTCAAGAGAAAATCCAGATCAAACGAGGCCAGCGCAAAACAGTGAACGAGAAGATCTTCCCTGGCTACATGCTTGTCCAAATGGAACTTACTGATGATTCATGGTTGGCAGTACGCACCACTCAAGGAGTGACCGGCTTCGTGGGTGTAGGGAATAAGCCTACTGCGCTTCCCAAGCATGAAGTAGAAACCATTACTAAGTACATGACACAAGCTGCCCCTCAGTACAAGTCTGACTTTAGTGAAGGTGAAGCAGTTAAAATTGTTGATGGTCCGTTCAATGACTTCTTGGGCACTGTCAATGAAATTAATGAAGAAAAAGGTAAGATTACGGTGTTGGTAAACATCTTTGGTCGTGAAACCCCCGTCGAGCTTGACTTTTTACAGGTCAAGAAAATCTAATCTGTGGTACAATCGCTAACGAAAAAAAGAACATATGGCAAAACAAATCAAAACAGTCCTTAAACTTAATCTTCCAGCAGGCTCAGCAACTCCAGCCCCTCCAGTGGGTCCTATTCTTGGACAAGCTGGTATCAACATGATGGCCTTCTTGAAGGAATATAACGATAAAACCTCCTCACAACGTGGTCAAATCATTCCTGCAGAAATAACTGTTTTTCAAGATGGTAGTTTCAAGTTTGTTTTGAAGCTTCCTCCTGTGAGTGACATGATCAAACAAGCACTCAAGCTTAAAATGGGTGCAAAAGCACCTGGCACTGAAACCGTGGGAACACTCACCATGGCTCAAGTCAAGGAAATTGCAGAAAAGAAACTCCCCGATCTCAACACCAGCTCCGTAGAGAGTGCCATCAAATCAGTGATTGGCACCGCACGCAGCATGGGAGTTACCGTACAGTAACGCTATAGAGAAGGAACTATATGGCAAAAAAACGCAATGTCGATATGTCGACGACTGAAGATACCGTAAAGGTCGTCAAAGTAGCTGAAGAATCGTCAGACACAGCTGGAGAAGCTTCCGAACAAACACAGGCAACAAAAAAGAAAGCAAGTCACGGCGGTCGCAGCAAGCGCTACACAAAAGTGCGCTCTCTCGTTGATCGTACCAAGTTCTATGACATTTTTGCTGCCGTGGAATTGGTCAAGAAACTCTCTTACTCCAAGTTTCCTGGTACAGTAACTGTTGATATTTTAGTCAAGGACACAAATGTTACAGCTGATGTTACCCTCCCCCACAGCACTGGTAAAACCATTAAAGTAGCTATCGTTGACGATGCCGTACTCAAAGAAATTGAGTCTGGTGTCATCTCATTTGATGTCTTGGTTTCTACTCGCCAATTCGTACCAAAGCTTGCTAAGTTTGCTAAAATCCTTGGTCCACGTGGTTTAATGCCAAATCCTAAAAATGGCACTATCACAGAGAATCCTGAAGCAAAGAAAAAAGAACTTGAAGCTGGGAAAATGACTCTTAAAACAGAAAAAAAGCAACCCATCATGCATATTACTCTTGGTAAGACTGATATGGACACACAAGTACTCGTTGAGAACTTAACTAGTCTCATGACTGCATTGACGGGTAGAATGATTCGTGTTACTGTTTCTGCAACAATGAGTCCTGGAATCAAGATCCAGATTAGTTAGTGTGAGGAGGCAAATATGAGTGTACAGGAACGACATTTTCCCGCTCTTGCTACACTCAGAGTCTTCCCAAAAGAGACAGGACTTCCAACAAACTTAGTTGAGTTTTCTGCACGTGAGCGCACGTTTATTAGTGTTTCTCTTGCAGTGCATCCTGAGGGCAAATACGCTCCCTTAGTTTTGCTGCAGGCCACTGATGTTGCGGGAGTTCCAGCAGCTGGTGTTCAAAGACCAGGTAAGGAGAATGACTCAAGTGGTAATCAAGTTGATAATGTGTTGGCACTCATGGCGCACCTTAAACAAAAGAGTGAGCGTCCTGATACACTAGCTATTACTTCCCCAAGTGAGCTGCGTGCACAGGGATACGTTAGCAATCATTGGCCAGGCTTACCAGACACTATGCTTATTCAGATGCCTGCACAGGAATTTCAACAAGTATTCTCTCCCGAGCTTGCTTCATTCCCGTTCCATTTGTCGCCCGATTTTGTGTTGGCGCAATTACGCTCCCTCGCGCTCGAGCAAGCAACAGAGTCGATTGCTGTAGGAATTGAGAGTAATCCCGTAAGTGTCTTTGCATCTACAGAACCATCTACCTTTGATTCTTCACGGCTTTCTATACACCGAATGCTTGAAGCAGGTTACAAGGAAACAGAAACTTTTTGGATGTACTATCTCTCACTCGTACTCAAAGCAGAGGCCAGGCAACACGCGCTCACACGATACCCTGACTCTAGTGTGTACTGGAATCAGAATGGCGTGTGGGAAGACTGGGTAGACTAACGCGAGCTACCAGCTTTAGGTTCGTGAACGAACTTCTTCTATCAATGCAGCCACAAACTCGGTTAACAGTTGTACTTTTTGATCTCCACCGGCGCGTCTGCGCACAGCCACTGTTTGCTCTTGCGCCTCTTTATCACCTACCACCAGCATATAGGGGATTTTTTGCATCTGAGCATCACGAATTTTGGCATTTAAGCGCTCAGAACGATCATCAACTTCAACACGGACTCCCTGTTCTTTGAGTGCTGCCTGCACCATGCGCGCATAGTCACCATGCTTGTCTGAAATTGGTAATACTTTGACTTGCACAGGGCTAAGCCAAGTTGGGAATGCACCTGCGTAGTGTTCAAGTAAGAACGCCATAAAGCGCTCGTGTGTAGAGAGTGGTGCGCGGTGAATAACAAATACATCTGGGTTTTCAGCTCCGGTTTCATCAATGTATGACAGGTTGAAGCGTTCACGAGCCAAGAAATCTAACTGGATGGTGGACATTGTCTCTTCACGTCCAATAACAGACTTGAACTGCACATCTACTTTTGGTCCATAAAAGGCGGCTTCATCAACAGCTTCAACGAACGGAACGTTCATTTCCTCCAGGACTTCACGAAGCACACTTTCGGCATATTCCCAGTTTTCTGGCTGGTTAATGTATTTTTCGGTGTGATTTGGATCCCACTTGGAAAGACGGAACCAGTAGTTTTCTAGACCAAAGGTAGTGAAGTAACTTTGTGTGAGTTTGATGACGCTTTCAAACTCAGCTTTGATTTGATCTTTACGACAGTATATATGCGCATCATTCATGGCCAGCGCACGCACTCGCAGCAACCCTGCCAGGGTACCAGAAAGCTCATTACGATAACACATCCCATACTCTGCAAGACGCAGTGGCATCTCGCGGTATGAGCGTGGCTTGTGCAAGAAAATCCGATGGTGATGTGGACAGTTCATCGCCTTCATGTAGTACGTAGAGTCATCCATCACCATTGGCGGATACATGCTGTCTTTATAGTAGGGTAAATGACCTGAAGTGAGATAGAGTTCTTCACGCGCAATGTGTGGAGTAGAGACTCGGACATACCCAGCCTCGGCTTCTTTTTCTTTGGCAAAGTTTTCAATTGTTTCTTTGACTACAGCACCCTTGGGCAACCACATCACAAGCCCTTTACCCACCATGTCATCAATGAAAAACAACTCAAGTTCACGACCAAGTTTGCGATGGTCGCGGCGCTTGGCTTCCTCTTTCATTTCTACGAACGCATCAAGTTCTTCTTGAGAGAAAAATGCCGTGCCATAGATACGCGTGAGCATCTTATTTTTCTCATCACCATGCCAATAAGCACCTGCTACTGAGAGCAGCTTAAAAGCTTTTACGGCGCCAGTACTTTCTGCATGAGGTCCTGCACACAAATCTACCATTGAACCCTTTTCACCTTGTTTGCCAGTCCAATACAATGTAATTTTTTCGCCGCGTGACTCAGCAAGCTCCACCCATTCTTGTTTGTAGGGATTCCCGACAAATAATGTGCGAGCTTCCTCTGGAGAAACTTCCTCACGGATCATCGGTAAATTGCGTTTGATAATCTCATTCATTCGCTTTTCAATTTTTGGAAAATCTTCTTCACTAATTTTGATGGCAGCTTCCCCCTCTGGTGATGCATCAAAATCAAAGTAAAATCCCTCTTCAGTAGCTGGACCCATAGCCAAGTTGATACTGGGATAGAGCTCCTTTACAGCTTGGTGTAGAACGTGCTCGGCTGTGTGACGCATTTTCCATAGCTCCAGTTCTTGTGGAGAAAGTTTTGCTAGTTTTTCATCATTTTGCTGTGACATGTTACCTTTCAAGTACTGTCATTGTACTCATTTTTGCTACAAAAAAACCCCCTGGTTGGGGGGTGTTGTTTGTAACCAGCACAACATACCCCCTATTTGGTGGTAGTAGTGGTAGTGGTTACGGAATCTACAAAGAACATACGGTATATTATATGCTCAGGTAGGTAGGTTGTAAATTGGGAGGGATATGCACAGGCCAGAAGGACTTGGTTTTTTGTCCGCGCGTGATTTTACTGGATTTAATGCTCACTCTGCCCCACTCGTTGAGGAAGCTCCACCACCCGCCTTAGTTGAAACAGCTGCATATACACCAGAGGAATTACTAGTCTCCAATGGGAATACCCTTGTTATTGATGTTTCTGACTACATAGCTCACTCGCAGATGGATGTTGAAGTACAACAAAAGCTGCAGCAACTCTTGGCGCACTTTCCGCTGGCCATGCGTGCAGCACTCATTGGGCTTGTCAAAGAATGGCACAATCGAGACAGGTTCGCTCGCTATCATCAAGAATCACCCACCTTTGAGTCTGGTGAGTTCTTGTTGACTGCCAATGGCGACCCGGTGTGTTCTGTTGCCGATCTCCACTATTCATATCCTACACTTACGGTATACGGCAAACGCTCAGACCAACACGACGAGAGAGAACTGCTCAAGCTGCACAAGCAGACAGTCTATGACTGCCTGGTTCGTCACCTTCTAACAGGCATATTGTTTACTGTTTATTTTCGTAACCAGTGAGACATAACTTGTGTCAGCCAAAAGATGCATGTCTTACCTCAAGACCCACTTTTGTCACCCAAGCTCATGTCTCAACCTTGGTTACGTCAGCCTGCCAAGCGTTACGTTTTCTATTCGATGCTCGTCACCTCCTCCTCTTTCAAAGAAGTTGGCTCAGGCTTGACAGCAAGTGTATTGGTAGTGGGATCAACCCACAGGAGCTCACCGTGTTGGCGAAGCAGTTGGGCTAGTGCCCGTAAACCGCTCTGTGAATAAGGTGATGAAGACTCTGGGTACATCATCAGACTCCTTTCTCGCGCAGTTTCCTCTGACTAAAAAGCCCCGCTTGTTGTGTGGTGCGGGGCTGTGGTTTCTGCGCTCTTTTTACTTTTCATCAGTTACCACCGCACCCCGCTGGGACCTTAATTTGAAGGTCTTGTCTGCGGGTGGTAAAGTGGCAGTGATTTCTCATACTTTTTGTATACTAGCGCACTAGTACGCTCATTGCAATGCTTCGCGGATGTGTAGGAGTTGAGAACTATCGTATTGTTTAGTGAGATACATATTTAGTATTGTGCAACATAAGCTGACCTGGTGTGCCGTTCACCGAAACTGTATAACTCACCATCACCAGGCCAAAGCCTCAGCTGCTGACATCCTCATAACTTTGGTCTGCGGTCTACATCTACCAAGCACTTTTTTGTATGTGGGTATAGTGAATGGAGCAAGCAAAAGTACAAGAAGACCGCCGACCATATAACTCTTATTATGAAATATCAATCCATTTTGATATTAGTGTGTGATTGAAAACGGGAAGATCCACAAGTTTTTTTTGTAAGTGTTTCCGTAGTATGCTTTGCGTTCATAGCAAGCACACATACTTGAGAACTGCAAAAACCACAACAGCTACTATGAATTACTATTCATTTCCCATTAAAAGACTTTAAGAAAAGATCATCATTGTATTTACTTGTATCGATACGCAAATCGCTACACATCTCCTTGAACAACGACAGTAATTTGTTATTAGCAGTTTTTTTTTGACCAGAAACAATTACCTCATGAAAATCATTTAGTCGATCTAACACTGGCTCTGAGTCTTGAAAAATAACAAAAATTTCATTTAAAGCTTTTGTAAATTGCTCGCCCGTGAGGTCATGTCTGTAACCAACAAATTGCCTTAATGTATCTATTTTTAATTGTCTTTTTTCGGCTCTACTTTGAAAATAGATGGTGAGAACGCTACCCGCAATACCAGAAACTAAAGATAAAACAATTGTTAGCAACATAGCTTCCTTTTGTAGGAAGCAAATTGTATCATTTGTACAATTCGTATAAATGGTCAGCTTGCTGCATTGCACCCCAAGTCTCATCTCTTCTCTTGCTCTTATGCATAAATCTGCTATACTAGCGTCTTGTCAATCCAAAGACAGCGTGCAATTATAAGTCGCGCCGAGGGTGATACAAGCATTTTTTTGTATTTCTCCCCTTTTTTTGTATTTTTGTTCTTTGGCTTGCATAGTTGAGTAATAAGTGTAAAAGAAAAGTATTTTATGCCAAACACACAGAACCTTGCACAGGTTGAAGTTCTCAAGCAAAAAGTTGCTGAAGCAAAATCGATTGCTGTTGTTGAATTTTCTGGCACAACTGTGAATGATCAAGTCAAGCTTCGCTCTGCTTTGCGCAAAGTTGGTGGTGAGTTTTTGGTCGCAAAGAACACACTGGTCAGCAAAGTCATTACCGATCCCACTTTAAGTGAATCACTACACGGGATGAACGGGCTTGTGTTCTCATTCACTGATGAGATTGCTGCTCTTAAAGAATTGTTCAAGTTTCACAAAGACTCAGATAAGCTCACTATCAAACAAGGCTACATGGAAGGTAAAGTTCTCTCTATTGCAGAACTGGAAGCTCTCAGCAAATTACCTGGAAAGATGGAACTCATTGCTACACTTATTTCACGTTTGAATGGCCCAGCTTACGGCTTGGTGAATGTACTTAAGGCAAGTCAGCGTGGACTTGTGTATGCACTCAAAGCTATAGCAGATAAGAAGGGCTCAGAAGCCCCTAGTAGTAACTAAGTAACGGTACTGATTCGTACATAGTAAAGAAAGGAACTATATGTCAGATAAAGTCCAAAAACTCCTTGATGGAGTCAAAGAGCTTTCCCTTATGGAAGTCTCTGAACTCGTAAAAGCTCTTGAAGAGGAATTCGGCGTCTCCGCCGCAGCTCCTATGATGATGGGTGCCGCTCCAGCAGCAGCTGCCGCAGCCCCAGTTGAAGAGCAAACTGAATTTGATGTCATCCTTAAAGATGCAGGTGCCAACAAAATTGGTGCAATCAAAGCAGTCCGCACTCTCAAGCCAGAACTTGGTCTTGGTGAAGCAAAGACATTTGTCGAAAGCACACCAAAACCAGTGGTCACTGGTGCTGACAAGAAAACTGCAGAAGCAGCCAAAAAAGCTCTCGAAGAGGCTGGCTGTGTCGTTGAACTCAAGTAATGTAGTTCAGCTCATTATGCCTATTAAAAAGCCCCCAACCGGGGGCTTTTTTAGTTCTCATTCCTGCATGTGTCTTACACTCATGCAATAAATCGACCTTTAATACTTTCACTGGTAGTCAACGCACTATTCCACAAGGCATGGTAGCCTAATGCAACTGCTTCAACCAAGTCTGTTGGTCGCACGACAATACCAGCCAGCTGTGCTATCTCTGCCAATGTGGACACACCTTTGCCTTTACCACCGGCTGCTTCACTAAAGAGTACATCCCGCACTTGGCCCACCAATTGCCGTGTAGGTTGTGGCAGTCCCTGCCTCAAAGCTTCAACGTGTGCAGCACGACTATAGACAGCCAGTTGAGCAGCACGTTGAGTGTTTATTGCCTGCTCTTGTTCTTCGTGAGAAGCATTCATTTTGCCAAAAGCCAACAATACTACTTCTAAACCTGGCTTTGTCTCATGCTTGCCACTTAGCACTTTCCAGGCATACCCTTCTTGTGGAGAATATGCTCCAGCCAGTTTCTCTAGTAGATGCCGTACTACAGCACTATTCGAAGCAGTTTCAGTGCTTCCCACTGCCTGTTTAAGGTTGTGCAAAGACTTAAGTTGTTCGGCACGAACAACTAGTACCCCATTTTGAAAGCGAAATGCCATCCCAGACTGTACCTCATGAGCCACAAACGTATCCGGAGCCTCCAGCTTGTAGCCAGCTTCTTTGAGTTGCCATAGTGCCATTTCTCCTAGACTAAGCCCCCAATCTACTGCACCCACAATTCTCTCTGGTACCAACTGATGGTGGACTGACTTAACATACCTGTTTTCTCCTAGTTCTAGTTCATGTGCAGCTAGATATATAAGCTCTGCAACAAGCATACTTGCCACATCTTTAGATCCAGATGGTGATTGCCCGTCTGCTCTATCATATGTCACCTCATTCCACCCATTAGGACAATTTAAAACTCGAGTCGCAGCACCAGGTCTAACAGGGACGTATTGACCTTCTCGGTCTACAACTCCTTCAACCGTGTGTAGTAACTGGTTCTTTCCAGTCTGCTCTACTGACATATACCTCCTCTCCTCACACATACATTGTGAGAAAAAAATACTACACTAAAAATAAGACAACCAACAAGTATACGCCCACCCAGAGATTTGTACACTAGTTTTCCACACTCAATATACTATAGGACGTGGTGCAAAAAGTTATAAGTCTTTCTTGTTAACAACTTACCCCTTGACCCAGTTGTTTCTACTCTGGTACGTTTAATATCGCAAAGACAGTATTTGCCGCACTCTCACCTGGTATGTACTTGTACTATCTTATTAAAAGGAGTTATCCATGAACGACCAGTTCACTGCCCAAGCCGCACCATTAATGCCAGCACCCATTGTTGAAGATAAGAAGACTGGTAGAGCAGATGATGCGAGTAGACTTGATATCAAAAATTTGCCAGACCTTCTGACAGTACGTGAAGTTGCAGACCTCTTGCGCGTGTCTCCACTCACCATCAAACGATGGGGCAAGCGTGGCAAGCTACCAGCTATCCGCATTAATTCACGCGGGGATCGACGTTATAAAAAAGAAGCTGTTCTTTGGTTGCTGGGTGTTAACCCAAGTCCAGAAGAATAATGGTTCTACGTTTGTGACAAAGAAAGGCTCAGGCTTTAGCCTGAGCCTTTTTGGTAGTGTGGGCTAAGAAAGAAGTTCCTTGACCGTCATCTGAATAAACCACAGCAACCGAGTTTGCCTGCGCCAACGCCATGGTTCTTGCCACAGTCTAAACAGCCATTCCATCCCAAGCTGTTGCAATTGTAAGGATGCGCGAGGTATTTTTTGTACAATAAAATCAAAGGCACCGCCCACACAGAGGGCAACTCGGACGCCCGTCTTTTGCAAAAACGCACGATGCTTCATGAGCCAAAATTCCTGATAAGGTGCACCTAGCGCAACACACACAACATCTGGTTTGACTAGAGACAGCATATTCAGAACCATCGTCTCCTCTTCCTCAGTTGGAGCCGTAATATCGGTGTATCCTTCCGTCCACAACACGTGCGCTGGTCTTTTTTCGCCAGGTACATCCAGTTCAAACAGCGGATAGTTTTTTTCAGTAGTAACACGATGGGTGCTGTATCCTCTTCCCCCAATCACAAATACAGTGAGTTTTTCCTTGAGCAGTCTTTGTACCAGATCAACCCCAGTGACTCTTTCTTCCAATGATTGATCAGTCTTGCCTACTAGCTTCGCTAGATGAGATGCATATACTATGCCTATGCCATCGGGGATGCAGATATCAGCAGCACGCAGTGCTGTAAAGAGTGCAGTATCTTGGTGCGCTTGTACTAACTGCTCAGGGTTGGGAGTACACACTACAAGAAGATCCGTGCGGTTTGTCCAATGTTTTTTTAGATATGACAATAATGATGCTTGTGTGCCCGCAAAAAAAGAAATACCAAAGAGTGTAGTGGCTGGCAGTATTTCATGCGTCATATGACGTGTATTGTACCGCTTCTGCTCACAGAGAGTACTGTTACAATAATGCAGTATGGCATATACCACTATTCTTGAGCAGTATGTACACAACCTGCACACCAACAAAACGTGTGTTATCTTTGGCTGCGCAGCCGAAGGCGTATCTACGTATCAGTTTCTCCGCCAATGTCTCCCCGAGACTCCGATTATTCTGACTGATGACAAGCCACAAGACCAATTGCCCCAAGAGTTTCAAAAATTTCTTACCACAGATGTGCAGTTAAGCTACAGCACACCAGAGCAACTATCTAACGCACCCAAAAACAACTACATTGTCTATAAAACTCCTGGTATTTCACCGGCACATCCATTGCTCAAGTATCTTCAGCACCAGACTGGTATTGTGCAGACATCCAATACCAACCTCTTCTTAACACTGCTCACACAGATACCAGAAGAGCATCGACCGCACACAGTAGGAGTAACAGGCACCAAAGGCAAAAGCACCACCACTGCTGTCACGGCACACATCCTCAAGGTAGGTGGTAGACAGGTATTGCTGGCAGGAAACATTGGAGTTCCTGCATTAGATCTTATGGAAAAGATTTATTTTTACGCTCAGCATGAGTTGAGTGATGCCTACGTGGTACTTGAACTTTCCAGCCATCAGATCCTTGACCTCACAGTGAGTCCTCAGACCGTTATTATGCAAGATATTACGCCTGAGCATCTTGATTACTATGCATCTTTTCAACACTACTGGCAGGCTAAAGCTCGGCTTGTTTCATTCCAAACTTCTCAAGATCAGTACTTTTATAACCCTGATTATGCTATTCCTCGTCTTATTGCAGATCAAACCCCTGCAACAAAAACTACATTCTCTCTTACCCCCCACCCCCAGCAGCTTGTTTGGTGTACAGCAGACAGTTTGGTGCTGGCAGATGGAACTGAGATTGTACGTAAAAAAGATCTTCCCTTGGTTGGTGATCACAACATCATAAACATCCTCCCAGGCATTACCTACGCGCTTCAGCAACATATCTCTGTAGCGGAGATTAGCAGTGCACTCAAGAACTTTCAGCCGTTGCCGCATCGTCTTAACTACGTTGCAACCGTCAATGATGTTCGGTATTACAACGACTCGCAAGCAACTACGCCTGAAGCTGCTTGCGCAGCACTGAAGAGTTTTTCAGACACAGGAGTCGTTCTCATTGCAGGAGGTTCGGATAAAGGAGTGACTTTTGAGGCACTTGCCGAACAGATTCTTGGCCAGACAATCCGAGCCGTAGTCTTGTTGCCCCCCATGGGTGCAGTCATTGGGGCAACAATAACAGAAGTCGCAGCTCAAACCAAACGCACTATTCCCCTACTCCTATCAGTAAACTCTATGAAAGAGGCAGTGAGTCAGGCAGTACAACAAGCACAACCAGGTGACGTGGTGTTACTGAGCCCAGCTTGTGCAAGTTTTGGGCTTTTTAAAAACTACAAAGACCGTGGTGATCAGTTTGTTGCTGCTGTAGAGTCTATAGTTGCAAGCAAGCCATAGTGGTCACTCACTCCAGTTAAAACCTCAACATGGGTCAGGGTATATCCAGCCGAGGAAAATATCGTATCAACAGCCAGTGTCACCAGTCCACCTCGGTAATGAAGATCAGGGTCTAAAGTTGAGTGTACATCTTTGGGAAGGTTATCGGTGTAGAACTGGGAGAAACGACCAAACACTTCTTTTCCGCGTGGTGCATTAAAATCTCCACACAAGACAAGTTGGTCTTTTTCTTGAAGATAAGATAAAAGTGATTCAGCATCAGTACGTTGCGTATCAGTGGCCTCACCGTTGGGCGTCCAGGTAAAATGTGTTGTTCCAATGCGATACTCATTACCCATTGCATCGCTGATGGTACTCAAGACTACTGCCCGAGCGGCATCTTCAGGCTTTTGAAAAACATTAAGCTCTCCACCTCCTGCATAGTAGTACACTTCAGGTGGAGTATGTTCAAGCTTAGTGCAGTAACCAAGTCCCCATAGGCCTCGTGGCGCAATACTGTAGGAATTTTTCTCTGCAATATCCATGAGCGGCACAAAATATCCAGTCATACCAAGTTCGTTTGTAATGAACTCCATGTCCTCTGCAAATACTTCTTGGAGACATACAACGTCTGGAGCATGGCGATGCACTACTGGTATCCATCGAGAAAAATGTTTGTCACCCTCTATGTTCAAAGAAAAGAGTTTAACTGACATAACCAAGACTTTCTCTAAACTCGCCTACATATTGGAGTGTTGTGTGAATACCTCTACTTACTACAAGTTCTGGTTCTTCAACCATAGCAGTGGGTAGACGCAAACGCGCTCCAACCAGCTGTGCTAATCCATGCAGTCGTGCAGCACCACCAGAAAGCAGAATCCCTTTCTGCATAATATCAGCAGTTAACTCTGGAGGGACATCTTTTAAGACGGTAGTAATAGCTTGCTCGCAAGCATCAGCTATCTCAAGAGCTATTGGTCGCAGTACCACACTCGATATATCGAGTGCTGTTGGTTTACCCGTAGCAAGATCTTTTCCTTGAACACGAATTTTTCTTTTAAAACTCTCATCAACAGAAACACCATGCGCAACAATTGCTTCAAGTGCTGCTTGACTAATTGCTAGAGAAAATTGCTCGCGCAGCAGCTCTTGCAATGCCTCTTTTAAAAATCTTCCTGCTTTGTACCGGGTGTCACTCGTCACCACACTACCCAAAGTAATAAGTGCTGCTTCAATACGGTCACTGCCTATATGGATGAGTAAACTTCCTGAAGCATCGGCAATAGGCACACCAGCCCCAATGCATGCTGCTAGTGGCTGCGCAATAGTAAGTACCTCTCTAAAACCAATGCTACGTAGCACATCAGCGACCACTTCTCGCTGAACTGATGTACTGGCAACAGGCACAGATACAAGCCCAGTAGGACTCGAAAACAAGTGCATCAGTCGTTCAGTATGTAAAAAATGCTGTACTAATTTGGCAACTATTTGAGGATCTGAAACAACCCCATTTTGCACTGGCCACTCTACATTCACCCATTCACCAATTTTCCCTTGCATATCTGCAGCTTCGGTCCCATACGCAACAACCGCATTAGTCGTTGCATGCAGAGCTACACACGTATGCGTGCTCATAATGAGCGGTTGTGTATTGGTACACATACGCATCATGTGTGAACCCAGATCGACACCAATTCTAGGGAAAAAGTAAGATGAAATACTTTGCTGCATTTTTTCCTGTCACACCTTATAATACCTGTATGCGCTCACGGGTCAACCAACGAGTTTTTTCTACTGCACTCTCTTTTGTCATCATTTTTATTGGCACTATCTTGGCTATCCAGTACGCAAAAGGCTCCATCCGCATTTCCAAGAATGGAGTTCAGCAAGATACCGGACTTCTTTCTGCAAATTCGTATCCTACTGGTGCTGAGGTTTTTGTGAATGATAGCTTGGTCACTGCTTCTGATGATACCCTGTACCTACAACCTGGTGATTATGAAGTTACCATTGCAAAAGATGGCTACACTCCCTGGAAAAAGAAACTAAATATCCAAAAAGAGTTGGTCACTCAAACAAACGCGCGCTTGTTCCCTATCGCTCCCAGCTTAACACGGCTTACATATACTGGCATTCATAACCTCTCGCCTTCTCCAGATGGACAAAAGTTGTTGTACTACACTGCTTCCCAATCGGCACAACGAAAAAATGGGTTATATGTCATGGACCTCAACACACTTGTTCCCGTTGCGCTACAACGCAGTCCACGTCAAATTGCTGAAGACGTTGCTACTCTCAGCTTAGGAAAAGCACAGTTTATTTGGTCGCCTGATAGTAGTGAAATCTTGGTTATTACAGATACCAAACAGTTCTTGCTTCCCGCAGATTCTACTAGTGACATCCGCTCACTCACTGATGTGTCTTCACAATCAGAACAAATTCTCGCAGAGTGGGAAGCAGACATGTTCCAAAAAGAGCAACAATACTTGCTGGAGTTTCCTCCCGAGATCATTACACTTGCCACTCGCAGCGCAAAAAATGTCTATTTTTCTCCAGATAAAGAAAAGATTCTTTATACTGCTACACAAAACTATACTTTGCCCAACAACCTGGTAGCTGCCATACCTGCAGCCAGCACACAACAACAACAACGTACACTTCAGCCAGGCAAGATATATGTCTATGATAGACAAGAAGATCGTAACTTCTTTATTGGCACAGAACCTCCCCAGGCAAGCGCAGCAGCAAAGTTCCTTCTGTCTCGTGATGCTGTCTCAAAAGCCGCAGTAACTGTGACAGCAAGCCCCAGCGCATTCATGTCACTACAAGCCACTAGTTCAGCCCAAACCGTACAGAATTTCAAGCAGTATCACTCTTCTCTGTATACCGAGACGTTCCAGTGGTATCCAGATTCAAATCATCTTCTTTTCATCAATGATGGTGCAGTCAAGATCACCAGTTATGACGCCACGAATATTTTTACACTCTACTCTGGACCGTTTGATCCCACCTTTGTCTATCCATGGCCAGATGGTACACGATTACTTCTCTACACTGCATTCAGCGGAGATGTACCCAAGAATCTCTATGCAATTGAGTTAAAGTAACATTCACAATAGCTCTGTCGGGGAGACAGGACTCGAACCTGCGACCTCGTCGTCCCGAACGACGCGCGCTAGCCAACTGCGCTACTCCCCGGCGATTGATAGTATACTACTGCCCTTCCCCCGCTTCCTGCTCCAAATTACTCGTGAGCCACTGCCTACCTTCTTGCGCGTATCATTATCAACAAGAAGAATGGTAAATTTATCTATGAAGGGGAATAAAAGGAAAATACTTTCCATGGCCATATCGAGTCTACCTTTATACAAATCAATAAAGAGTTGTACAAATGTATCTCGATATCGCACACCCTCTCCTAGCAACTTATCCTGAAATGATTGTGGCAACCACAGACGGTTGTTGCCTTTACTAAAGGCACTAAACTTCTCTTCAAGCTGATCAATACTAAAATCTAAATGCCATACAAATTCCCCCACTGCCAAGCTCCAACTGGAACGCACTATCAGTGCGTTAACCAAGATGTGTACATCTTGCTCAAGTACTTTTGACTTAATGCCTGACTCAAACGATCGGGGACCTATTCTGTCTCTTCCCACATGCATCTTGTCTGCAGCAATGAGCGCCCAATGGAGTGGTGAGCTTTGTCTCAAGTCAATCTTTTCCTCTATCACTTCAGGTTCTTCATGAAATAGAACAGCATAGTTAAGATATTCCCACTCTGGTGATTCGTATGCTATGTTTTTGAACAAGCGGGTGAGCAACCAGGAGCTCAGGTACCAATGACGCTTTCTGCCAAAAAAATTACCTAGATCATGTGTCATTCCTGCTAGGATAGCAAGCAACTCTGTGGTTACATCATAGCCTCCTGCCTTGTTGTACGCAGTCCCTGCTCGCTGTAAGAGTTCAACAGTAGTCTGACTTACCCACAAGGTATGTCTATCGGTGTGGTCATTAAAACCATGCTTTAACTCAAGATCAAGTACGGGGCCCACATAATTAAAAGCCTTTCCAAACCCAGCATAGAGATACGCCAATGCTTCTCCCTTTGATTGTAAGGACAAATACTCATGCCAATCGAACACCTTTTTTATATGTGGCGTTTCAGAAGTAGTTAAAAAGGGGAAATGTTTTTTTATGTATGGAATATCGTTTTTATCAAAAAACTGCCAAAATGGTATGCCATCTGGTCGTATAAAGAAGTTTCTACCTACATATAAAGCGTATGTATCCAAATCCATATGCATGTATTCATCCTCCAATGCATACTTTATCATACAGTATAATGTCATGCGTACGTTGTTCCCATAGTTCAAGGGATAGAACGAGGGTTTCCTAAACCCTAAATCCAGGTTCGAGTCCTGGTGGGGACACTCACTTGCTCAGCACATGAGCCGTTATCCCTTCGGGGCATTGTATAACAGCTTCAGTTTTGGTAGGTGCAAATGAGCGCAGCTCTTCAAATACATCCCGTGGAAATAGAAAATCTGTTTGATCAGCAAAAACTCATCAAAAAGCCTTGTACTGCTTCAATCCTGAGTAGAGTATACTACCTTCCATACTTTGTTTCTGTATGCCCTCATAGTTCAATGGATAGAACGTGAGTTTCCGGAACTTAAGATGTGGGTTCGATTCCCGCTGAGGGCACAAAAAAACGCGAGTATAACTCGCGTTTTTTGTTTTTAGTCTTCAATTTGAATACATTTTATTTACGCTCATAATCTGCATAAATAACTTCTTCAATGACCGTGCCATAGTCAAAGATCTCATCTGGGGCAAACACGATCTCAATTTCACGCTCAGCGTCCTCTTTACTTGAAGAAGCATGGATAAGATTATATTGTTGACTCATACCGTAATCTCCACGGATAGATCCCGCTTCTGCTTCTCTTCCAGAGGTAGTACCAATCAGCTTCCGAACAACAGGAACAGCATCAATACCTTCCCAAGCCATAGCGACTACAGGCAATGACCCCATAAATGATTTAAGGTCTCCAAAGAAACTTTTGTCTTTGTGTTCCACATACCATTCAGTGAGTTGCGCATCACTCATTGATACCATTTTCATACCAACCAGCTTGAGTCCTTTACGCTCAAAGCGGCTTATTATTTCGCCGATGAGCCCTCTTTGAAGACCATCTGGCTTGACGAGCACTGCAGTGCGGGTCATTTTCATAATTTTCCTTTCTTATCTTACTACTGCAATTGTACCCAAGTTTTATTTCCTCACAAGCGTTCTAATTCAAGTCATCAAAAACAGAAGCATCAGCAAACGGTCCAATAATAGCAAGTCTGGGCTTCTGCTCTATAAACACTTTACGGGCTAATTGGGTAATCTCTTCCGCACTAACTACTTGAATTCTTGCCAAGGCTTCCTCAGGTGTCTCCAAAACATCCAGAAGCAGTTTCTTACTCCCAAAGTACTGTGCTACATCTTTACTGTCTTCAAGTGAAAGCAACAGTGATCCAGCAATGTACTCCTTTGCTTTTGCCAACTCATTTTCAGTGATGGGCTTTTCTCCCGTGGCCACAGCTCGGCACTCTTCCAATACAACTCGAACTGCTTCATGAGCTCGTGCGGGATCTACCCCTGCAGATGCACCAATAATGCCGGTGTCATGGTAGTAATCAACGTCAGAATGAACGTAATAGCAAAGCCCTCTTTTTTCTCTTACTTCGGTAAACAATCTTGAGCTCATGTTCCCGCCCAAGATAACCGACAGAACAGATATTACAGGCTTGAGTTTTGAGCTTCGTTCATACCCTTGCCAACCTATCACAAAATGAGCCTGCTCTGTAGTTTTTTCAACAACTTCTCTACAACCACTTCCAATGAGATTCGTAGGGTGTTGATAGTGACGTTCTGGCGTCACAGCCGTTCTCGTCACTAAAGTCTGTTTAGAAAATGACTGTTCAACTAGATCTCTCGTCTCCGCCAGTCCCAGGACTTCTGCATCTCCTGCCAATACGAGCACCATATTACGCAAGCCATACCATTTAGACAAAAAGTCTTCGAAATCATGCTTTTGTATCTTTGAAACAGTCTCTTTTGATCCAATAATGTCATGGGACAAACGCTCATCTGCGAAGAATAACTTGTCAAAGATAGTGCTTACATGAGACATCGGATTATCCTTGTACATGTTTATTTCTTCAATGATGACCTTGCTTTCGCGTTCAATATCATCTTGCGGAATTAACGGCCGCAGCATCATATCTGACAGCACATCAAGTGCAGTACTAAGATGACGGCTGGCAGCTTTTACGTAGAACCCTGTATATTCTTTGCTAGTAAAGGCATTGAATTCTGCCCCAATAGCATCAATCACACTTGATAGCTCAAGCGCACTAGGATACGTAGTTGTTCCTTTAAAAACGATATGTTCAAAGAAATGTGCAATACCAGCTACCTCTAGTGGTTCATAGCGAGAGCCCACGTTTACCAGTATGAGAGCTGTAACCGACTGTACACCAGCCATAGGAATTGTAATTAATTGCAAACCATCCGCAAGCTGTGTGTGCTTTGGTGTATACATTTACATCCTTTCAGGTGCTGCTATTCCTAGTGTTGTGAGGCCATGTTGCAAAACAGATGCAACTGCTTGAGTGATGCATAGTCGAACATTTTGCTGTTCAGTATTGTTACTGAGGATGGGCACCTCTGCGTACAGAGTATTGTACTGTTGTGCAAGTGTGAAGAGGTACTGACACAGATAGTGTGGCGCATACTCAGCAGCTGCTCTTTCAAAGAAATCAGAGTAGACAAAAAGATATCGCAATACCTCCTTCTCGTATGAGCCGAGTGTGATTTTCTTAGCAATCAAATTATTCAGCACTATATCAAAATCTATAGCAATAGATCTATTTTTAGCAGTCTCAAGTAAAGACTGCGTGCGAGCATGCGTATACTGAATATATGGACCTGAAAAGCCTTTTATACTTGTACTTTCCTTGAGATTAAAGATTATCTCCGATTCTGGGTCTTGAGAAAGCATGGTCCATTTTACTGCTCCTATACCAATATCACTCACAATGCTGCCCTGCTTTTGGGCTGCAGAGAGCTTGGCAACAAGTGCTTGTGAGATAACGTCCTGAGCTTGACGGCAGGCTTCCGTAAGCAGATCATCACCATAAATCACACGCCCCTTGCGCGAGCTCATCTTACCGTCAGGCAGACGAACCATTCCGTAGGCAAAATGATGAAAACGATCACGGTTGCCGTACCCTAACAGTTCCGCAACAGCAAACAGTTGTTGGAAGTAGAGTTTTTGATCTGTACCCACTACCCAAATCATCCTATCAACATCCTGAAGAGATCTCTGCCTGGTAAGCTCAATGTCAAATGTCATGTAGATCCCAGTACCATCTTTCCGCAACAGCACCTTGTCTGGAAGTGTAAAGCGATCTAATGCCACCATCGTTGCACCATCGGAAAGTGTTTTGAAGATACCATCACGAACACCTTTCAGCACGAGTTCTTTCCCTGCCTGATAAAGTTCAGACTCATAACTTATGGATTCTTGATCAAATGAAAAACCAAAACGCTGCGCAGTCTCAGAATACCCTGCATAAAACCAAGCATTCATATGTTGCCAAATGGCACGGATATCTCTATGGTGCTCATGCTGCACGTCTTCCCAAGCTTGTAGCATTTCACTCCAAGCTGCCTGGACCAGGGTATCTTCAGCAAATGAATCAGCCTTGGTATACCAATACCCCACAAAATGATCTGACTTATGAAGACGTGTCTGATCCATCTCTGTAGGTTGCAACCACACGTCAGACTGGGCACACCAGTTTGTTAAGCGAGGCTTCCATTCATGAGAAGGGAGTTGGGATTGCACGCCTTTTTGGGCAAATACCAAATAGCCCCATACAGATTTCATAATGTGAAGGCCCCGGTCATTGTTTACTGTTGCTTTAGTAACCGTTGCCCCACAGGCCTGTAATATATTAGCTAACGCCATACCTAATGCCGCATTGCGCAGATGCCCAATGTGCAGTGGTTTATTAGTATTAGGGCTTACATACTCAATGATATATTTCTGAGACGTTTTTTGCTTGTTTATGAGCTTACCCTGGACCTGGAGAGACGCTCGTTGAATAAGTGCGCTTTCACTGAGTGTGATATTGATAAAACCAGGGCCAGCAATAGTAATTGAAGCAATTTGTTTGGATTGCTCTGAAGTCAATACTTTTTCTAGTTCCTGAACACAAGCTTCAGCGACTTTTCTTGGTGATGTGTATTTACTTAGAAAAGCTGCATCAGTTTTATACAGTGAGAAAAGTGCCAATGCACATGAAGTTGCATAATCACCATGCGAACTGTGCGCAGGGCGCTCTAAAGTTACTGTGTAATTTAACAGCGAGAAACCCAATGCATGTATAGTCTTTGTAATTGCTTGCTGTATATCGGAAATAAACGTATCTTCCATGAAGATAATTGTATAGCATTCCTGCAAAAACAGCCAGCAGTTGTTAGAGCGTATGAAACACGAATATTTAGAGTATATTATGTACTCTTTTAAATAATCTAAAATTGCCTAAAAATAAAATTAACATCTCTATTATTTTGTACTCAATGAGAGGATATAAAACATAAAAAATATAGAATACTAACTAAGCCAGTTGGGCATAAATAAACCACAAATAGTGTATGTAGAATACTTATAGGTACAACAAATGTTGGTGTAATATTAAGAAATATAGATAGTACTGTCTGTACAGTAAGCTCTCAACCGTATGAAACGATTGTTATTTTTCATCCTATATCTAAAGCAATCAATATATATCAAATAAATATTTTGAACACATTTTTTCTTGAGTAAAATGAACAAAAACGAAAGTAGTTAAAACTACCCATTTACAATTTGGTGAAAAAAGTTCTATACTCACGATCAGTAACAAGCACCTTCACAGCATAGAGCGATCAGTCATTTGTACCATGGCATAAGGATCGCTTCTTTCACGGAAGTTCCGTCACTTGTGATATGCACAGTACCGTGTGTATCCGTTCGCAGTATTTTTGCTCCGACAGACTGCAATCTCTCTTCTGTTTGTGGGTGGGGATGCCCGTAGCGGTTGTTTTTACCTACACTTATCACCGCGAATTCGGGTCTCACACGCTTGAGAAACTCATTGCTTGAGCTTGATTTTGACCCATGATGCCCCACTTTTAATATTGCAGCTTCTTTTATCAGACCACCGTGAAGTAATGCTTGTTCACCAGCTGTTTCAAGATCTCCTGTCATAAGAAAGGACATCTTGTTGTATGTTAAATAAACAACGATTGATCCGTCGTTATTTGATACTTTTTTTTCTTGCTTATTTTTTTTAACATCCCATAACTGTGTTTCACCTTTAGGGTCCTCTGCACTGTCTGCAGCAGTGTGCACACCCAGGTGAGATACCACCTGTACGGTAATACCAGTTGCTATCTCAATAGTATCGCCAGCTCGTGGGACATGAATTATTGTTCCCTCGGCTCTCTTTCTCGAGACGGTCTGATTAAAATCAGCAAAATCGTTAGTTTCTTTTGATTGCTGAGGAACAAAGAATGTACTAACCGTATAGGCTGAAATGATGTCATCTAGACCGCCAATATGATCAGCGTCTGCATGAGTAGCAATAACAAGCTCCAAATTTGTGTCCCAAACTGGCAAAATTTTCTTGATACACCCAAGCGCTTTACTATCTCTACCACCATCAATAACAACTTGTTTATTCTTGTACACGAAGAGCATTGCATCACCCTGCCCAACATCACAGGCATAGAAATGGAGTTTATTATCCGGAACACACACCAGGAAAAGTGACAGTGAGCAAATCAGACAAAGTAAAAGTACAGCTGATGCTTTCATATAATGCGTTTTTTTTGATAGTTTTGACGAACCCTAGTGTGCAGTAAGAACAGTGCTGTTAAGATAAAATGCAAAGCAACCAATAGTCCACGCACCTTGTTGCTTGATACCACCCAGTCAAACGGAAGCAAGTTACTGCTCATACGCAACGTTTGTTCTAAAGCAACAACTGGCAGCTCAAATACCAATTTTGAGATGATGACAGCACCACTCCAGGTTAGATACGATAGCAAGTACACACAAAAGGTGATACCCAATCCAAAAGCAGAAAAGAATAAAGTAAAAAGAGAAATAAGTGGTGTAAAAACTATGCCGTTACAAGAGATTCTCTTAAAGATGACCAGTATAATGGGAGCAGTTGCCCAAGTACAGAGCACACTTGCCTGCAATTCACGAACCACAGACGCAACCGCACCTACTCTCTGCTCGTCCGCTCGTTTCTGAGCTATGAGTGCAAAACTAGAACAGAAACTAAGCCACAACCCTACGTCAGATATCCAGTCTATATGGAAGAGACAAGTTAGTATAAGTGCCAAGAAGAGTGTTTGTATTTTGTGTACTTTTCTACCCAACAACTGCCCACACAGCTGAAGTCCGGCTTGCACAAGTGCACGAACAATTCCGGGAGATGTCTGAACCATCAGACCATAACAAAATAAACTCACAAGCAGAAGACTCGTTTTTTGGCTCCGCTTCTTGATGGCTTGAGTGGATGCTTTGATGAGTAACAACCAAGTACTCACATTAGAGCCAGATAAAGCTGCCAAATGTAGGGTGCCGGTAGAAAGGAACGCAGCCCTGATATCCTCAGGCATGCTTTCCTGAGAACCATAGACCAGTGACCAGACTAGTGCTCCTCTGGCTGATCCCATTGAGCTCCAGAGTAAAAGTCGTGCTCGTTCACTAAAAACATATGAGTTCTTGGCATCTATCACAACCCCTTGTATATCCGAATCAGACAGTGTTCTATTCAGAGAATAAGATCTTTCTTTCAATATATTTGATTTAAATTCATGGCTATCAGATGCATACCCATTCCTGCTAATTACAATAGACGTTTTATGTTTTTCCAGATCTGACATCGTGTTGCTATAGATCGCTTGGAAATACCACATTCTAAGGAATAATGCTCCCAACCGCCCTTGTTTCAATGTTTGTTCGTTCTTTTTGTATAAGTCTATCAATTCATGATGTACGTATTTTGTTTGCAAAATTTGTATTTTGCTTGAAAAATTCAATAATATTACTATTACTAATAGTATCATAAAGATAATTAATATATGTCCAAAATTGTTATAAACACTACTACGCATTATCTTATTTTGATGTTTTAATAATTTTCTTAAAAGAGGATAGCGAAAGTTTTGCACATTCTAGTAGAGACGAATTTTTTCTTTATTGAGATTGAATACTTTTTGCGAGATAACATTTTTTTCCACAATGCTTTCAATAGTTGTGTAGGGGCGATTATCAATAATTTTTTGGGCAGTCACCTTCCCCACACCCGAGAGCGCATCAAGTTCTTGAAGCGTAGCTGAATTAATTGAGACAGTGTTTACATGCACATTTGGAGTACTAACAGAGGAAACAGTAGGAACAGTGATTTTCTGACCATCAACTATCTGCTCAGCTAAGTTGAGCAGTGCAGCAATTGCCTCTACGTCTGCGTCTTTACTCAAGCCTCCAGCCTGAGCAATGGCATCACCAACACGACTTCCTGCTTCAAGACGCACAACACCAGGATGAGCAACTGCACCTACAACCTCACAGAGAATATATTTTTGAGTTGAGACAACCTGAAGCTTTTCTCCTTGAGAAGATGGTAACTGGTGTGTCTCATTGGTCAAGAATATACACACAAGAAGAATAAGGCCACAACTACCTGCAAGTAACCCACACCCCAGAAGTACATACTCTTGAGAGGAGAATTGTTTCAAAGCAAGCAAAGGCCCATGCATACCCATGGGAGGTATTCTCTTACTCCAACCTTGCTTAAACTGTTGCTTTTAGTCGGTAACAAAGTTAACTATTTTTCCCGGTACTACCACTTCCTTGACGATCTTCTTGTTTGTTATCCATGCTTGCACACTCTGCACAGTAGCAGCCCGTTTCTTAATTTCCTCTGGTGAAGCCATCATCTCGGCAGACAAAGTAAGCTCACCTCTCAGCTTGCCATTTACTTGCACACCTATCGTCACTTCTGATGCTGCAATGAAAGATGCGTCATACTCTGGCCACACTTGTGTATGAATTGACTCACTTGCTTGGACTGTACCCATTGTGTGTGCCAACTCTTCAGCCATAAATGGACAGAATGGGGCCAGAATGCGGACAAACATCCCTTTATCTTGAGGAGAGAGCGTTGCACCATTTGCCTGCACGGCTTGATCCCAGGTGTTCATAAATTCCATCAATGATGCTATCGCAGTATTGAACTTCAACTGTGGTATATCATCTGTTACCTTCTTAAGGGTACGATGCAAAGCCTGTCGCAGAGCTATAGCTGATGTAGTAGCTCCCTCTTCAGAGCCCTCAGTAACACGAGTTTGAACTCTTTGAAGGAACCTATAGACCCCTGCGACTGCACTTACGTCCCATGGCTTGTCTGCTTCAATAGGTCCCATAAACATTTCATACATGCGAAGGGTATCTGCACCGAACTTCTCGATTATGTCGTCTGGATTAATAACGTTTCCTTTACTTTTGCTCATCTTCTTTCCGTCTGGACCCATAATCATTCCCTGATGCCGCATCTTCATGAACGGCTCATCAAAGCTGATATAGCCTCTGTCACGTAAGAACTTTGTGAAGAACCTTGAATACAATAGATGGAGAACAATGTGTTCTGGACCTATCATGTAGAAATCAACTGGCAACCATTTCTGTAGCTGTTGCTTGGAAGCAAACACTTCTTTGTTGCGGGCATCCGTATATCGTAAAAAGTACCAACTTGAATCGACAAACGTGTCCATCGTATCGAACTCTGGACGCCATCCTTTGCCATACAGACGCTCAGTTCGCTCAATAAATTCTTTAGAAAATGTCAACGGAGACTCACCAGTTGGCTTGAACTCTACATCTGTAGGCAACAACCAAGGTAAGTGCTCATCTTTTACTGAGTGAGCAACACCTTCTGGGTCATAGACTATTGGAATGGGCACACCCCAATACCTCTGGCGACTAATTAACCAATCTCTCAACTTATAGGTCGTTGCTCTTTCCATATCATCAGGATGACCTTCCACAAGCTTTGCCTGGGCATCACTACTCGTTAAGCCATTATAGGCTCCTGAGTTAACAAGGGTACCATAGTCTGTTCCAGCACTTTCTTGTGTGCCTGTCTTTACCACTACTGTTTTTAATGTAATACCAAACTTTTTGGCAAAAGCTCCATCTCGATCATCGTGTGCAGGGACACCCATGACCACACCAGTGCCATAGCCAGCCAAAACATAATCTGCCACATACAGCGGCACTGTTTGTTTCGTAACTGGATTGAGGCACTCAATGCCGGTAGCAACCCCAGTTTTATCTTTCTCCCCAATCTTGCGTTCCTCTTCTGTCTTTTTGAAAGAGGCAGCAAGGTAGTCGTTTACTGCTGTTTGCTGTTGAGCTGGCACATGTTCAATGAGATGGAGTTCTTCAAACTTCTCAGGTGAAATAACCAAGAAGGTAACTCCACAAATAGTATCAATGCGGGTGGTGAAGCAGGTAAGCTTCACTGGGGTATTTTGGGCTGGGAAGGTCACACGCACACCTTCACTTTTACCAATCCAGTTTAATTGTTGTTGCTTTGTTGCTTCAGGCCAATCTACTTGCTGTAAACCACTAATAAGCTCATCTTTGTACTCAGTTATTTTAAAAAACCATTGTTTCATCTGCTTTTGTACTACTTCAGAATCACATCTTTCACAGTGCCCATTAACCACCTGTTCATTTGCGAGTACAGTCTGACAACTTGGACACCAGTTAACTGCTCCAAGTGCTTGGTATGCTAAACCAGCCTTGAAAAGTTCGAGGAAGATCCATTGAGTCCACCGATAATATTCTTGATGACATGTAGCTATTTCTGCTTCCCAATCATACGATATTCCCACGCGCTTTACTTGACGTCGGAAGGTAGTAATAGCATTTTTTGTTGTCTCAGCAGGATGTACACCGGTTTTAACAGCGTAGTTCTCAGCTGGTAAGCCAAACGCATCCCATCCTACAGGGAAAAAAACTGCTTTCCCATTCATGCGGTAATATCTAGCAAGAATATCGAGCGCGGTTTTGCTTTCTACGTGACCTACGTGCAGACCAGCTCCTGAGGGATAAGCAAAAGCAAAAAGGAGGTAAATCTTCTCTTTCGTACTACAGTCTTGAGAAGCACTGCCCTGAAAAAGAGCATGCTCTTCCCAAAAGTGCTGCCACCTCTCTTCAAGAGCTGTATGGTTATATGGTTTTGCCATGATGATTCCCTTCTACACAAGTCGCTACAAAACTTCTCTGAAAACAAAAAGACCCCTTCTTGGGGATCTTATACACACGAACCGACCCCCTGCCACTACTAGTGGTTAAGAAGAAGTCGGAGAATGCTCTGTGTGCGTTTCATGAGAAATAGTATACCATAGGTGTATATGTCTGCCAAACTTCAACTGGTTCTACTCAGTGCAGCACTACTTGCTGCATGTGGGCTCAGTCTAGTTCCATTTTTTCATACATACGCTTTGCAGTTCTTTGCCAGCGTTGTGCTGATCTTTTTTGTCCTTAAGAGGATACAGCGTACTTCTTGGCTGCATTTTGCACCAACTTCAAACTCATACGAGATGGCACTTTTAAGCTTCGGTTTTTTCTTTCTTATTGCTGCAACAGGAAATGTGTCGTCACCATTTTTTATGCTCAGTTTTATTCATCTTTTCTTTTTGAGCCTTTCAACGCCACTTATTGTAGCCCTTATTGTTGTTGTTGAGACAGTTGTACTACATATTATGCTAACACCAGCCATGACCACACAAGAATTCTTTTCGTTACTTCCTTTGCCTCTCACGCTTATCATTTTTGTCGTTGCACACGAACAGTACAAAACACTGCAAAGAACTGCAACACTTCTCGAGAAAGAAACAGATGAGCTTGTTGAGACCAAGAAAGTAGAACTGTCTATCTATGAGTACTTAGTACACACCGTGGTTCCTCAGCTTCAAGCTATCAGAGATACTGCCGTGACATCACAATCTGCGGTTGCAGAGCAACTTGATACGCTGTACCAGCAAAGTCAGCAGTTTGTAGAACGAATACGGCAACAAAAATAAGATCTATGCACAAACGGCACTTCGTCCGTACAAGTCTTCTTATCATATTTTTTGGTGGACTTCTGTCAGTACCAGGCTCTGTGCTTGCGGAGAGATTACAATCCGGATCATACGTTATCCAATTTGGTAACTTCAATATCACAGCGGGTGAGAAATCAAGTTCTAGCTATAATGTGACAGACACGGTGGGTCAAACTGGAGCTGGCCCGTATGGCCAATATGGTGTTTCCGGCTACTTTGTGGGCAGTGGGTTTCAATATATTTATCAAATCGACCAGTTCCGTTTCCGCATCTCAAAAACTCTAATCTCATTAGGCACAATGGTCCCTGGCATACACTATATAGACTCCCATACCCTTGAAGTTACTACTCGAGGAACAGGAGGATACAAAGTATATGTCTTTGAGGAACATCCATTGCGACACGAAGGTGGCGCCTACACCATCCCAAACACAACATGTGATGCTGGTACCTGCAGCTATACGACGGCACAAACCTGGACAAACCAAAACGTCGCTGGATTTGGCTTTAATGCAAATGGCAATGATGTCCCTGCTGACTTTATATCTACCAGCTACTACCGCAGCTTTGCAGACAGAGCGTCTGCCCAACCTATGCAGATCGTTATGAGCGCAACAACAGCTGGCATTAATCGTACAGCAACAATCACCTACAAAGCTGGGGTAAGTGGAAGTCAGGCAGAAGGTAACTACAGCACACCAATAGTGTATGTTGCTGTGCCAGGATATTAGTATGAAT
This sequence comes from uncultured Pseudomonadales bacterium, assembly GCA_964648715.1. GTDB lineage: Bacteria > Patescibacteriota > Microgenomatia > UBA1400 > PJMF01 > OMIS01. Next base: position 92,710 of record CAZYNM010000002.1, on the reverse strand, counting down.
CATTCTCAAGTTGATATATTTTCAAAAATAGCAGTGAGCATCTTTGTGGCAATTTGTATTGTAATTCCTGCACAAGTACATGCAGAGAACAAACCTGAGATCACACTGGAGAGTCTTGAGCTTGGGGTGTCACCAGCAACCGCTTTTCTTAAGATTGAACAGGGTGCCACTGCGTCGCATACCATTTCACTAGAGAATACAAGCTCTCACACCCTGCAAGTGCATCCCCGGATTGTTGATTTTAGCAGTGATAATAGTACAGGGGCACCCGTCCTATCTTCTGACACTTCCTTTTCCTATCTTGCTGAAGGACAAGATCCTACAAGTTTCGAGACACTTTTGCTCCAACCTAAAGAGAAAGCCGCGCTGCGCCTTTCATTTGCTGTACCAGCCAATGCACCATCAAAAGAGTATCCTTTAACAATCCTTTTTGAGACGACACTCGCACAGCCAGCCGCTCATCTTGGTGCAGGCGCAGATATAAAAACGGTAATTGGCAGCAATCTCATTGTTCTTGTAACAGATACAGACACGCTCCCCACTCTCCTTACGCTCAAGAGTATTGAGAGTCCTATCCTTAATGATTCTTTCTCATCGCTCACCTTTACTCCTGTAGCACATAATGACTCATATGCCGCAAGTGTTGCTTCTGGGACAGCAACTATTAAGAACTGGCGGGGTACAGCCATTGCCACGCTTCCCGTAGCTCCCCAAGTCATTCTGGGAAACAGTTCCCGAAATTTACAAATGGCTCTTTCAGCCCAAGAAAATAGTCAGTTTAAGTATGTACAATCTTTCTTTTTTGGTTGGTATACCATCGAAGTTGTACTCACAACCGGAATCGAGACCTCACCATCTCAAGTTGCGATTACTAAGACTATCTTTTTCTTGCCTTATTCCTTTACAACAGTCTTTTTTACTTTTGGGGTAGTCGGCATATTTATTTTCTTCAGGAAAAGAACAAACTCTCTCTTGCAAGAGAGGCGGAAAAAGTACTACACTGAGGGATAAGATTTATGCTTTTTAGGTATGAAACATAGTTTCAAAGTATTTGTGTTGGTGGGGGTAATTGGTGCAGCAGCAACATTTGCCAGTCAAGTTTCCAACAAGCAGTACTCTGCCAGTCTTTCTAATGTTTCCGTTACGCTTTCAAACTCTCGGTTGTCTTTTAGAGGAGCTCTTGCTAGTGGGAATTCAGTAGGGTCCACTGTTGCCTATATCAACACAACTCGCAATGCATACCCATCTACTGCTTCTTCGCAGTTAGTTGAAGGTGATGTAGGAGGTGATGGTGACAAAGTGATGATCGGTAATGCTGGATCTATGTCACTCTTTTCTGTTGATGATTCCTACAATAACACCACTGTTCCATTTGAAGCGGAAAATAAAATATACCTCAGTGCTGGGCTTGGTTCTGGGCAAGCAGATGCTGGTGATGATGTTATTGCTACATCATCTTCTGTACTCACTGTCAAGATGACGACCACAAATGCTATTGCCAATGGACGTTTCCGTGTCTTAGTACCTGCTTTAACCAATAATGGTGCCGCTGGTGATGGTATCCCTGATGGGGGATACTTTGATTTTGGGACAACTACACCCACTGTTACTTGTCCCGGAGATGTTGGGCTGTATGTGTACGACTTCGTTTCTGGAGCTGCAACTAATTCTGCTGTCACTCTCACAGGTACTTTAGCTGGTGATTACCATGCTTTTGAGTGTGCCTACTCCGGTCCTGGGGCAACCAGTACGGCCTTTGATGGTGTTAGCAATGGCGCAATTACTATTAACAGCCTCATCAACCCTGCTCCTATGCAAAATCATCAACAGGGTGTTGCAGACACGTACAAAGTGGTAGTGCAGCATTTTGATAGCAATTTAAACGTGATTGATAGCACCACAGTTGCAATTGGAGTTATCGAAGCAGTCAAGATTACTGCAAGCGTTCAGCCTCAAATTACCTTCAAGATTATAGGCGTTGGCAGTGGTACAGATGTGTGTGGTTTAAGCACTTCAGTAAGCACATCGGCAGCACTTGTTCCTTTTGGCGATCTATTGTTAAGTACCTTCACACAGGCAGCTCAAGGCTTTAGTGTGAGCACAAATGCTTCTGGCGGCTATTCAGTTACTGCTGCTGAGAATGACCAATTGGGAAGAAACGGTGGCAGCTGTCCAGACGGATCACTACCCAATACCGACTGTATACCTGACAGTACAGGTGACGCTGCTACCATCACGGAAGCTGCTGCTGGACTATGGACGAGTACTTCTACCAAAGGGTTTGGGTACACACTCGATAACAAGAACTCCTTAAGCGGACTGATACTCCCCTTCCAGCATGATACGAGCACAACTGGGACCAACTCTGGCGGTGGAACAGTTGACGATGGCTCTACCTACACCTGTACCTCGAACTCCGCCACTGGCTGCACTGGAGGTCAACTTTGCCACTGCTTCCGCCAGTTTTCTGACACATCAAATTCTGAAGGCTCCATAATTGTTTCAAAGTCAATAACACCTGTGGAGAACAGTAACTACTACCTCTGCTACCGAGCGGTTGTATCAACCACTCAGGCAGCTGGCTACTATGAGAACTACGTAACGTATATAGCAACAGCAAACTTTTAAGGAGTGAAGGTATGAACACACCTGCCCGTGTATCAACATTACTTTTTTCAGGATTACTCCTGGGATCTGTACTACTAACCCCCGCCGGATATGTACAGAAAGTATCAGCGCAGGAGCGCACAAAACAAGAGTCTGTTGCCAATCAGGGCACTCTCAGTCTTACTGCAACACCGCTCAGATTGGGTGATGATGATTCACTGGTTCTCAACCCAGGAGAGAAGAAACAGATTCAAGTAGAGGTTATTAACACGAGTGAAGTACCACTTACTGTTTCTAGTTCAGCGCGTGACTTCATCGTTGAGGATGGTGAAACGCCAGTGGCTCTTGAGGGAGCTCGTGGTGATAATCGCTGGAGTTTGGCTTCATGGCTTGTACTGACTCCCAGTGAGAATATTCTTCAGCCCAGACAAAAAGCGGTGGTAACGGTCCTCATTCAAGTCCCGGATGATGCACTGCCAGGAGGCCACTATGCCATGATTAACCATCAGCCTTCATTGAGCTCGTCCAAAGCAGAAGCTGGCAAGGCAGCAGGTATTAATCAAAAAGTAGGAACCCTTCTCTACGTGCGCGTGGCTGGACCAATTAATGAGGAAGCATATGTCCGTGACTTCATGATCCCTCGATTTAGCGAGTTTGGCCCAGTACCATACTCATTCAGTGTTGATAACCGCTCAGATGTACACATCAGACCCAAGATTGGGGTTTCTCTGAAGAACATTTTTGGTAAAGAAGTTGCCATGCTGAAGCCTGAGGACCGAAATATCTTCCCAATGGGCACTCGTGCCTATACTGGACAATGGGACCAAATCTGGGGATACGGACTCTATTACGCCGATTTGACACTCAGCTATGGCACTCAAGGCAACGTTGTACTCGCTAAGACAAAATTCTGGCTTATTCCTATCAAGCTTTTGCTTGCATTCATAGTTGTACTCTTAACAGGCATTGCGGCTTTCATTTCCATACGCAGACATATCATCCACCGCAAACAAGACCAAAGTGCGCGTATTGCAGAGCTTGAAGCCCAGTTAAAGCGAGCTCAAGGACAAGACCTCAAGCAATATGAAGAGTAATGCTCAGGAAGTCAATTCTAACTGCATTCTATAGTTGCTTCTGCATAATGCTCTGCTTTTTTGCTGTTACCTCTGTCCATGCGCAGGGACTTGAGATTGAGCCTGGTGAGACCTTGAGTCAACCCAAGACTCGCGCCACGAAGGTAACAGCAGGTATACGTGACACAGAAGCACCAAGCACCCCTATCTTAATTGCTCCTGCTAACACCAGCATTGTTGTTACCAATACTCCTACATTTGTCTGGAAAGAGTCGGTAGATAACTTTGCGGTGCAGAAATACGAGTTGATTCTAGATGGAATCACAACGTTTGCCCCCATTCCCCTTACCAACACAGATACTAGTGCTTTTAGTCTCAGCTACTCAGGAACTACCAAAGAGTACACACTTGTACCAAAATCAGGACTTACTGAAGGGTCACATAGTTGGAAGATCGTTGCCTATGATTTTTATAGTAATCAAACCAGCTCGGTAACATGGACCTTTACCATAGATTCTCGAGCTCCCATCTTTGTTATTACGATCATAGACATAACCAAAGTAAGTATTTCTGCACAAGACCTTAGTACCGTTCCAGAGAAACCTGTGGTGAGTACTAGCATTGAGCCACTACTTAAAGGAACCGGTGAGGCAGGAAGTACGGTACGTCTTACCGTTCGGGATGGTTCTTCCCCGCAGCTTACCTCAACATTCACCATTGCTTCTGACGGCACTTGGTCTCAACAGCTTGATCGTATACCGAGAGATGTCATCATCTATCTTGATTTTCTCATCACAGATACAGCAGGAAATATAAGCGCACTTGAGGACGTACCTATTATTGTCTATTCAAAAGAAATTGTTATACCCGTACCCACTACTCCAATAGTTATTTCAGTTCCCATTATCAGTGCAGTTGAAATGAAAGAAAAGATTGTATCTTCTCTACTCACCTATGCACCACCAACTGTACAGCAACTCATAAGCGCGACTGGACCAGTTCGTCCGTCCCCGCGTTCAACGAACCAGAGCTGGCTCACCATACTTAACTATGCTGGCTTAGTAATACTTCTCTTGCACCCTCTCATTAAAACGGTACTACTAGCTCAACCTTTTGGTTTTAGCCTTTCTTTTTCTACCTTGAGAAATATATGGAGAGCCATAGGTATTCTGAATGATGCTCATCCACAGGGTATTGTGGTTGACAGTAGAACTCAGATTGCCCTCCCGTTTGCACCCGTTCATCTTGCTGGCACTGAAGACAATAAACAACCCTACCATACAGAGACAGTTACCAATAAAGAAGGTATTTTCTTTCGCCTGGACCTTCCAAAAGGAACATTCTCCTATACCGTGACAGAAGATGGCTGTATTTTCCCGACACTGCGCTCACAGCCAGAGCATCTCTCGGAGACTACCTTCTATCGAGGTTCACCAATTAGCATCACACAAGAGAGGCCAGAACCACCACTGTGTATTCCCGTTGATAAAACTGAAAAATATCAACAGAAATCACCATTCAGAAAGTGGATATTAGAGGCACCACTCCTCAACGCTCCAGTGACTACTGGATGCTTTGTTTTGGTGTTTTTAAACCCATCACTTATCAACGCCATCACTCTTATGCTTTATAGTGCACTGTATCTGAGGAAGAAAGCTCGTTCTCGTGGATACTTTATTAAAAAGCTATATCAAAGTCGTCTAGGTACACCAACAGTACACTCTGTTGTTATGTCTATACGAGACGATAAAACGCATACGGACGAAATATGCCAAACAGACGAGCACGGCACTGTGTTAATCAAAACTCATACCACATCAACTATTCAGTACATAGACTTTGAGCACACTATTCTCTCTGAACTAGAACAGGTCAACACCATGGAGCAGATCGTTATACCGTCCCCACGTGTTATCAATTTCATCCGATAATGAGCTCTCCCCCATGCTTACGGGAAACACAAAAGATTAGTTTTAGCTCTCCATTATCACATACGCATTATCTTCGGCATACAAAAGGCAAAAGTTATTCACTTTTTTCCAGATAAAGAGAACATTCGCCTTTTCTATTTTATTTTCCGAATTTTTTTCCCAGATTAATCGCAAGAAATAAATATATTGCATATTTTACGCAAATGAAATTAGATCTGGAATTTTATTTTCGCTTTTGATTTTTTTTATTATTACTGTACTTAACTATATATAAGTATAAAAGTGTAAAGCTATGAAAAAACATACCCGAAACAGATTTGACCATTTTCACCCATCACTTATGGAAATATTAATAACAATACTTTAGTCAGGACAAATATTTTTTTCACACACCGACATACATTTTTCTTCGGTTGCGCATTTTAGTCCCATAAGGATAACAGTGTGCCGATATTTGCTAGTAACTCACCTTCATCTGGTGTGCCTGGAAAATAATAATGAATAAATCCGGGATCTTCCCTCAAGAAATCGATAAACCGATCAACAAGAGTAACTATATTAATTTTTTGTTTCTCAGTCAATCTTTTTTCTCTATTGATAATATTTAGCAGTTCATTAACTTCATTGCTAATTCCAGACAAGGCCGTTGCCTTATCTGGTAGGTTGTAGTATTCAAATACTACAGGCTTATCAAAGCCTTGAATCCACTTAAAGACCGAAAAAATAATAACATGCCCCAGGTATGTGTTCTGTAGCTGAGCCAATACTTCAGGAGCAAACCCTCCCGCTTTTGCATACATACCTCTAGTTACTTGCATACCCGCATGACTAAGAATGAGTTTACGTAGGTAACGAAACTGTGAGTCACCTTTAGGCGCGTCTAAAAAGACCACTACAACCCAGCTACCGTCCCAATCGTGCCAGGTTGCATGTAAAGCCGGAAATGCTGTATTTAAGCTGCGCTGTCCTTGCTCAGAAATGTGAAACGTAGTAGTTCCAAACACCCTACGTTTGTAAATAAGTTTCTTACGCACTAAGAGAACCAAGAGAGATCTAGTTCCCGTTATGGTTATATCTGGGAGAAGCGCTTTAATTATGGGGCTTGGTAAGCCTTGAGCCTCTGTAGAACTTGTTGCAGCAAGTACGAGAAGCACTTTTAATGTGTTTTGTTTTAGGGCCATACTCTAGTATATATGCGAAAATAACTCGAATTTAGTATATTTACTTCTTTTTATTCATAAATATCAACTACTCAAAATGACACATGAGTTGCGGCAAACTTGTGCATTCAACACGAATCCATCTACTTTTTAATAAATGGTGATTAAGCTGTGGATAAAAAACAACTTTTAAAGGCATGCGCAGATGTTTTTTATATGTATTATTAATTTTTGATTACTATACTTCAAAAAAAAACACATTTCAACAGCCTAGATTATTAGTCAACAATACATCATTTATGCAACTCTTTGCTTCAATTTTTTTCATAGTTAGCTTTGTTTGATATTGATTGATATTCATGAAAAAGGTGAAAAGTGTTCTTTTTTCTGCATTGATACCAGAGAAACTTGCAATGTGAAAAACTGGCGTTTTTTGACTATGTATGACTTCTTGACTTGTACTTGAGGAAATCCGTACACTGTAACTTGTTGAGAAAAAATAGTCTAATCAATCTGGATTAGACACAAGACAAGAGCTGCAAGAAAAATATTCATCATGACTGCCCAGGAACTGTATATCACCAGCGTCCGCAAACTGTTTTCTACATTCATGAAGACCATAGGTGTTGATGATTCTCGTTTTGAAGAAGCACATGCGCTTCTCGTTACTGTACTACGTTCACTAGTTTCTGTAACAGATTTTGTAGAGCCAGCATCTTGTATTCAAGAGCTAGCCAAGAAGCATTCCTTCTCTGAAAATGCGTGTACCAGTGTGACTCAGTTTGTGAGTTCATTTTCCCTTTCCCAGATGGATGTCTTCCTCTCAGAATACCTATTAGCACTTAAGTCTGCCAACTGCTCAACATCAACCATAAAAAATTATCGCAGTGATATCAATCAATTTATTGAATTTTCTAAATCAGCAGAACTAACAAAAACCCTAACTAAACAAAAAGTCCTCGAGTTTATCCGCTCTCAAAGAAGCAGCAACTTGGCGGGAGCTACAATTAAACGCAAATTAGTGAGCCTAGCCCAATTTAGCTTATGGCTAGAAACACTAGGTGTTGTCACAGCCGGTACTTATTCTTGGTTAGAGAATCTCAGTCATGATGAGCAACCTCATGACTTAAGAGGAGATCGAGTTATCAGTGGCCTACGCAAGCGGTTCTCACTAAGTGCGCTTCTTTCTCCTCAGGGAGATCTAACACACAAACAAAAGGCAAATAAATCACAAGAATACACTCAAATCATCAAAGAAAACGCACGATTATTACAGCAGTCTCTTCAAAAGAAGGGTGATTCTTTTATTACTCGCTATGCAAATGTAGCGATGATATTACTCTTTTTGATTTCATTTAGTTATTTTGGCTATCAACAGTTTATTGTTACTCCAGATAAGCCACTCGCATTCCCCAGTACACTTACGCGACCCAATAGAACGCTTTCTTTTCAAGGCCGTTTGACTGATACAGCACAAAACCCTATCACAGCAGCTACAAACTTTAGGTTCCGTCTCTATGATTCAGGTCCCGGGACTGGAAGCGGCACACAGTTATGGGATTCTGGCACATGCAGCATTACGCCCGACCAAGACGGCATTTTTTCTTCCGGTCTTGGCTCAGATTGTGGAACAGAGATTGCCTCCAGCGTCTTTAGTGAGAATGCAAACGTATGGTTACAGGTTGAAGTAGGTGCTGAGACTCTCTCTCCCCGTCAAAGCATTAAAAGTGTCGCATACGCACTCAACTCTGAAACACTTCAAGGATTTCCACCTGCAGACCCCGCCACCGCAAATACGGTGGTTGTTATGAATAACAGTGGTGAGGTAGTACTCGGTGGAGCAACGCCCAAATTAAAGGCTTCTAGCACTTCGCTCACTCTCGAGGGAACGACGCTCAACCTGCAGACGACATCTGGATCAAACGGCAACATTGTGCTTGACCCAGACGGTCTCGGACAAATCATTGCTCGAGATTATATCGGTGCACCAGGAGCGACGCTATCTGCAACCTATGCTGGAGGCACTGCCCTCACCCTCAAAGCTGGCCCCAGCGCGACAGCGGATATTGTTAAATGGCAATCAAGCGCAGGAAGTACCTTGGGTGTTATTTCTGCCACGGGCAATATCGGCATTGGAACAACGAGTACAAGAGCTACTCTTGATGCAGCAGGAGACGCATCTGTATCTGGAAGTTTTGTACTCAGAACAGGAACTTCTTCAATCGATGTACTTGATGGGCAGCGGCTTGATATCAATACCTCCCCAGGGGGCGATGCGGGCCTTGCGAGTAAAGTTTCGATACTAAATAACGGTAATCTTGGATTGGGCACCACAAATCCCAACACAAAGCTCGTTCTCTACGGGACTTCGGGAACGGTACAAGAAACAGTTACTAATACCACCCATACACTTGAGCAGGGTGTAACTTCCTCTGATGGATATCTTGGTTTAAGTTCAAACTCCCCATTGCGCTTCTATACCAACAATACAAACAGAATGCAGATAAGTGCAGCCGGAGGGCTTTCTTTTGGAAGTACCTACTACTCAACTAATCCGGGCGCAAACAATGCGATTTTTGAAGGAAGCTTGGGCATAGGAACAACTGGCCCTACTCAGTCTCTGCATGTCCAGAACAATATGCGTCTAGTAGGTGGATTGTATGACAGCACCAACTCAGTCGGAACAAATGGGTATGTGCTCAAAAGCACCGGTAGTGCCACCCAATGGGTAGATGGGAATACTCTGTATGACATTGGGTGGTGGGATAATACTCAGAACGCGCTACACCCAAGAGCTGAATATGCGGGTGTAGCAGATCTCCTCTTAGGTAGCAATGCAACAAGTGCAGCAAAGTTCGCTTTTATCAATGTAAATAGTGGCACACCCACTGCCTCCATCTCAGGTACCCTTGCTATTGCGTCTCCAACTGGTTCCAATCCTGCTACTACGTTCACTGCCTATAATGGCGGTACCTTTAACTTCCGCACATCAGTTGGTGGTGATGCAGTAACAAACTCACGTCTCTACATCAATAATAACGGCAATATTGGTATAGGAACGACGATTCCCACCCATACACTAGAAGTAAAAGCTACCGGATCTGTTACTGCACTGGGCATTCATGCACCCAGTGAAACACCCTATGCCGCCCAAATCTACAATGATACCTACAGTACCACCAATCCAATTTTCTCTTACTTCCCCAGAAACTCTGGTGTATTCGAAATGGGGACCGATCAAGCAACCAATCTACGCTTTTATACCAGCGGGTATAGTAATGTACGAATGGCAATCAATGCTGCGGGAGGTGTTGGAATTGGATCTGGAACATACCTAACAACTACTCCTCCTACTCAAGGACTACTTGTAGAAGGGAACGTTGGTATTGGTACTACAGTCTCCAGAGCGAAGCTTGATGTTATAGGAGATGCATCCGCTTCTGGCTCTCTTGTGTTAAGAGGCACCAACCCATCAACAATTGATATCCTCAACGGTAACCGCCTCGACATTCAAACATCACCTGGTGGTGACGCTGGCCTGGTGAGTAAACTAACGTTACTTAGTAATGGTAATTTTGGCATAGGGACCATTAACCCTACAGAAACACTCCAAGTCGCGGGCGATATTCTACAGAACAATGCTCGAACCCGGACTATGACTCGCACCATGCCAACAGTGGTGAATGATGTTGTAGACATTGGTTCTTTTAGCTTTACAAATGGTGGGGCTTCTCTCTGGGTTTCAATCACGGTACCAAGCGGCTCGTTTTCTGTAGCAAAAGAATACAACATCCCTATTGCATATAACGAAACAACTAATACCTGGGTGATTGCACAACCTATCAGTGACACAGGTGTGTACTCATCAAATGATTTTGATCTTGATGTAAACGTCAATAACGGGACTACATCTTTGAGAATACGCCGCACGGCAGGTTCCACAGCTGGCACAGCGTATGTTGTCATTAGACAAGAAGGCATCCACACAGATAGCTTTACTGCATCAACCTCTACTTCAAGTGTTGCTGCTCCTACTGCGTACTATAGTGCAACAGCCATCAGACAAGTTGGAGGAAGTGTTGGTATTGGGACGACTGCACCAGCCTATGCGCTTCATGTCGACTTAGGTGCCACATCACAGTATCCACTGAACTTAGTATCTTCTGGAAAGTTTGTCCGTATTGGTGCACAGAATGCGACGTATGCGCATGTCGATACCGATGCAACTTCTGGCTTTTACTTTTATGACTCTGTTACCACCGGTGCGGGCAATAATGTTCTCAACACATCAAGCGGAACCTCAACACTTGTTTCAGCTGGAGGCAATTTGGGAATTGGCACCACAGCTGCTACAGGTTTCAAAGTACAAGTGCAGGGGGGTGTTGGACCACAAGCAAGCGCCACCTATGACCTTGGATCAAATGCCCTGAGATGGAACAATATTTATGGCACAACCATCTACCAAGGAAATAACCAAGTCTGTGATACGTCTGGCAATTGTTCTGCTATAGGCAATTTCTGGCAGTACGTTAATGGTGCTATTTCTCCTTCCTCTCCCTATACAAACAACTCTGATGTGCTGATTGGTGGAAATGCAACAACATCAGCAAAGTTTGCATTCATGAACGTCATGAGTGGAACACCAACGGCTAGTATATCAGGCAACTTGGCCATCGCTTCTCCAACAGGCTCTAACCCCACTACAACGTACACTGCATTTAATGGTGGCAGTATTAACTTCCGGACATCGGTTGGTGGAGATGCAGTAACAAACTCACGTCTCTACATTAGTAATAACGGCAATATTGGTATCAACAGTACGAGTCCTGGCGCTCGACTCAATGTCTATGATTCACTTGCAACAGGCACAAACTTAGTACTCTCAAACATCCAGAGTGCACCTGTGAACGGTGGTGGTAGTACTATTAGTAGAGTAACTGCGGGGACAAATACCAGTGATTTTGAACAAAACAATAGTAGTACCTCGCCCTTCCGCTATGGCACATATATTGATACAAATATCGTAAATAACTACACCGCCGCTGGAGGACTTTTTGGCAGCATCAACTTTGTCACCAACAATGCAGTAGGCATGACCCTTACAGGTGGCAATGCCGCTGGCAATCTAGGTATAGGTGTTACTGCTGCAAATGTTCGTGCCAAGCTTGATGTGGCAGGTGATGCATCTGCTTCTGGCTCATTGGTACTACGCAGTACTACATTCAGTACAATTGATATGCTCAATGGTGGAAGACTTGACTTCCAGACCTCACCGGGTGGTGACAATGGTCTTGCCGCAAAGGTATCTCTCCTTTCTAACGGAAATCTTGGTGTTGGAACTACTGCACCACTCGCCAAACTACAAGTTTTTGATGTATCAAGTGGAAACTTTAGGTTCGCAAATGGCGCATTTGCCGAATACTACCAGGCAGAGGCCAACCCTCGTTTCCAGATTGGGAGAGACGGTGCTGGAAGTGGACAAGCTGCAATCTCTTTTGGTCCAGGTGGTGCATCTACACTTGCTGCAGATGGTGCTGCTGTTGGCTATGCAGCTGCTGATACTTTAGGTCTATATACCAGTAACAACACAGCTCTCACCGAACGAATGCGTATAGATGGTGCTGGAAACATTTCCATAGGTACCACCACAACAAGTAACGGGAGATTGCAGGTGGCTGGTGATACCTACGTAGCCACAACTGGATTTACGTTTACCAACCCTACCGCTGGTGCTGATCTGTATGTACAGAGTAACATAGAAGCAGATGGTTCTATCTATGGTGCTTCAGTGTACCAGTACCAATCAGGGACTGCCTATCAAGTGTGTGACAGCTCAGGCAACTGTAGTAACGCTGGTTTATGGCAAAACAATCAAAATGCACTCCACCCTCGCAATGAGTTTGGACAGGTTGCAGACTTACTCATTGGAGGAACAGCTACTCTCTCTGCTGAGTTCAGAGTGACTGGTCAAGGAAATGGTACAACAAATCTGCCTGGATATGTGTATGCAAAACGCTATCTTGATATTGATGACACTAACTATTACGTTGAGCCGGGTAATACTGGAACTGCTGGTGTATTTGCAGGTAGTGTGGGAATTGGCGCAACCCCTTCTCAACAACTTACTATTACAGGCTCATTTCTTGCCAATAATGCTGCATCAAGAATCGCAGCAGGCAGCGCAGGCTATTTAAGTAGAGTTGGTATCTATTCATCGCCAACTTTCACTGATAGCTCCACTACAGTATACGGAGTTAATTCCCAGGCAACAGTCAATAATACCAACAGTTCATACCATGCATATTATGAGTCCTTGGCTGTTGGTTCTGGTGCAACCATCACTGATGTTTATGGGATAAGAATCACTGATCCCACAGGTGCAGGAGCCATCACAAACAATTACGGTATTTATATTGACTCATTAGCCAAAGGATCTTCATTAGATTATGCAATTTACTCAGCAGGTACAAATACTCCATCATACTTCGCTGGCAACATTGGATTTGGCACGAGCACCATTAACAACAAGATTGAACTCGCCGACCACACTGCTGTAACAGGTGGCATCGGTTTTGGAAGTGACGTTGATCTCTACCGAAGCGGTACCGACACTCTGTCCATCGCTACCGGTGATAACTTTGCAATTGGTGGAACAACAGTTCTCACTTCAGGCAGAATACTTCAAACAGCCAATGGCAACGCGGGTTCACCGGCACAAACCTTCTCGAGTGATGCAACAACGGGCAGTTTCCTGCCCTCCTCTGGTAACTTCGCTATATCGACTGGAGGAACAGAACAGGTGCGCGTCAGTAACTTGGGCAATGTGGGTATAGGGACAACGAATCCCTCAACTTTCAAGCTCCAAGTGAATGGATCCATTGGTCCGCAAACAAACAATAGCTATGATTTAGGTTCTAATGCACTTCGATGGGCTACTGTGTATGCAACATCCTTTAAACAAGCTGGGAATGATGTTTGCGACAGCTCAGGCAACTGTACCACTTCAGGTCTATGGGCCCGCACAGATAACGTCTATCATCCTCGTAATGAATGGGGAGAAGTTGTAGACGTGACTGTGGGTGGTACATCTACCGCATCTGCTGGATTCCGAGTTACAGGCAAAGGCAATGGGACAACAAACTTGAGCGGCTACACCTATGCCCGTCGCTACCTTGACGTAGAGGACGCCAACTACTACGTTGAACCTGGTAACACTACAACGGCAGGAGTTCTAGCAGGAAACGTAGGTATAGGTACCACAACTACATCTAATGCTCGAACAACCATTGAATCAACAGGTACCCAGTTGCGCTTAAATTACAGTGGTGCTGTATATGCCAACGTTAGCACTGACACAAATGGTTACTTAACACTCAATAGTACCGGCAACAGAGTAAGTCTGGATGGTAGTGGCACCTATTATCTTTCTGAAAATGCTGCTGCCTCTAATCTTCATTCCTTGATCTTAAATAGGAGTGCTGGCACTGGTTACACAACCCCCGATATCTATGGTGCCAGTGGCGGTATCGTGATTGGTGGCCTATCTGGAGCAACAGGAACCGTAGCAATCAATACTTCTGGCACCGCTACTCCCACACTCATTTCTTCTGGAGGCAGTATAGGTGTAGGGACCAATTCACCCGGCCAAACACTCGATGTTCAAAGTACAGGCACTGCTTCCATACGCTCATTTGGTCCCACCAATCCATACCTACGCGCACAAGATAGCACGAACAATGTTATTACTAAATTGCAGGCCCTTGATACTTTTGGGTATGCAGGAACTGAATCCAACCATAGTTTTGGCATCATCAGCAACAACACCCAACGCATCTATGTTGATGCAGCAGGAAATGTAGGTATTAATGATGGCTCTGCATCTTCGTTTAAACTTCAAGTTGGCGGTGATGTGGGACCATCTGCCACGACTACCTACAACCTGGGTTCAAACTCACTTCGTTGGAACAACATTTATGGTACTGCCTTATATCAGGGCAACTACCAAGTATGTGACCTTTCTGGCAACTGTAGTAACGCTGGCTTGTGGCAAAACAACCAAAACGCATTCCACCCTCGTAATGAGTTTGCAAGTGTCGCTGACGTGCTTATTGGCGGAACATCAACTGCATCAGCCAAGTTTGCATTTACAAATATTGCAGCTGGTTCACCCACAGCTTCGATTTCTGGTAACCTTGCACTCACCGTACCAACTGGATCAACTCCTGGCTCTACACTTGATATTCTGGATGATGGCACACTTAATATACGTCAAAGTCCCGGGGGCAATGCTGGTCTTACCTCAAGAATATTTATTGCAAGTAATGGGAACATAGGTATTGGTAATATTACAACGCCTGCTCAATCGCTAGATATTAGTGGTAACCTGCGTGTACGAGGGAATCTCATCACTGACTCTGGAGATGCAACTCGTCTGACCCTTGGATCAACGACTACATTAAGCAATAGCACCACGACATTATCAGGAACTAGCACCATCACCGCTTCTTCACTAGCAACCTTTACTACGAATGCAACTTTGGGTATGACTTCCACAACAGCACTCAACTTGGGTAACAGTGCTGTTATCACTCTTGGTGCAAGTGCAACTGGAGGCACACTGAATGGATCATCAGGATCCGATGGGGATCTGGTCATTCAAGGTACAAGCCACACGACACGAACCAGTTCCTACGTCAATATTCAGCCAAGTGGAGGCAACGTGGGAATTGGAACAACGACACCAAGTTCAGTGTTGGAAATAGCAGGAACTACACTCCCTGCATTTGAAGTAGCAGGGACTCAATTGATGCGTTACAAGTATGGACCACAAACCTACAACGTAGCCAATGCACCAATGGTTTTGAAGTACGCAGATAGTACAGGAGGTGGGTATGGGACTGCTTCATTCATGATCTACTTTAAAGCCAGAGACGACTCAAACATCCAACTCGATGAAGTATGGTACTTTGGTACCCAGGCACAATACAACAGCAATGGGTATGCATATACCATGCAACGTATTTCTGGTACCAAGAAAGTTCGTGCATACGAAGTTACTAACTCGGGTGCTAACTTAGAAATTCAATGGACGCTCACCGATGATGACCGCGCTGCTGCCGCAGGAAACTTTGATGATTCTGTTGAAGTAACGGTCATGGAAGTTCTTTCTGGTCACGGTGAAGGACATCGTGGCACTTTCTCTGTAGTTGACTGGGCTACCAAGAGCATGAGTGGGAGCGAAATCAATAATGGCGGCAATGCTCATGCAACTTTTGGTGGAACTGGCACTAACTGGTTTATGGGAAGTGTTGGTATAGGCACTACTGCCCCTACTCAGGGCTTACATGTAGCGGGTAATGCTCGTATTACGGGGGCACTCTACGATGCATCAAATAGTCCAGGATCAAACGGATACATCTTCACTTCTACTGGAACCGGTACTTCATGGATAAACCCTGAGACACTCCTTGATTCTGGGTGGTGGGATAACACAGAAAATGTTCTACACCCACGGAATGAATATGGAGCTGTCAGTGACTTAGCCATTGGTGGAACATCAACCGTCGCTGCAACCTTTAGGGTAACAGGTAGTGGCAATGGTGGTTCAAACTTGTCTGGATATGTCTATGCCAAACGCTACATTGATATTGATAGTCAAAATTACTACATTGAGCCTGGCCTTACAAGTACATCTGGATTATTTGCCGGTAGTGTGGGAATTGGCACCACGACTGCCTCACAGAAGCTCACCGTGGCAGGTAGTAGCAATACCGAAAACTATGTGGGTATTGGGGATACATCTGAACGTCTTAAGATTGGCTATGGACATGCAACAGGCGTCGTAGACAACGTCCTGCCTGCACAAATTATTGTTGATAGTACCGGTCATCTCATATTGTCTTCAAGAACGAATAGTGCCTCTGGCATTCAGTTCTACACAAATGCCGGCACAGATGGTGTTGAGCGAATGAGAATAGATACTGCCGGAAATGTGGGAATTGGCACGACCATCGCAAATGCCAAACTTGATGTGGCTGGCGATGCATCTGCTTCTGGCTCACTAGTACTACGTAACACCACCATCAGTACAATTGATATGCTCAATGGTGGAAGACTTGACTTCCAAACCTCACCGGGTGGTGATAATGGTCTTGCCGCCAAACTTACCCTCCTCAACAACGGGAACATAGGAATAGGAAGTATTGCACCTATAGCCAAGCTCGATGTTAATGGCAATACAAACATCACTGGCAACCTTGATGTGAGTAGTGGTGTCGATGTCTCAGGAGCCGATATTACCGGAGGGACAGGCGTTCAAATTGATTTTGCAGATGAAGTCACAGATAAGATTTACTGGTACTCTACCAACTATGGAACTGGTATCGAGTCAAGTACCCTTACCAACTGGAGTGCTTCTACATTCCGCTGGAGAGTTGGGGGTACTAGTGCCTCATCAGGAACAGCTGAATTGGAACTAAATGGCACCGCTCTGCAGCCTGCTACAAATAATGGCTTAAACCTTGGTACTGCTTCACTCAAATATGGAACTGGCTATTTCAACACTTCTGTCGATAGTCCACTATACACATACGCAGGGAACCTAGATATAAGTGCTACGGGTGCCAACGCTGTTCGCTTCAACACAAATGGCAGTTTAAAATGGAGTGTTTTATCAGGTGGGCAACTTGAAAGCAATGGTGCCTCAACCATTCGCACAAGCACTGGGAACCTTACTTTGGCTACAAACGCGGGGAATGGACACATCATACTTTCTCCAAATGGTACTGGTAATGTTGGTGTGGGCTCCACTACCCCAACTGCCAAACTTGATGTGGCTGGCGATGCATCTGCTTCTGGCTCACTGGTACTACGTAACACCACCGTCAGTACAATTGATATGCTCAATGGTGGAAGACTTGACTTCCAAACCTCACCGGGTGGTGATAATGGTCTTGCCGCCAAACTTACCCTACTCAACAACGGGAATACTGGTATTGGCACAACAGGCCCCACCAATACTCTTGATGTGAATGGTACCTTACGTGTACGAACATACGGTGCGGGCACCACAACAGCAGTGTGTAAAGACGGAAGTGGTGTATTGACTGATTGTTCTGGTAGCTTCGTCACTGGTAGTGGCGTCACCAACAGAGTTGCCCGATGGACTGGCACCGGCTCTATCGGCACTGGTGTCTTGTGGGATGACGGCACTAATGTTGGTGTGGGTGATACAACACCTTCTGGTTTGCTTACTGTTGGTAGTTCTGACAACTTCGTGGTTGATAGTAATGGTCGATTACGTCTTAACAGTGCAACCGAAAGTTTTGGCAGCTATGTACTCAGCTTTGACACAGGAGCTACCAGCTTTAACAGTGCGGGTAGTATTTACGGTATTAAGGGTACTGTCAGCAACAGCAATACTGGCAATGTAACAGCTGGATACTTCTATGCACAAAGTACTGGATCTGGCACCATTCCCACTGCTATCGGTGTAGACACTGGGATAAAGCTTAATAATGCTGGTGGCACCATCTCAACAGCTGTTGGTCTCAATGCTAATTCTCCCGCTGTCACTGCTGGAGCAATTACCAATGCAGTGGGTGCGTATATTTGGCCACAGGATGTATCTGGTGTAGGGACTGGATACGGTATTCTTCAGGCTGGCTCAGCTGATATCAACACATTTGCTGGTAACGTGGGTATTGGCACAACAGGGGCGTCATACAAACTTGATACCCAGGTAGCAGCAGGTTCAGCAAACATCTTCCGTGCCGGACAAACCGGTGTGAGTAACGGCTTAACTATTACTACAAACGGCACTTCTCTTGATTACAACGTTCTTTCTGGTAACACAACATTTGATGCAAGTGCGGTAGCAAACGTTGGCTCCATTTACTTAAGAAACTCCACAAATTACAGTGCTTCTCGCAACAACTACCTTATCAACTTGCTGGGTAGTATGGCAGGGAGATTAATCAACCGGAATGCAGAAATGTTAGATGGCACCACTGGATACACTGTCTATGATAACTCAGCTGGTGGAAAGACAACTTTGAGTGCAGTTGCGAGTACAACTGCCCCCAATACTTCTGGGCAAGCACTGCGTATTTCATACAATGGAACGGGTACTCCAAATAGTAACCCAAATCCAGGATATGGTGGCTTTTACGCTAGCATTCCTGTGTGTGGTGGCACCAATAATGGCGTGAATACATACTGTTACCGAGAAGGTAACCGCTATGTTGTGCGCATATGGGCAAACATCCCATCTGGTAGATCGTTATATTATGCAAACAACGCATATGGCACAGGAGGTAACTACCAGTGGTTAACTTCCCAAGCCGGCACGGGCAACTGGCAAGAGTACATTATCGTGCAGACAATTGGAACTGGCGGCACCCTGAGCACCATAGGATTCTGGTACGTTGATAGCGGATCAAATGCTGCCTTTACATGGGATGTCGCAAGCGTACATGTCACTGGTGTTGATGAAAGTCCCAGTGTGGAGACAGCCAGTAATCTTAATGTTGGTTACTATCAAGGTAAGAACCTTGCCTATGGCGAGCTTACAACTTCACAAGGAGCATTCTTGGCCTTGAGTGGTGGAAATGTGGGTATTGGTACTACAACTGCCAATAACGGCTTACACATTAGAAAAGATGAAACGGCAGGATCACCATGGACTGGACAACTGTATATTGAGCCAGTCTCAAACGACGCACATGCGGCTATTTCCCTCAAAACAACCATGACAGGAACAGATAGAGTCTGGTCTATTATTGCGGGAAATGGAACACCTAGCACCAATTTAAGAATCTATGATTCCACTGCAGGTGCCGACAGAATTAATATTGATAGTAATGGATATGTAGGTATCAACACTACTAACCCATTAACTACTTTCAACGTTGTAGGAGCTGCCAAGTCTGCATCAGACACCAATTCGGTGACTACTTCAAACGCCAGTATTTATGGAACAGGCAATCGAACTGCAGGAAACGGTGCTGCTCTCGCATTTGCTTCAGCTGCAAATACTGATGGTACTAATATTTGGGATCAGGCACGCATTCTAGGTGCAGCAGACAATAGTAGCAATGGTGATGCATCAGGAAGGATGTATTTACAAACACGCTACTACACAGGCGCGGCATGGGATTGGAGAAATAACTTGGTGCTTCTGTCTTCAGGAAATGTGGGTGTAGGAACCACATCTACTTCCGGAAGACTGCAGGTAGATTCTGGCTCATCCAGCGAAGTTGCTCTAGTACTCAAACAATCTGTCTCAGCAAATTACCCAGATATTTTCTGTCAAAATAATGTCGGTTCAAGTACCCTGTGTGAATTTACATCTGGCATGTTTAATAATGGTGGAACTTTATACAATGCTGGTTCTTTAATCCAGAGAGGCACCATTAGCAATGATACTGCGGCACACCTTACCATAGCAGGAGGCACATCCGGACGCACGTACTTTTCTGGGAATGTGGGTATTGGCACAACAGTACCCAATACCAATCTCAATGTCTATGGTGCAAACACAACTTTCCAAATTGCCAGCACAACCACAGCACAGAGAGGCATGTATTACTCAGAATCTAATAACAACCTCTATATTGGTGGAAGTTCAACACAAGATGGAAACATTAATGTACTTAACCTTTCAGCAGTTACAGCGGTTACTCTTAACTCTGCAGGTGATAGTTACTTTAATGGTGGCAATCTGGGTATAGGCACTACAAGTACGGTGGGTAAACTGGATATTCGTGGTGCGACACGTTCGGGCACGCATACGAACACACAGACAATGTATGTTACCGGCACCATGCAAAGTGGGCAAACAGGTGGTGGTACAGGTAACATAGAGTTCAGGCACGATAACGCTACACAAGGTATCGGATTTGGTTACAACACCATTTATCAAGCCGGTACAAACACCAACCAAGATCTCAATTTCTTATCCAAAGGTACCAGCCCTATCACCCTCAATGCCTATGCATACAGCTCCGGCAACGTGGGTGTTGGTACAACAGGGCCTACAGCAAAACTTCACGTCTACGGGTCTAGCACAACATTCCAGGTCTCAAACACAACAACTACGCAGGTAGGCATGTGGTATGGCGAAGGAGGTAATGACCTCTACATTGGTGGTGGAAGTACACAGGATGGTGATATCAATATCAAAGACCTCAGTGGCAACATTGATGTGAAGCTATCTGCAAACTCGGCAACTGTATCTTATTTTAACTCTGGGGCGAATGTGGGCATTGGCGCTACATCAGCTTCACAGAAACTTGACGTCGCAGGACAAATACAGTTTGACATTGATACCGCAAATGACACAACAATCGGTGTCTGCAAAAATACAGCAGACGGCACAAGTACGGCTACAGAATTCAGAGAATGTAATGGTACTCCATCAGATATTGCCGAGTTTTACCGAGCTGAAGCTGGCCTTAGACCAGGAGATGTTGTCTCTCTCACTGAGATTAGTGGAGTCCCAACATTGGTTAGTTCTTCATCAATTCAAGGAGCTTCAGTTTTTGGCGTAGTCTCAACCTTCCCTGTAGGTCAGTTTGGGAAGCCGCTCGGTCATGAGCTTTATAGCTCGACAGAGAATCCAGTAGCTATAGGTCTTGCAGGTAGAGTGCCAGTAAGAGTCAATCTGAGCAATGGACCAATCTCCGCAGGTGACGCATTAACCGAATCCTCTACCCCAGGTGTAGCTGCAAAAGCGATTAGACCAGGTAAGATTATTGGTTACGCAATCGAGAGCTTCAATGAAAACTCTCCAATAGTTTCAACAGGCACACGTGAACAAGAAGCACTCCGTGCAAATAATATTGCTAAGTTTAACGCTGAACCTATTGATCCTACAGATCAAGGTGAAGGAAAAATTCTATTATACGTCCATGCAGGATACTACTATCCAAACATGATTTTTGGTTCTGAGGGTGAATTAGTTTTTAACGGTACAGGACAATCAAATTACACCATTACTGCTCAACAAAATGGCACTGTTCTGAGCAACATTATTGCAGCAGCACAGGTAATGAGCGCAAAAATGAAGACCAGCTTCCTTCAGACGAGAGAACTCTTTGTGAGTGAGCGAGCAAGTGTAGCCAATCTTGATGCCACTACTCTGACTACACAAGTTGCTACGGTAAGTGGAAGCCTCCATGCTGAGATTGCAACGGTAGATCAACTCTCTACTCAAGATTTAAGTGTTGCAGGGACACTCACTGCAACCGGTCAAAGTCAGCTGGGCGTTCTCCTGGCAGAATCAGCAAGTATTAGTGGCAGCTTAACAGCTCAAACTGCAAGTATCAGTGGTGAACTTATTGCACAAAATCTCACCATATCAGGCAGTACTCGCTTGGCACAAATTGAGGCACAACAGGCACAATTAATGGCGGTTCAAGCTACCACAGCAGAACTGTTTGATGCAACAGTCTCTGGCACTTTGTACGCGCAAAATATTGCTGACCTTGATGCTAAGATTGCCAGCGCCATCCAGCAGCCTAATTTTATAGATCTCTTGACTGGCAATGAACCAACTCCTCCACCCGCTGCGAATCCAATAAGTGTATACGAGCCAGTCAGCTCAGCTGGTTACACTCCAGTGAATCCTACGTTCTTTGCTGAGCACGAAGGTGTTTCACTCGTGACCGGTGATGTACTTATTGATTCAGCTGCCGTCTTTGTGCGTAAGTATCTCGAGGTGAATGGTGTGGCCTATGTTACTAAGGCACTGGGAATTGGCGAGACATTACAGATTGGAGCCGGTACTATCATCACTGACGGCGTGATTGCGTATACTGGCACTTCACCAGCTACCACCGTATTACAAATTCAGCCAAGTGGAACAGGAAAAGTAGAGATCTTGGCGGGCCTCATCACGCTCCAAAACGGTACCGCAACTATTGCTGGTGATCTTACTATTGCTGGTAAAACCAAAACGAATACATTGCTTACCAATCTCATTCAGCCAGCTGACTTTGGTAATCCATTCCAGGTGCAAGTGGCTGGTATTTCTACTCAATCTGGTGAGCTTAAAAAATCACGCTTTGAGATTATCAATGAACTGGGCACCCCTGTTGCAACAATTTCTGCAGAAGGTAAAGCCAACTTTGCTGGAGGCATTGGTGTTGGGAGTGAAGAGATAGCAGTTCCTTCTGTAGCGAGCGGCAGTTCCGTTACTGTTTCTGCACAAAAGACTTCTGGAAAAGCAAAAGTTCCCGCTGGCACTTCAGAGATCACCATTGAGTCAGAAAGTATAACTGATACTTCACTTATCTATGTAACACCTGTTGGCAGTACTCAAAATCAAGTGCTGTATGTCAAATCACAAACAACAGAAAACATTTCTACCTCAGAAAAAGAAGGTAAGTTTGTAGTGGGGTTTGACGCCGCAGTTTCTGGCGATGTGAGCTTCAACTGGTGGATCGTGAATTAATATAAAAAGTGTACTATACTAGGTACTAGTATGGCGGAGGTTTTATGAGCATGTTGCGGCGTGAACAACTTATCGGGGCAGGGCTGCTTTCTGCTCTTATGGCGTTCGTAGGAATGAGCTATGGTGCTGATCAACCCTCCGTTGCTCATGCTGCGCTCAATGTGATCAACAATCGGTCTAGCATAGGACGTGAATTTAACCAAACAATTCCTGACCCTACCGATACACCAACAACAGAAGCCGCGACCCCAACCCCTACTGTCTCCACACCCACCCCAGAAGCACCTACTGCAACCGCTACAAGTGAACAACAAGCAGATGTCACGGCTACCCCTACACCAGCTGAGCCCACAGCTACTCCCACAGTAGACCATTCACAAGATACGTACTCGATTATTTCAGTCACTGTGTATGACAGGAATAATCAACCAGTTGCGGATGAACCAATAACTATCCACAAAGAGGATCCACAACAAGACAGCATGTCGACAACAGGCATAGAAGGATCAGTCTCAGAGGCCTTTCTTGATGGTCAAACTGCCAGCCTCTCTACCACTGGCCCAAATATGGTAGAAAAAGCT
Source organism: uncultured Pseudomonadales bacterium (assembly GCA_964648715.1). Classification (GTDB taxonomy): domain Bacteria; phylum Patescibacteriota; class Microgenomatia; order UBA1400; family PJMF01; genus OMIS01. The sequence goes on along the minus strand of CAZYNM010000002.1, from coordinate 68,905 downwards.
GTATACACTGTTGATACCAACAATCAATTATTTAATAAAATAGTACTTACCCATGAAGAAGGCGAACATTTAACTTCGTCTGTTGAGGTTTCTACCACTCACCAATCAGCACTCCAGCTCAGAGGCGCTGGTGCATACGATGATGAGCCCACAGCTACTCCAGCAGCCACTGCAACAGAAGAGCCAACTGCAACTCAAGCGCCTACTCAAAACCCAGAGTCAACTGCAACAACAGCACCTACTGAAACTCCAGATTTGACGCCTACACCAATAATCACTCCGACTCCAGATCAATCATCCCCGACTCCACTTCCTATTAACTTAGATATATCTGGGGTTGTGTTGAGTGATACCATTGGTCTTAATAGCAGTCCAGATGGCACACATGTTGAAGTGTCAGACTTTGAGACTTCTGGAGAGCTATCGCTCTCATCCAACGAATTAGTGGGCGCAGCCGAGGCCACCTCACTTGCAACCGCAGACTATGATATCACTGTGGCAGCCACAACTGGCGACGCAGACGGCTTCACACTTAGCGTAGGATTTGCGGATGGTACAACTACCAAAAGTTTCATCAGTCCAGATTCATTTTCTTCTGGGAGCATAAGTCTCAATACACGTGAAGTTGCCGCTGCTATAGAGCAGTCCCACGGTGCTGATGTTAATATTCCTATCGCTATCGATACCAATGGAGATGGTTCTCCTGATACACACACACAACTTCCTGCTGAGATAGAAAAACCAGTTGAAGAAAAAAACTACCTATACTTTCCTTTGATAGTAACTCCATAAGCTGAGTGAGACTAGAAGATACAGTCACAGTAGCAAGTGGCCTTACGGCAGTTGTAGATAGTAAGTTCGTTGTCCTGGTTTGCATCTATGCCATTGGGGAAGCACTTTGCCTGCGACCTCTCAATCTCTTTTTGGCTTGAACTGGAAACGACTATGCAGGCCACAACTGCATCAAACTGCATTTCATTTGCTGCATTCCTATGAGAAAGCAAACGATTGTAATACATAAGCTCACCAAAGTACTTCTTCATATATATGCTTGATGCTCCAGTAATATTACGCGCATTTTGCGGCCCACCTGTCTCAGGATATTTTTTATTATCGTTGTAATACATACGCAGCGCAAACATAAACTGCTCGAGTTTTTGAATTTTTTTAGTATCAGCAGCACGTTCACGTATGCTTGTGATATTAACAAGAAGAACAGCAGTCAATACACCAATTACTGCTACAACCACAAGTATCTCAATGAGAGTAAAACCTACTTGCCGCATACATAATATCTCTGGTCAATTGACGTTCTTCCACATTGGTCAGCACTTTCTGTATCCTCAGTACCTGCACTTGTAGCAAGTGAAACATAGGCATAAAAGCCATTTGCTGAGTCTTGATCAAGATACTTGCAACCGAGTGGAATATTATCTGTGTCGATATAAGGAGCCAGGGCAGATGTTAATGAGGCTGCGTTGCAGTCTGTTTCGCTTGCCACATCTGGATATGCTTGGTTATCATTATAATATAATCTGAGCGCGTTCTTAAACTGATTCATATTATTTTTTGTTTTGGTGTCAGCTGCACGCTGCCGCATTCCCAGTAGGTTGGGTAAAATAAACGAGGCAAGAATACCAATGATAGAAATTACTACGAGCACCTCGATTAGTGTAAAGCCATTCAGTTGCGTTATCTTTTTCATAATCTAGTCAACCACTGTTAGCGTGCTCACGCTTGCCCCTGGACCAGCTAATCCATAATTACATTGATCATGAGGGCTGACTCTGCACCAAATATCTTTATATCCAAGTGGCGTGCCTCCAGAATGAGGCACAGCGCTATCACTGGTGTTCTCTAAACGAGCATACAAAACATAGCCACTAGATGACCAATCATAATAGTAATTGCCAAGTGGGTCAGAAGGTAGTTCCTGCATATAAATAATGCCATTTCGTATCCATTGTTGTCCGGGGGTACATGTGGCAGCGCTCGTATTACAGCTTCCAGTATTTCCACAACCAACAATATCACCCGAGCCACTTGTAGTGGGATATGCACCGCAGTCGTTATAGTACAACTCCATTGCTCTTGAGATGCTTTCTAGATCAGTTTTTCTTTTAGAATCTCGAGCCTTCTTCTGGGAAGAAGCAAAAGCCCCTAATCCCACCGATACCAAAACACCCAGTATGGTTATAGCTACCAACAGTTCTATAAGGGTAAAACCGCGTTTTGTCCGCATACTATAGTTGTAGCACATTTTGTTTACCGTTTCACCGATCTATTAGAAGATGCAACACCATAATTATATTTAGTATTTGAGGGTGGTGCAGATGTATAACATCCACTTGCCCCCCCACAGCCTATTTTTTCAATTTGAGGATCTTTTTTATTATCAAGGTTTGTGTAAAGGGTGTAACTTCTACACAAAGGAGTACATTGATCATCAGTATTTACATAATAGGTGTACTCCTCTTTCGTAATGGGATCACAAGGCACATCAGCGAGGTACGGAGCTAAGACAGTGCCCCTCCCACAGGTATCTAAGGATGCTGGATATCCCCCATTATCGTTATAATACTCTTCAAGGGCTTTGGAAATACGTTCTAAATCTGCTTTTCTTCTTCCATCTCTTCCTTTAGCTAGTGCAGGAAGAATGCTCACCATAAGTGCAGTCATCAGGACAACAAGAGTGCCTACTACAATCATAACTTCAATGAGCGTCATGCCAGCTGATGTCTTTTTTTTCATTGCTACCTACAAAGTGTAGCATATTTATCTCTTTACAAGAGGGGCTCACATTTGCTTAAATGAATGGTACTTTCTTCAACCTGAGAGGCACTCTATGGTTACCACAAACATGCTCAAGAAAACAATTGATAGTGTGTTGCTCACAACGCTTGTCTTGGGTGTGTTGGCAGTTGTTCCTCTTTTTGATAACTTTGTCTTCTTTTCTAAGTATGCTTTTTTTGTAGTTGGCACACTCCTTACTGCGATAGTATATATTTTTTACACCCTCAGCAAAAAAACTATTGAGGTTAAGATCTCACCTCTTACTTTGCCACTCTTTTTGTTTGGGCTTGCAGCTACCGCATCTACATTTTTCACCAATAATTATCCTGTAGAGGCAGTGTTGGGATTTGGTGGCGCATATATGGCTTTGGTCATCATGAGCCTTTTAGGTGGAAGTGTAGCGAGTTCCGGCTTAGCCAAGAAAGTGCTTCCAATGCTTGGCGCGATTGGTGTTGTACTTACTGTTGCATTGGCAGCACAAATGATTGGCTATGGACCAGTTCAATTACTTAATGCACTCTTCGGTGTCACAATTCCCACAACAGGTGCTACTGGGTTTAGTCTTGCAGGAAGTAGCTTCTTTGCTTTGCAAATTCTGATCATTGCTATGATTGGTATTGCTGTAGATGCGATTTCTCACAAACATATTAGTAAATGGATGCTCGCAGTTACTCCCATACTTGTTGTGGGAATTGTCCTCCATTTGTGGACAGTATTACCTGGAAAACCTGGTGCCGTCACTACTGCTTCGTGGACAGGCAGCTGGTCTATTGCACTTGACACCATACGTTCACCAAAAGCAGCACTTATTGGTGGTGGTGCATCATCATATTCAAATTTGTATTTGCGATTTAAACCAATTTGGTTGAACGCACTCAGCACTTGGAATGTACCTTTCTCACAAGCAAGCAACGTCCCATTTACGCTACTTGTAACGATGGGCTTCTTCGGACTTGCCACATGGACTTTAGTTGCATGGCAGAGTGTTCGTATGTTCCAAGCTTACACAGGTACATCAAGAGCTGTGGCAGCTATGGTAGCAGCTCTGTTTGTACTCCAACTTTTATTCCCTACTACGCTGAGTATAGTTATTGTTCAGGCTGTATTGATAACTGCTCTTTTTGCTGCACAAAGTGAGAAGCTTCCTGTTTTCAAGCTCCAAGCCTTAACAATGACCATGGAAGTTGACTCTCCTCATGTACATGGAGCCACTGCTCAGAAAGCCTCATTCCCCGTATTTATTATGAGTGGGGTACTTTTAATTGGTGTGCTGTTCAGTGGTTACCATTTCAGTAAGTTTGCTTTGGCAAGCTACACAGTTATGCAAGCATCAAGAGCACTCGCTGCTCAAGATGTGGTGAAGACCTATGAATTGCAACAAAAGGCTATTCAACTCAATCCATACATTGACGTCTTGCGACGCGATTATGCTTTGACAAATATGTTTATCGCGACATCACTCTCGAGTAAAACAGATGTAACAGATGCGGAAAAGCAACAGATTGCGCAACTTCTTCAACAGGCAGTTCGTGAAGCACGTTCTGCAACACTGCTTGATTCGCTCGATGTTGAAAATTGGGCAGTACTCGCACAAGTATACAAAAACATGATTGGAGCTGTAGATCAAGCGGATCAATTTGCCGTACAATCCTATATTCAAGCAATTAACAATGACCCCACCAATCCAGGTTTAAGAATTGCATTAGGAGGTATCTTTCTTGACCAAAAGCAATATCAACAAGCCGCTTCCATATTCCAGCAAGCTGTTGATATAAAGCAGGATTTTCCCAATGCTTACTACAATCTTGGATATGCTTATATGCAGTTGGGCGCGCATAAAGAAGCTCAAGCATCCTATGCTACTCTAGTAACCCTCTTGCAGAGCACAACTGGAACTGAGACAGAGGAATATAAGAAGGTTAGTGCAGAGCTTGAGCAGATCAATAAATTGGTTGCAGAAGATGAAAAGAATGCTGCAAAGAAAGCTGGGACGACTCAGCAACAACAAACAAGCGACGGTAAGAAACCTCCCTCAATTTTAGATCAAAGTCTTGGAGAGAATGAGAGCAGCGTCATCAAAGCGCCTGTGAGTAATGATGTGCCAGCTGATAAGAAAACCACCCTCAGCGGTGAGCTTGAAGGTGCAAAGCCTTCTCCTACTCCGGCACCTTAGCGAGCAGTTCTTATTCAGCAAGTTCCAATAGTTGAGCACGGAGCACTTCCATCCCCTTGCCAGTAACAGCACTAAATACTGTTACGTGCTGACCATTCTTTTCAAAAAGGTCACTCAGAGCTTGTTGGAGTTCCTCAGGATAGACATCACATTTAGAGAGTGCGATATGTTGTTTTTTACTCAAGAGTGAATTGTCATACGCCATAACTTCAGCACGCAACAGTTCATACTGTTGCCAAGCTTGGGCTGCCTTTTCCTCTGGCGTAATGTTTTGATCAAACACCGTACTTTCATCCAGGCTAATAATCCACACGAGTCCTTGACAGTTGCTGATATGGCGCAGGAACGAAAAACCAAGTCCTTTGCCCTCACTTGCACCTTCTATCAACCCTGGAATATCAGCAATTACCACTTCACGCTGGGACGCGGGATCAAAGAGTACGCCCAAATGAGGCTCTAATGTAGTAAAAGGGTACGAAGCGATCTTAGGCCGAGCTTGAGTAACAATGGAAAGGAGCGTGCTTTTTCCAGCATTTGGCAGACCTACAAGGCCAATATCTGCAAGTAAGCGAAGCTCAAGCGCAACAGCACGAAGTTCACCTGGAGTTCCATACTCTGCACGCAATGGGACTTGCTCTACTGAACTCTTAAAGCGGTCGTTCCCACGGCCACCTAGTCCACCCTGACAGATAAGCACTTCATCTCCAGGAGTTACTGCTTCCCATAGCTTTACATATCCATTTTTTTCTGGCTCAAAACGCTCGACTTGTCGAGCTTCTTCCACTTGAGTAGCGTCATACATGCTGTCTGGCTCTGGTGTGGGTATGTGTTGACCTTCTCGTTCCAGTCGATACTGCACACGCTCTATCTTTTCTCTGTGGAGTGGCTCTGTACAGTTATTCAGGACTCTGCGTCTATGGGCAGGATAGTTCTCTTGAATTTGCCAGATAATAGTGCCAATGGGCACTTCCAAAGTAACGGTGTCTCCTTGAGTTCCTGTCTTATTTCGTCTTCCACCAAGTCCACCAGCATGTGCTTCAAAACGAGTCTTGCCCGCATACCACTGCAAAGTGGTGGCAGCATCTGTGGCTCGTATAAGTACGTCACCACCGTTGCCTCCATCCCCACCATCTGGCCCACCCTTTGGGATGTACTTTTCTCTGCGGAATGAGACCCTACCATGTCCTCCATCGCCTGCTTGAAGCGTTAAAAAAACTAAATCTGTCATAAATTAGCCACCTCCCAAGAACGTGAGCGGATTCAAGAGCGCTCCACTTTGTCTAATTTCAAAGTGCAGGTGGGTACCTGTTGATCTTCCTGTACTTCCCATTTGTCCTACTACATCACCTCTATTAAGTTTTTGTCCAGGAGTAACTTGCAAGACACTCATGTGGGCATAGAGTGTAACATATCCATTCCCATGGTCTATCAGAACTCTATTACCATAGCCACTTGTATCCCATCCCGCACCAACCACTACTCCACTGTCTGCAGCTAAAATTGGTCCTCCCGCTCTATTAGCAATGTCAATTGCTTTGTGGTAGAAGCGATATCCCTGAGTAATTGTGCCTGCCGCAGGCCAGCGGAATGAACCGGTTGCCGACACAGAACCCGCATCTGGTGTAAGAATAACTTTTTGAGCAATCTTGGGCTGGATGCTTTCCTCAACCGGAGGCACACCATCTGGCACCATCAAGAACTGCCCAGTTGCTAATTCAAATGTTTCATCATTCAGGAACTCATTAAATGGATAGTCAACAATTACCTGGGCTTGAGAGCTATCTAGACCATATTTCTTCGCAATAGAGAAAATTGTTTCACCGCGCTGTACCTGGTGACGTACACCATCCACAGGCAAAATCTTAAGTTCAGTTCCAGGCTTGAGTGCGGCTTTCTCCTGGATCTTGTTCTCCCAAACTATTGTACTCACTTGCAATCCATACCGCTCAGCAATGCTAGAAAGTGTTTCTCCTTGCGAGACAACATGTACCGTTATTTCACCACCGCGGAATGCACGCACCTCCTCTGCCTGCTCAGTATATAAAGAAACTACTTGTGTCCCTGTATCAAGAATGCCTCCTCCTTGTTTCGCTTTTTCCTCTTCGCTCGCAAAAATCACTGGACCGACAGTAATAACCAAGAAAATAAGACCGATAGTCCCAAGGTGCAAGAATGGCCTGACATAGCGACCTCGCTTGCGATACAGCAAGTCAACAAGAGCGTCTTTTACTACTTCAAATTTATGAAACCAGACATATGAGCGCACTCTCATGTAGTGAACAATAAATGCACCAAACTCTCTTACTTCGCTAGTTACTTCGTGAAGCTTTACTTTCACTGTATGAAACATACCTCACTCCATTATACGAGCACACATGCAGTACAGCGCAAGATAGATTAGCCCTCTTTTAGAGATGCTAAGAATGCCTTGTTTGATTTACTCTTTTTAAGTTGTTCAATGAGTATTTGTGTTCGTTCTTCTTTATCAAAGGTATCAAGCATGCGATGCAATGTTGCAACAGACTGATAGGTCATACTATCCACTAGGAGATCATCTCTGCGTGTACCAGATCTCTGAACGTCAATCGCAGGAAAAATCCTTCGCTCAGCCAAACGACGATCTAGATGTACTTCTTGGTTACCAGTTCCTTTAAACTCTTCGTAGACGAGGTCGTCCATGCGCGAACCAGTATCAACCAAAGCAGTACCAATGATGGTCAATGAGCCTTGAACTTCAAAGTTACGAGCTGCTCCAAAGAACTTCTTGGGAGGGAACAACGCTGCCGGATCAAATCCACCCGATAACGTCCTACCTGATGTAGGAATTGAGAGATTGTAAGCACGAGCCAGACGGGTAATTGAGTCCAGGAGGATCAAAACATCTTTACCTGCTTCAACCATGCGCTTTGCTTTTTCAAGCGCCAGCTCAGCGACTCGGCACTGATCATCTGCAGACTCATCAAAATTACTGGCAGCTACTTCTCCTTTTCCTTTGGTGATCTGGTCAATATGACGACGAATATCAGTCACTTCTTCAGGGCGTTCTCCAACCAGAACTGCCATTACATGAATCTCTGGGTGATTGGCAGCCACACCAGTTGCAATTTCCTTGAGAAGAGTGGTTTTACCTGCTTTGGGAGGAGAAACGATCAAGCTTCTCTGCCCTTTGCCAATTGGTGCGATAAGATCAATTACACGTAGCGCAAGAGGTTCTTCTCCAGTCTCCAGTTTTATCTGCTCATTTGGATAAACAGGCGTAAGTGATTTGAACTTAATGCGATCCAGTTGCAAGAACTCTTCGATTGGATAGCCATTTACTGAATCAATTTTAAGCAATCCCCAATACCGCTCATTTTCTTTAGGATAGCGAGCAGGACCAGTAATAACATCACCAGGTCTTAACTTGGAACGACGAATTTGAGAGGTGGATATATAGATATCATTTTCATCATCTCCACTCATGTGAACACGCAGGACTCCATGACCATCTTTTGAAGTATCAAGGATACCCGTCACCACTGCACTTGGCACATCCTTCTCTACACGCTCTTCACGGTGCTGAGGAGCAGGTGTGCGTAACGGCATGATTTTAGGTAATGGTTTAACTGGTGATGGCTGTGCAGGTACAACAGGGACCACAGGGACAATGGGAATAACCTTTGCTGGCGCTTGAATCTCACTAGCTACAGGTTCTTGCACCACTTCTTCTTTTTTTACTGTCGCAGTCTTTGGCATATATACGCCACCCTTTTATGACACTACATACTACAATTGTTCAAAACGGTGAAAATCATCAAGTGTGAAAATATCTCTAAAACAAACAGAAAAACAACAGTGATAGTATCGCAAATACTAATCATTTTGTCAAGTTTACGCCTTGGGTAGGCTAATGCTACTATGATTATATGGCAATTGAAGACAACAACGGTGCCCACGAGCCGTATAGCTCATCCCATCTCACAAGAATCAACAGTGCATTCTCATTGATGGTTGAGTCACATAGTCACACGCCTCCAGAGAAACTTACACAACACACACTCACACTGGCACAGAGTCAATTGGATATTATGCGTGATGGGGTTACGCTTCAGTTTTTTCGCGCTGGCTCTCGTCCCCAGCGCCTGCGAGAAGAGCACGCGCCAGAAGCAGTACAACCGGCGGTTGTTGCCTTGCTCACACTCATTGCCAACCCAGAAAGCTGCAACTCTACTTCGGTTCTCGAGTCAACGATCTTTGAACATATCAATGCACTTGCGTATATTTTACAAAAAGAACTTGGAAAAAACGTGCCCAATCAAAAACTTATTGATCTGGGGATGAAAGCATTAGCCTCAGCAGAGCTGTTCCTCATTTCTCAAAACATACGTATCCAGTGCTGTGGCAGCCAAGTAATCAGTGAGCACAAAGTCGTCCAAGTCAGCAAGCAACAGGCTCAGAGGGTGTCAGATCCTTCAAGAAGAAGATTCTTGTATGGGACGCTTGGGCTCTTGGGCAGCGCCGCACTTGGAGCAGCAGGAAGTAAGTTTGGGTGGTTAAGCGGTAGAACAAAAGAATCGGCTGATGTCGCAGCGACTATGTCCAATACTTCTTACTCTGAAGCTCACACTGCGTCTCAAGAAGCGAGTGAGGCAGAACTACGTAGACTCGTGGGAGAAATAAAATATTATCGTAGTCTCCTCGGTCTTCCTGAGCTGCCAGAAAACTTTGATAAAAATATTGATGAAGAACTTTGGCAGAAAGCTGAGATGCACATCAGCCAAGAATACCAGCACCGTGTAGACTTCAAAAATGAAGTGTATACACGCTATCTTGAGAAATTTACTGCATGCTGTTTTGGTGAGCATGAGCATCAAATTTGTATAGGTTCATATACGGATCCCACTAATCCTGAGCAAACAGCCTTTTCTCCGTCTGAACACAAACTTCTTATTCCCGCTAGTATGCAGAGCATATATCCACTCAGTGAGTGTGCTGAATACTTCTTGCACGAAGTTGCTGGCCACGGCACCGACCCTGAATTAGAAGTGAATCAGTTTTCTCCAGAAGTGTATGTTCGTGTACTGCACGGCAAAGCTCGCATGGTGACAAGGGTGTTTAATTTTCCCGATCTCTTTCTTAATCACCCTGATGACACAACAATCAGCGATATGTTTAAGAAATTTAATGAATATATGACGATGCACTTCCATGATGTCATTGGCAAAGACAGACTCAATCTTTTTGAAACAGAAGAGGATGCCATCAAGTTTCTTTCGCTTTTTTGTCAGCCAGACGGGAAAGGTGGTGTTGAACCGAAGGCCGTTTTTGAGCGGTCAAATATGGTGGATTTTGCATCTCAGGTTGCTGGAGGTCAGATCCATCTAAAAGGATACTTTAAGGAACTGTTTTCTGAGACCTTTAAAAGCTGCATTCATGAGCAATATGCCGAGCTGATTAAGTTTGCTATCCTCTATCCAGATCTCATTAATCATGATTCAGATATTATGGAAGGTGCTACACAAATATTTTCAGCCATCAAAGGAGAGCCTGTTGTCTTGGACCAACTAGCGCAACAGATTTCACAGATACCATCACAGCTCTAGAAACTAAACTGCGTCCACATAGGGGTGTAGTTTGGCATATCTAAAATAGCGAATTGGAGAGTTCATAAACTTACAGGTGTATAAGATTAAGTCTGCTGAGTAGTCGGTTATCTCTTCACCTTCCCCACTGGCATAAATCTCGTATATATACTTCTTTTGATCAGACACAACCTCAATTGTGTCTCCTGGTTTTGTTTCGGTGAGCAGATAAAATGAGTTTAGCTTCCAATAGTCACTTTGCCACCACCACTTCCAGCCATATCGATGCGCAGCCATAATAGTTGGTTGTGTCTCGTCTCCTGGTCTGCCAAAATCAGGGACCATCCACGCACCTTCGGCCAGCGCTTCATCTGCATTCTGCAAAGGTCTCGCTTGAGTATTGACCCCTATTGACGGAATGCGGATCCATGTCCCCTGTGGCAGTGTTGCATCAACAGGACGCTCAATAGGTTTTTTTACTTGAGCAGTACTGGGTTCTACATGTTGCTCACCCGCCTGTACAAAAACCCCTTCTTGGGTGTCTGAGAACAGACGACTGCTTAACTCAGGTATAACCAAACTACCAATAACGAGACATGCGGTGATAATAATGGAAAATAAAACAAAGCGTAGAACAACAATGCTATACGCTTTTAATTTTTTAATTGTCGCACTTCTTTGTGGAAGTCCTGCCAAACGTACACCAACAAGACGATTACGTACTCTAGGAAAGTTCGTTTGGAGGAGCTGTCCATGGGTTGCAAGAACTAACGACATCGTTCGTGTAGTATATCAAAGATAGGCAAAATATACAACAATATAGGATATTATTAAGTAATATATCAATAAGTGCTGGATGGAAGCTCGGCTGCCTGCCCAACTGCCGAACCTCCATTCAACACTTTAGCACACTTGTATACACAAGGATGGAGAAAGATTTTGTTTACAAAGTAGTTGGATACATCTATAGTAACCCTACTTACACTTTTCCATCCCTTAAAAGATGGAGATATTCAGAAAAAAGCATTGTTATACGTGGTCTGTCCAGCGATAATGATGCTTTTTTTCGTCTCCCCCCATGCTGTTAGTTCTTACTGCACTCAAGGTTATTTGTGCTGTGCTGATAGTATAGCGTTTCGCCTTATCATCGTCAACCTATAACTATCTATACCCTCATTTTTTAATATCTCATAATTAATATTTTATAAAATAAAGCCAACTGAATCTGAACTTATTAACATCAAAAACACACAGTGGAAAAGATGTAAAAAAACTCCTACTCTCTTCAATGGTATACTAAATATATGTCAGTAAGCCATGTAGCATACGAGCTTAAAGTGTCCAAAACGAACACATACACCTCAGAGGCAATAATTCAGTTTATCTCTACGCTTCCAGATCTACACAACTATTGGTGGGATCACCTTCTGCAGCGTTTTGAACATATGAGTCTTGAGATTCATGTCAAAGAACAGCGGATTAGCTTTGTTTTATATTGTCCAGAGAGAGTAGCTGATTACACTATTAGTATTCTCACTGCTGCATACCCGGATGTGCATGTCACCAAACTTGATCACGATCCTCTCTTTACTTCAGCTACTGGACAACCAAGAGAGTACACAGTTGGAACCATGGTGCTTTCAAACGGCTCCGCTCTGCCGCTCAAAACATACAAAGACTTCTCACAGACAGATCCACTCATGCCACTTATAGCAACACTCTCACAATTAAGGGCACAAGATCATGCAGTGATTCAGTATGTAATTAGTAGACCAAGTCACTATTTTCCTTCTTCTGCACTCTCTACTTCCTCTACACCACATCCCCAACAAGCACTCATAGATATGAAACGGAACCAGCAATCGTGTGATGTTGCCCTGCGGATACTTGTGGGTGCAGAAACAAAACACAGAAGCGTCCATTTGCTCGAGACAATCGCACAAACATTCCAAGGAATCACTAAAAGTGAAAGCAATTCGCTGAGTTTGAAACGAGCATATTTCTTTCCCGAGCTGCTTAAACAAAAAATACTCGATCGGTCATTTGGCCTGTTTGACACCCAACATTTTTCGGTTGATGAGTTGGCCACGATGTTTCATCTCCCTACTCCAGTTATTGCTAGTATTCCCAACATTGCCTGGGGCAGAAAGTTACTGGGTGAACCACCAGAGAATCTCCCTGTGATCACCGCTCAAACTCCTGCGGAACAGAAAAAAGACATTAATGCCTTTGCTAGAACAATTTATAAGAACGTGGCAAATGTGTATGGTGTTCATCGTGTTGATAGACGACGTCATATGTACGTAATCGGAAAAACCGGCACCGGTAAATCTACTCTATTGGCCAACATGGCTATCAGTGACTTAAAGAATGATGAGGGGATGTGTGTGATTGATCCTCATGGCGATTTAGTTGAGACACTCCTTAACTATATTCCCTCACGTCGTATTAATGACGTCATTTACTTTGATCCCAGCGATCCAGAAAAAACAGTTCAGATAAACCTCTTTGAGGGAACTAATATTGTGCATCGTGAACTTATTGCATCTGGTATCGTGTCTGTTTTTCGCAAGTTATATGCCTACTCCTGGGGACCTAGGCTTGAGTACATTCTACGCAATGCACTACTAACCCTCCTTAAGAGTGAGACAGCGCGCTTGTCGGACATTATTGAGATGCTTACCAACAAGTCATTCCGTCAAAAACTGGTTGCCCAACTTGATGATGATATTCTCAAGAATTTCTGGGAACAAGAGTTTGACACCATGCAAGAGAAGTTACGCACCGAGGCAATTGCTCCTATCTTAAATAAAGTGGGACAGTTTGTTTCCTCTCCATTGGTTCGTGATGTGGTCAATTCGCGCTATAGTTCGTTTAGTATTGAAGAAGCGATGGATACCGGCAAGATTATCTTGGTCAACCTATCACAAGGCAAGTTGGGAGAAGATAATGCGACACTGCTAGGAGCCATGCTTATCACCAAGATTCAGCTTGCTGCTATGGCTCGTGTTCATATTCCTGAAGAGGAACGGCGCGATTTTTATTTGTACGTAGACGAGTTCCAGAACTTCGCAACCGAATCATTTACCAAGATTCTATCTGAAGCACGTAAGTATCGTCTTGACCTTATTCTTGCTAACCAATATATGGGACAGATTCCAGAAGATGTACAAAAAGCAATTTTCGGCAACTGTGGTAGTATAGTGAGCTTTGTCACTGGATCTGAGGATGCAGGTGTTCTGGCTCGTGAATTTAACAACCGCTACACAGCAGATGAACTTGTTTCATTAGGTAAACATCAAATAGTCAATAAAATTACCATCAACAACATGATCTCGGAGCCCTTCCCAGCCGAGACACTCCCTCTGGCAAAGAGTAGCAATAAAAACAAAGATAAAGTGGTTAAAGTAAGTCGTGAGCGTTACGCTGCAAATAAAAAGTAGTTGTTACAGTAGCTTTAATTCAGCTAGCACATTTTTTACATTTTTGTACTCATTTGGAAGAAAAATGTTTTTAAATCCTATTCTTTCAAGTTCCTTCTTTCTCCTGTCCAACAACTGCACAGACCGAACTTCACCCAAAAGTCCCACCTCTCCTACTACAGCCGTACCAGCCTGAATACTGGTGTTTTTAAGTGAACTCACCAGTGCTACTGCTATTGCTAAATCAAGTGCAGGCTCTTTGGTGGTATAGCCACCAGCTAAACTAACAAAAATATCATACTCATCAAACGGCATGCGGGAATATTTCTGTAATACTGCGGTAATAACTTGCAACCTGCTTATTTCCACTCCTCTGCCTACTCGCCTTGGCATTGCTAGGGGTGACTTAACAACCAGTGCTTGAACTTCCAGAGCCAATGGTCGCGTACCTTCAAGCACACAGGTACATACTGAGCCGGGCACTGCTTTTTCTTGATGCTCAATAAAAAAGCTACTTGCGTTTTCAACTGAGTAAAAACCGTACTCAGTCAATTGAAGCACACCTACTTCATCGGTGGCACCAAATCTATTTTTAATAGCCCGAAGTAATCGCAATTCCCCCGTTCGCTCCCCGGTGAGTTCAATGACTGCATCAACTACATGTTCTAGAACCTTGGGACCAGCAATCTGACCTTCCTTAGTGACATGACCCACCAGAAATAATGGGAAGCTTAACTTCTTTGCAAGCTCAGTAAGGATCTCTGTACAGTAGCGCACTTGCCCCACACTACCTGCTCCACCCGACAATTGCTCGGTATGTACTGTCTGAATACTATCAACAATGACAAGTGAAGGTTTTTCCTGTTCCAGAACAGCTGCGACGGCGTCAATATCCGTAGTTGTCACGAACAAGAGATTTTTAACGTATGAAGTGTCACTGTTTTTTTCTTGTTCTGATTCTAATAATCTATTGATTCTTAATGCTATTTGACTTGGACTCTCTTCACCACAGACATACACCACAGGAGCAGGACTATTAGTACCTTGTTGTTTTAGAGCATGTAGCACAACTTGGGTAAGTAAAGTTGACTTTCCAATCCCCGGTTCTCCACCCAAGAGCATAACAGCACCAGCAATCATACCTTGTTCACTTTTTTCTCCACCCAATACCCTATCCAACTCACTAACTCCCGTAGAAAAACGCTTTTTTGAGCCTTTTACGAGCTCGACTTGAGAAAAGAAGATACTACTTTTTTCGGCGAGAACGCTAGAGGTCTTGGTTTGATTCTTCTCTTTAACTTCTTCTACAAGGGTATTCCATGCTCCGCAGTTGCTACATTGGCCACTCCAACGGGGGAATTCACTTCCGCAAGTATGGCAAACAAAAACTGTCTTTAGCTTTGGCATGCATGCTCCTTATAGTTGCTGTTCGCTAGGAGTTGCGTTGTTGATATGGCTGGATTGTGTGGATGGACAACCACCACAGTTCCACCAATCTCTTCCATTAGTTTGTGTTTTTCAGGTTGGTGCGCTGTATGTGAGGAGATTGCAAGGATATCGGGAAGTATTTTTATCAACAATTGGCGGTGTTGCTCGGGCAAGTCAAAGTGCTCGGGAAGCACGAAAACTTTCTCAGCTATTTTGAGATTTTCAATTGCCTGCACACGAGTTTCAGCAGTTTGAACCGGTCTCCCCTCACCTTTTATTTTTTTTACTCGTGCATCACACTCTACCCCAACGTACAAAGACCCACCAAGTGCTTTGGCTTTTTGCAAAAAGGCTATGTGCTCTGCATGGAGTAAATCAAAGACTCCGGTCACCAGCACTAATGGACGTTTCATGTATGCTTTCTAGGGAAGCTGATGCCAAGATCGTAAGTGTGTGTCAGCATTCCCATCATAGAATTGTTCTATGTAGTTTTTTTTTGTTTGGTAGCCCAAGAGATACTGCAAGTCACGTGCGGTGACGAATAGTCGTGGCACGAGCAAGGCCACACACGAGGCTGCTATCCCCATATACAACAGACGCTCAAGCCATTGTACCCTAGCATCTTGCACAAAGTGTATACAAAAAATCAATGGAATAATGATAAAGCCAGAAAGTGCATATCTAGTTGATAATGGTGGTATATACCACCATATACATACCTGGAAAAAAGCAAATAAAAGACTACCGATAACTTGCTGCATGATGCGACGCCGTACCATGATATACAGGATGTATGCAATAAAGAGCCACATACATGGATTGGTGTAATCACGGATTCCAAAAGAAGCTACAAAGGGTGCCTCCCAGCTGTAAATAGTTTTTTCTTGAATGTACGCTGACCATGAGTGTGCACCGGTAAGTTCGGTGAGTTTATCTAGGTGTATGCCCGCAGACACAAATGCATTACCCGTGTGGTACCAACTCCATGCCCAAAACGGAACAGCAAAAGCTATCATCAGCATCATAGACATAAGGAAAACACGAATATGTGGCCTCATTTCCCAGAGCATATAGATGAAGACAGGGAGTAAGATAACTGAAAACAGCTTTGTTGCTAAACTAGCGCCACATAATGCTCCATAGAGAAGTACGAGCAGAGTACGTATCTTGAAGTTACTTTTTATCTGTGAAACTTGCCAAGCAACCATCACGGCCCCAACTTCCCACAGTGCTTTTGCGACATCAACATACGCGCTACTTGCTTGCCAAGCAACCACTTGCATGAGCGAAACGACACAAGCAATGAGAAGTGCCCACCTGCGTTCTATCCATAACCGCGCTGAAAAGTAGGTTAGCGCTGCAAGAGTTACTGCGAGTGCATAGGCAACCATCTTCACACCAGTATCTTGTGCTACAAAGTAGCCCAACCCTAAAAGTGCATCTGAGAACTGAGGGTTTACCGACTGATAAAACTGGGGCAAAAAAACAAATCGGCTTGCCTCACTATAAGTTTGTATAAGAGGCAAGTGATACCAGACGGCATCAAAACCGTGTTCAGGAACAAACACACTAACCAAGTGAATAAGCCATGTTGTAGCCAATAAGTACACAAGAGATTGTTCTCTTATTCCCCATCTTTGCATAACCACAAACACTTTGGATATGAGAACAATTAAAATAATTCCCGGCAGGAAAAGGAAAAACACAAGCGGCCAAGAGTATAGTCCCACAAAACCAGCGACACTCGCCAAAGTGCCTACACATAGCCAGCTGCTTATGAGAAGCAGCGCTAGATGCTGATGTACTTTTGTAAGCTGTCTCGCCATCTTTCTGTCAATAAATATCCCGTATTACGAGGATGAAAAAATGCTGTATTGTATGAGACCTTCTCTCTTGTCATGTGTGGCAGCATATACCACCACTGAGCAATAAATGCTAAAGCGTTCAGTGGTATCGTCCATACTCTTAAGAAGTACAGAAGAATCGTGGTGATTCTATTTCTTTGATGTGCACTGCACTGTAGCATACATACTGCAAAATACTGCGGAAGATAGTAGCTTACCCATCTATTTTTTGTCAAAAATGATTTGCAAATCCCGTTTTTATCTATGAGCCATTTAATCTGACATACTTCGTATGCACTGTAGACACTCCAACGGCTGGGAGGCAATGCAAGATGACTGCTCTCAAGCCAGAGATTTAAACACCAGCTACGTGGTTCCTCTGAATGCCAGGTTCGTCTTTTCTTATACCAAAGTGATAAACCAACAAGTAACGGGCGAGTCAGCCACAAACTTCCTGGTTCAACTACTATGAAGATATCAGTATCATCAGCTTCTTCAGCACTTCCCACGGCGACAGAGCCAGTTACTCCTACTGCAACTACCCAGGGGAGGATGGTCATCCATTCAAGTAAGGGCATGAGTTCTCGTATTTTGCGCTCTGACTCTTTTTTTCTTCTGGTTCGTATCTCTTCAGCCTGATTCGCCAACATGCGCGAGAGTGAGAAATACTCTCCACTTTGGATAATGTGCCCTTCAATTCGTAATGCGTAGAGTGCAGCTGCAAACAATGTGGGCGTTATCTTTTCCTTTTCATGAGGCAGAATGAGGCGCACAAACAACTCACGAGCTGTTAAAGGAAAAGAAAAATGATGTGTGTAGCCAAGCGTTATCAATACAGCACGCTTAAGGGCGGATACTTTCATGCCACTCTATTTTATCGTGCCTGTCCAGTGCCTTGCGTCACACCATATTGACGAAGTACCTGAGATACACCTGTATCTAATGTTACTAACACCTCATCTATGGATTTACCTTCAAGTAAACCAGTTACAGCATCTTTGTAGTATTGAATTATTTGATCGTTGATACCATTATCATGAGTAAATGTACTCATGTGCCAACCTTGTGCGTATCCAGCATCCTGTAAGACACTAGCTACTACCGGATCCTTGGCTAATGTGTCTGCAAGGTCTTTGCGCGCATACAGCTCACCGAAGCTGCGTGTCTTTGCTTGCTCTGCAAACATTTTTTGCTGTGCCTCTTTGGAGCTTAAATACTTAATGAACTTCCAAGCTTCATCTTTGTTACCACTTTTAGCACTGACACCTTCCGCCCAGTAGCTTCCCCAAGCGATACGCTTATCAGAAAGCTGAGGAAGAGGTACGGTGGCAAACTGCAAATTGGGATTAATAGCTTTGACCTCGTGAGCTCTCCAAGATGGTGCAAACATCATCGCGGCCTCACCTCGTGCAAAAGCAACGGTTGAGCTGGGTAATGTATCATTCCAAACTGCATCAGTTTTAATAAAATTGGTGTAGAACAATAACGCATCGCGCACCTCTGCAGAATTAGGTTTTGTTAAATCACCACCATTCTGCAAGATAAGTACCGCAAGTATATCCGCAAAATGCTCAACGTTAACAGCATTTCCCAAGGCAATACCGCTTCGGGTGAGCTTCCCATCTGCTTTGACTGTTAATTTACTCGCAAGTGTCCTTAAGTCTGGCCAGGTTTTGGGAGGATCAACAACTGCAGTTTTGAAAATATCTGTGTTGTAGTACAACACAAGCCCATCATACATGAGAGGAATACCAACTAGCTGACCATTATTTTGTAACTGTTGCACTGCAACGGGATAGTAGGTAGATTGATATTCTGAGGCAGACATTATCGCTGATGGTAACGGGGAGAGTTCTTGTTTGAGCATTGGCACCCAAGAGGCATGGAACCGATAAATATCTGGTCCATTCCCCGAATTAATTGCCGATTGCAAACGTGTTCTATAATCTTTGTGAGACTGTTTAACATACTTAATAGTAATACCAGAATTTTGCGACTCGAAACCCTTAATAACCTCTGTCATCGCTTCCGTTGGTTCCCACAAGCCCCAGTACTCAAGTGTTACTTGTTTACCAGTTGAAGTGTTTGCTGGTGTTGTTGAATTAGAATTAGTTCCTGAAGAAGTGCCACTGCCAGAGTTGGTTGTTCCAGAAGTACTCGTTCCTCCTGATTGAGTTGGGGCGCTTGTCACTGATGTTCGTGAACTTCCAAAGAAACGCAGAAATACGAATGCCACAATCAGAAGCAGGAGAATACCGCCAGCAATAAAGGGCAGAAATCGGAAAACAGATTGCCTGGGCTGGACAAACTCCGGCTGTGGCTTCTGAGGTCCAAGAGTGGGCTCATTGGGTGCTGTTGGTTGGGCAGCTGCTTTTTTTGCTGCATCGGGAGCTGCATCCGCTTGAACTTCTGGCGTGGTCTTCAAAGCACCTGTGGGCAATTTGTTACTTGCCATCGAAGAAAGTGCTGTAAGCGTTTGAGGTGGCTGCTGCACACGTACTGGTTGGGCTACAGGCGCTGTTTTTTGCACAAGTTGTGTACCCATTGAAGTTAGCATCTGAGGAGGTTTAGGAACTGGCGTAGGAGCAGCACTTGCTGATTGAGCAGGTACAGACGAAGTAATGGAGGTCTTGTTTGCAGGTACTGCGCTCACA
The DNA here is from genome assembly GCA_964648715.1 of uncultured Pseudomonadales bacterium. Taxonomy (GTDB): domain Bacteria; phylum Patescibacteriota; class Microgenomatia; order UBA1400; family PJMF01; genus OMIS01. The sequence goes on along the minus strand of CAZYNM010000002.1, from coordinate 49,030 downwards.
GGAACGGTGGTAGAGATGGCTGGATTCTGAGGAGCTTTCTGTGGCGCTGGCATAGCTGCTGGAGCACTCGCTTTTGACGTTGCTACCAAGGGGGTCTGAACAGGCTGAACTGATTGCTTGGCGACCAGAGGAGTTGTTGGTGGGGCCTGTGGTATACGAGAAGCTGCAGAAGCTACTTGTGAACGTGGTGAACTATTGGGTGACACAGGTTGTTTTGGCACAAGCTGCGGAGTTGAGATAGGTTGACCAGACACAAGGGGCGGTGCTGAGGGCTGTTGAATCTGAGTATTCGCAGCAACGGGAACTACAAGTGGCTTTGGTGTAACTACTGGAGGTGTCTGAGCTGCAGGCGCAGTAGAAGTCACTGGTTTTAGTGTAGTAGGAGCAGCGGGCTTTGGCAGAGGTAAGTTTGGCATAGAACAAGTTACTGCTGGTATGATACGTGGTATTCTGACAAAATATAAGGTGTCTTTCTATAACAAAAACACATGTACATCATACCATATATTGACGGTAAAAGCCCCTAGTACTTATGCGACATTTCCCTCAAGTACCACTGCCTATTAAAGCAACTATGCTGGCACTCATTGCTGGAGTACTTGGCTACCAGATTACAAGCACACATCTTCCTATTCGAACATTGGTTGGTGGAGTCAATATTGGGCTCCTTTCACCAAGCGCTGCGCAAATCCTATTGAGCACTCACTTTTCAGAAGTACCGCCACATGTATTGACTCTTTCCTATGAAGACGCCACACTTGCTTCGAGTTCTGCAGAACTGGGGGCTCGTTACACAACCAATGAAATTATTGACCAGTTTGAAGCGATACATCAGGCACCATTGAGTCTACAGAAAATCTGGCAGAGTTATCAATTTTTCTTTCAAGAGCATGATCTACCAGTAAAGACTATTTATAATGAAGAACGCAGTCGAGAATTTGTAAGTGTTTTTAAAAAACAAGTTGATCGAATGCCCACACTTCCCAAAGCAGTCCTCAAAACCTCTGGCTCTCTCCAAAGTCTTATCATTGATGCAGGTACACAAGGCGCTGAGCTGCAGGAGGATAAAACACTCAACACACTCATTTCATTACATGAAGGGAAATCTGCCCGTATTACTCCAGTCCTTGAACCTACTGGGAAAGTACTGACAGAGTTACAACTACAAGCAGCAAAAGAAATGTATACACGCCTTGTAGGTAAAAGCATTATTTTGAAAGCTGAACGGTTTTCACATACGCTTACTGATCAAACACTCATTTCATTGGTAGACCCAGATGCACAGATCATTCCTGCTGCTTTTGAAAAAGAAATCGCCCTTTGGCAAAAGCAAGTAGAGACAGATCCGATAGAAGCAGAGTTTACCTATAATCCCCAGACATTGGTGGTCACTTCGTTCACACCACCTCGTGATGGACGAAAGCTATCACTTTTAGCTTTACAAGAAGCATTGATGACATACATACATTCACTAACACCCCTAACAGCTAAGGAAACTGTACTTGATCTCAAGCTTGTATTTACTCCCCCCACCAAAGGACTTGCTGAAACTAATGACCTTGGAATTGCAGAACGCATTGGTTTTGGCGAAAGTTACTATGCCCACTCCATACCCAATAGAGTTCATAACGTTGCCCTTACTACAGAACGTATCAGCCTCCATATAGTTAAGCCTGGTGAGGAGTTCTCTTTTAATAAAACAGTAGGCGATGTTTCTGCACAAACTGGATATAAATCTGCCTATGTTATTAAGAATGGGCAAACAACACTTGGTGACGGTGGTGGGGTATGTCAAGTAAGCACAACGCTCTTTCGATCCGTTTTAAATGCTGGTTTACATGTTACTCGAAGATTGCCACACAGCTATCGTGTAAGTTACTACGAACTTGATAGAAAGCCAGGAGTTGACGCGACTGTCTATTCTGGTGAAACTGATTTTAGATTTATCAATGATACTGATCACCATATTTTAGTCTATGCACAGGCAGATAGTAAGAAACTTGCTATGTACGTGGAACTCTATGGAACCTCAGATGGTAGGACTACAGAAATTGTAGATCATAAAACGTGGAATGCACGTCCTGCTCTCCCACCACAGTATATTCCAGACCCAACACTACCACCAGGAAAGATTGTACAAGTTGATTGGGCTGCACCAGGAATTGATGCCAGTTTTAAGAACGTGATAAAGGACAAAAACGGTTCTGTTATCAGAGAGGATATCTACGTGTCCAAGTATCGACCATGGGCAGCAAAGTACTTAAAGGGTGTATAACTGTACTTTGTGAAAAAAACCCTTCTTCTTTTGTTACTTTTTTCTATACTTTTTCTTAGCATTCCTGAGGAAACGCTCGCGGATGCTGAAGAGGTCAAGATTGTGTGTGATGGTGAATCAGATTGCAAAACTGTTCCAGAGCAACCAGTACTGTTTTCACAAACAAGCTTTGTTCCGGGGACCATTCTTTCTAAAGAAGTCGTGTTTCACAATACCCATCCACGATATGGCTGTTCAGTTTCATTCCAGACACACCCCACAGAGGGAACCTCGCAGGAGCTCGCCACTGTTCTACAGCTGTCACTTTACCAAGCTGCATATCCACAACAATTAGTTACCCCAGTACTTCTAGCAACGTTATTTTCTCGCTCAACCCCTACAACACTCCTTATTGTTAATCCCAACGCAGTCGCACACACAACGTGGCAAATACTATTTCCACAAAATGCAGATAACACATATCAAAACAAAACAACATCGTTTTTCTTTACCTTTCATACAATGTGTGGTCCAGATTTTCACGCTCCCCTTCCACCTACAGCACTGCCAACTTCCTCCCCAGTGCCAACTGCAAGTCCCCCCCCGCACTGCGTTATTCCAATCTCACCCACAGATGTTACAGCTGTGTGGAAAGAGAAAAAACTCCGTATAAGTTGGACAACGCAGCCTGCTGTTACTTATCACATTACCATCCATGCGCTAGAGACAAATAAGCAGTTTGACAACATTCAGGTTGAACACGCTTCTCACTGGGATGTAGCGGGACTCTCTACTACAGAGACACATAGAGTGGACATACGCTCAAGTAATAGGTGTGGCATGAGCGAACCCGTACTTCTCACTGTTCTTGCTAAAGAAAAAGCAGAACATCATCAATCACTCCCCTCAGCAACACCAGCTACCCAAAGTGGTATTGTTTTAGGCGCTACCACTACGGTACCTCAACCAATAAAGCAAGAGTACAGGAATGCATCTAGTGCAAAGAGATCAATTATATTGCTTTATGCTGTTTTTTGTTTTGTTGCACTATTGTGGCTTTTCTTTTTTCTCTTCTGGAGAAAAAAACGTGATTCATCATCCCAAGAATAGATTGTGTATCTTTGATCATTTTGTATTCAGTTGACGCTGTCACTCATAGTACGTATGCTAGATGAGTTGCAGTGTTATTGTCATATATTTTTTATTATCAATCAGTGTAATAAACATCAAAAATAGACAGACAATTCCATTTTATGCATAACAAAGCCAAATACCAATGTGCATCATGTATGCATCAAAGAAACATGCGATACACAGATATAAAGCAGTAAAAATAAAAGTATAGGAAAGCGTACTAGTACAAAAATATAAAAGGAAATATGAAGAAAAAAATTCTGCTCTTTCTTCTGGTAACTGCATCACTTATTGGAGGTGGCTATGCGCTCACGCAAGCTCTGTTCAGTGATACAGAAACTTCAGGGACAAACGCACTTACTGCTGGTACATTAGATATGACTGTTGATGGTAACAACGGAACGGCTTTTGACACTATTGCAGTTAATAACATTGGTGTTGATGGAACAGTTTCTGGAGAAAAAGAGTGGGTTATTCGAAATTCTGGAACCGTGCCAGGAACTTTAACCTTCAGACTTAACTCTCTTACCAATACAGAAAATGGCTGCAATGAGCCAGAAGCTATTGTTGATACAACGTGCAGTACCCCCGGCAATGGCGAGGGAGAACTTGGTAACGCAGTAGCAACAACTGTGCAACTTGATAAAGATGGTGCTGGATCTAGTGAGACATATCAAACAGTCGTCTCAGCAAATCTAGCAACTGCCAACCAACCTCAATACGCCACACAATGGGGCACAAATGCAGGTACAGTCACAATTCCAGCTGGCGGCCAAGTTAAAGTTAAGATGAACTGGGCCAACGATCCTTCTTCATATGGCAATGAAATTCAAAGTGACAGTCTCACTTTTGGAGTTCAGTTCGACCTAACACAAGTAACACCATCTTAATACTAACGAACACTAAACGCATATGAGGAGGGGTGTCCCCTCCTCTTTGCGTTAAAGGAAAGAAACAATGAAACATGCTTTACTTCACTTGGCACAAATACTTTTTTGGATTGTGTACTGTAGCTATGCAATTGCATCTCTTTTAATTGGTGCATCTGCACGACAATCAAGTGGATTACCTTTTCGCAGTTTCATCGTCACAACAGGCTCTATGCTTCCTATGCTCACACCGGGCGACGTAATTTTTACTCGTGAAGCACCGGAGTATGCAGTACATGATGTCATTACCTTTAGAGGAACAAAAGACTCTGTCATTACGCACAGGATTATCGAGAAAAAAACCACGGACGCTTTCTCCTATACAACCAAGGGTGATAACAATAAAACCAAAGATGTTGATCCTGTGTCTCAAGATAAAGTTATTGGAAAGCTACTATTTTCAATTCCAAAAATTGGAAAGGTTCTTTTATACGCCAGTAGTAGACCAGGTGTTTTCATCCTAATTGTCACTCCACTTGTTGTCATTGCTGCATCTGAAGTATTTAAGAAACAACGTACAAGTACATAAAGATACGGTGAAGCACGGAGTACGTTTCCTCCTACTTGTCATTTTCATTACAGCATTATTTGCTGGCTATTCCGATTTCACTGACGCGGATTTATTTGATGAAGAAGTTGTTAGCCCACACTCTCTGCAAGCAACAACACTCGACTTTTCCCAATTAAACTCGGCAACAGAACAAGATACTTCACTCCTCTTCTCCATTTCTGACATGAAATATACAGGATTAGCAGTAGAAAGCGTGAGAATAAAAAATACCGGGCAGCAGAGCACACCATTTACCCTTTCCACGCGCCAGACAGGTGGCACAGCTGCAGTGTGTGTCAATTTACAACTTAAAATATTCAAGAATTGGGCAGCAGTCTATAGTGGTCCTCTACTTGAAGCACACTTTTCAGATGTTCTTCCTAGTGGTAGCGCAGCACTTGATTATGTCTTTGCTCTTGAGCTACCAGGAAGTGAGTCTGAACTTATGAATAGCAGTTGTCACTTTGCTTTTGATTTTTCAACACAACGAACAGAAGAAGATCACTTTTCCGATACTGAAGTACTACAAAACACAGTAACGACGGGTGCATGGACGCACCAGCAGTAAAATGAGACAATGATGTGTGGAGCATGAAAAAAAAGAGTCATTCATTGATAGCAGTAAAGAGTGTTTTTATTTTTTCTGTGATTGCCGTAGTAGGCTTTATGACCACCCAAGCTCTTTTTATTGATCGAGAGACTTCTGGTGAAAATCAATTTGTAGTGGGTACACTAGACATGACTGTGAGCGGAGAATCCTCTACTCAAGCTGATACCCTTACAGTACAAGGCATAGGTGCGCAACATATCACAAACGGTGGAAAACGATGGAACATCAAAAACGTAGGTACACTACCAGGTGAACTGCATTTTGCGGTAACAAATATCCACAACCTTGAAAACGGTTGTAATGAACCCGAGGCGCTGGTTGATACCACTTGTGCTGACCCAGGTGACAATCAAGGTGAACTTGGCCAGCACATCACTACCACAGTTTCACTTAAAGATGGCGGCTCATCTACCACACTTTTTAGCCATATACTAAGCACTCAAGGAAGTGAAACATTTGCACAACTGTGGCAGGAAAAAGCTGGAAAGGTGATAATTCCACCGGGTGAAACAAAAACAGTAGAGCTTTCTTGGTCTGTCGCAGAAAGCCATTTTGAGAACGAGGTACAAAGTGACAGTGTCACTTTTGCAACTACCTTCCAACTGAGACAAGTACTGCCCGGGGCAACCTCATCACCAACTCAAGAATAGTTAGCTATGCGTCAATTTCTGTTCTTACTTTTTATTGCCATTTTAGCCGGAGTTACAACGTATGCAGCAGTTCGCTTTTTCCGCACACATACTCCTTTTAAAAGCTATGTCGTGCAATCTGGTTCTATGGAACCCACAATACGTGTGGGAGATATTATTATCATTGCAAAACACAATTCATACCAACTTAATGAAGTCATAACGTTTAAGGATGAAAACAAACACACCATCACACACCGCATTACTGCTGTACGAACAACCCAACCGCCCAGCTACACCACCAAGGGTGATGCCAATCAAACTCCAGATACCGAAACGATTTCACTTTCACAAATAGTAGGCACCGTTATACTTGTCATCCCAAAATTTGGGTACGTTGTACAGTTCATACGAACGCCATGGGGTTTCATACTGACTATTATCGTACCTGCTGTGCTCCTCCTTTCTGACGAAATAAAATCGCTCTACAAGGCTCTCAGGTGATATACTATCGCCTATGGAATCTCGCTTTGAGCATATCTCACAAGAAACACACATCTATACATCCTGGGAACAGGCTGGTTGTTTCGCACCTGTTGCACATGCACGAACAGGAAAAACATTCTGTATTATTATGCCACCACCTAATGCCAATGATCCTCTTCACATTGGTCATGCAATGTTTGTTTCTATCGAAGACGCATTAACACGATTTCATCGTATGGTTGGTGATGCCACAGTGTGGATACCGGGTACAGATCATGCGGGTATTGAAACACAGTTTGTGTACGAGAAGAAATTAAAGAAGAATAATCAGTCACGATTTGACTTTGATCGCCAAACGCTTTTTAACAACATTATGTCCTATGTAAAAGAAAATTCAGATATTGCGGTCAATCAAATAAAAAAACTTGGAGCAAGTGCAGATTGGAGCCGTTTTACCTTTACGCTTGATGACGATGTAATTGCCTATGTTACTGATACATTTAAAAAATTAGCTGCAGACAAACTTGTTTACCGAGACTTACAGTTGGTAAATTTTTGCGTGAACTGTGGTACCTCTTTTTCTGAACTTGAAGTAAATCACATTGACCAAACCACACAGTTGTATTACATAAAATACTTCTTTGTAGACGCTCCAACCCAGTATATTACACTAGCTACTACGCGTCCTGAGCCCATCTGGGCAGACACACATCTAGCTGTTCATCCCGATAACGCCAAGACGAAGCATCTCATTGGTAAAAAAGTTAAGAATCCCTTAACTGACGCACCAATGCAAATAATTGCAGACGAGTTTGTTGATCAAGAGTTTGGAACTGGCATTGTGAAGCTAACACCAGCACATGACTTCAATGACTTTGCTGTTGCTAAAAAGCATGGTCTGCCCATTATTGTAGCCGTGGATAGAAGAGGTAAGATGACCTCTCAGGCAGGTGTGTATACCGGACTTTCAACGAAGGCTGCTCGTGAAGCAGTTGTGGCAGATCTTACTACAAAAGGTTGTATAGAAAAAATTGATACAACATACCAAAATAGAATTGGAACATGTTATCGTTGTGGTCGTGTTTTAGAGCCACTTCCACTCCCTCAGTTTTTTATCAAAGTAAATGATTCTCATAAAAGCTTAACCCGAGCTGCACTTAGCGCACTTGATTCTGGAGAGACGCGAGTCTTGGGAGCAGGTAGGGAAAAGATTCTGCGTCATTGGCTAGAAAACCTCAAGGATTGGAACATTAGCAGACAAATTGTGTGGGGCATTCGTATTCCTGTATGGTACGAAGTAGAAGGATATGAGGATAAGATAACTGTTTCGTTCATAACCAAAGATCAAGAACTCAAACAAGGAGTGTTGTCCGACATTCTGCACACGCACACACTTTCAGATGTAATCAGCGGTTTGCAACAACTTTTTGCAGATAACGATGTCCCCTACTCTATTTCTGTAAAAGCACCACAAACAAACAAGCAGTATTTACCAGAGACAGATACCTTTGATACTTGGTTTTCTTCTGCACAATGGCCTGTTGTAACATTGAAAACGGGGAAACCCACTGATTTTGAACGTTTCTACCCTACTTCAGTTATGGAAACTGGGTATGATATTTTGCCCTTTTGGGTGATGCGTATGATGCTCATGAGCATCTACCTCACCGACAAAGCACCTTTTAGTGATGTGTATCTGCATGGGTTAGTTCGTGATGAAAAAGGTCAAAAAATGAGTAAAAGCAAAGGAAATGTGATTAATCCCTTGGCTATTGTAGAAAAATATGGCGCAGACGCGCTACGACTAGCGCTTATCATTCGCTCTACCCCAGGTCAAGACAAGTCAGTGGGAGAACAGGATTTCAAAGCAGCGCGTAATTTTGCCAACAAAGTGTGGAATGCGAGTCGATTTTGTATATTAGAGAATCAGAAAAATGAAGCTGATTCTGCTCCACATACGGGTGACGCTGCAGCATTGACTAAACTGAACACTATCGTTAAAGAAGTCACAGAGAACATGACTGAGCACAAGGTTGGTTTAGTAGCGGATACGCTCTATAACGAATTTTGGCATTGGTTTTGTGATGAGTGTATTGAAGCACAAAAAGCAGGCACCATTTCTTCACAAGCGACAACACAGATTTTAATTACCTTCCTCAGGTTATTACACCCTTTTATTCCTTTTGTAACCGAAGCAGTCTGGCAGGAATTAAAGACTATTGGACTGGTAAGTGAAGAATTTTTGATTACTTCATCCTGGGCAGGATAAGTATTTTCTGCTATAAAAAGAGCATGTCCTTTTTCCTGTTTCGGATCCGTCTTCTTTGTGTGCTAATTCTTTTTTTACACAGCCTCTTTTGGCTACATGTTAAGCAGATTCGAACGTTTTTTTATACGATTGCATTGATGTCTGTCATTGTGGTGAGCATGTTGGTGCACATCCAGCAAACAAAGCTTGTATCGGAAAATAAACAATTACTGCCAGTTACACTACCACAGGATGTACCACACGCTGATGTGTCATTCACGCTGTCGTCTGCAGAAGAAAGATATAGACAACTACGTTCATTACAACAGACATATCTCCCACATCGAGATGTTCTTATTAACATCAGTTTGCTCACGCATAGCATCGGGAAAGACTCAATCTCTCAAGAGAGCTTCGAACAAGCACAGAGACTAGATCCCAACGCACAGGTGTTTAAAAAACAGTAAAAATACTGAAAATTACTCAGTCTTATCTGCTACTTCTTCAGCGGCAGATGTCTCGGTAGGTGTTTCCGCACCTTCTCCAGTAGCTTCAGAAGGAGTTGTTTCTTCCACTACTTCTTCTTTTACTTCTTTAACTATGACAAGTGGTTGTTCTTTTTCTTCTTCAGATAAGAGCACAGTAATTTTTGAGTGATCAATTGGTAAATCTTTGAGGTATATCCCCTGCCCCACCTCGGTAAGCTTAGATATATCAATAACGATACCCTCAGGAAGGTCAGCTGGTAAAGCTTCAACACTCAACACATTTTGTGTTAAGAGTGCAGTTGCATTTGCTAGTTCAAGTGTACCAGTGAGTTCAAGCGCAACTTCTGAGACTATTTTTACATTCATGTTTACGCGTTTGAATGAAATATGAATAGGTTGACCAGTTAGTGCATTTGATTGAACTTCTTCAATAAGCACAGGAATTTGTTTTCCTTCACCGATTTGCAAATACACCAAACCAGAATCGCCCTGCTCTTTGAGATGTTTTGTAATAATTGCTGAATCAATACTTATCTGAGCAGATGTGTCTCCCAGTCCAAAGATGTTTGCGGGTATTTTACCTTGATTCAACAGGGTTTTGTTCTTTTTACCTTGGACATCGCGAGCTAACACGTGAAATATATGCGCATCTGTGTTTTTCATATCTATTAATGAGTAAGAAATATGTATCTTTTTCTCTTTTCCTGAATTATAGTACTACTACATGCGTGAGTGTTGAGCACAACAGGGTATAGATTATACCAGCTTTTTTTTATTTTGCTTGATGGAACTGGAATCCGTACACCTCAACGGGCTTTATTTGAGGAGGAAAGGTATACACATGTTCAATCACGTCAGTTATTGGAGTGATAAGTTGCGGAGAAAGAGAAGGGTGAACAGAAACAGTGACAGCAACAGCCTCTTGAGATAAACCGGCCTGTTTTTGCAGGGCAAAAACATAACTTGAATCATGTAACGGTGCATCGATTGTGTAGGAGATACTTATCTTTTTTGTAGAAGCCAAAGGGACTTCGGAGGCGAAAGCCACTACTTTCTTGCCATATGCAGAAGCAATTTGTATTTGTGTAGCGGGCAGAGGAGAGCTATCAACAGCAACTTGCACTGAGCGAGCAGAGGAGGGCAAGTATGTCCTCATGAAAACCTTGTAAGGACCTTTTGGCCAGGCACCAGACAGAGCTGTATTTGTTAATTCAAGAAGGTGTGTATGTACTACTGTTGTTCCCGTTAACTCAATACGGTGTGTGCTTGTGCGGTGAATTGAAGCATTGGCTTTATTAACACCAACATTTGTTTCAACGTTTAAGAATGTATCAACCAGACAAGGATCTTGGAACTCGGTAGGGCAGGGTGGAGAGATCACACTTCCGGTCCAGCCAAGATTTTGCAAACCAGCCTGAGTTTCAGCGTCAAAAGTAGTAAACAGTTGAGATCTGGTTGAGAGATTAGTGAGCAAAGCAGATAAAAGTGGAATCATTTTTTCGTCTGATAATGTTCTCATTTTTTCTAAGATTTTTTCTAGTATCAACACTCGATACTCACGGCGTTCAGCGGTGGGAATTAACACCACTTCTGAGTGTGCTTCCATACGTTCAAAAATGTTTTTGCTGGTGATCACTTCATTGTGTTCTGGAACATCAAGTGGTCCAGTCACTTCAAGAATATGTTGCAGAGCGTACAAGTCTAGAGTGAGAACTCCATCCACAGATACTCCCAGACTTTTTTGAAGATAAAAGCGTATCTTTTCAGCTGACGTTGGAAGGTCTGGCTCCCAATTTGTCTCAAAAAATGTGAGTCTTTTTTCTCCTGTATAATGAGCTATCTCGGCTGGTGCGGGAATTTCTCCGGGTAACTTTTTGTCAATTTCATACGATGAATACACAGGAACATCCGTGAGTGAGCCATTCTTAAAATGTGCCAAAGCAACAGCTTCCATAAAACCACCGGTAGGTCGTAATTCTTGATTATTTTGAAGAATAATCGCATACACCTTTTCAGAAGACTCTCCAAAAAGGGATGGTGCTGCTGTTTGCACAAACTGCAGAGTCTTTTCTTCTTGTTTTGAAGTATCTTGGGCACCGCTAAATTTCTCTTTAAGCGATTTTTGTGCTTCCTCTGATAAAGTAAGTACCTGAACAGCACTATTGAACTGGTAGTTTTTTTCTGGGTTTTCTAGCCCTTCAAGTGCCGCAATTTCGTCATGAATAGATACTGACGCACTCTTACCGAGAATACTTTTTATAAGTAATAAAAGGCGTTCATTTTTTTCTCTTTTTTTTAGAGAAACTTCTCGTGCTTCTGCTGGCAAGGTGAGAAGGTGTTTTGCTTCATCAAGTGCAGGAAGTTCAAAAAGTGTTGTGTAAATATCAACTTGCTTACTTACAATTCCAGAGAAAAATTCAACTTTTTTGGTAAGTGATTGTGAGATTGGTTTATCGGTAAGCAGCGCAGAGAGATAATCTTCTAGTACTTGTGTGTATAAGTGAGATGAAACAATAAAAATACAACTAGCAACACCAGCGCAAACGCCCGCCAAGGTAAATACCAGCCCACCATAAAATAGTGCTGCTCTTTTTTTCTTTTTCTTTTCAATCGTATGCACAGTTGTAAGTACTTGAGCTACTCGTTCGCGCTTTTGTTCTTTCCGACTGGGAATAAATATCTTTTGCAGTTCAGATTGCAAATCAAATTGTTGTTCAGTGGGGATGGAATCCAGTAGAGCTGCCTTTTGCTCAGTTTGTTCAAACTCATTACCAGATACAGTTTGTTGAAAATCATCTGACAACTCTTCATGCGTTATTACTGCATCTACTTGCTGTTCTTCCGGTAAACTACTGTGTCTTTGAGATAGATCTACCGATGATTTGAGGAGCTCAAAAGGAAGGAGGGAAGGGGCTGGCAATTCTTGGCTATATGTTCTACACACATCTTCAAAGCTTTCTTTCAAGACAACCGTCTTTACGCTAAAAGGTATGCTTGCAGCTTCTTGTCCTTTCACTACTTGGAAGGTTGTGTCGTGTCTATGATATTGATCGTAGAAAAAAGCAATTTTTTTTATGGCTTGTTCACAGCTTTTTTTTTGCCCCTGAATGCAGCTACTGGTTCTTTCAGGTCTGAGTAGTTCACGAACAACTGTATCTATCGCAAGCTCTTTTGAAACTAGCGTCATGGTTGCTGTAGGTATAAAGGCAAAGTCTGCCTGTAAACTTTGAAAGAAATAATCAAGGATTGTGCCAGTACCTGGCTTGGATATCATGTCTTTAATGAAGATACAGGTAGCACGAGGTAATAGTGTATTACATAGCTCAATACAAGATTTTTGTTGGTAATATGCATCTTCAAGTCGAGGAATTTCACCCACTATTTCTTGTGAAAAAACACTAAAAATGGGAATAACCAGAACAACGCTTTCCTGATAGGGGCCCAGTTCTTTAAGAAGAGTTATTTGTTCTTCAGAAAACTGTTGTGGGTGGATAACACATACAATTTTATATGCAGATTCCAACATTTTTACATAGTCTATTTTTGCTGACCATACTTCTAAACAAGAAATACTGGTAGGATAATGCGCTAATCCTTTCTGAATTTCTTCTGAGAGAATGCTTTTTTCATCAAAAATAACAACCGGTATGGTGTGCTCGTATACTTCAGTAGTTACGTTAAAGTGAGACATAGAGGAATACGTTCTTGGACGTATATCTCATTGTAAAAAATTTCCTGCTGTTCGTATAGTTCAGGATAAAGAATCTAGGGTGGAGTTCACTACTGCGTCAGCACGTGCATTCTGTTCTCTTGGGATATGTTGTATGGAGTAGGGAACAGCAAGTTCTTGGAGAAGAGTCCAGGCTTTTTGTGCAAAGCTTTGCATCCGTTCATCTTTAATTTTCCATACTTTATTGAGCTGTTGTACGACCAAGAGAGAGTCGAGCTTCCATAGCACATTCTCAAGTGTAAACGATTGTTCTGTAATCCACTTCAGAGATTCTATAAACGCTTGATACTCAGCTTCGTTGTTGGTTGCGACTCCCAAGCTCAAACCCTTTTCTTGTAAGGTGGTCTGGGATTCTGCATCAACAACAATAAAAGCACTTGCTGCGGCACCTGGATTGCCTCGTGAGCCACCATCAGTATAGATTTCTAGCTTCATAGTTATTTTTTGCGAATAGTAAGACGTCTGTTTTTTCCTTCACCTTCTGAAATGCTTTGCACTTCGTCAGCACCTTCTACCTGAGATATGGTGGAGTGAATAATAAAACGTTCGTGAGCTGGAAGATATGACTGGAATGTATACGGCATTCCTGTAGAAAGAACACGTTCTACAATAGATTTAGTAAGCTCTTGCAGTTTTTCACTTCTTTCTTCTCGGTATTGGTTAATATTAATCACCAATTTCGTTTCTGGATATTCCTTTGCGAACACCACACGAGCAACACGTTGCAATGCTTCAAGACTTTCCCCATGGAAACCAATGAATCTACCTGAATCTTCTTCTGGAAGAGTGATGTGTACATGCATCATTCCCTCAGATTCTTCAAGTTGAACACTAATATCTTCTGCAGCAACACCACAGTGTTCACACACAGTTGTCACAAATTGTTCTATGGTCATAATCCCTTTCTGGTTAACCTAGTTTTGTTTTTAAACGTTGTATGTAGAGCGTGACGCCTCCCCAACCTGAAACATACCATTGTTGTGCAATACTCACCACAGTGGTAATGATCCAGTAGAGGCCCAGCCCTGCAGGAAATTTAATTGCTATAAATCCGGTCATTATTGGCATGATAAACAGCATCTGCTTTTGCATGCTTGAAGCCATTTCGGCAATATCTTCTTCTTTTTCATTTTCCTTCTGAACTTTTTTCTGAGTACTATCATTGGGAACAATATCTGGTTGTTCCGCTCCAGGAGCGATCATGAGAGAGAGAAGTAACTGTGTTGCTCCAGCAAGAACGGGAATTATATATGTAGGATCTGGATGATTCAGCTGCAGCCCTAAAAATGAAGCATTAATTGCAACTCCATTTATTTCTGAATGTGTGAAAAATTTAGAGAGTACATTGTAGAGAAAAATGAGAATTACAATTTGTGCAACTTGAGGAATACATCCAGCAAAAGGATTAACATTGTATTTTTTATAGAGTTCCGACTGGGCAGCTTGTAGCTTAACTGAGTCACCTTTATGTTTCTTTTGCAGTTTTTTTAGTTCCGGTTGCAGCTCTTTCATAGCTTTTGCCGCTTTAAGTGAGGAGTGAGAGAGAGGGAAGAGAACAGTGCGCACACCAAGAGTGAAAACGATGAGTGCCAGGCCCAAGTTTCCTGTGGTTTGATACAAGAAAAGAATAAGGTGAGTAAATGTGTCAAATAAAAATTGCATATATTACCAACAGCTGAGTACTCTTTGTAACCCAAGCATGCCGCCTTTAAGTATTCCTTTTTCCTTCATACTTTGCTGCATAAATACACTGCAACTTGGTGTATGTTTGCAGTAACTCACACTCCCAAAAACAGCCAAAAGCACACTATGCCTGAATACTCGGAGTAGGTGATACGGCAAGAAGAGATATTTCATGGCGTATTGACTGTAGCTCTTGCACTGTGGGAGCACAAAATGCGACGCAGACAATGTCAAGATTATACACTAGTTTCATAGTAAGCAGATCTTCGATCCCCCTGTACAGCAAGCGCTTAATTCTATTTCGTTCTACCGCTGTAAATGATTGTTTCTGAGAAGATATGATACAGGAGAAACGCACTCTTCTTGTAGTTGTTGGTACTACATAGAGTATCAATCTTCCAACTTTTCTTTTTTGAGCCAATGAAAAATACTGAGGGATTGTTCTCAGCGGTACTTTTTTCTGCCGTGCTACCATGGAGTTATACAGCAAGCCGTGCACGACCTTTGGCGCGGCGTCGTTTAAGCACCTTCATACCACCCACGCTTTTCATACGGCGTAAAAAGCCGTGTGTTCGAGCTCGTTTTCTTTTTTTAGGGTTCCACGTTCGTTTTGTCATAAGATGCGTAGTATATCAGATGATTACGTTACTCGGAAGGGCATAACAACATACTGGAGGTTCGACACTTTTTGTGCTTTGAAGAGCACAGGTTTGAGACTTTCGTTCATTCCCATCCAGATATCTGAATCAGGAACTGTACTTAAAAAATCGAGCAAGTACTTTGCTTTAAATGAGATAGTAACATCAGTACCTTTTACTTGAGCTTCTTCTACTTCTGCATGGTAGTTACCTAGAGTGGAAGATGTTGCTGAGATACTGCAGTGTTGCTCTGTTATAGAAAAAGTAATCACGCTTGAAGAATCTCGCGAGTAGATTAGTGCCCGTTTCACTTGTTCTATAAGAACTTCTGCAGACACAACTAGCTCTGTAGCATGAGTAACAGGGATTATTTTTTGGTACGGAGGATATTCACCTTCTAGCAAACGCATAAAAATCTCAACCCCCTCTGCTGTGCAATACACTTGTTTAAGGGTCTTGGAGATGGTCAAAACAGCCTCTGAAACTGATAACTGGTCAATGATTCTAACAGCTTCTGCAAGGGTCTTGGCTGGCAATATAAATGATTCTGCATAAGAGCTCATACTTTCAGCATCAAGAATAGACAGACGAAAGCCATCTGTTCCTACACAACGGACTGTGCTATCAGAAAAAGAGAAGAGAATACCAGTTAGCAGCGGGCGTGCTTGATCTAGCGAAGTGCTTTGGGTTACATACTTAACAACTTGTTGAAGTAATGTACTACTGAGTGAGATGGTCTCACCAGATAGTTCTGGAAAAGCTGGATAATCTTTACTATCCAGGCATTGTAACGTGCATCTAATCTTTCCAGCAGTTAGAGTCACTGTATTCTCATTCAAGGTGAGTTGTACAGTTGCAGTTGAAGGCAAAGACTGAATAAGTTCTCTGAACTCTTTCCCCGGAACAGCTACAGAACCCTCTTGTGATTCAGTAATTGGCATAGTTACCCGTACTCCAAAATACAGATCTGTTGCGGCAATACTACACGTATCTTTCGTAGTGGTAATGAGCAGAGCAGAAAGTACTGGCAATTGTGGACGAGCAGGAATTGCCTTTTGGAGGAAGTTCAATGCACGCTCTAATTCTTTTTGTTGTATATGAAATTGCATGAAAGTTCTTTTCTCTATTTTTCTTACTATATATTAGTTGTAGTAATAGTAGGGCAGTCGGAAAATGTGGAGAATGCCCTAGTATACATCTGGAAATACTACTGTGTACAGCCTGTGAATATGACCTGGTGCTATCTGTGTATTTCTCTGTGCACAATGTGGGGAGTATTTTGTGAACAACTTTTAAAACTGTGTAAGCAGTGCATAAGTACTATTTTTTTTCACAGGCTGTTGTGTAGTTCTGCACAGTGTTATGCACATCTGTGCATAACCTCTATCTTGAAATAGCAGAAAGGGTTGTTTGAAGAGCGGAAATATCTTGTTTTAATTGTTCGTCAAAAACAATGTCTTTTTCAATTTTTTTGACAGCATGTAGAACACTGGTATGATCTCTGCCGGTAAACCAACGGCCAATCTCAACCAAGGGAAGTGAAAGCTCTTTTTTTAACAGATACATGGCAATATGACGTGCAGTAACTAAATTTTTTAGACGACTTGTTCCCTTTAATGATGCTTGTTTTATATGATAGTGATTGGCAACCGTCTTAATTACGTCAGCAGGAGCAACTTTGATTCTATTTCGTTTAGTTTCTATTTCTGACTGTAAAAGTTCATCAAGTAAATCTGCATCCAAGCTTCTATGACGTAACTCTATTGCTGAACGAATACTTGTAATCACTCCTTCGATCTTGCGAGCACTTTCTACTTTGGATGCAATAATTTTTGCCATATCTATAGACATAGCAATCATTTGTGCCTTGGCTTTTACCAACACAATTGCGGTTCGTAACTCAAATGATGGTTGCTGGATATCAATCATTAAGCCAGCTTCAAAGCGGGAACGAAGACGGTCTTCCAATAACGTGATTTCATGTGGAGGTCGGTCTGAGGTGAGTACTACCTGGCTTTGCTGCTTAATAAGCGCGTTGAATGTATGAAAAAATTCTTCTTGTACGGCATTTTTACCTGCTATGAACTGGATGTCATCTATTAAAAGAACATTGGGAGAACGAAACTTATCTTTAAATGAAGTCGCTTTCTTTGTCTGAATGGCATGCACAATGTCGTTGGTAAATTCTTCTCCAGTGCAATAGATAATCTTGGTCATAGGATTGGCTTGTAAGATATTACTGCCAATAGCGTGCATTAGATGTGTTTTTCCAACACCAACACCTCCATACAGGAAAAGTGGATTATAGGAAAGTCCGGGCCTATTAGACACAGCAGTAGCTGCAGCATGCGCCATCTCGTTGGTTGTTGAGACAGCAAAGGTCGCAAACGTATAGTCTGTTCGTAGACCAATTGTTCGTGCTTGAAGTTGAAATCTATCTTCTTGTGCAGACTGAAGCGTATGCTGTGAAAAAAGTTCTTCAACTCGAGGTGATTGCGTCTGAGCCTGAGAAAAATGAGTAAAGGGGTCGAGAAGAGGGGGTGTCGTTGCAGATGAAGGTTGTGCATTATGCTCTTTCTTCTGTGCAATGGGGTCTCCCACTTCATATTGTATAGTACATGGCTTACCCAGTACGCCTTCAAGGACAGACTGTATTGTCATGTGAAGGTTCTTTTGTAAATTAGTCGCATGAAATGCAGTGGGGCAGGTAATAGTAACTCGTGAATTCAAATTCTGGTCAGAATAATCAGTGATGGGGTTGGAAAGAATCCAAGTGTTGTAAACCGCTGGACTCACTTTTGTGGTTATCTCAGCACAATATTGGTTCCAAAGAGAAATAATATCACGAGACATACACCTCTGATCCTACATACTACTGTTTGTGGCAAGGAAAGTACTGTAGTTATACACAGAGTTTTCCCCACAGCGCAAGGGGGAAATTCTATGATCTTTGAGGTGGAACGTAGTTCTCAATTGAGTCGTATGATGTTAATTGACGGGGCTGGGCTGGTTGGGAAGCTTGTTGGACCGTTGCTTTTGCAATAGGTTGGACTGTCTGTACAGGAGCTTGGGCAATAGGCTGCTGCATGGTAACAGTAGTTCTTTGCTGGAGAATTGTTTGTTTACGGGCCATAACTTCTTCTGGATTGGTAGTGATAAGGGTGTGTTCTTCATCGCTTGCGACAACACGCAAAGCAACATGGTTTTGTCCAGCAAAGAAAATTCCTTCACCAACATCTGCAGTTACCAAAAGTTGCCGTTCACCTTGTGAAAGGTAAAAGGTTTCAGCCAGCACAGGAATAGATGCTGTCGATTGTTTCATAAGAAACTGAATTGATGCATTGGTAACAATAGCTTTTCCGAAATCAGTATGTAAAAAGTCTTCAACGTCTTGAGTGATCGTAGTGATCCCTAAGTAATATTTACGAGCTCTCTTCACCATAGAATAAATAAATGAGGCAGAATCTGGGTGTTTCATAAAATACCAAGCCTCATCAATAATAAGTAAGCGTTTTTTCATTGATTTTCGTACACGTGTCCAGATAAAGTCCAAGATAATATACATAGCAATTGGACGCATCTCTTCTTCCATTTCTTTTACCGAAAAAACAGTGAGTTGTTTTGTTAAATCTATATTTGATTTTTGATCAAATATACCTCTAAAAGAACCAGTGATAAACTTCTCTAAACGAGCTGAAATATCGTCTGCATCTTTGCTTTCCATGCCTATCAATGCTTTGTAGACATCCTCCATGAGTGGGGGTTCATTGTTTTGAGTCCCTGGATCGGGAGTAATACCCTTGGCTTTATAGGCAGCAACGAGCGCTCTATCAAGAAGGGCATCTTGCTGAGGAGTCATCTCGCCCAACATAACTTTAAGAAGTCCATGAAGTGAGATTATTTTTTGTCCCAATTCATTTTCTCCTTCTTCGTACAGATTAGCTAGATCAAAGGGATTAATTTTTGATTTAGAGTTAAACGTGAAATTAATGTATTCACCATCAACTGCTTTTGTGAGATCTTCATATTCATGTTCGGGGTCCATAACAATTACTTCAGCACCAAACATGAGTTGGCGCAAAATCTCTAGTTTGACAGTGTATGACTTACCCGCACCAGATTTAGCAAATATTACCATGTTCGCATTTTCCATTTTGAAGCGATCAAAGATGACAAGAGAGTCGTTGTGCTCATTGATGCCATACATAATGCCAGACTCCATGGTGAGCTCAGATGAAGTAAAGGGAAATGTCGTAGCGAGTGAAGTAGTATCCATGTTACGGGTAACCAGTAACTTATCGGTTCCCATGGGGAGCGTAGTTTTGAAGCCTTCGTCCATTTGTAGAGTGGCTTTTTTGGATACAATCAAAAGAGCGCCGAGTGTTGACTGAATACTTTTGGTGACTCTATCAAGCTCTTCTTTGTCTTTTGCTTGAATAGTTACATATAAGCCAAATTGGAAGAACCGCTCTGATCCTTTTGCGAGCTCTTCACGTATAAAACGGGCATCTTCGAGTTTGACTTCTGTATTGATGTTACTAATCTTACCTGCGCGTAAATCTGACTGAATTTCAGCTTCCATTTCGGTGATTTTGCGCTTAAGGTTGTCAAGAATTTCTGCTGAATCAACGGGAAATACAAACATGCTGGTTGTAATCTGATGGGGATAATTAATGAGCGGAGCAAGCCAGTTGGCCGGAACACTGCGTGGATAGCCTGCAACAAAAAGTGTGCGTGTATAGGTTGAATTAATTTTTTGAAACGTGAAGTCTACCTCAATAGCTTCTGGTGCAATGATATCCTGGATTGTAACGAGTCCCCGAGAAAATTGACGCAGCTTCTCCATGTTTTTTTCTTCTTGGAGTTGTTCTGGCGTTAAGGTAGGTTCTTGTTTTTTCTTACCAAGAAATGGCAGCGGTAGTGTGGGCAACAAACTAGGCATTACTTCTATTTTACCCTATCTACACAGCGAATAGCAAAGCCTTACTTTATTTCAGGTAGAGGGGGAAGGGCAGGGGCTGGTGCTTCATCAACAGAGGGGAAAAGAGGTTGAAGCTCTTCTGTAGCCACTGGTTGCGGTGTGTCTACTTGTGGAGGCAGGATTTCTTCTATTGGTTGTACTGGTGGTAATACCTCAGGTTGTTCAAAAGTGGGTTGAGCAGGTTCATAGTATTCTTGTGGGGGTTGTATATCTGGCGTGTTCACAAGTGATGCCGTAGTACTCTCTTGTGGAGTACCCAATTGTGACGCTTGAGTGATTGCGGCTATAGCTGCACCTTGCATACTTGCTTTCACCAATGGTGTGGTGTAGCTGCTACTTTCTCCTATCTGTTGACCTTCTGCTGCCTCAGGATTGTACCGAACGTAGAAGAGCTGAATAATTTCTTGAGTATTGAGCTGTCTTGAATACAAACCAATGCGTGCAAATTGTGCGATTAAATGATCCCTCTTGGGATCAAGAAGGTTTTGTGCTTTTTCTAGTAAGACTGATCGTTCTACTGTAGAAAGATCAACCTGGGCTTGACCAGGAAGAAGTCCTTTTACTGAAGCAATGCCCATTTCAATGGCTGTGGCGGGTATGACTACGTAGAATTTCTTATCAAGCACATTCCGTTCATGAATTAAATTACTTACAAACTCACGATACATGCGTATTCTGTGCTGCATTGTCTGGTTATCAGTGGACACCTCTTGTTCTTGAAGTAGTTTGAGGTATGCTGTTACGTCTTTTGTGCGCGACTGCACTAAGATTTGGATAGGATAGTTGAGCGAATTGAGGAGTCCTGCATATGCATACATAATGGCATCTTGTTCCTCTTCAGCGAGCAAACCAAAGTTCATGGCATCAACTGTTAAGATAACGGATGCGGTTCCGTCCTTCATGATGACGTAATTATTGGTTATATCAAATATATCCAAAAATTGCTGAGTAGTTGATTGGATAACTTCAGACATACGTTTAGTATACCGTGTATTTGGCTATTTTTAACTGCTACGAATCTCAAGCGGTTCTACAACTTCGCCCACAAGCACCACAGACTGAGGAATAAAGGATTTTCCATCTTTTTCAACATTCACTACATACTGCCCATTGAGGAGTGGGGTGGTAATGAAGAACTGGCCAAGTGCGTTTGTTTTTACAGCCCGAATAACGTGTCCCTCCAATGTTTTAATCTCAACAATTGCACCTGGTATAAGCTCATTGTGTGGAGTGAGAACCATACCCACAAGTTTATTGGGGACACTGGGTTTTGTTGGGAACGGGAGTGTCGCATTAAACAGCGCGGTTTCTGTGGCAGCCACAGGCTTATTTTCTGGTGCTGTTTGTGGACTGAAGGCTCTCTCGCCAGAATATATTTGTTGATTTCTCAACGCTTCTGCTTCATCTGTTAGTACTTTTACATCAAGATTAACTGTTTCAATTTCAGGAACTTGTAGTGATTGTGCTACTTGTGATGGATCAAGGTAAGCAGTTTTCTTATCTGAGTACTCGCGGGTTGCAGCAACATCTTCTAAGGTGTAGGTATCTTCAATACGAATTCCACCATCAAGTGCATTTATTGCAACGTGATCATCAGAATGTGGCAATGCAATCTCAGTGGTATGTAATTGACGCATACTGCGTACACGAACCTCAAGACTGGGCTTTTCAACTTCTCTTGCTTTTGAGCGAGTCTGTACTCGTACAGTTGTATCAGCAAACAAGGTCAGGACTGAGTTCATTTTTGTGACTTCATCATCTGTGTAAGAATGTGATTCAAGTTCGTGGGTTGAAGAAATGAATTCTTTAATTCGTTGCCGACGAGCTGGTGTTAAATCAATTTCCTTAAGCTGCACAACTTGTTCTGCGTTCCCTTTGAACAAAAAAGGTGCGGGTATGTTATACGAGCGTTTCCAAAAAAACTGGGTGGGCCGGTACAGAATACCAATAAATGTCTGTATCCAATGGCTTAAAGGACGTTCTTCAATGGGAACAAAGGCGGCGGCAGCGCCGCCAAGAGCAAAAATAGCTATAAGTGGCCACTTTAGAATGCCAATGAGACTTGTATTGTAGAGTACAAAAGCAATGACAACACCAGCTGCAACCTCACCAAACTGTTTGAGTGTCATGCTTCCCACGATATGGAAGCGGTAGTTGGTGATATCTTGCGGGATTGGGTGTTCTTTCATGGGCAGCACCTATTATTTTACCGCTTTATTGGAATTGCGGGAGTAATAACTTCTGCTTCAAAATCAATATTTTCATTGTTTGTGAGTGTCCCTTTTAATCGGTAGTAAGGGACCAGATAATCAGAGCTTTCGTCAGCACGATATTCAAGTGAAACAGAGGTAAACGTACCGTGTAATATGGTTTTAAGCGATGGGGTTCCTGAACCTAGAAATGACTGATAGATAATTGCGCCATCTCCAGCCTCAATGTTTTTTAATGCTTCGCTCAGCGTGACAGTTTTATAACTCCCTTTTTCTGAAAAAACAGCAGTAAATGGCTGGGTCGTTACTTTACCAACTTTCCCGTCTGCAGTCACAATTATGGTAACAGGATAGGTGTAGTCCTTTCGATAGAAAACAGGATAGGGACCCAACTGGTAGCCAAAAGAAACTTCAAGAGAGTTCGCTGTTTGTTGATCTGCTGGTTCGGGGTGTGGAGTATCAAGAACACGATACAATTTTACTGTTTGACTAATGGGTGATAGTTTTTCTTCTGGAAACAATTGACTCACCGCTTTTTGTGCTGTGCTTAGTGCGTCAGAAACAATGATCGTCTTGTTAATCGGCTCTGTATTTTTTCGTATAAGAATATATTGTGTTGGTTGAGACAGCTTAGTGAGTGAATACTCAGCACTCTCCCACATGTTTGAAATTTGAGGGAAAGGTTTGAGAGTATAGGTATCTTTTACGCGCTTCTCAAATCCATCTGCGTCACTATAGGTGGTACTCACTTGTGCGATTGGTAGTGTAGAAGGTAGTTGTGGAGGAACTCCGCTATACGTAATTGCAGAGAATGCCGTGCTCGTGTCGTCATAGTTTGTACTGAGGAGTGGCTGTTCTGGCACTCCTTTTGGTGTAAAGAAAGCTAATACGTAATTAAAAGCAAGGAATATGAGTACTATTCCTAATAAATAAACTAACCAGGGGATTGGTTTTTTTTGTTGAACTGGATCTTGAACAATATACTCCATGTGGTTACTTTCCTGGGAAACAGTGGTTAACAAACACTGCTTTACCAGAATTAAAGTTATTCATGACTTGGGGCGAATCCAAAATAAGATCTTTCAATTTTACACCGTGGCTGTTACGAAGTAGTTCGTAGTGCAAGTGTGAGCCAAATGAATAGCCAGTATCATCCATTTTACCAATAATATCTCCCGGATTAACCATCTTGCAGCGACTGCTATCAAAACCGTCGCTCACTTCCATTGGACCCTGAGCAAAGTGCCCAAAATACAAAACTAAACCTGTCGCAGACCCCATAGAAAACTCAAGGCTTGCATAGCGACCGTAGCCACCACTGGGCTTTGTATCAGTGCCTTTGTCACATACCTTCCCTGGAAAAGGTGCATAGACAGGTGTCCCAATACTATTTGCGATGTCAAATGCATCAAGGTTTGCGTGAGAGAATGATCCACCAGGTAATTGCAAAATCTTGCCACTAGTTGGCCAGCAACCCATCTTGGGATTACCTACGGCCACACTGGCAGCAGCTGTAATGGTTTCATCTGCAGCAACTACATAATCGGTTACATCGACCACATCAAAAGTAAGCACAAACGCATTCATGATGAGTGCGTCTGTTGTGTTGTCTCCTAGAGTTACCGTATATTTCTTTTCTACTGTAACCTGATCATTAAACGATTCCTGTGGAAATGTGTCCAGTGTAAGTGGAGAAGTGGGTACGCTTGTAGCTGTGCCAAAACCAGAAAAGGTATCTTTTATACCCTTAATTTTGATCATGTAACCAATTTTTGGTTTGATGGTGATGGTGTACTCTATGGGAGTAGCTGTGTTATTGGGTATTTTTGCTGGATTGGCAACCTTATTGACCTCAACATACTTTGAAGTAGTACTTCCTACAATTGTCCCCGAAGTAGTGGGTGATCCCAGACGGGTGGGAACTGGAATAAGAAAAGCACCAAAAATAACCGTTAAAGCAAACGCCGACACACCCATAAGCACAATAACCCCGCCCATGGGTAAGAGCGCTGCAAATGAAAGTCCTAGTAATAATCCTGTGCCGCTCCCACCTGCAGCTGAAGCTGTTGCTGTTGCAGTGCTGCTGAGAGATTGAGATGCTTGGGTTGCTGCTTGCTGAGCTGCAGAAGACGAGCTTGCTGCTGATGAAGTTGTTTGAGGTGAAGTGCTGGATGCAGTGCTCGATTGTTCACCACTGGATCCTTGCTGGCTATGTAGGCCTCCTGTGGCCTGTCCAGTTTGTGGATTCACTGTCCCGTTTCTCATTTGAGCAAGTGAGCGAGTTTGGGATGATACAACTTGGTCGCTGCCTGATCCCACCCAGTTTTGCCAGGGAGCTGGGGGTAATCTGAATGACAAACCAGGTATCTGCCAAGGTAAGAGGTATGCGCCAATAGGTGCTGCAGCGAGCCCCAGCAAAATGTTGCCAGTAAGGAATGAAACTAGTCCAAACGCCAATGCACCTCCCACCGTCATCAGTGGAGCGATAGGCAGCGCTATGGCAAATAAAAAGCTGGGGTTCTCATCTGGATTGCGTATGAATTTCCACAGGGTTTGAGCGCCTGAGATTGCATATCCAGCCCCAGCTGTGATAGCTCCTGCAGTCGCAGAGAGTGCAGTCTTTGCGACTGTCTCTCCAGCTTTCTTGGCCAATTTTTTACGTAATTTTTTACGAGCAAGCTTGCCAATACCGTGAATAACGCGGGATCGCCCGCCACCACTCTCTGGCGCAGAGCCTTGTTGCTGCGATACTTGTGCTGAACCTTCAAACTCTGTGCTGGGTAATGCAACAACTTCGGGCACATTGAGTGGAGGAACAACATACAGAACTGTCGTGGGACCAGCAGTACTCTCGAGCAGCTCATTTTCTGCTTCCGCCTGTGCTATCTGTAAATGTAACGCTAGTACTTGCTGGTAGCGTTGTACCGCTTCTGCATACTCAGTAACTTCAAGTGCAGTGGGTTGAGGGGGAACTTTTGCTGTACCTAGAAAGGCATCCTTTTTAAATTGATCAACAAGTATATCTGTTTCACCTCTCAAAAACAGGTAGCTAGAAATGAAGGGTAGTCGCTTGCTGACGTCGTATGTATCGTGACGAACCTTATCCATTTCCTCTTTGGAGAAAAGTGCCCCCGCAGAAGGACCCATGGGGACTGTGGCATCTTTTTGAACTTTGACGGTGTAATAGTACAGTGTGTATTGTTGCTGGTACGTGAGTGTCTCCCATTCACTAATGAGACTTTTCATTACCTTTTGCTGTTTTTTGAGGAGGCCAGGGTTGGTGGCAGCTGCTGTAACATCGCTGCCTTCTTCAGAACTAATCTGAGACACGGCCCGGACTGGGGCAAGGAGTTTCGTAACAGTTGTGGCAGAGAGTGCAGGGGGGAGTGTGAGTGTACTGCGAGCAGATTCTTGAGCAGATGAACTGTAGAGAGTAATAAGTACACTCCGTGCTTGTGCATGTGCCAAAAGAAGCATTCTGAACTCTTGGATTGTTTGAGGATTGAGTGCCGACTGAGGTAAACCAAAGGTGATACCTAAGAGCTCTGGTGAGAGATTCTCGATGAGCTTGGTAGTATCTGTATGACCGTATGTAATCAGAAGGCTATCAACAATTGTTTGCGTGTTATTAACAACAGCAGGATTATCAATGCCTGTTATGCGTGCAATGTTTTGAGCAAATTGTTGTGTTGTTTTTTCTGGCTCAACAGATTTAAGAAGATATGATCCATTTACTTCCAGTAGCGATGATTTGAGGTTGCGTTCTACTTCTGCTTTGCTATCTAACTGACCTGTCCTTTCATAATAGGCAGTGAGTGAAGTGTAGAAATGGTTTATCTCAGATACAAAAGTAGTATCTCTATTCAACTGAGTGTGAACAAGCTTGAGAATGGTTTTTTGTTGAGAAAAATCAAGTTGTAACTTGATGAGATCGTCTGTGGAAAGTTCAGAAACAGTATAAAAAACCTTTGTTTCAACATAGTTCTTGAGGTGATCAAACTCTTTTTGTAGGTAGTTGTCTGGAGTTGATGCATCGGTGATTGTTTGATTGGTAAACAACTCGTCTATGACAATCGTTGTGAGTAGCTCTGTTTGAGAAGAAACAATATCATTTCTTTCAATGGGTGCAATGTGATTTTTTTGGAATGAAGCGTACGCATCAACAAAAGCGGCATCTTGGAGTGCTTTTAGTTGTACATTCTTTATGTGGCGAATAAGCGTGCTGGGTGAGCGGGAAAGTTTTACAAGCTCATCAGGAGAAAGTGATAAAACATATTGAATAGCAATCCCACTAAGCTGAGTGGTAAATTCTGAAGGTACTGTATTTTGAGTCAGTTCTTTTTCTGAGAATAGTTCTGCTTTGGCACCAGCAATCAACCGGGCAACTTGGTTTTGGATTCTTTTCTGTTCGTAGGGTTGCAGTGCAGAATCAGCGAGACCTGTCTCAATATCTGCGAGGTTGCGTTCTGAGAGATGCAACTTGAGTGGCGGTGGCGGGGGTTCTATGCTCTCTAAGTTTTCTGCAAAAGCTTCTTCGCTGATGATCTCGTTTGTAGGATGTTCTTCTCTATACAGCTCCAAAACAAATTGACGCTTCCACTCTTGAATTTGCTGCCTAATTTCTGTCAGTGCACCTACTTGTGCTGTGTCTTGGAGCTCAGTATCACTCAATAGTTCGTCTAGTGCTTGAGTTATTTGCTCGATATTCTCTGGGGTAGCGGTGGCTTTGCTGTATGTAATAACTTGCTCATAGAGCTTGAGTAATTCAACAAAGAATTGAACTTTTGATCCTTGATGCAACTCTATGAGAACCGTGCGTAATAAGGCTAGACGAAGCGTTATACTGGCATCACCGGAAACAAGTTGCTCAAACTTGTCAGCAGGAAGTTTAAGTGCAATATCTCTGATGCTTGAGCGCAGCAGATCTTCTAAGAGCGTCATCTGACCCACTAGTTCTGGTGGTACGTTTGTTGGATCAATACCTAGCTTCCTCAATGCGCTGTACATGAGCTGTTCTCGTGCAGCAGCAAAGACCCACGTGACCTGTTTTTCTAAACTCAGGCGTTCTGCTGAGTTTAGTTCAGGTGAAGACCCGATGGGACTCCCATGCTCGTTAGTGCTTTCACCACTCACATCTCCAGAGCTACCTGCATCAGCAGCTCGAACTGGCATTGCCGCAACAGCGACTGCTGCGGCCGTAAGTTGGGCAGTGGCATCGTGTGCATTTTCAACTGTGTCTTCGGGGCTATTTTCTTTGGTAACGATGTCTCCATTGGAGATAGTTTGAAATGCATCTTCTATTTTCTTTAATAGATCATGAATATGTGCCACATTGTGGCGTAGCGATTCCTCCGAAAAAATAAATCGTTCTGGATTTTCTTCTGTGGGACTATCAATGCCATCTCCCCATGCCTTAAGGAATGCTTTCTCATCGTACTGTTCATAAAACTCAGAAAGGAACTCTGTAGGCTGGTAGAGCTGTATAAACTTTGCGAGATCAATAAGCAAAACAACAAAATCTGCAGGATAGAGAGTACTAGCCGTCTCCGCTTTCTCTGTATCTTCTAGCTCAGTGAGCGCTCGTTCACTGGTTGTGAGGATGCGTTCATGTACATCATTCTTTAACTTGACAGCAATTTTTTGATCTTTAATGAGAATTTCTTCTGGGGAGAAAACATATCTCAAATTGGCAATGAGTGCCTCAATGGTACCGTCAAACAATTCAGTTTTGGTGTATAGCCCAAGCCGCTTCACACGTGTGAGGTTTACCAGATGTGCAACAGAAAAAATAACCCGTTGTTGTGTGTCGGGCTTTTGGTTGGCCATAGCGCATATTATACCTAGAGACTACCTCTTGTTGATAGTGGCTGATCTATAGAGCGCATAGAGCAGTACTGCACTGGCTACAAGTTGTGCAGGTTGAAGGAACGTTTTGTATACAACAGCATCAATCACAAGGGCCAAAAACGGGAAAAAGAGCTCGAGAATAGTCACTGTTTTTGCTTCAAGTTTTTGTAAACCAGTGTAATAAAGATATATGGCAACCATCCCGGTAGAAATACTGATTATAAAAAAGCGAAGCAGTTGACTTGCCGTGACGGTATACACAGCATCAAAAGAACTCATCATAAGTAACAACACCGTTGCACAGACAGTAGTTGTGATGAATCTTGAAGCAGTGACGAACACAGTGCTGTGTCGACTAAGCAGCATTTTTGAAAAAACCGTCGCTGTGCCCCAACAAAAAGCTGCTCCAAGTGCATACAGTGCAGCAACAATTGTTTGATTCCCAGTTGCCATGTTAACAATACCCATGTTGAACGTAGTGAAATAAGCAGCCACTAGTGCAACACCAGCCCATTGTAGATAAGAAGTGGTCAACTTCTCCTTCAATAAAAGTACTGCTGCCGTAGTTGCAAAGAGAGGTTGTAATTTCTGGATAAGAAATACCACACTAAATGGAATGAACTGAACTTTACTTAGTGCTGTTGTAAAAAAGAGTGTGCCAAGTAGGCCACTCCACGCTGCCACGATGAGGATACTAATAATAGTCCTTGCGGTAATTTTTTCTTTGAAAAATGATGACCAAGCAGTAGGTATCACAAGTATACTTCCAATGAGATGTTCATAAAAAACAATGACTAGAGGAAGTAGGCTAAATAAACTTCGTCTGAGTATGCCATCGAGTGCCCAGAGACACGCGGCCAATATTACAAAAATTGCAGGGTGAAAAATATTAGATGGACGCTGTTGAGTCATGTATCTTCCTAATGGTTTCTACATCTTTTTTAAGTTGCTTCATGAGGTCGGGAAACGAAGCAAAGTGTATCACAGGACGGATAAATTGACGCAGGGAAAAAGTAACAACTTGACCATAGATTTCCCGTGAAAAGTCAAGAAGATGGATTTCAAGGACAGTGTGCGTTTCATCCTTAACAGTCCGTGGTCCAAAATATAGCGCCCCAATGTGCTTCTCATCAGAAACACAAACTTCACACATCCACACACCTTGCTCTGGAGCTTCAAGAAGCACGGTGGTGTCAAGGTTGAGCGTAGGGAAGCCAATAGTTCTGCCCAGCTTATCACCATGAAAAACAAGAGACTGATAGCTTTGTATATTTTTGTTCATGGAAGCTGAAAGTAGTTATTCGATACTACCGCAAATTGTAACTATGACAAGATGGATATATAATACGGGGTGTATGCCGCTACCGAAAGAATTAGATATAAGTTCCATTACTGGTTTAGAAAAAGCCGCTAGTGACACTGAACGTGATGACCTTGCAGAGCGTATTGCAAAAGCATGGATTGCTCATGCTCGCACTCTTTTGTCATTACCCAACCCCGAACCAAAAGAAGTTGAAGATTTGTTGGGCACACTTGATGAAGTGCGGCAAACCCTACTTTCTATTGATCCACTAGGCAAATCTGCAGCGGTTAAAGTTATCCGTGAGTCATTTCATACAATCAGTGTAACATTTGAGAAGCGCCTCAAGGACAGTATAGGAGAGAAAGAAATAGGCAAGATGACGCTATTGGAAATCATTGCTGAGTTAAGAAAAAAGGGTATAGACCCACCAGAAAACAAATACGGTAAGCTTGCTACAGATGACAGAAAAAATACGTTGCTTCGCGAGTTTGTAAGCAGAGCTGGTGAATACGCAAAAATGCCAACACCAGCCGAACGCTTTGAACTCTTGGTAGCACAAGTAGAGTACTTACTTGAGAGAATGGTGGCTAAACAAGATCAAGGAAAAAACTATGCCACAAACCCTCGTGAAGAACTAACGGGGATGCTCAACGCGTATATGTTGTCTCGAGAACAGATCTTACAAGCAACTACCTATCACCCCAAATGGGGTTCTCAAGTACGCAGTATCCTCAAAGCGACAACATTGGCTGTTGCCCGAGCAGACCATAGATTTGATGATGGTGTGAAGCTGAGTTACGGCATTATTGCTGGTTCAAAAGGTCAGCATTATCTAAGCAAATTTATTGAAGAAGAATTCCCCTCTTTTCACGCACAAGCCAAAAGTTTTGCAAACTTGTTATTCATTGCATTTGACTTTGCAGACGTTCCATTGGCTCAAGGACAGCGTGTGGCAAATGGAACACGTAATCATAACCAAACAGAGAAATTTGATCCTATTTCTGTACAAGATCCCGTGGCTGCATTTGAGCAAAGCTGGGATAGATATGGAGGTAATTCAGCAGACTGGAGAGGCTGGTTTTTACTATTCCTTAAAGATATACCAGATGGTTTATATGGAGCAGGAGGAAATGCTGAAAACACAAGAAGGTTCCAGAAACTTCTCAGAATGTATTTCCAGATGTTCTTTCCTGTACTAGATCTTATTAAACGAGTGCCCGCTGCAGGTGAGTGTGAGTCATATTTCCCTGATGCATACGATATGCTCACTCTGAACGAGCTCGGGACAGGGACTGAGACAGATGCTAACGGTAAGATAATTAAAAAATGGACACAAAAAGAAGTTCTCGACATGCTTGGTATGGTTGATGGAAAAAATAAAAAACTGGGTGTTACCGGTAAAAAAGGAAATTTTACAACTGAAACAGCTATGCCACTGCCAGACTGGGATGGCTATGATATTACCGTCAAAGGTTGGAGTGACATGTTGGAGCTTACGTTCAAACACTTGGGCAATAACTTAGGAGAAAAAGAAATACTTATTTCCTATGCTGCTGGTAAAAAAGGATTAATCAATGAGATGCTTGCGGCAGCGGGAAAAGCCAAGGTGTTTGCGCCAAAACATCTGCGCATGTTTCTTGAGCCAATGCTAACGTTATATTCATTGCGTTTAATTCTTGCTACTGCAGGCAGTACGTCAGTAAAAGATCATATGCGGCATAAAATCTATAATGAAATTGAAAAGTCAATGAAAGATAAAAGAGGGCTTGCTGGTTTTCCTGATGAAATGATGGCCGTGCTCCATAATTTGGAACATCTGCCTATACATAAGGTTGGATGGTTAGCAAACCCTGGTGCTGTGGACGCTTATATTGATGAGCTGTGGGACTATCGAGAGTGGCCAACAGTTGATTCCATCCGGACTTATACCAGACCAGATTTATTCCAAGAGCTGGATCACCATCAAGAGATGTATGTTGAGGCAAAGCTTCGTAAATCATTATCTGATGATCTATTACCCGCACTACGCAATGGTGACATGATGGATGCTTCCAAGAAATAACTTTAGATATTTTCTCAACTAAGATTATCAACAAAATGTGGAAGTGCGCAAACTTTAATGTTTTCCACTGCCAGGAGCAGGTTCACCGGCTGGGATGGCGGTAGGCTTCTTTCCACCTTTATCACCTGTCTTACCTTCAGCAATACGGGATAGTGTCTTTTCCAGATCTTCTGCCTCAAAGTAGCGACCTTCTCTAATGCGATCAATTGTCTTACGAATTTGGTTACCTTGATTCCAACCTCGTGAACCCCAGCCATTTTGTCCACCAAAGCCTCCATATGTTCTTCCAGTACCTGGATCAGTCCATCCCTCTCTAAATGCACGCAACAATGATACCGGAGTTCTATCATTGCCTGCTGTCCAAGCTTTATATGCACCGCGTACACCCCCGGGCAGTCCATATGCGCCTGCCATGGCAGCAGGAAGGGCAACCTCAGCTTCACCAAAGCGCTTGCTGGCGCCTGACAATACAACCCCGAGGAATCCACCAGTGTCTGAAGCACCAGCTAATTTTTTGACTTCTTTGACAATCTCAGGCATAGCAAGAATCATGGCAAGGCCAAGCACTGGTCCAATCATATTTACATTACCCGAGCCTTCTCCAAATCCTGAACCAAAAAGGAATGGTGGCATAAAGCCGCCAGCCACATCTGAACCGGCGGTTTGGGCTACTGTTCCCGTGGTGAATTCAATATAGATGATAAGCAACAGCAAAACGGTGGGAAAGGCAATTAAGTTACCCAGTATGCCTTTGAACCATGGCCAGAAGACATCCTTGCCAGGGAAAGCACCTATCATCAACACCAATGGTGCTGTTACTACACTCAATATAATTACGACATATGATTTAAGTAGTTCAAAGAACAAGCGAATAGAACCGATCAGCACCGCAAGAGAGATAATAAGACTGAGTGTCATGCCGCCGATAATACCAATAAAATTGCGTGTAGCGTCATTCTGAATGCCTGCTGCATTAACCATTTTAGAAATAATGTCACTATTTAGACCAATCGCATCGAATCCCCAAGTGCCAGATACAATAAACGAGAAAAGATCAATAATAGTGAAACTTACAAGATCCTTAGTTGTTCCTGTTTGAATGCCTTGAAACACACCAACAATGAGGTACATAAATAAATACATGAGGTCAATTGCGAAGCCGGCTATAGCATAGGAAAACGTAACGAGAATAAGACTGACAATAACTGAAGGTATCGCTTGTTGTGCAGTAATGGCTGCCTTACCACCCAGTCTTTGTTGAAACATAATCATAAAGCCCATAATGATGAGGCCAATAATGAAGAAAAAGTAGGCCACATTGCGGAATACCTTCCACAAGCCCAAAATAGGATCAAGTGCCGCAAAGCCAATACCTTGCGCATACGCAGGAGT
The DNA here is from genome assembly GCA_964648715.1 of uncultured Pseudomonadales bacterium. Classification (GTDB taxonomy): domain Bacteria; phylum Patescibacteriota; class Microgenomatia; order UBA1400; family PJMF01; genus OMIS01. The sequence continues at coordinate 15,856 of CAZYNM010000002.1, read as the reverse complement.
TGCAACACCAGCTGTATTCAAGACATCTGCGACATATGTTGCCGTATGTGCTGGTGGTTTGGAAATCATGGAACCAATTAGCGTAAAAACGCTGGCAGTAACACCACCTTTTTGAAGTGATGCTTGTGCACAAAACTCTTTATTTTCTGGAATTGTACAGTCAAGATTGTTAATTTTATTGCTACCCATTATGTCTTGTGACCATTCCATTGCGATGAAGCGAGTAGTGTTTCTGACAAGACACTCAAGTGACGGCGTGTCACAATTTTCCACTGCTTTGCGATACTGGGTAAACTCAGCTTGCGTTATTTTGTATCCCCAGGGGTCTGTCTTCATGTCATATGAACTGGACGGAGTAGGGGTGGGGCTTTGGGCAGCAGCAATCTGCACGGCACAAAGAAAAAACACACCAGCAAGGAGTAGCTTCCGGAACATACTAGCCGTAGTATAGCAAAAAACTCTGGCAAAAGGAACAAACTAATGAAATTGGTACACTTTGTGTGTAGACACATATATGACTAGTATGATATCAAAGAGATATCTTATAAAGGAACAATATGTTGACTCCAGAGTTTGTCAGTAGCTTTCAAAGTAGCATCAACTCTGGAGAAACAATCTTAATTATCTTCCCCTCAAAGTCATCAGGTGATATTCAAGCAAGTGTTAGCGCACTGTATAAGGCACTGCTTTCTGCAGGGAAGAAGGCCCGATTGCTAACGCCACTTCTGCAAGAAAACTATATCTTTCCTGACTTGCGAGAAGCGCACTCTGAATTGGGTCAAGAGAACTTAGTCATTAGTTTTCCCTATACACCTGAAAAAGTAGACAAAGTAAGCTATCACATTAGTGAAGATACACAGCAGTTTTTTTTGACAGTAAAACCTAAAACAGGAAGTACCCCTTTAGATACGCAAGAAGTAAGCTTTAAATATACTGGTGCATCTGCAGACATGGTGCTGCTCATAGGCTTTACTCAGTTGGAACAACTTGAACAATTATATTTTGGGTACGAAGATTTGTTTACAAACACACCAACTTTTGTTGTGTCTGATCAGATAGTCAGTTTTGGTAGTTACCAGCTCAACGTAGCAGGAGCCAGTTCGTTCAGTGAATGTATGGCGAGTCTTCTTATGCAGAGTGGATTAGCACTTACTCAGGATATTGCAACCTTCCTCTTGTATGGTATCGAGGCATCGACGCAGCGTTTTACGAGTGCCAGTGTGCAAGCTGATACTTTTGAGGTTGCTGCACAACTTTTACGCAGTGGAGCACGGCGCTCACCTGTGCAACAACAACTACCTACTCCACACAAAGAGCCACAGAAGCGTGAGTCAGTGGCGCTCAAAGAAGAAAAGACAAAAGAGCACAAATCTCAACAAAAGAAAAAGTAGCAACTATGCTCACAATTTAACACGGGCCGTAAGGGTAGCCAGCCGGTTGTTGTTTTGCAGATTGCTTAGTAACTTCAAGAAGTTTATTCCATAGTCTCCACACGTAGTCAGCCTGTGGTTGATGAGCATTCCATATCTGTCCATAACTATTATCTCCACGCGTTGCAAATGCTCTAATAAACTGTCTTTGATCATCTTTGTAGCGTTGCATGCCTGTCCACAGTATTAATCTGCACGCAGCATCGGCAGAAGCAGCAACATTTGTTCTATCAGAAAAATCTAAACCAGCAGTACTAAATGTAGGTGGCTGGTGAATAGAACAGATTCCAGCTCCCGCAGCGTTGGGTGATGTCCAGATACTCCAAGCGCCACGAGTGAACTGGAACACACCAAGTGCACCCGCACTGTTTTCTACAGTATGATTTGTGTAACTTCTGCTTTCTGAATGGGCCACTGCAAGAACTAGCCAGGGATCGCACCCATGTTTTTGAGAAGCAGCTGTGATAGCACCCCACAGTTCTTGAGAAGGTACTGTAAATGGTGTCTCTACGCCATTCCAGTAGGGAATGCTAAACGAAAGGTCAACGCCAAATATTGCGATGCTATCTATAGGGCTTGTCCCACTAGCAAATTGCGAGCAATCACTTTTAATAGCTGTACTAGGGAACAGTGGACTGCGTCCATAAGACGAGTGTGTGCATGTAAATGTTTTACCTGGAGTGTTGAGAGTTTTACTATACGCTTTCTCATAGGCGCTCACACCTGCCGCATGCTTTTCTTTTAGTTCAGACAAGTAATCACTCCATAGATCGCACCCTTTTTTACCATCAAAACTCTCATCGCCACAGTCACCACCTCTTCCTCCACCACAGGCATTGTTATATGGCCAAATCTTGTATTCAGTATCGAGTTTGCAACCGTTAATTTCGTCGGTTTTCTCATAGTCGTCTTGATTACCACCCTGCATTGCAGGCTGCAGTGTTGTCGTATAACAAGCATCGCGAGGGCAAGATGCTACATTGGTGAAATCGAGAATGAATCCAGTGTCGTCGGTAAACTGGTCTTTTGCTGTGAGTACCTTTGGTGAAGAAAGACAAATACTGTTGGAGAGTTCAGTTGTTAGCTTGTAGTATCCTGGCTTTAGTTTAAGACTTGATAGCAAGCGCGATGCTTGTGCACCTTTGCTCACAATCTTGGGCATTTTGCTCCACTGTGAGTCATTCACTGCTGGTTTTCCGGCACCTGTCCAGCGGTAAACCACAAGAGAATTTCCCACATTTTGAGCAGCCCCACATCCACTCAATTTATTACCTGGATTATTACCAATAATTTTTTTGCCATCAGACAGAATAAGTGTCAAAGAATCGATAACACGAGTATCTGTTTTGACTGTGCAACCAGTTTCATTACCTACCGCAATAAAGTCGCTAGGGGTAAGGGTACCACCTTCTGCTTGTTTAACTTCAAAGTTATCAACTTGAACTGCAGAAAGGTTACTTACCGATGAAAAAGCCCCACAAGAGTAGAGCGGTGTTTGAGCTGCTGTTTGTTGAACAGTTGCGCCACCGCATTGATCCAGCAGAAAATCTTCTATTTTAGTACAGTGTTCTAGATAACGGTGGGTAAGCTCCTGTGCTTTGTGCAGTGACATCTGCATGGTGTATAACCAGTAACCAAGCTTACCGCCCAGAATCCCTGCGTGTCTTGGATCAGACTCAGTTTGCATGCCAAACGAAATGGTACGGTCACAATACTTGGGTTTTTCACCTATCTTGTTTCCTAGACTGTCATATACATTTTCGTAACCACACGGTTCTGATCGGTCTGTATAGGTGTGCGATGTAGTTCCTCCGTCAAACGTAACAGTATCATTGGATATCTTGAGAAATTCGTATTTTTTTGCTTTGTCCTGCAAGGCTTTAAGTTGTTGGGTGCTAAAGAAGCTTCCAGACAGAACTGCTTCTACTGTCTTTAGGTCATACCCTTCTGGATAGACAATAAAATGTTTCACTTGACGTGCATCACTCTCGTTATATGGGAGACTCTTTGTGGACTTAAGCACATAGAACACTGATTTGAGACCCCAATCCCACTGATCAGCATCAACTTTCTTGTTGTTAGTGTCGGCAAATGTAGGATCGTACTCCAAGTTAAGTGGCCGCAGGTGGGTGTTGTCGGTGAACAAGTTTTCAAGGAGGGCAACGCCAAAATCTGTATTGAAGACTCGTCCAGAATTATCAAGTGGATGCAGATCAGCTGCGTCAAAAATAACTTGCGGCTCCTCAAATTGATAATCCTCACATTCAAGCTGTGATGGATCAATAATGGACTGAGCATTGATGATATCTACCAGCGCCCGAGTGAGTGGATCCTTGCACTGTGGCCCTCCCACCCCTTCAATTTCACATTGAATTTCCATGGGATCATCAAGTTGTGGCTTACCAGCAACTTGTTCATCGGCTACCTTAAGTAATTCTCGACGTTGTTCAATGCCTTTCTTATCATAGTCTTGTTTAAGAGTGCTTGGTATAAGTAGGTCGCGTGTCAGCAAAGCTGGATCATTAAATGGAGTATCGCCACTCGCTCCCTTTTCTTCAATGGTTCCTTTGTTGGTTGTGATATCGGGAACCTTGAAGGCATTTACAATTACCAAATGTGCTGGGTCTGGTCCGATGTCAAGGATGCCTCTTTTAGGATGTTGGAAAAGACTCATCATACTTCTTGTAAGAGGGATGCGTGTTCGTATAGTTGTAACCAAAAAAGCTAAACGATAGGAATGCTCAATATAGAGTGGCATAGTGATAAGTGCATCTTTCAGCGTGCTATCTCCCATCACAATTCCTCCGCAGTTTGCATAATCATCCGACGACAATCCTACTTTCTTGCGATACTCTTCAAGAAGTGTTTTGACAGTATAGGGGGTATTTGGTACTTTAGTTTTGTACAGGGAGCAGGCATCGGGATTTTGAAGTTTTTTACACATGATGTCTCGTTGCATAAGCGAAATAACTGATTGCGTACACCGCTCCTGTTGAGTTAAGAGTGAGTTGACTGGGGCTGATTTAATCTCTGCATCGGAGTACTTGGACGATCCAGTCTGGGTATAGCCAAAGTATGCCTCCATAGACTGTTTGAGTTGAGGTGTGCGGGTAAAGTCGCGTAAAATAGGGATAAGCGCATCTCTGTAGTCAATGGTTAGGGTTGATTTGACACGATTATTTATGGGTATTGCGCCTTCTTTTTCACCTAAAGTATCTGGTGCACCATCAATCCCGATGCCTCCGAGCACGGCACCTGCGGGGTTATTTTGTGATCGTAAATAATGATCAACAGCCGTGAGGTCTGCATTACTTAACCCAATCTTGAATCCAGGAGTCGCACAGCGTGCTTCATAGCCCTGCTTAATTAGATCAGTTCGAATGATATTGGTGTCTGTGGGTTTATAAATACCCTTAATAGGGTGAATGTAGAAGTCATCTAGTCTGCGTTGAACGACAGGCGTCCCATTGTCTGATCCATCTAACGCCTGCCAGGGTCCTGTTTCGGTAATTACAATCTTTTTGCCTTTGCCTGCAAAAAATTGAATCGTTGCTCCAGTAGTGCTGTCTTTCCAGTAGGCTTCCATCGTTTTGCCAGCTGGGTAAAGGTTCCCTGCAATAGCGTCCACACAGCTCCAATTTGCGCCTGCTTTGTCCATTGCTTTGACAATGCCTGGGAATGTGTACGAAGTCATGTTGAAGGCGGGGGAAAGAAGCTTAATATTACTGGGAAGCCCTCCCGCACATACGGCATTCATATACTTTGCTAATGGCTCTCCGATGCAGGTGTAAAACTTTTCAGAGTCAGGACCAGGAGTACCTGGTGCCGAACCGCATTCTGGTTTAATCCACTTCTCAATATCTGGTTCGTTCGGTCCCGCAATTGCGTAGAAGGGTTTTCCTCCAGCTCGAGCAGAAACATCTTTGAGAAATGCAATATAGTCTCCCGCCTGACCATCAGCAAATGGTTTAAAACCAATAGAGTCTCCCGCAACGCCAATACGCACAATAACGGTTGGTTTGGTGGGTTCATTGATAGCGTCGGCTACATTTTGTGGGTTAGCTGCAGCGGCAATCTCCAATGTCCACTTCATTTTAAATTCTTCACTTATTTTAAGGTAGTCACCTTTTTTGAACATGGTGGCAAAGTTCATGCCAAGTTTGCCACAATCACTGCCACACAAAATCTTTAACTGTTCAGCGGAAAGAGCATGCCGGCTGAAGTTGGGATCTGGGTTTGTACCAATGGGATTAAAAAGCAAGGCAGCTTGAAGCTCTGGCTGTGTAAGGATGAATTCTAAATCTTTCTTAAATGTGTCAAAGCTTGTGCCCTGTGCATATACTGCCAGAGGCACAACAAGGACTCCAACACACACAACGCACGCTGCTTGGAGCAGTTTTTTCCAGGAGTACATGACGTCTATTATACCGGAACAACGCGCAAAAGAATGATCGAAGTTTTGATGCTATTAAGGTGTTGACTTGGGAATGCTGAAAATAGTGATGTCTTTTATGCCGGTAAAGGCCGACAACAGATTGAGGATTATGAAACCACTTAAAGCAACTACTATGCCTATAACCACAAAATAAAAAGTATTACGAGCCGTCTCTGTCCCTTTCGTGTTTCCTCCTGAGAGTAAATATCTAAAAGAGGCGATGATAAGCATTACAAAACCTGCAAGCCCAATAAGCGTTAGGATAATTGTGAAAATATTGCCAATAAGACACTCAAAGCCTTGGAGCGTGGCAACATCTTTAGAAGCTACGGTGTTTCCTACACACACACCACTCCATGTTTTTGTTTGAGCAGCAATGGGTGAAGTGGAAAGAAGATAAACAGCAGCACTGGCCCCAAAAGTTAAAAGGCGTGTTGCTGTAGATGGCATGTAACGTCGCATATCGCTATTATACTCACGTTTATTGTTATCTCGGTAGTTGAGGAATTTGTTGCAGAATAGTATCAAATGATCCCAACCCGAGAATATATACCAAAAATTGCGCAAGTGCATATGTACTTGAAAGTATGATGATACCAACTATTGCAGCTACAATTCGTTGTCGAGCCCCGTCTGTTTTTCCTTTATCACCACCAGACGTGATCCATTGGACACCTGCTGCAACAATCTGAAAAAGAACAAGTAGTATCGCAATAACCATGATGGTGGTCAATATGAACGTGATGTATTGCGGTAGAGAAGATGCAAAGCCTTTTGGAGCTGTAGTTGGAAGCTGGGTACTTGGTGTCGAAACTGATGCTGGACGAGCCGCACTTGTTGCTGCAGTTATGGTTGCCGACTGTGAAGCAGTGGTACTGAGGTAATAGGTTGTACCGTCCATGATTAGTTTGACGTCATTTGATGCCATGATGAGTAGGTATTATACACTATCTATATGTAACAAAAAATCCCCTCCATAAGAAGGGGATTTTTGCGTATTTTGAATACAAAAAGTTACTTAATTTGTTGGATATTTGAAAAGATACTAGTGAGATCAAATCCGAAGATATACGCAACAAATGAGGCGAGTGCATATGCAGCTGCGAGGATGATAATACCGATAATAGCGGCAGTAATTTTGTTGCGAGCACCTTCAGTTTTACCTTTGTCACCACCGGAGGTAATCCATTCGATACCACCGAGGACGAGGTAAAGGAGCACGAGGAGGATAGCGATGACCATGACAACAGTTAAGACCCAACCAACAAAGACGCCAATATCAGTGGAATAGCCTTTGGGCTGAGTAATAGCACTTGGCTTTCCTCCACCAGTTGAACCACTTGGCTCATAAGCTAATGCAGCCGCTGCGTTATAGAGACTAGCACCAAGCAGTGCTGCAGCTCCACCTACTTTTTTGACCAAACGTGTCATCTTGCTCCTCTATATAGTATACTTTTTTAGTACTATTACTTAATTTGTTGGATATTTGAGAAGATATTAGCGAGATCAAATCCGAAGATATACGCAACAAATGAGGCGAGTGCATATGCAGCTGCGAGGATGATAATACCGATAATAGCGGCAGTAATTTTGTTGCGAGCACCTTCAGTTTTACCTTTGTCACCACCGGAGGTAATCCATTCGATACCACCGAGGACGAGGTAAAGGAGCACGAGGAGGATAGCGATGACCATGACAACAGTTAAGACCCAACCAACAAAGACGCCAATATCAGTGGAATAGCCTTTGGGCTGAGTAATAGCACCTGGTGCAGCGGCTAAAGTTGATGTAGCACTGAGTAAACCAGCACCAACAGTAGTGGTAGCTGCGATTGCTTTTTTAACGAGGGTGTTCATGATGCTCCTTTTTTTTCTTCTCTGATCAACTATTATACTCTACCTTTTTTCTTCAAGTCAATGGCACACTCATCTGGTCTATACAAAGGTTATTATTTCAACTCCAAGAAGGTATTGTACAAACTTGAAAATTGCCAATGTACCAGACAAAATGATGATACCTATGAATGCATTCGTTATTTTGTTACGTGCTGCATCTATCTTGCCTTTTTCACCACCAGCAGTGATCCATTCAATTGCTCCCCACACTAAATACAACAAAACCATGAGCAATGCAAAAACCATTACTACATTCATAAGGCGTGCAATAAGGTTACCAAAATTGTCTGCCGGCGTGCCGTCTTCATATCCAGGCAACTTCATGTCTTTTGCTATTTTACGAATATCGATAGTGGTGTTTTGGAACTGTGCCAACGGAATGTTCATAAAGTATTAATTTGGTGTATATATTGTGGGTTTAAAGATATCAATAACTCCTTGGAACACGAGTATACCTAAGTAATCCAGAATAGTGTAGGAAGAGACGAGAATAAGCAAGCCAATAAATGCATGGAGCATCTTATCTCGTGCTTTTTGTAATTTGCCTTTGTCTCCTTCGGAGGTGATCCACTCAACAGACCCCATGATAAAGTAATACAAGACTAATAGTCCACCGATAATCACAATTGCGTTCCACATCATAATGAAAAGTGCCACTGTCATGGTTCCGCTGCGAGCTGCATCGGCACCAGTGCCGAATAAACCAGCAGCTGGATTAGAAATAGCTGCTTGTGCAGTACTCGCAATACCCATAAAAAATGAGAAGATAGTGAGGGAGCTTAATACTGATGCTGCGATTTTTTTCATGTGTTTTATCTTACTTAAAGATAGGTAGTTGTAACAATGCCTCCTTGGGGCTGAGGAGATTCAATCCCACAATTGTACCAATAAGACCAATAATACCGTAAGAACCAACAATAATCACTAAGCCAACAACACCTTGAATCATTTGGTCACGCGCTTTTTGAATTTTGCCAGAATCACCTTGTGCCGTGAGCCAACTTAGTGCGGCCAAGAAAAAGTTAACAATAAAAAAAATACTTCCAACTACTGTAATAAGGCCAAGGACGTGTGAAATAAATGTTTCAACACCAGTTAGAGCACCGTCTTGAGTATTTGCGTTTTTGACGAGCTTGCCAGGATCCTGAAATGAACCAAGTGAAGTTTGTGCAAGCATCATGAACTGTTTCATATGTAGTAAACCTTATTATACCTTATGGACTTTCTGCTGCAAAATCTAGCGCTCCTTTAAGTGCTGGTGACAGAATAAAAGTAGCATCCTTAAAAAATACGGCGCCAATGACCCCCGCAATGGTGAATGCTGCTGCTAAGATCACTAGACCGATCGCTGTCATGGTGAGTTTGTCTTTTACTTCTTGAGTGGCTTTGGGCTCGTACATGTAATAAATATAGGTCCACCCAGCGGTCAAAAAATTAAAGAGTGTCCAGATGCCGCAAATGATTATAAAAATGCGAATTAGACGGGACAAAAAGGTAACAAGCCCAGTTTTTGAATACCCGCTTCCACTCTGGTAAGGTGCGTACTGTGTGGTTCCAGTGGGTGGACGAACTGTCCCCAGCTGGCCTGAACCACAAGTGGCGCCAACTGGACCTACGACATTTACTCCCGATCCGTTATTAATAGTAGTGCAGAGTTTGTTGCTCACACACTGACCAATAGCAGTACAACCCCCAGTGAACTCAACAGCTTGAGCCGATCCGACAAAAACAAAAAAATAAAAAAGTGCGACTAAAAATGCTTTTTTTAACATATTATATTTTTGGATCTAAGAAGATGCTCGCATCTCCAAAGAAAATGAGTCCAACCACTCCAGTGAGCGTGTAGGCCATTACGATAATAAGTAAACCAATGACACTTTGGGTGATCTGGATGCGTGATTTTTCATATGCACTAGCATCACCGTTTGAGTTGATAAAGTGAAATGCCGCAAGGATAACATTGAACACCACGTAAATACCTGCGCCTATAGTGAACAATTTAATCATGTTAGAAAGGAAAAAGATGAGTGCTATATCATCACCACTTTTTTGTGTATAGACATCAGTGCCTGGAGGTACAGCAATCTTTCCTGTGATTTCCTCTGCTGTTTGAGCAAAAACACGCACTGGTTGGAACAAACAAAGCGAAATGAGTAGTAAAAGTTTTTTCATAGCGCAATCTTGACCCCAGTTATTAATTGAACTATCTGTACTATCCAGTATGCCACAAACATAAGGAGAAATCCCACCAATGCAGATTGAATCATGCCTTTGGCCTCATCTTTACCCTTGGTGCCACCGGAAATGAACTTGTATCCCGCATAGAGTGTGAAGAAAAGGAGCAGCACACCTGCAATGACAAAGAGGTTGTACACGATAAGGTTTACCAAGAATGAGGGAGACGTATACACGTCTTTGACAGCAAAACCGTTACCGAGTTTGAGCATGCACCCCAGATCAATGCCACCATCGCCCGGTTGCTTATTGGGATCACAACTTGCAGCAAGCAAATAAAAAGGACTGCTCATGCATGTTATTATACGTGTACTTAAAAAAAAAGTATACTCGAGGGTTTAGGCCATGGTATCTGTAGCAGAAGAAGCACAACTTGTTGAGTTATTAAAACTGGGAGATAAACAGGCTGTAGATGTCTGGTACTCCAAGTATCACTTGTTTATTAAGCAATTCATTGCGCGGAAAGTAGAGCATAAGAGTGACTGCGAAGAACTGGTCCAACAGACATTTATTAACTGCATAAAACATATCCACATCTTTGCTGGTCGTTCATCACTGCGTACTTGGATGTGTTCTATAGCGCACCACGAAGTAGCGGATTACTATCGTAAGAAGTATGCAAAAAAGGCGCTAGCAACCATGCCGTTGGCAACTCACATCCTCGATGCGAAAATGCTCTACAGACATGAAATTGACGATGCTGTAGCACATGTCCTTTCTCAAATGAAAGCAACGTCACGAGAGTTACTTTTACTGAAATATGTTGATAAGAAGCAAGTAGCGGTGATAGCTGAAGAACTTGGAAAAACCGTAAAATCTGTAGAATCAGATCTCTTTAGAGCACGTCAAGAATTTAAGGTGGCTTTCTCCAAAGTGGAGGCGGTGCTATGAAAGTCAAACGCTTCTTGGAAGAATTACGTACTGAGGCAGCTATACAGGCAAAATTGGAACACACACGATTTCTTCCCAAGGAACTTGACTTGATTACCTCATTTATTGCTGTTCATGCATTTTGGGTCTTGGTAGTTCTTTCTGCTTGCAGCGCAGTACTAGTGGAATTCAGTCAGTGGAGATGGATGTAGTGTCAAAAACAGACGTTGTGGTATCAGTACTGTACGCACTTGGTCAAATAACACTAGGACTTTTGCTTCATCCATATCAGACAGTGCAGTCGCTAGTGCGAGACAAAACATTTTTTTGGATGGCTGTGTTGCCGCTCATGACTTCTGTTGTTGCAAAACTCGTGTGGAGTGTTGTGCTTGTTCCTTTAGTGAGAATGGTATTTTCATGTAGTACCACGCCTTTCTGGGGTTGCGACCTCATCCCTTTTTTTGCTAACTGGCTAGTTTTTTTCTGTGTATATTGGCAAATAATGGTTGCCTACTTGTTTATTCGTTTCTCGCTTGCTTTTCGTTCTGCATGATTTGGTAGTCCATTTACGACTAATAGTATGTATGAGCAGAACAGAGATAGGTTCATGGAGAACAAAAAGATGGCGATACTCACTCACCATGGGTGAGCAAGAATCAAGGACATTTGGAAGACAACTTTGTGTTCAAAGTGATCCAGAATCTTCACCAGATCAGCACATACCAGAAGGGCAGTGGATGATGGTTTTTGCGATGCCATTTCTTCACCGTATGATTACAGAAAGCAAGTACTCATGATCAGTAGCCCAAACGCAGATCAAGTGACACTGGTTACCCCTCAAGATGTCGTGATTGGGTCGATGGATAAGCGAGCTGCACATCGAATCCCGGCTCAACTTCATCGAGCAATTTCAGTTTTTTTGTTTCGTGAAAAGAATCAGCACGCAGAGCTTCTAATTCAACAACGAAGTAATCAAAAAATTGTAGGTGCTGCACAGTGGGCAAATACCGCATGTGGGAATGTTTTACCCAGTGAAACATATCTTGCCTGTGCTGTCCGTAGATTACAGGCGGAGCTTGGTATACAAGCTCCCGTTTTAACTGATGTGTGTACATACCTGTATCAGGTGAACTGTAATGCTATCTACGAAGAGCATGAGCTTGACCACATCTTTGCTGGATGGTTTGACGGTGAACCGCTCCCGAGTAAAGCAGAAGTTTCTCAGACAGCTTGGATTCCCTGGGAGTGGGTGCTTGATGGTACTGTTGGTCATCACTATACTACAGCCCCTTGGTTTAATCTCTTTATGAAAGAAGAACGTATTGTGACAGCCCTTAAGATATATCTAGATAAGGAAAAAGTATGAGTACCACTGAACGCAGACACATGGGGGCTCTCGCATGGATAACACGCAGCCAGAAGCTACGGCCGTATGGTGCAGCTGAGCAGTTTGTACTTGTCATGAAGGATGAAGCTAAAAATGAGATGTCTAGTGGCATCCCTCACATGCGACAAGCAGAAAACGCGAGGCAAACATATGGGATACCAGGCGGTGGCCGTCATGTAAATAGCGAAGGTCATCAAGAAACACTCCAAGAAACACTCAAACGGGAACTCGCAGAAGAGCTGAATGATTATAATCAATCTCTTGCGCAAGGGTTGAGTGTTTTGTCGGAGGAGGAGGTGGTTCGGTTACTGTATCCATTTTTGGTAGCTCAATGGCGCACCTCACAGAAATTGATTGATTTAATTCCCGCGGTGGCGGTGGTTCATCAATTTGATGCACTTCCTGCCGAAGTTAGAGCGGAGGCAGACACTATTCAGAAAGCTGAGATGGGTTTATCGCATGCTTGGGTGCAGCTAACATACCTTAATGATCTCTATAAGGATTTACAACGAGCACCCCATGATAGCCGCATCAGTAACTGGTTGTACCGTCCGCAGGTTCTCACAGCAGCACATTTATACTATTTGGAATATGTAGCACAACTCCCGGCTGCTGTGGTGGTGCGAGAATGTATTGAAAATAATAAAGCGATCTACGGCTTTGCACAGGACTATAGTAGTACTCATACTGAATGGCACATAAATAACGGTGCCTTGCGACCAGACGGCACGCTAAACTTCCCCCAATTGTCTGAAGACGATATTGTTTATTTAATGGGAGAAAAGAAAAATAATGTACACAAATAAAAAACCACTCACCCTCATTAAACTTGGTGGATCAGTTATTACTCATAAAGAAAAACCCCGGACTATACGCATGGATGTACTTGAACGTCTCATCTCTGAGATAAAGCATGCTGCTTCAGAAACAGCGTCTGCATATATCGTTGGTCACGGACAAGGAAGCTTCGCTCATGAACCTGCCATGCGTTACAGAACAATGGATGGATTTGTGTTGGAGGAGAGTGCGTATGGCATGTGTGTAACGCACGACTCAGCTATGCAGCTTAATAGAATAGTGACATCTGCATTTTTGCAGGCAGGGCTCCCTGCGCTTTCGTATCCCATGAGTGCTACACTCGTGACTTCAGAGAAAAAAGCAGTTCATTGGTCATCAAATGTTTTGGAGGAGTATCTGGTGAAGGGTCTCATGCCCATAACTTGTGGGGACGTACTTGCTGATGCGAAGAATGGTTGTACCATCTGGTCAACTGAACAGATACTAGGATATATGACTGAGTATTTTTTAGGGAGTCAGAAGTATCAAGTCGAGAGAGTTATACATGTAACAGAAGTAGCAGGAGTACTTGATTCTCAGGGAGCAGTTGTGTCCTACCTTACCCAGAAAAACTGGCCAGATATTAAGCAAGCGATAGGTAAAACAAAAGGATTTGATGTAACTGGTGGCATGGGTCACAAGATTGAAGAGTCCTTGCAACTTGTAGATAAGGGAGTAGATGCTCGCATTATTTCAGGCTTGCAGCCAGGGCTACTCTATTCAACATTACTGGGTAAGCACGAGGGCGGAACAAAAGTGGAGTAACTTATGAGTGATACAGCAAAAAAACTGGAACATATAGCTATCATTTGTGATGGTAATAGACGTTGGGCAAAGCAACGTGGACTACCTGTATTTGCTGGACATCAATATGCAGCAGATGCTGTTTTTGAGCCCCTCATAGAGCGTGCTGCAGAACAAAAAGTGAAGTACCTTACCTTCTGGGTATTTAGTACAGAGAACTGGCAACGCAGTGAACAAGAAGTGTCATTTCTTCTTCAGCTTTTTCAAAAGGTGTTTGATGCACAAATAGAGCGTCTGCATAAAAAAAACATCCGTGTCCGGGTAATTGGTGATGTGAGTAAGTTTTCATCCGCAATACAAGAAAGAATTGCTCGCGGGATCGCCATGACTCAGAATAATACAGCAATCACCGCTGTTTTTGCACTCAACTATGGTGGGAGGGATGAGCTCGTTAGGGCTGCAAAAAAACTAGCAAAAGAAGCTGGCCATGATGCAGATCATGTAACACAAGCTAATTTTGCAGAGTATCTTGATACCAACGGTATGCCTGACCCAGATGTAATTATTCGCACCGGTGGCGAACAGCGTCTTTCTGGTTTTTTACCCTGGCAAAGTGTGTATGCTGAACTTATGTTTCCACAGACACTTTTCCCTGATTTTACTCCAGAACATTTGCAAGAGTGTATGGAAGAATATACTATGAGGTCGCGTAGATTCGGGAAATAAAAGAAGCGTATAAGTTAGTATTACAAAATGGTAATACCAAAAACAATTTCTATTAACTGCATAATGAAGTAAGAGCAGAAGAGGAGCACAAATCCCACGATTGCCGCTGTGGCACGCTGGCTACCTTGTTGTATAGATTTACTACCAGCTGCATTGTAAAGTATCTCAAATCCTGCCCAGACCAACATAACAAACAGAATAAGACCAGCTATAGGAAATGCAAAACGCAGCACGCGGCTAATGATACCGCCTGGAGAAGACAACTCAGCAGATGTTCCACTAGCCACCTTAAACATGCCTCCTGCGGCAAGAGGGTTGAGCTTCTTAAAGGTCTCAGAAGATGGTCCATCAAAGATAGTAAATGCATCTGATCCACCATCCCCACCTGTGTCACTAGAATCACCGGGGCCACCTGTTCCTGCTTGTGCTGCATCAGCGTCCGCCTGAGTTTTATAGCATGTACCCTGGTATGGATACCCGCAACAATAACTCGCCGTACCAGCTACGAATTCTTTAAGTCCTGAGCCACAGTTGCACTGTTGAGTCCCCACTGAAGTAGTTCCTCCGCAGCTTAGCGTTTGGAGGGCTGGACATGATACCCCATAACAACACGAATCTGGTGTGGATGGATTGGAAGAACAATCACTGAATCCCGAGGTATGAATGACACCATTGATGTTACACACTTTGCTTGCGCCATTTGTGGCACTTTCTTCAAACTTGCCACAACCGGGTGTTTTACCAGCGTCATCAGTGCACATTGAAGTATTGGGACAACACTTTCCACTTACCCAGGCACAGTCATAAAAATTAGTCACCTCTACACCGTCTACTTTGCATTTATACCGTCCATCCTCATACACTTCTGCTCCACATTTTCCTGGGGTAACTTCACCGTTATAGCCACACTGTCCCACGACTTTAGTGCAGGTAGCAAAGCCACCGCTCACGGAACAATATTCTTGTGGATTGTCACAAAAACCGCAGCCTGAAGTATTGAGACATTTTTTTACGGGAGTTTCTGGTTTGCCACATTTTGCCTCATCAGCAACACACTTGGAGCCAGTCATAGCACCAATCAGATTGTAGCTGATTTCACATCTATATCCTGTCAGGCAACCGCCGTCTGAGCCACAATAATTATTGGTATGCCATCCACCACACCAATACTGTCCATCATTTGCATTTTCACAACGAGCCGCAGCTGGTGCTTGATCTGCTGTTCGACACGAAGTAGTAGATCGCTAATACACATTTGTCCGGGACTACAACCACCTCGCTCTCCACACCAACCGAC
>CAZYNM010000001.1:0-149645 GCA_964648715.1 uncultured Pseudomonadales bacterium | reverse complement strand
CTTCTGTAACTGTCATACCTGGAAGATATGAGAAAAGGTTCTTCTTGAGTACATCCGCATCTTCACTAGGTACTCTAATTAAGTACCGAATACCCAACTCTTTAGTAGCAACAATCTCAAATGAGTATCGTTTATTGACTCCAGCAAATCTGTATAGGAATGAACGTTGCTGTGCCAAACCATGTATGAGTGTAAATAATTGCTGGGTGGTGTATGAACTTTGGAGTGTTTCTTGGAGTGGCTTCACTTCCAAGATTGAGTAATTTTGCTTCATTGCAAAATATGACAATATGACTTTCACCACTACCTTTGCAGCAACATAGAGCAAGACTAAGATAATAGCTGACCAGAAAAGGAGACTCAGTACAGAGCTGTATTGAGCGACCTGATCACTGAAAGTAGTAAAGTAACTTGAAAATTGCAGCTGAATGCCTCGCACAGTACTAGTATTCAAAATATCTGAAACTAACTGATTCATGGACTGCATAGATCAATCTTTTTCTGGTGCGGGCTGATAACTATTATAAACCACATCTTTTTACATCAATAATCATCATAAAAATCGCACTTCTTCAAGACTATTGACACCACTCTCACATCTGGTAAACTATAAATATATTTATAGTTATGATCTGAAAATATGACATAAAACTTGAGATATGCAGTACACACAGAATTTCACTAAAAATACATTCAATTTCAATGACTTACCATTGTTTACTACAGAAAATATCGTTCCAGTTAAGTACTCCCAAGTTGTCAAACCTGCCGCCAAAGCTCTTGAAGCTGTATTAGTGAAACCAGAACCAGAAGATAAAGACATACAGGAAGCGAGAAAAATCCTAGGAAAACTTGCCGATGGACTATCAGCTCACCAAATTAAAAATATGATTACTGAAATTGATTTTTTAGTAAAGGCTTGGTTAGAAGAGTACGAACGAACCATTTTTAATGGCAAAACCCTTGCAGAACTACTGCATGAGAAAGGAGGCTTATGAAAAGGTCAGAAGATCAATCTCAAAAAAATGCTGCTGTGATTTATCTTCGTGTTTCTAGTGAAGAACAAGTGGATAATTTTTCATTGGACACACAAGAAGGTATTTGTAAAAAAGAAGCAGAGAAACGTAAACTCAAAATTTGCAAAACTTTTAGAGAAGAAGGTCGCTCAGCAAAAAACATTGATGGTCGTCCGCAACTGATTAACTTACTTGAATTCTGTCGTAAAAATAAAAGCACTGTGAGCGCAGTCATTATTTACCGATTAGATCGTATTTCAAGACAGACATCAGATTACTTGGCAATCCGTAGAACCCTTGGCGAGTACGGTATCACTGTTATCTCTGCCACTGAACCAACAGGTGACACGCCAACTGAAAAGTTGGTGGAAACAATGCTGGCAGGTTTTGCACAGCTAGATAATGACATCCGTGGAGAACGTGCAAGAAATGGTCTGCGGGCACGCTTCCTTTCTGGTTTAATAAGTGGCAAGCCTCCAATTGGTTATATTTTCCAGGCTGGTTATGCAGTCAAAGATCCAGAAACCTATGACAAAGTGAGAACAGCTTGGGATTTAATGCTTACAGGTACTAAAGGTCTAGCTGAGATGGCAAGTCTTATGAATAGCTGGGGTTTATACCAACAAAAGGGAAAGAAAAAATACCCGCTCAGAGCTCAGACTACACAGCGCATTTTTCGTCAAAAGTTTTATATGGGAATTATTACTTCTCGAAAGTATCCCGATGAAGTTAAGGGTCAACACGTATCAATGATCACTGAGCAAGAATTTTACAAAGTTCAGGCAATTTTAGATGGTAGAAATGTCAGTAAGATTCCACTTGCACAACGTGATAAGTTACAAGCTGATTTCCCACTCAGAAGAATAGTCAAATGTGCTAATTGTGAGGCTGGGTTAACTGCTTCATGGAGCCGTGGAAAGCTGGGAACTAAATATGGATACTACCGCTGTAGTGATAAATGTACAACCAAATCTACAAAAGCTGAGAAAATAGAAAGTAATGTCATTTCTTTACTAAAGAATATCTCTGCTGGTGAAGAAGGAGTGAATATCTATGTACGCAGATTAATGAAAGCATACCAACAATCTTCTAATCGTTTACAAGCAGTTACACAAAATGCTGATGATGAAATCAATCGGCTCAAAGAACTCCGCAAAACATTGGTAGAGAAAAACTTGGATGGTGTGTACTCAGATGAAATTTTCAAAGAGCAGAACGAAATAATTGAAGAAAAAATGCTGACTGCACAAATTGCCAAAGATCAAAGTACCATAAAAAAATATGATATTGTCGCTATCACTGATTTTATTAAAACAAAGCTTGCTGATTTAGGTGAAACGTACAAAAAATCTAATACGAGCCAGGTAAAGGTGCTGCTGGGTTCGGTGTTCGAGTCTGGATTGGCTATGGACGTAGAGGCTACACCGAACTACAAAATTAATGCGATTTATAGGCAAATTTTAGATAAAAAACAGGAGCCTATCCCACTAGGCGGAGGTGGTGGGATTCGAACCCACGAAGCCTTGTGAGCTCACGCTTTCCAGGCGTGTGCAATAGACCACTATGCGACACCTCCCTCTCAACAGAGAACGTCAACTATTGTAGCACGGACTATGTTGTTTCAGGCTGAGAAATAGTGGCAATGGGGGTACTTACAGGTTGTGATTCTCCCAGCTTATTTTTAAGCACATCATACATGATGGTTCCAGCCAGTGCGGTAACAGGGATAGTGACTAGGAGGCCAATGCCAAGAGCCAAAAGGCCAAGCAGATTGTAGCCTAAGAAACCTAGTCCATAGAAGAACAAACGTAGCTTCATGCCGTCTGTCATCTTGCCACTGGCCTCAAGGGAAGCAGATGCGCCTTTTTGGGTGTCAACAATAAGATAGGGAACGAACATGTATTTGATGGCCCAGATAATACCAGGGACAATCAAAAGCAAAAAGCCAACCATTACAACCAAACCAGACATAATGTTACCAAATAAATAGGTAAAGAAACGATCATATTTCGTAAAGACATCAATCACTTCAATCTCTTCACCGCGAACAGCCTTAAGATAAATACTAAGCCAACCCATTCCTATGATAGTGGAAGCGATGGAACCAACGATACCAATAACACCACCCAAAAGCTCATTGCCATTCTTGGTAAGTTGTTCTTGTACTACGCTCAAAACAACTTGCAGAATAATAACAACTACCGCAACACCAAGTAGCTTGATCCAATTGGCTTTAAAAACTGCCCACCCTTGACTAATGAGTCCTCCAAAGGTAAGTGTCTCAAGAGTGAGAGTGTGTGCTGACATACGTACCGTACGCTTTCTTCTAATGCTCCTACATGACTAGTATAGCAAAGTCCTACAGTATTTCATATGATCCTTGGTATAATGTGGGAACGTTGGAAGCGTCGCATAGTGGCCTAGTGCAGCGGGTTGCTAACCCGCGCCCCAGAAATGGGGCTCGTGGGTTCGAATCCCACCGCTTCCGCCTGGTAAAGGAACCAACTGAATGCAGACTTTTTCTTAATGGTGTATTATCACTATAAATGAAAACTATCTTCACTATAACAATAGTAATTACACTGGTTGTTTTGATATATGCCAGCTTGCGTCCAGTAATGCTAACCATGGGACAATGTTTTGAAAAAGAAGCTGATTTTTTAGAAAAAAAATATGTTGAGTTAGCACTTAATAAAGAATTAGATAAAGAAGGTAAGAGGCAGGCACTTTGTGTTGATGATCAAATTAGTTACAATCGCTTAAATAGTTGTCTAACAGATGTAAAAAAGAAGAGTTTGATTGGTGGATGGGTTTTGAATGATTTCCCATATAAAAGATTGAATGCCAGAGTGAGATTCCAAGAAGTACTCTTGATTCATAATAAAGTTTGTCCAGAAAACCCATTGTATATAGATAGACTATAGATACAGATTCAAGATATTAGTACATAGGAAAAATGCCATCATAGAGTAAACAATATATTTTAAAATTTCATTCCAATGTCTTATATTCATTCATTAATTCATTACTATACGGCAGCTAAAGTTCCGCATACTGTGCAACATCTTATTGCATGTACTTTTTAAGTACTGTGGATACTGCATCTAAGTCTGATTTTGCCACTATAAAACACAACTCAGTGTACGTTGAAACAATTTCAGTCAAGTTGATATGCTGAACTGCCAAACTGCTCAATAAGGTATACAACACATTGGGAACCTGCAAATAGGATTCTGAGAACTGCACAGAAACTCCTACCTGATTTTGAAATACTGCTATTGGAGACACTGCAAAGTACTCTAAAGTCTCATCCAATACACTTTCAGGCATGATCAGAGTTATCTGACTGGTGCTCTGGGTATACGTAAAAAATGCAGTATCAGGAAGTTCTATATTCTGTCGCAACTGAGTAGCTTTCTTTTGTAATTCAGGTGTTCTAAAAAACGTCAGACTACAAAGCCCTGTTTTAAAACTGAGAGTATTAAGTAATACATCTGGTTGGAGAGAAGGTTGTCCTTCAATCTCTGCGGCAATCCTTGTTAGGGCAACAACTATGCTTCCCTTTTTGACTTCTTTGAACGTCATCGCCTCAACCTGAGTATGAATACGAGCTGCATAGGAACTCAAGTTAAGTACTCCAATTGCTACTGCCTGTAATGCAAGGGGATCGGCCATTACAATTGATTTGGTAGCTTCTGTAATTGTGATCATAATTTGTAATATATATTACATTAATAAATAAATTGTAACATTTTGACTAAAATTTTACAAATTAAACTACATCCCCCATAATTACCACACTATGTCACAAGAAACGCAGCATGAAGCTGGAGTAGTTCAGAGCTTACAACAACTTGGCAGTAACCATGCTGCGAGTTGTGAGCGGAGTTATAACAGTGATCCCAACCTATATATAAATCTGCAAGAGCTTGCTGAAGCTTGGCGAGCATTCCATTCAGAATCTATACAAAAATCCAGACGACGCGCAGTCATGCGCACGTATGCAACAACAGAAGTTCTCACACAAGCTACCGGAGTACTTCCCATAGAAGCTTCCCTACCGTTAGGCAGTGAGCATCTTATTTGGCTCGGTAGAAACCAGCATCCACACACTTCACTTGAGCGACCGGTACGTACTGTTGGTATCAAAGATGAGCGTGCTGTAGTAAATCATTTGATTGATACCACGGTGGTCACAACAGATGCACAGGCACTCCAACTGCTATGGGAACAGTTTGGTTGGACAGCTGAAGGTGTAGCCATGTTTGTTGCGGAGAGCCAGAATCCCATTGTTGTTATTCGAGATCTTGAACGCAGAATAGTTGGAGCAATGATAGCGGAGGCACAAAACTTCGGTGGACACCTTTTGGTTGAATTGACGGAATTGGCTGTTTCGCCTCAACACCGTGGACAAGGTTTAGCAACTGTTCTTATTCGTGAGCTTGCTAAACAGACACGAGAAGTATATGGAGATACAGCAGTAATTTTTGGAGAGTATAACATTACTACTCAAGCCTTTATCGCTGCTACACGAGCTGGCCAGCTACCTGCACAAACAGAAAAAATTGATGGCATACTTCATGATCACGTCGCGATCAAGACAGGTCGTGGAAATAGAGGTATCTATCCTTGGGACACCGAGTGGCTACACAATTTCTTAGTACTGTACGACCAAGCTGGCTAAAGAAAGTATGTGAAAGGTAGTATGCAAATTTTTTACACACCTATTCATGCACAACATACACCACCATATGAGGTGTTCAATGGTGAGCAAACACCGCACCAAGAAGTACCAATGCGTGTGGAGCGTATCTTAACAGCACTTACAAAAACTGAGCATATCTTGAAACAAGTACAACTCGATGATGCAGGGGAGCAAGAACTAGATAGCATTTTAGGTTTGATACACACACAAGAATACCTGGCATATTTGTCAGCAAGCGAGCGTTTAACTGCAGACTATGTGTATCCAAGTGTTTTCCCTTATCGCTCTGAGTCTGGTGTTCCCTCGCACCCCGTCGCGAAACGGGGTGAGTTTTGTTTTGACTTGTATACACCAGTTAATCAAAATACACATGCAGCAGCACGAGCATCTGCGTTCGTTGCATTGAGTGCAGCACAAGCAGTAGTTAAGACAAGTAAACCACAGTACGCACTGTGCAGACCACCGGGTCACCACGCAGAACCTTCAAAAATGGGCGGGTACTGCTACTTCAATAACGGAGCAATAGCTGCCCAGTATTTTTTAAATCAGAATCAGTCCAATAAAGTAGCACTACTTGATATTGACTTTCATCATGGGAATGGCGCTGAGAAAATCTTTGGCGAAAACAATCATGTGGTTACTCTTTCCATCCATGCCGATCCCGCAGAAAAATTTCCATATTTTTCTGGACAAGTAACTGACTCATACACGTGTAATCATAATTATCCGCTACCACTTGGTACCACAAATACTGCATACGCTCAAGTTCTCGAAAAAGCGCTCAATGAAATCAAAAAATTTGCAGCTACCCACCTTGTTGTTTGCTTTGGTGCTGATACACATATAAGTGATCCAATTGGTGGATTCAAACTAACAACAGAGTACTTTACGCATATTGCAGAAGCTATCTCAGAATTACGACTACCCACAGTGATTGTTCAAGAAGGTGGATACAATACAGAAGCTCTCGGAGAAAACGTTGTTGCTTTTTTGGCAGGCTTTAAAAAATTATAGCCAAAGCCCCACCTCAGTAGAGATAGGCTCCTATTTTTTATTTAAAATTTACCTATAGAATATAGTAATGCAGCTCTAAAATATTAGGAGGCAAACAAAATTGGTATGTGTTATGAGGGATACTTACCTAGCAGAAACTTATGCCAAATACGTCTCCAAGCACAGAATCTAGAGTTCGCTTTTCAGCACTCGATGGGCTGCGAGGCTTTGCAGCGTTGAGTGTTTTTCTCTCTCACGTCACCCTTTATTCTTTTGGCATACAACTTCCTCAGTGGTTATCCTCTATCTGGCAATTCTTCAGCGAAGGAGCAAACTCAGTACAAATTTTATTTGTGCTAAGTGGATTTCTCATGTCCGCACTGTATACACATATTTCAAGACCAAGAGATTTTATTGCAAAAAGATATGCACGAATTTTCCCAGTACTCAGTACAGTTGTTGTCTTTTTATGGGTACAACAAGTTGCACCACAACAAAGTGTCTATGCACAAGTACTCGCCCTACTAGCCTGCGCAGTGCTATGCAGAGTCATTTGGAAAGGTATTACCTACTCACGCTATGCACATACTTTTGGATGGTGGTTACTCACGAGCTTTTTGCTGCTACAAGTACTTATGGTTGGAGTTCAGTTGTTTTTAACACCACACCTTATGGCATATCAAAAGACTATTTCGTTGCTTGCTAACCTTACTCTCACCACTGCATTTGCAGCACAAGTACCACCTTTGACTGTCGTTTTATGGAGTTTAGCCCCTGAAGTTATTTTTTATCTTATTTTTCCTTTTGTTGTTTTGCCACTTATACAGTTATCCTCTCGCTCTAAGTGGATAGTATCCGGCATCATTATTGTTGGTACAGTAAAAATACTTTTTGACCTGCATCAGGTTTTGTATGCTTTTCCACACTTTAATATGCTCAGTATTGGACGCGCTTCTGGCTTTATTATAGGTGTCATCTGTGGCAGATGTTATGTGCAAAAGAATTCAGTTTGGAAATTCACTACAAGAATAGTATCTCATCCTATCGGAGCTCTTTTAGTACTTTGTAGCTGGGCGATCATTCACGGCTGGGATGCATATACAGGCATTGGTCAACGACAAGAGACATTATTGTGGTATTACCTTATTTCTAGTATCTGCATTGGTGGACTAGTGATAACCTTGACTCAAGCTAGCTGGGTAACTCGGTTGTTTTCTCATAAAGTACTTGTCTTTTTAGGAACTATTAGTTATTCACTCTACTTAATACATAGGAACGTATTTGGTTGGGTCCTTTCACTTTCACAAACTTTCAAGTGGCTACCTCCACCTCTCTTCTCACTTGCAGCAATTTGCCTGACTCTAGTGTGCGGGGTAGGGGTATCTTGGATTTTGTATATGGTAGTTGAGAGACTCTATTTTGAGAAACAGAAATCTACCTTCCGTGTTACTGAGCCACCTAAAGGGAACTGGTTATATAGTCCAATTGTAGGTGGAGGTTTAATAAGTGGTATTATTATTGCGGCATATGCGGTTGGATATCCGCTCTCAATTTTGGTAACGCAAGAGCCTTCTAAACTGTCGCAAAGCAAAGTGACACTATCACAAGCGCCTGTAGTATTTCCATTGGTTGCACGATACACAAACTTGAGCATTGTTGGGCTGCAACTTCAATATCATGCTCCAGACTCATACCGCCAGCACCCCACAAAACCTCCAGCACAGTTACTATTTACACTCTCTGATGCTGTTTCTGGTAGAGTTGTTTTTGAGTCTACCCGTGATGCAATACAAGTTGAAGGCATGACCGTTTTTCCTTTTGGGTTCCCAACACAACCAGACTCATCTGGCAAAAGATATTTAGTCACCTTAAAAATCATATCTCCAAATGAATTTGAAGAAATATCGTTACACAATAAGCCAGTAATCTTACACTATCTTCCTGTGGCCGGTACTACCTTCTACAAGCTTCAGCAAGTTTTACAGAACAGACTGTATTTTGCTCTTTCTCAAACCACAACACTTTTTGCACTCTTTTTTACTTGGTGGATAGTGTACCTATCTAAGTAACAGCTCATCACAGTTTGACTGCACAGCTCTATACTAGACCTTTTGAAGATAGCTAATCTTCTTGAATCAGAACAGAGTAAGTATGGCATGGTTAAGAGATCACTGATGATCCGCAATCTCGTTGAGACCAGTGGTAAAGAGCCCACCTTCCGCAATCTTAGTGAGTTTGTTATCTGCACCCTCTTCTTCGTCAAGTATTTCTTTCAAGAGTGCAGCTACATCTCCAAATTCTAGCTGTTGTGCATAACGTATCGCAGTACCATATACCGCAATCTCGTAATGTTCAACACGTTGTGCGCTGGCAATTAATGCAGCATCTTTGGTCGCTGGATCAGTAATATGATCCAAGAGTTTTTTGCCTTCTTTTATGATTCCTTCAACCCCCATGCACTTTGCGCTGGTATCATAGGTGAGTTTTTCCTGAATCTTTTTTAAACGCTGCAAATGACCTTTTGTTTGTGCTAAATGATCTTGTAGCGCAGTGCGCAAATCTGCATTGGCAGCAGCTGTGATCATTTCAGGCAGTGCCCGAATGATCTGATCTTCTGCAGAATGTGCATCAGCAAGTTCGTGATGCAAGAGCAGTGTGAGATTCTCAATGTACATAGTACCTTTCTACTATTTATTACTGAGTTGAACTATAACGCTCAATACACATACTTACATGTGTGTTGTGTATGTTTTGTGTAACAACATGCTCATCTTCTCTTGCATAGTTCTTACCCAATCATGGCGTTGCTTTTAACTTAAGTATTTATAGTATGGGTCAGTACAAAGAACTTGAAAGGAGTACACATGAAGATAGCTCAAATAGCTCCACTCATAGAGAGTGTGCCTCCAAAAGCATATGGAGGCACAGAACGTATTGTCTCCATCCTTACCGAAGAGTTAGTGAACCGTGGTCATTCTGTAACACTTTTTGCAAGCGGAGATTCTAAAACTGATGCTCAGCTGTATCCCACGTACCCACGTGCACTGAGAGCAGCTATGCCACACGATTTACAAGGTAGAGTGCTGACTTCTTTACTTCACTTAGGTAAAGCGTATGAGATGGCATCCTACTTTGATGTTATCCATGATCACACAGGGCACTATGGAGTTGCTTTCGCAAACTCCTGTAAAAAACCTGTAGTAATGACAATGCATGGCGCTTTCAATGAGCAAAATACAAAAATGTACTCTGCACTTACTAATCCACATTTAGTCACGATCTCACATAATCAACGCCAGTCTGCTCCTGGGCTCAACCATCTAGCTACGGTATACAATGGTGTACCATTGGAAAGATTTCCTTTCTCTGAAACGCATGATGGGTATCTACTCTATGTTGGCAGAATTTGTCCAGAAAAAGGCACACACCTTGCTATTGAAGTAGCACAAAAACTGAAGATGAAACTTATCATTGCTGCGAAGTTAGACTATGAAAAGTTTGGGGATTACTTTGAACAAAAAGTAAAACCACACTTATCCGATGAGATCACATGGATTGGAGAAGTATCAGAGCCACAGCGCAATGAGCTATATACAAAAGCATACTGTTTCTTACACCCAGTTACCTGGCCAGAACCATTTGGTTTGACACTTGTAGAGGCAATGGCATGTGGCTGCCCAGTTGTTGCTTTTGAGCATGGTTCTATTCCTGAGGTTATTGCGCATGAAGAGACAGGGTACGTTGTACACTCAGTAGATGAAATGGTTGAAGCAGTACATCACGTGTCCAGTATAGATAGAAAAAAATGTCGAGAACATGCACTGAACAACTTTAATGAGCAGCGTATGGTAAACAATTACGAGTCATTGTATAGGGCGCTTGTTGAACAAAAACTACACACTCACACCCAGTGGCTTAGCACGAATAACCGTTGGCGCACCATGACCTAATGTGTATCGCAGAAAGTGGTATTGCATTTGAATGTAAAGTAAGCTAAGCTTATAAGCTCCACGATGAACACACAAGAATTGTACAGCGTCTGCTACAAGACCATGCTGGAGCTTGCCACAAATGAAGGTATCACTGCATCCGCACGAAACGAAGCTTATGGTTGTGTCTTTGGTAGAGATACCTCTATAACTGTTCTTAAATTACTCAATGTGATTGAAAAAAAACCGGACCTTGTTTTAGAAGAACGAATCCGCAAAGCATTAGAAATGCTAATATCATTACAAGGTAAACAACATAACCTTGAAAGCGGTGAACAGCCGGGGAAATGTATTCATGAATATAGAACGAGTTCTTTTGAGCATTTAATTCATAGAGATAAGCCGTGGTATGTGTACTCAGACTCTACGCTGAGGAACTTTGATTCAATAGACGCGACTCCTCTTTTTCTGCTTGCTGTCCATAAATATTGGGAAACAACAGGTGACCTCACCTTTCTGATGCACGCATTTGACGCAGTGGAATCTGCACTCATATGGACAATGAGTCTGGGTGATGGAGATGGTGACTATCTCCTTGAATATACACTTCCCCCTGAACGCACACATGGGGGTCTCTGTGTCCAATCATGGACTGATTCTCGAGACAGCTTAGAGCGGCCAGATGGAACTTTCCCACTGTATCCTATCGCTCCGGTTGAAGTGCAAGGTATGGCATGGGCAGCTCTCCAAAAATGGAGTATAGTCTACAGAAAATACTCTCCCCACTTTGCAAGACAGCTAGCTGAGTTCGCTTCACGCATGAAAGTGGCATTTAATGAAAAATTTAGTTTTAGTGATGGTGGTGAATGGTACTTGGCGCAAGCCTTAGACGGCACCAAAGAACAAATACGAACAATTACTCCAAACCCACTATTGTGTTTATGGTCAAGCACATACACTGAAGGGAAAGTGCAGTCCATCATAGCAACAGAAAAGATACCATCTATTGTAAAGAGAGCTTTTGGTCCAGATATATTTGACCAGGCTGCTGGCATGAGAACAATGAGTATGCAGGCACCAACATTCAGGGCCACTCGAGACTCATATCACAACGGTAGTTTTTGGCCCATGCTTAATGGGTTGATACATGAAGGTCTTCGCACTTGGGACTTTACCCAAGAGGCCGAACTATTGAGTCAAGCAACACTGACGTCACTCCTCCATTTTGGTTTTCCGATAGAGCTATTCTCCAAAACGTCCGAGGGCACCTTTGAAGAGTATGTTTCACCAAGAGGGAAAAAAGGGTGTAGATACCAGGCATGGTCTGCGGCAGCTGCACTTGATTTACTCACCTAGTTTCTATTACCACTTTCTTACCCATTTTTCTCCTTTATTACATGTTGTCAGTGTAGAGTAGGAAGTAAAAGCAACAGTACAAGGAGAATATGGCAAAGAGTATTCAAGCGTTATTGAATGAGAGTAATACCCTCTTGTTTAGCTGTTATACACTGTTTCCTTTCACACTGTTCCCTTCAAAGATTGAGATATCTGAAACACGTGTAGAAATTATCTATGGAATTTTTTTCTTTGCTAATCAAAGCGTCTCGATACTTATACAAGATATCATCAATGTGGTAGTTAGCACAAACATTTTTTTTGGCTCAGTACACTTTGAAATAAAGGGCTTTACTAAAAATCCGCCAGCTGTTCATCGTCTCAGCAAACAAGATGCAATCAAGATTAAGCAAATCGTAACTGGTCTCATTGAAATGAAACAAGCACACGTGAGCCTAGAAGAAGCAGCTGGTAACAAAAAGACACTCATTCAAGAAATAGGTACAGCTCCAACTGAGGTACCTATTCAGTAGCAATCTCTTACTGAGCTCTTACCACATCATACCGGAATCTTAGTACAGAACAAATAAACTCACTACTAGTAATAACAAAAATCTTAAAGGAGGTTTTTTATGACAAACTCACAAAACCAAGGTGGCGGCACCACAGATAAAGGAACTGGCTCGGGCTCCGAAGAGGGACGTCCTAGCACCGGCAACGCGAGTGGAGGAGATCCTCGAAATCAGGGTACTTTTGAGACGGTTCAAAGGGATAAACAAGCTTAATAGTCTGTTTGAACTTCAGTCAGCGGGCAGCACACTGCTGCCCGCTTGCGTGGTGCATTGTTTTATTCTGACAGCTAGTGCCCTGACAGTATTTATATTACGTGCAGTCATGTTCTTATATAGTTCTGTCCCAATGAATGAATGCATACCAGATTTTGCATAATCCTTACGGCAGATGTGCCACACAAGAGTCTCCTCAATATAGAGTACTTCATCAACTGCCGGTTTAAGCTTTAATAGTTTAAGTGAGCTTTCTTCTGCATAGTCCTTCCATAAAAAAAGAACATCAGTTTTTTGTTCAGTATCATTTGTCCAAGTTGCGGGGACTGCACGCAGGATAGCCTCAAACACTTCTACAGGCTTTACAAGCGTCTTGATGGGAAAACCAAAAGTAGCGTGCAAGGCTTTTTCAATATCCTTGGTGAGTAGTTCTAGAGAATGCACATCTGTGGAAAAAATAATGTTCCCAGTATTGATATATGTTTCTACATGACCATAGCCTTGAGCTTCAAAACATGTTTTTAACTCTTTCATGTTGACTGTATTAGCACCGCCAACATTTATACCTCTTAGGAGAGCTACGTAGAGTTTCATGCAGTTAGTATACCTACTTTCAGATACGTCACAACTAGCGGCGATAATGCGGACACGAAACTGACAAAAGAGGTAGGCAGATAAGAGATGTCAGAGAATGCACTCAGTTGCAGATGCATATGCAGCACGCAACTTTGATGAAGGACTCACTCAAAGAAGGCAAGCACTCAAATACTCTCAAGATATCTCCACACTTTTGGATACATATTTGTTCGTCCCACGCCAAAAAGAAAAGTAAAAATTGGCTCTTCACTCTGGTATACTACCTGGGTGTCAAATGTACTTACCGTCAACCATTTATGTAAGACCTATCCTCCAGAAAAGAAAGGGGGGAGGCCATTTCATGCAGTCAGCGATGTATCGTTTGAGTTGCACGATGGTGAGATTCTCGGTCTATTAGGGCCAAATGGTGCGGGTAAATCCACCACAATATCAATGCTCCTAGGAGTGTTAACCCCTAGCTCTGGTGATATCTGGTATGGAGAACATAATTTTGCCACTCACCGTACTGAGATACTACAACAGGTCACATTTGCGAGCACCTATATCAAGATGCCCTGGCGTCTAACTGTTCTTGAAAATCTAACTGTGTATGGTTATCTCTATGGGCTACCATACACAGAGTTTTATGAACGAGCCAAAAAATTCCTCACATTTTTCGGTGTATGGAATCAACGTGACAAGACAATGGCTCAGCTTTCTGCGGGCCAAATAACTCGTGTTATGTTGGCAAAAGCATTTATTCCCTATCCGCGCATTGTCCTTCTTGATGAACCTACGGCATCTTTGGATCCAGACATTGCACACGAAGTGCGCCAGTTTGTATTGGCTCAACAACAAACCTACAATACGAGTATCATTTATACTTCACATAATATGGATGAAGTCACTGAAGTATGTGATCGTGTTATTTTTTTGAAAAAAGGGACCATCATAGCAACTGATACTCCAGAGAACCTTGCCGCATCGGTATCTGTCGCACACATGAGACTACAGGTAAAAGATGGTCTTAAACGAACAGAACGCTTTGCCAAAGAAAAGAATTTAAACGCACACATTGAAGGACGTGAGATAGAAATTGAGCTTGATGAGCATCAAATTGCAACGTTCTTACAACAACTCTCTACCGAAAATATTGAATATACACAAATATCTATTGCCAAACCAACTCTTGAAGATTACTTCTTAAAACATGCGAAAAAATAAACTATGAAACAACGTATATACGCCCTCTGCCTTCGACATTTGTATCCACTTCGCCGTGACTTTGACCTCTTGAGCGACATGATTTACTGGCCTATCATTGACGTACTTTTATGGGGGATTACAAGCCAATGGCTCAGTAGCTCTGGCAATACCACGACCGTCATGGCAGCAATATTGATTGGACTTATTTTTTGGAATGTCATCTGGCGCTCTCAAAGTGAAGTATCTAGAAACTTAATTGAGGAAATATGGAACAACAACCTGGTTAATTTGTTTTCTACACCTATTTCACTCACCGAATGGATAGCTGGAGCGCTCATTTTATCTGTTCTTAAAATGCTTATAACAGTCATTGTGATTGTGCCGATTATTTATGGTTTATACACGGTCAATGTCTTTAGTGTGGGGTGGAGTCTCATTCCTTTTTTCGTTTCACTTGTAGTGACGGGATGGTGGGTTGGTTTTATATCAGCAGGTGTGGTTGTTCGATTTGGACCTAAAGTACAAACTGTGGTGTGGACACTTCCAGGAATCCTCTTACCCTTTAGCGCGGTCTTCTTCCCCCTCTCACTACTTCCCACTTCTTTGCAGCCCGTATCCTTGGCACTTCCAACTACGTACATTTTTGAAGCCCTGAGATCACAGCTTACAATTGGTAGCTTTTCATGGACGAGTATTGGTATTAGCTTTGTACTCAATGCACTTTACCTTGTGCTTTCTCTTGTGTGGTTCAAAAAGAGCTTTGACGCTAGTCGCTCTTTGGGTTTAGGAAGATTTAATTAGAACTTACGCGACATGCAGATACGTGAAGTGCAGCTAGCCCATGAGTCACAAGTTTTTTTGCGCGGCTGCGCCATCCTTGCAGTTATTGGCATTCACTTTTTTGCGCAACTTAATCATGCCTATACACGACTAGAAACAGGTTCTTTTTTTATTTTTTTTGATCAAGTCATGCGTTTTTCTGTACCACTTTTCATTATGCTATCGGGGTTCAGTTTAACCAAAAAGTATGAGAACGAACAACTAATCGTGTCAAAGTTCTATGAGCGGCGCATTCTCAAGCTTGTTCCTCTGTTCCTTATTTGGAGCTTGTTTTCGCTCAGCATAAGTCTCACTATTCCCGAGTGGCAAAGCTTTACCCATCCCATTCCTAGTGTCCTTTCTTTCCTTGTGTATGGGACTGCCGATTATCAGCTATATTTTATGCCGTTGATTTTCCAGATGTACTTGCTATTCCCTATTCTTCGTATATTTTTTAAAAAATCTCCACTTCTAGTGCTTACGGTCAGCACCCTACTTCAGTTATTTGCTCTTACCTTGTATGGGACGCCTTCGTATCTGCACTTCTTCCCTCTCTTCACTACAGATCATGGACAATATGTTATCTGTATCTCTTGGAGTATGTATTTTGTAGTAGGCATGTGGCTTGCCGCACGAGGTGTACCAGCTGCTCTTAAATATGCATTTCCAATGGTGGCGCTGGCTGGTCTTACGTACACAAGTATTACAGCGACTCATGCGGTGGCAAGTGGCGTTGACCCATTGTTTGCGCTCAAATTTACTCGCGTTTCAGTGATAACTTGGACACTCCCTATTTGTGTGACACTTATCTTATTCACACAAAGCAGATATTGGCACCATCTTCCCTCGGTTATACAGTCACTCACTGGCTGGCTTGGGAGACATTCCTATCTGTTGTTTTTGTCTCACACCATACTTTTGCGAATACTCTTTGGTTTTGTTCGAGCTGATGTGCCGTACAGCGTCCTAGCACAGGCGTTTGTAGCCTGGTGCATTTGTATATTTATTAGTTTACGGTTTGCCAAAGAAACATAAAAACGGTAGACACAAACGTGCTATTTCATTAGTGTTCTGTCTTTACGAAGCACAGCAACGTAGAAACCTTCATACCTTGAGTCTGGCATGATGCGCACTGTCTGAGCCAGCTCTGGGGGATACTGCGTACCTTGCCATTCCACTATGCCAGAGGACCATTCTGTACATATCGGGCTCGGAGACTCAAGTGACACAGCTCCCTTCGTTTTTTTGAGTAGCCATGCTACTACACCTTCGTTTTCTTCTGGCGCCATAGTACATGTTGAGTACACGATTCGAGCTCCTACACGTGCCGCTGAGCAAGCCGACAACAACATGAATTTTTGTCTTTCTGCTAGATCCTTGATCTTTCTTACAGACCACTCTTCATAGGTTTGTGGTCTATCAGCGCGTATTCTTCCCTCCATACTACAGGGGACATCAACAAGTACTTTATCAAACACCTCGGGGAAGTCTCTCCATATGTGCTGTGCGAGGCCGTGCCGTATCTGAACGTTGCTCACCCCCAATTTTTCCAAGTTTGCTTTCAACTTGTAGAGACGCACTCTACTCGTGTCGTTGGCAAGAATCATACCTTCATTTTTCATGAGCGCAGCCATTTGAGTCGTTTTGCTCCCTGGAGCTGCTGCACAATCAAGCACAGACTCTCCAGGTTTAGGATCAAGCAACAGTGGGGGGATCATACTTGAAAGACCTTGTACATATAACGCACCTTGTTGGTAGAGTGACTGTTCTTCTAGTTCACGGATGGTTTTGTTTTTTAAAATGAATGCATTGTCTAGTTCACCAGACTCACACTCAAAACCTGCTTGATGTAGCGTATGCAGTGCTTCTTCTCTACGAATCTTGAGTGTGTTAACACGAAATGTGGTAGGTCGGCCAGTCTCTAATGCTCTCAGTATCTCTGACGCACGCACAGGGAAAAGCTCATGTATTCGTGCCACAAACTCAACTGGAAAGCCACCTTGCTGCATATGAGGTATTATCGCACACTACCTATGCATTGACGAAACCCAACCCGAGGAGTAGGTTAGTAGAGGTATCACTCATACTTGCCCTAGAGAAACCCCGCATGGCACGCACAAACGCAGAAGCCAGATCACTTGCTGTAACCAACGTTGTTCCTGCCGATATAGACCCTGTTCGTAGATTACAAATATTAGAGCAAATACATACCTTACAGCATGAGTATGCTAGAGGAACACAAAACAAAAGCCTCGTCCGCGTTGAAATTGCACGATCAGCCCCGGAACGTCCGCTCAGAATTATTCCCCTCTCCGATTTACATCTGGGGCACCGTGCTGTAGACCTCTTGCATATAAAAGAGCTTCTTAGAGAGATTCTTGCTAACCCAGACATGTATGTCATCCTCACTGGAGATGAGATAGAAGGTTACAGTGCTAAACACTTTAATACGAGCCTAGGAGAGACCTCTCTTAACTTACGTGCACAAATAGATTTTTTTAAGTTGCTCGTATTGGCTCCTCTCCTCATGAAACACAAGATACTTACAATGGTAGGTACATACTGGGCACACGTTGAGTGGCACGCAGATGACACAACACTGAACATGCAGGAGATTCTCACAGCTGTCGATATGCAAGATGTACTGGGTTTTATGCAGCAGAAACAGAAAAAAACTGGCGACATATATCGTGAGGCTGCCGCTATTCAACAATATGTGCCAATTATTGAAAACGGTGGCATTTTAGAAATTAAAACGCCTGATAGGGAAGCTGTTGCACTTCAAATTCTTCATAATCCCAAAGGGAGGAACAAGGTTGATCCACTACATGGAGTTCGTGAGAATGCCATGCAAGCATTACGAGCTGGTAACCCTCCTGACGCTGTAGTTGCTGGTCACTTCCACTATGTTGCTACTGGCGAAGAAATTGTTGATCAAAATACACGATTCACACTGGTGCAAGCGGGAACGGTAAAAGGCACCGAAGCGAGTGGTGTTAAAGACCTGTACGGTGTTAAAGGTACGTTTGGCTCAGCAGGAGTTCTTGACCAATCCATTCTTCTTATCCCTGGTACTAAATCTGCAGCAAAACCCAACCTAGTACCCATTATCTCTCATGCGCGCGGTGACCTTTTATACAACAGTCTTAATTTTCGCGACTCTGTGGCTGCTGCTGGAAACACGCGTGAGCTATTGAGACTTATTAACGATCGTGAGAAACGCCCTTCAGCGTACCTCAAGCAGTCACGATCAAGACAACTCAGTTCAGAAGAAGAACGATTATTCACTGGTATTCTTGGTGCGGATAAAAAGTACGTCCAACCATACAGAACACTGGCCTATGATCTCAAGACAGAACTACCCTTTATTCTCTATCCAATCGGCAATGCGCGAATTGGCAGTGCAGCAGAAAATGAAGATGCTTTTTATAGCTTTTTCAACAATGTAATTGCAGGCAATCCTCACGCTTACTTTGTTCTCTTACGCAACCTACTTGATGCTGGGTTGGGTAAAGAGCAAAATCGCAAAGAACATCTGGATACCTTTGTTCAACATATTGTATCTGTATCTAATCAAGGATTAGCACTGATGCTTTCAGAAACCTTACGACAAGATTCCTGGAAGCGTACACTCGGTGAAGAGGAGCATCTCCAACCAATAGCTCCCGGAACCTACCTTTCAGAACTCCTTGCTATACCGCTGGTTAATCAGTTGGCTGAGCTTGAACTGTACGTTTCACCCACTACTCCATTACAGGTTAGACTCGTTGATAAACCGATGCAGTTTACAGCCTCAGGTAAACCGACCAAAGGTCTGATGACCATTGAACAGCGCATGTTGGGCCGTGATAGACCACATGCAGTGGTGTCTGCCTCCAATACTCACCAGGTAGGTATTAGCTCAATACCATCCAGCAAGGGTGCAGTTGATTTCATAGCATCGGGCTACACTGCAACCGAAGTTGCGACTGGTCCTAGTAAGCATATTTCTCCTGCTGAGAGCATTGGTCAGGGACTTATAGTAAGCTATGATCAACGTAGCGATGCATACACAACACTACCCACGGCAACCTTAGCAGATTCTCAAGAGTTTTTTAACGCAATTTTGCTCTATAAAGGAGCTGAATTATTACATGTGAGCACAAAAATGAAACGACGACCTAGAAAGCCTTCTGCTTCATCACGTTCAACCGAGCAATCTTCTCATG
Source organism: uncultured Pseudomonadales bacterium (assembly GCA_964648715.1). Classification (GTDB taxonomy): domain Bacteria; phylum Patescibacteriota; class Microgenomatia; order UBA1400; family PJMF01; genus OMIS01. Next base: position 130,073 of record CAZYNM010000001.1, on the reverse strand, counting down.
CTCATCCACAACAGCTCCCATAAAAAGTAGTTCTGTGCCGTTGGCAAGGTCATGCCAACAGTAATTGAGATCATCTACCAACTCATAGTCACACTTAAGGACAGTATCTGTATGTAGCCACACAAGAGAACCTTCTTCATTCTCCATACCTGCAGGCACTTCTTTAGAAGTAACAATAATAACAAAGAAACACATCACCCAATCATCTGCATATCCACCCTGCATATTGACCACTGCTCTCAAGCGGCATTCCGCTGGACTCACCGTGTACCCCGTCTCTTCTTTAACCTCCCGCACAGCTGCCGTAAGGAAATCTTCACCATACTCAAGTTTTCCTCCCACGCCATTAAGGCGATGCGCGTCAGTATCATTTCCTTTTTTATTCCTATGTATAAACAAAAATTCATCTCCACAGCGCAGGAAACAAGTCACTGATTTCTTAGTAGTCCGGTTCACACTCATATGGAGATTATCTCATAAATCTCGTATACTACTGGTCATGAAAATCAGAAAAGCGATCATCACTTCTGCTGGATTTGGTACTCGTTTCTTACCCATCACCAAGACCATACAAAAAGAGATGCTACCAGTTCTAAATCGTCCACTCATTGAGTACGTAGTCAATGACTGCATTTTGGCTGGAATCGAGGAAATTATTTTTGTCGTTTCTGAACACAACACGCAGCTCAAGCATTTCTATTCTGAGAATGATCGTCTCAAAGATTACCTAGAGCGTATGCATAAATCGCAGCTCTATCCCAGTGTTGAAGCACTGCACACAAAAGCACGTTTTACCTTTGTAGTACAAAAAGATGCAGAGCAATACGGAACTGCTACACCAGTTAAGCTTGCACAAGAACATGTGCAAGATGAAGATGCTTTTATTGTCTTTATGGGCGATGATTTCGTGTACAACGCAGATGGAAGTTCTGAAGCAGCTCGTATGATTGCTTCTTTTACCAGCTCAGGCGCAGCTGGACTTGCAACTTGTATTGAAAAACCAGATAACGTACTCCATAAATACGGTATCGCTGAAGTGGAAAAAAGAGAGACACACACCTTCTTGAAAAACTTAATAGAAAAGCCAGCCACGGGGACAGCACCATCAAATCTGGCAAATATTAGTAAGTACATTTTTACTCCGCATATTTTTGAACTTCTTGCCAGGCAGCAACCCAACCCTCAATCAGGTGAGCTGTACATCACTGATACAGTACTCACCTTGGCGCAAGAGCAAGATGTGGTTATTCACACGCCCCATGGTGAGTATCTTGATGGTGGTTACTTGGGTGGATGGCTCAAAGCCAACCTCACGGTCGCACACACCACTCCTGGTTTGAAAGAAGAGCTCAGTGAGATTCTGGCTGAACTAGGTTATGTGCCTAATCGCCAAAAATAATCACGAAATATCCATTTTTATTTCGAGCACAGGCTGAGACATATGCAGAGCTCAGTTGTGCTTCACGATGCCCTTTGGTAGATGAGTCAAAACACCACTCAATAAGCGCAGTTGCGTGTGGCGCAATAAATGCTTCATTTGTTTTCATGTTACGGCAAAATTGATAGGCCAAATTTTCTCCCACATTATGTCCAGGATAGTCTTTGATAATCTGAGGAATTGCTTCTGGGTTTTCAAAGTCTTTGCGGAAACCCTCATGGTTATCAAGTCCCCCAAAAGCAAGTAAGTCACTCAGTCGTTTTTCTGCATATGCGCAGAGATTGGGATGCTCAGTGAGAGCCGCTACCCCATGCACTTGGCGATAGGCATTCAGCGCGCTCAGTATTGACTCATTAGTGATGCTTGGGAATACTATTTTAGGCTGTGTTTGAGACTCAGTATTCTCTCTTATTTTTTGTGGTGATGTTTTTTTAATAAAGAGAGTTACTACCACTCCTGCGGGTCTTCCTTCCAGAGTCGTAGTTGCTGTAGCTATTGCAGCTGCTTCAAGATCTGAACTTAAATAGTGAGCTGTAGGTCCTTGCGTGAGCCACTGTGCAAGTACGTCGTCGGTTGCTTGAACACCCAGCAAGGTATCATGCGCAAAGGTGTACTGTGATAGCTTATATTGACGTGCCATGCGCGTAATAATATCCTGTGTATTCAGCTCTTCAAACCTATTTCCCAAGTCAGCAGACCCCACGGCAATAGCACTTGCAATCTTTTCTACATCGGTATCATGACGTAGTGGTGAAAGCCCATTCTTGTGCCGTTCAGCATCAATAAAGTTATACATACTTTGAATACTCATTTCGGGAATGTGCGGCAAAGGGGTACCTGTTGGTGCAGGCACAGTGGCCAATAATCCTGATAATAATGTCCTCTGGATTCTTGGTGCTATACCCGTTATATGAGTGGATAAATCATGTAGCGCATACTTATCTCGAGAGGCATATCCTATCGCGGCACCACAAATGAGTAGAGCGAAAAAAATACGTCCTATTTGCGCAGTTACAAACCGTTTCATCTCACTATACCATAGCATATTTTTTGTGGCATAATACCCGAAGGAAATAGGAAATGAAAATTTTAGCCCTTCTCATTCTCACCACCGCACTTTTTGCAAGTCAATTTGGCTTTACACCTGTTGAGCTTTCAAATACTACAGTAGCCTTGGCTCTCATGATTCTCTTACTTGCGGTATTTGCTGACCTCAAAGAGTTTAACTTTTGGGGCATATCAGGGAAAAAGAAAGAAGAAGAAATAAGGAAGCTGCAAAAGGACTCCTTTATTAACGATGAGACTGAACTCCAACCTTCACCCTACAAGCTCCGTAAAGCACTCAAAGAAGATATGCCCAATCAAATGGGTAGGCTTCCTGACAACTTCTTGGCCGTCTCATATGAAATAGAGCGAGTACTCAGAATCATCGCTAAGTCACTGATGAGAAGTACAGAAGAGACAGCGGAACTTCCTCCTGAAGCTGTACTGGAATTTTTAGAAGATGCAGATTTTTTAACACCAGAAGCATGTGAAGCAGTAGAAGCAATTAGAGACATGCGGAGTACGCTCATCGCACAAAAAGAGTCAGGTATCTCTCTTTCAGTACTGGAGAGCAGCTATGCTCTGTCACTTTCGGTATATAAACAACTCAAGACTTGGCTTGATACCAATCCACCAAAAACTACTACCACCTAACGCAAGGTACATGCAAGCTTTATCAGCATACTAACAGCTGTATGCTTCCCTCATGTTTTTCACAACGCGAGCACTGCCATGTCTTGTACATGCGTCAAATAACTGTAGTTGGGTACGTGTGCATCACTACTACAACGATCGTCACTACCTTAGGCAGTTCACTTGCTCGGCTGGGAGTAACGCTTGCAGCATCACACTGTATTTTTATTCCCGCTGTACACCAGGACGCTAATAACAGAGATAGTGAAACCATTGAAAAAGATTTACAAGATACATTAAAGCATGTCTCGTTACCCTTGCTTCATTACTCACACCCTTCGGTGAAACCATTGTTCAAGTTCTGAGAGGCTCACTGTTATATACACAGGTCTTCCATGTGGGCAAGTGTAGTTACTGGTTGTTGAGAATAATTTTTCCACAAGTTTTTTGCGTTCGTGCATTGTAAGTGGATCCCCCGCCTTTATGGCATGCTTGCATGCTAAATAGGCACAGGTTGTGTGCATTATTTCTGTCTCTGATGTGGGGGAATCATGCAAGATGCTGTGCACCAGATCGGTAACGAAACTCTGTTGCCTTCTTCGCTCAACAGGATGTGGTAAACTAGTTACTTCTAGTTGTTTGTTCTCTAAAGTTGATTCACATCCCATCCTACGGAGGTGTTGTACCAACAGATCACTTTGTGCTACTTCCGAAGGTGTTAACTGCACACGGCAAGGTTCATCAAGCACACAACGCTTGTTGAGTTTTGTAAATGCTCCTGTGTACTGTTCATACAAAATACGTTCATGTGCTGCATGCTGGTCAATGAGGAGCAGACCATCTGCTGTTTGTGCCAAAAGATAAAGTCTATGAAGCTGCTGAATATCAGTTCCGTGTACCATTTGCGCTGGGTGCCATGGTTCATTTGTGATCTTTAATTCTGAGCCCAAGGCTCTATCCATCTGTTTAGTATCTCTGAAATACAAGCTGTGTTCTTTTCGATAATGAATGGTCGCAGCAGTTAGTGTGTCTTTGACTGTTTTTTCTATTTCATGTATGAGCAATGGCATACTACGAATAGCAACCGTCTGTTTTTGAGGATGCACATTCACATCAACGAAGTTTTTGTTCACCGTTAGATATATTACTGCCAAAGGAAAACGTCGGGCCTCCAACAATGTGCCGTATGCACGCTTTAAGCTACGCGATAATGTAGGTATACGAACTGGCCTCTCATTAACAAAAGAATAATGAGCATGATCAGTTTCAGAAGCAATTTGAGGCACACCTATGTATGCTGAAACATCAAAGAACTCTGCGCTACACTTACAGTGTATAACTTGCTCAGGATGGGAAATAATTCCCAGACTGAGCATGCGCTGAGGTGGTGTCTCTGCAGCTACTGTATAAAGCAATGACTCATCAACAAAAACCTTAAATGCTACTTCGGAATGTGCCAATGCAACTTGTGTAAAAACGTCCATGCATCTTGCCTGTTCTTTACTTACGGAATCCAAAAAAACTTTACGAGCAGGATGGTTAGAGAAAAGGTCAGAGACGGTGATTTTTGTTCCTTCTTCATATGCCTGTGCCTTTGATTCTTTGACAGAACCATTGGTTTTTTTTACCATCCAACCATGTTGGGCATGCTGCACGCGTGAAATAATATCAACATGTGCAACCTCTGCAATGCTAAATAATGCTTCTCCTCTAAAGCCGTAGGTAGCTACTGAAGTAAGGTCAACTTCTTCGTCAAGTTTGCTCGTGGTGTAGCGCTCTAGCGCAAGCTCCATTTCAGCTGCCGCAATACCAACACCATCATCTTGAACGGTAATACTCTTTTTTCCCCCCTCCTGCAAACGAACAGTAATATGCTGTGCACCTGCATCAAGTGAGTTCTCAAGCAACTCTTTGAGAATGCTAGCCGGGTTCTCAACAACTTGACCGGCAGCAATACGAGCAATTAACGCACGATCCAATTTTCTAATCATATTTTTTTCTGATTGCATCTTGTAAAGATGCAAGAAAGGTCAGTGCTTCAATAGGTTTCATGGTGGAACAATCAATGCTCAGTAACTTTTCTCTGAGAAGAGAGTCCTCTGGGTTTTTATGGCTTTTTTCAAGTTGGGCTAATATGACGCGCGCCCGTTCAAGAATTGCTTGCGGTATGTGCGCCAGTTCTGCAACTGCTATACCATAGCTGTGTGAGGCTGGACCAGGTTCAATAGTATACAAGAACACGGGTTTGCCGCTATCCTCGTAAACAGCAGCATGTCTATTTTGTATAGCATGAGGATGATGCTGAGCTAGCTCTTGTAACTCATGATAATGAGTGGCAAAGAGTACTTTAGGCCTTTGTGTACCAATCACAAAAGACTCTGCTAGTGCCCATGCAATACTAATACCATCATAAGTACTCGTACCCCTTCCTATCTCGTCCATCACCACCAAACTTTTTGAAGTAGCACTGCGCACAATCCTAGCTGCTTCAGTCATCTCCATCATAAATGTTGATACTCCTGCAGCAATGTTGTCACTTGCACCACTTCTCACAAAGATCGCATCCGTGAGTGGAACACGAGCACTACGTGCTGGAACGGGGAAACCACAATGAGCGAGCACTGTGATAAGTGCAACCTGTCTCATGTATACAGACTTGCCACCCATATTTGGTCCGGTAATTATGAATACATCTGCACCTGGTCCACCAAGTCGCGTCGTATTAGCAATACAAGTATCTCGCAAATGTATGGCTAGAACAGGGTGCTTACCAGCCTCAATTTGTAATTCTCTTCCTAGATGCATTTCTGGTAAAATCCATTCTTCCGCATCAGCAAGATACGCACATGCAGTATAAACATCCAATTCTGCTACTGCCTGAGCAGCAAGTTGCAAGACTGCAGAGTCACTGATGACTCGCTCCACAAGTTGTGCAAAAAGCATTTGTTCAAGCTCAGCAGTACGTGCAGTGGCAGTCAAAATATGGAACTCCTTCTCTTTAAGTTCCGGTGTCGTAAAACGTTCTGCATTCACGAGTGTTTGTTTACGTTCGTACTCAGCTGGGACAGATGCTTTATGAGCATGACTCACTTCAATTGCATACCCAAAGACTTGATTGTACTTACACTTGAGCGAAGCGATGCCAGTTCTTTTTCTTTCCCTTGCTTCGAACTCCCTAATCCATGCTTCTCCAGTCTGTGTAATCTGACGCAGTTCATCTAGCTCTACTGATACTCCCTTTTTAATAATTCCTGTTTCTCCTTCAGCATCCTTTTCCACAAGTGTCTGCTTGATATCAGCTACGATAGTTTGTATTTTTTCTGTTGGAAATTGTGACCATACTCGCAAGTTACCTTGAGTAACGTTTTTCATGAGGTGTGAGAGCTGCATTGTTTTTTCTAAGGTAACGGTCAAGTTCCAGAGCAGACTTGAAGTAGCCACTTTAAGAGCAAGCTTACTGACTATTCTTTCTGAGTCATACATCTCTTCTAAAATAGAACGTATGCTATGTGTGAGTTGACGCTCGGTTATAAAAAGTCCCACGGCCTTTTGTCTGTCTATCACACCGGTGTGTGAATAGAGGGGACGATTGAGCCATGCTCGGAATAAACGCCCACCACTTGCTGTCAGCGTTTTATCAATGAGTGTACATAATGAAAGGTGCTCATCACCTTGCAGGTTTTTGAATAATTCAAGATTACTGTTTGTTGGTTGATCAAGCTGAACATACTCACTTTTGTTGTACCACACTGGCTTTTTCAAATGACGAGTGACTTGTTTTTGTGTGTACTGTATGTAGGAACAGATACGCGCAACTGCTTTAAGTGCTGCATCTTCATTTCCTAGAAGTAGCTCTTCATTCACTGTTATATCAAAATAAAGTGTCACCAATGCTGCTGCTTCGGATGATGTCTGGTCAGGTTGTTCAGTGATATGAATATCGTGTTCTTGCGCATAGTCTTCTAATGCAAATACGGCTCGCTCTTCTTTACCTATAAGAAGCTCACGAGGAGTAAAACGTGCCATTTCTACCAAAATAGTTTCAACAATTCGCGCTTCTTCTTCCAAAAAAGTCACCGCACATTCACCAGTTAACAAATCAAGGAAAGCAACTCCCCACCCCTGTTTTCCGTGTACGCAGGAAGCCAAGTAGTTGTATTTTTTTGCTTCAAGCACAGCATCGTCCAAAACAGTTCCAGGAGTGATAACGCGTACTACTGACCGTTCTACAATACCTTTTGCATCTGGTTCACTTATTTGCTCACAAATGGCCACCCGCTGACCTGCATGTATAAGTTTTGCTATATAGTTCTCTGCTGCATGGTAGGGTACTCCTGCCATGGGAATATTGCCATCTTTGCCTCGAGGCCTACGAGTCAGCGTTATGTTGAGTAGTCGCGCACCTATAAGTGCATCGTCAAGAAAAAGTTCATAAAAATCACCCAACCGAAAAAATAAAAGGCAATCTGGGTATTGGCCTTTTATTTGCGCATACTGTTGCATCATAGGTGTAGAAAATGCTCGCATGGTTCTCTCATACTGCACCATGTACTTGAGAGAAACAAGTACGATTTTTTGATATAGTTACGCTCTCTTTCATTCGTATTTTATATGGATTATGATTGGGTTATGTTCACACTTATCGATGAAAAGATTACCGTAGCTGGTGTGTACACCGGTGGTTCATTCATCCCTCGGTGGTTTATCTGGAAAGGAAAAAAAATTATCACCGAAAAAAGCACTTACTCTGGAGAGTACTGTGAGGGCGGAAACATACTACGCTGCTATAGTTTTTATTATTCAGGAACAGTTTATCGCATTCTTTTTAACAAGACTTGTGATCAGTGGATTTTACATGAGGTGTACTGTGCATAAAGAATCCTGCTGGCTACATGTTGATATCAACTCGTACTTTGCAAGCATCTTGCAACAAGAAAATCCTCACCTACGTGGTGTACCGCTGGGAGTGGTGAAAGATGTGGGAAGGACGTGTCTTATTGCTACTTCAAGAGAAGCAAAAGCCAAAGGGATTGGGACTGGCATGCGTCTGTCAGATGCAAAAGTAATTTACCCTCAGCTTGTGGTACTTCCAGCTGCTTTTTCGCTCTACCTTTCTGCCACCCGCGCATTTGAAGCTACACTGAACTCATTCTCACCCGATGTAGAAATGTTCTCCCTTGATGAAGCATTTATCTATTACACACCTCTCACTCGGCACTATCCATCACCAGAGTTTTTCGCAACAGAACTGCAAAACGCACTAAAAAAAAAGTTGGGTGAATGGATTACGTGTAGCATAGGGATCGCACGTACCAAGTTCCTTGCAAAGTTAGCGGGTGAAGTTGCAGGTGTGGGTGTTATCAATCACTGTACGGAAGATGTCAAAGATGTATTACTATCACAAGCCAAGTTCAAAGATGTCTGTGGTATTGGCTTCCGACTAGAAAAAAAACTAAAAACATTGAACATTACCTCGTTATATGCAGTACGACTCATTCCACTCGAAACACTAGTAGTTCAGTGTGGACCATTTTGGGCAGCTGAACTCAAAAAAATGGCTTATGGTGAAGAGACACACTTTTTAACCAAACGACCGGCTCGACCACATATGCAAAGTGTAGGTAGATCCATCACGTGCATGGGTGCCCCTTGGGATACTGATGCCAAAATAAAGTCTGTACTCTACAATCTCACACTAGATGTATGTGAAAAAGCACGTACACTCGGCCTAGCAGGCAGATATATTCATGTTTCTTTGAGAGGTAGTAGTACTTACTGGAAGTATCAGACTACACTTGCTACTCCTCATTTTCACACTCGTGATGTGACTGCACTTGTGTGGGAATACGTTAGCCAACGATGGCATGAACGCTTCCCCGTTGTTCGCTGTCATGTTTCACTAGGCTTACTCAAGCCAGCACACTTCTTTCAGCCTAGTTTTTTTGATGAATGGCAAAAGAACGAACGCATCGACAGTGTCATCAGCGCAATTAATAAGAAATATGGGAGCCACACGATTCGTCCGGCACTTTTGTTATCGAGATCTCAACTCCTGAAACCTGAGGTCAATGGCTTCTTTGGAGATAGGGATTTCTATGCAGCTGTAGCTGATTCAGCTTGTAAGAAGTCAAGCGAATACAACAAATAGTAGACTGGCCAATATAACAACGAGCGAAAAAGCGTTCTATGCGTGAGGACTACTTTGCGCAAACGCTGGAGATACTTTTTGTGCATTACTGTAGCAATGGGAAAGAAAAAGTGGGGGGGCGCCCACCGGTGCTGAATAACTAAACCAACAATATACACATTCAGAAATATATTTGAGAATTTTTGTTTCTTAAAATAAATGAGCCCTCGTGTAAAACGCTCCGCAGAATATGCTTCCACGTTGTCTGAGTCAGAAAGAATTCGCTCAGTAATATCCTCAGTATATTTCCAAAGTCCAAAGAACGACTCATGATTTCTAATAATACTTCGTATGTAACGTGCTTCTTGTTCCCCATACCCATACTCCATCATCATCCGGTAAGCAATACTCCCACTTATATAACCACCCAAAAGTGGCTCAAGGATAAAATTTGTGCCAATAACTTCTCTAGAAGTATCATGCAGTACGGCGGCAAGGCGGACTCGTGCCACTGTTGTATCCTTGCGAATTTTCTGTGCTAAACTGTGGTAGATCTTCAAAGAGAGAATTTCCACTTCCAGCGAATGTTTCTCATCATGAAACGGATCGTATACCCAACTCATAATTGCCAAAGCACGTTGGCGCACCATACAAAAAGAGTGATCAAAATAACATTGAGACATACTGCTTGAGTACTTCACTTACTGTAGTACAAATACACATATTCCATCATCATAGATAGCCACAGGAAATGGATGTTTTTGCAACAATTGTTGACATGATTGATAGTCATAAATGTAGGTTCCAGGGCCCTTCACTAGTTGATCATTAGGATCTATAAAGTTCAGTGCTTGTAGATCAATGTTTCGGGCAGTTGCAAAAAAATATGCAGTCACATACGTTCCTGGATAAAGTTGAGTTGATATGTAAAGCGGCTGCATATAGTGATTGATATGAGCAAGAGCTTCAACTGTACCCGCATCAAACCAAATGCGTGAATTCTGCGAATAGGTATGCGTGTAAAAGTAAAGAAAGAAGCATGCTTGTACAGCCAGCGCAATAGTACAAACCTTACCAACCAATCGCAGCCAGCCACTATGCTCTAGTGCGAAACGAACTCCGAAGCTTGCGACAACATATGAGAGTGTTAAAAAAACCACTGCTCGCAAGACATGAGGTGATTGAATAGTAAGTGCGGAAGGTACGATTCCTACTACCATGCTGGTTATTAACCAACGAGAGAATAGAGTGTTTCGTGTGCTGTACAGCCACCACATACCAAGAATGAAAAAAGGAATAGCAGTAATGAGAAAAACACCGTAGGGAGCAGGTACATGCCGCAGATTACCATCTCCACCAGCAAATAAGAAGGTTGGTGAAAAATGAGAAAAAGCGTTATTTACAAAAGCATTCACAAACTCTGCGCCAGTATGTGTATAGTGTGAAAGACCCACGACTGCATATCGAGCAGATAGTGCTCCAGTGTGTACACTTTGTGAAACAAAAATGGGTAGACTTAGTAATAGTATAAGTAGGAAAACATGCACACGGCTTTTCACAGAAATATGTTTGCGGATAAAAAACAAACCAGCCGCTACTATAACCGGCATACAAAACCTGAGAGAGGTATAACTATAAAACCCCAGCACGCATGCAACAACAAATGTATATAACCAGGACCGATGCTTTACATCATGCGTATGAACATTGCTGGTGAGGTGATAGTATGCAATGACCGCAATAAGAACAAAAACAGGGGCAGACGCAACTTCAAACCCCACTCTTCCCAGCTGGATCAGCCATGGACTTGTGGTACACAAAAGCATCATGCTCACCAGACTCAAACGTCGAAATCCAGCAGCTTTTCCCATCAGTAAGAAGGCAACTAGAGCCGCCAGCACCCACAAAGCAGCTGCTATACGTATACTCACTATGTGCTCCCCAAACAGTGCAACAATAGGCAGTAGAGAGTAGACAAAAACTGGATTTTTGTAGTCTCCAAATGCTTTAAAGTACAGCGGCAGATATGCTCCATGCTCATCTGTGGCACCTCGCAAAAGACGCTGTACATTGTAACCAATAGAAGATTCATCCACAAAAAAACCTGCGGGTATTTCAGCAAGATAAGTGAAACGAAACAGAGTAAAAATAACAATGACACTGAGTGCAACAGTAAGGATGATCGTGTCACATTTTTGCACCAGCATGGACTCCTTTAAACTGTGTAGCGTTGATCTGTGCGGAGAGGGCGGGATTCGAACCCGCGCGGCAGTTTCCCACCTCAAGGTTTTCGAGACCTGACCAATAAGCCACTCTAGGCACCTCTCCGTCTGAGCAATTATACCCCTACTCGTACGAAAAGCGGTAAGTGATCTGAGTCGGTACTTGGCCCTGTTTTTCGTTCAAGCACATTAAGTTGCTCATTTGACCATGCGTGGTCAATTGGTATAGAAAATAGAACGGGCAAAATATGTGTTGGCCAGGTGTTCTGCAACCCAAAGTTTTCCATTGAATCATGCAATTGCGGAAAGGATTTTCTTAAATATGCATATTCTGGTGCAAACGGACTAATATTCAAATCACCACCTACCAATGCGGGGTCTTTCAGCTGTGAAACATAGGAAAATAGTTCATTCAGTAGAGTGTTACGAAATATCACAAACTCTCCATCCACGGGTGAATGCGGATGTGCTCCAATGATAGACACTGTTTTTCCATTTACCTGTGTTTTCAATTCTAAGGTAGGAACAAGCGGCACAAAATATAAAACATTTTCTTTTACCGGGACACGACTCAAATACGCAATATTAAACGCATACATACCATGCACATAACCACTGTACTTATATTCTGGGAGCCCTTGCTTTACAACGGTAAATGATGGTTCAAGCATTTCAAAGAAGAAGATAATATCTGGATTCATTTCATGCATGCTGCTGATGACTTTATCTTGGCTTTTGGTAAGCCAATAGGTATTAGCGAACACTACAGAGAGTTGATCTTGAGTAGTTTGTAATGTGGGATGAGTAAAAGTAAGGTATGGAGCAACCCACCACAAGTGTACACCAAGTATACAGAGTACCAAGAAAAAACTACGCGATTTACGAAGTAAAGCGTACAGCACCAACAAGAAAAAACCACCAATTATATAGGTAATCCTCCAATGGGAAATAAGTTCAAAAATCCACCACACATTGCCCAGCTCACTAACTAAGCTAAGGCTATAGACGACGGGCAGATATCGTACTATTCGAGGCATATGTTATATCGCAGTGCACCCACTAGGAATCGAACCTAGATCTAAGGATCCGCAATCCTTCATTCTATCCGTTGAACTATGGGTGCGCCATGAACGGAACCAGAACCGTATTGTACCAAATTATCTGCGAGATAGTAAGATGAGCTCTAGGACTCAATATCAATAGGAACTTTCTCGTGCAACCAGTTGGCAATCTTTTCATATGTTGTAGGAGGCGGCACTTCGTTAAGCAGTATTTCAGACAGTACCGCACTCATATCATCTTTTGAGATATCTGCGGTTAAAATAGGAAGGCGGAAAGGAAATCGTGCTATCTCTATATGCAATAAATCCTGGCCATATTGTTTGGTAAACCAGAAACGTCCCATTTCCTCCCAATAGTACAACTCACCTTCAATTCTAATACCATAGGTAGTGAGCTTATAGGTAATAAGGCTAGGAGGAATAGAGTGCTGAATATACACAAAAAAGACAACAGCAATCATGACAGCCACAGGAAGCGTTTGTCCGGCAAAAAAGAGAATCAAGCCAACTAAAAGCACGATCATCCCGACAGTGGTGTAAAACTGTCGGTTGTGCTTTTTAAATACTCTGCTTGGTGCACGCCACTCAAGCAGTTCTTCTTCTGGTTGAGGCTTCTGATAATCACGTTCCACAACCTGCTCTGGCTGCGATTGTGTTTCAGGCTGCTGCACCGATTGTGATTGAGTATCTGCCATACACCCACTATACACCATTCAGAAACGATAAAAAATGGTACAATATGCAATGCATAAAACGGAAGGGTGGCAGAGTGGTCCATCGCAACGGTCTTGAAAACCGTGACCTTAACGGTCTCGTGGGTTCGAATCCCTCCCCTTCCGCACTGTCCGACAAACCGACCTAGGTAGAGTTGCCCGATAGTATGAATATTAATTGAAATTATATTTGCAGTCGATTATACTGAAAGTATCGTGAGATCAATTGCAAAAGGTAGTTCATATTTTGTTTTAAAAACCTCTTTCACTATATTAGTTGTTGCTGTTATATTTTTGTCACTTCAATACCTAAAATTAAAGAATCAAATAGACCAGTTAAATTTAGACAAAAAAGACCTAACATATAGAATTTCCGAAACAGTCCAGAATCATGGGATACTCGTCTCTTCAAAAGAAGTAAATTACTCATCTAAAAGTTTTGGATTTGATATTCCTCTTCTGTACAATAAAAAAATTACAGAAAAGGAGTTTTGGTATAAAAACGGAAAAATTATTAAACAGGAAGCAATTGTTGATGTCGATGGTGAACCAGTAGAAGTTTCAAGTTGGTTTTATGATTCTTCTAATTCAGAAAATCTAGTGATATTGTCAGCTGACAAATATGCTCATGATATTTTGGATCCATGGCAGATAATGCAAAAGGGTATTCCCACTTATAGAGCCAAGAATGGCTCAGCTATGGAATTTGCCAAAGAGTGTGGAAGACTTTCTTTCTATCATGCAGTTGATTCAAGTGTCTATGATAAAAAGCGATATTATTTGACTTTTATAAACGATGGTAACAAAATTTGTCCTGATACTTCAAAAAACTTGAGTCAGTCTACTGACAAACTCTTACCGTTAGTAGATACGGTAAGCTATCCGTAGATATTTTATTTGCAAATAAATGCTTGCATTTGATTGCTGTAATACATCAGCTGGGGTTGGGGGTAATATGCACCAACCCCGCTTATAAATAAAAGTAGAATGGTAGCAATAATGGGTAAACCATTAGCTAAAACAAACCTGTGTTATACTAAGTAACAATGCTTAAGATACTTTGTTCTCACCATATCCATCATACCTCACATACTATCGGGGTTGTGGTTCGTATCCAATAAATTTTTTTACAAAACACTCTACACAGCCCCGAGTAGGGGTTTTTTTGTACCCTCACCTCCAGAGTGTTTTGTACAACAAAAAAGAAAATATGAAAAAAAACTACGAAATAGCATCTATCACTCCAACAGAATATACAGCAGTAGCCTCAACATATGCAGAGGTATTTGCAGGAGAGCCATGGAAAGAAGTTTCACGCTGTGATCGTTGCAGTCAATTCTCAAGTAAATCACCACTCCTTGAAGCTGGCTGTACGTGTGGAGGGACCTTTAATCTGGAAGCATATCCATTAGTAGATACCGCACAGTACATTGCGCAAGAGTTGAATAAAACAGATGCTATCGGCATTTTTTTAGCACAAGTTCAGTGGCTAGAACAAGTTCAACGTTGTATATCTGGTTTTGGGTGGGGATTCAAGATGACACCAGAGGAACTGTCTCTCAAAAAGTATCGTACTCAAGAGATGCAGCAACTTGTTACAGAGCTCCTTATTAAAACTGGTTTTTTCTATTACGTGTCTGAGGTAGGAGTGCTACCCAACTTACAGGGTCTAGGGTTTGGAAAAGACTTAACAAACAAAATTGTTGATTCTGGAAAACAAAAAGGATATCAACAATTTGTGGTAAGAACAAATGAAGATTCACCAATGCGCTACATATTGGAAAAAATGGGAATGAGAGCAATTATTGGTCTGCAAACAGGGCTAAAAGATACAGAGAATGAGGCGCGTGTTCTCTTCGTAAATGAAAAGAACTAAGGAGGAATTATGAAAATACCAACTGCGGCTCGTCTTCTCACCAAGCTTATAGACATAGCCTCCATTACTGGCTGCGAGGCTCAAATAGGACTGTTCTTAGCAGACTATCTTGAAAGAATAGGTTTTGAAGTTGATCGTATGCCTGTGAATGGTGATCGCATTAATGTATTTGCCAAAGTGGGAAATCCCAAGATTATTCTGCAAGCACATATGGATGTAGTACCACCACACATTCCCGCTCATGAAGATGCGCATTGTATATACGGTCGAGGTGCATGTGATACCAAAGGTTCTATAGCAAGTATGCTCATTGCCGCACAAGAAGCAAAAGCACAAGGTATAACCAACTTTGGAGTACTTTTTACCATTGGTGAAGAGACTGATTTTGCTGGGGCAATTGCTATTCAGACCTGTATGCGCGATTTGGGTGCTTTGGTTATTGTGGGTGAACCCACTGAACTGAGACCGGTCACTAGACACTATGGTATTCTTGTTCTTTCACTTGTTTGTACTGGAAAAGCAGCACATAGTAGCGAGCCAGCTCTAGGTGAAAATGCTATTGATAAGCTCCTCACTCTGCTCAATGGTCCTGCAAAACAACTGCAAGTCAACTCTGCAACTTCCCTAAGTTTGGTAACAATTAAAGGTGGTGTTGCAACAAACGTCATACCTGATCGTGCAGAAGCAGTAATTAGTCTTCGCATTGCACCAGGAGATACCACCAATTATGCACTTGAGCTACAGCAACTTGTGGGAAGCCAAGCCATCATCAAAATAGTAGAGAACTTACCACCAGTCGCCTCGTCACTACCTCAATCACTGAAGTTTTTGGGTGTTGGCCAGCAGGTCAAATACTGCACTGAGCTTACTTTTTTCCAAAACGGCTTTGTCTTTGGTCCCGGATCTATTGCTGATGCTCATACACCAAATGAAAAGATACAGAAAGAGGATTTGCAGACAGCAATTCGTTTGTATGTCCGTGTGTTGCAAGAATATCGTCATGCATAGTTTTTTGCAAGTAAGTTACAAAAAAGGCGACTACTCTATGTGAGTAATCGCCTTTTCGTCTACTTGAGCAAATCCCATGGGATTACTCAACTTTCAGTAAGGACGACTTACCACGCCCCCTCATGGGGCATGATCTTGGTAATGTGATAGACCAGTGTGCGTTCCATGTATGGATAATTCATTTCCATCATAAGCACTCCAGCATTTACAAAACCAAGGCCACAGGCAGTTGCAAGATTTCTCAGTGAGGCATCATCCCATGTCCAGAGAACTCGTGTCAGTCGCTCCACCGTCCAAAATATGCGGCCTTTATACACAGTCAAAGGCAAGTGTTTTCTGGCAAGTAGTGCGCGTGCTGGATCAACACTGAAGCAGTGGTTAAAAAACTGTGCATACCATCCGTTGCGAACAATTGACTCCAAAAAAAACTGATCGTTGATTTCGCTCTCACGATACTGGATGTATTTTTCTGGCTTGAATGCGAGTCGGAACTCTTGGGTAAACACATTCATCCCAACAGTTTGCATAAACAGCTTGAGCTGGTTACTAGGGTCAAGTTCAGGTATTTGTGCACCTGACTTGAATAATTGAATAGCTGTTGCAGCTACGCTACCAATTGCTGCGAGCTCCACATCTGTCGGCAACTCTTCAGCGAGTTTGCCAGAAGCAGCGTGTGCTTGTGGCGCAAGTTTAACAAGTACAGCTCCGCCGGAACGAATAAAAACTTCATCACTCACCAAATCGAGAACTGGGAGATACGGATATACCAAATCTTGCCATGGTTCGGTCAGTTGGTACCAGCACTTTCCATAGCGTAACAGACATGCGGCACTTTTGAAATCTGAAGACATGAACGGTTTTTGTGTAGGTAACGTAAACATGCTTGATCCTTTTTGTTGAACAAGGTAGACGATCTGTCGTCGTACAAGACTGATGCGGGTTTGCGTACACACAGGTACGAACCCACAGTAGTCACAACGACAGATTACTACCCTTTCATGTTGTTAAAGAGCCAATGGGTGATATTATATAATATTATAGGACTATAAGCAAATTTCATTTGCACAGTCGCTTGGCTTCAAGTATCATCGGATACACAGAAGTAAGTTTTTATACACGTTTTGTATGTTAAAAAAGTATCGTTCCCTTGAGCTGCAAGTCCTCATCAGTGTTTTTCTCACGGGAGCGTGTGCTCTTGTCATCGAAGTAACTGGAATGCGGATGCTTGCGCCTTACTTTGGAAGCACTATTTTTACAACCACCAGTGTCATTAGTGTTTTTCTGGCTGCATTAAGTCTTGGATACTATTACGGGGGAAAACTTTCTGACAAGCATCCCGGCTTACCTCTTTTTTACACGCTCATCATGCTTGGGGGCATCAGTATGCTTATTTTGCAACTGTTGCGCTATCTAGTGTTACCAGTTGTAGGCGATACTCTTAGCATTCAAGAAGGCCCACTACTAGCATCGGTAGTGCTATTCTTGTTACCTGGTTTCTTGCTGGGATGCATATCGCCATTTGCACTTAAACTCCTCACACAAGCAAGCAAAACACCAAATATTGGGACCATTTCTGGCAAAGTATCTTTCTTTTCTACACTTGGTAGTATCGCGGGGAGCATTTGTACTGGTTTTTTTCTTTTGCCTTCATTTACTATTGATAGCGTCGTTTTTGGCACAGCCATACTTCTTATTGTGTTGGGGGCACTACCGTTATTTTTGGGGGTACCAGAGCTTACTAAAATGAAACATGCGATCAAGTTGGTAACTGGACTTGTAGTACTTTTTTCTGTTAGCTGGACTGCTAGTCGTTTTGAGCACAATCCTGCCTTACTCTTTCAGAAAGAGGGCGTATACCAGCTGATTAGTGTATTCACAACACAAGAGCATGACCAAGAAGCACATGTCCTCTTCCTAGATACTAACAAATCTGGTGCAGCCTACACACATTCCAGCGAACTAGTATTTGAATATACCCAATATTACCGCTTGTACTCTCTTTTTGTTCCTCAACTAAAGAAAGCCCTTTTCATAGGTGGAGGTTCTTATACGCTTCCTTACAAACTAGTAACCACACATCCCACAGTTGAGGTAGATGTAGTTGAGATAGAACCAGGACTTGAAGAGCTCTCACACACATACTTTGGAGTTGCCCCACACCCAAGGATGCACACACATCTCACTGATGGACGAAGGTTCCTCATGAATTCAGCAACTACCTACGACTATATATTCAGCGATGCATATCTCTCTCTTTTATCTGTACCAGCTCATATGACTACAAAAGAATTTTTTGCACTCACTAAGGAAAGGCTATCTGACCAAGGTATCTTCATTGCTAATATTGTTGGTTCACTGCCAACAAAAACCACGAGACCTTCTTTTCTTGCCTCCGAAATAAAAACATTTCAAAGTGTATTTCCGGATAACTTCATTATTGCTGTTGATTCTGCACAGAGTACTGCAGTTCAGAACTTTATATTTGTTGGTTTTAAGCAGCCAAGAGAGTTACATTTTACCAGCCCCCAAATACTCACCCATACTGACGAACGTATTCGTACATTACAAGATCATCTGGTGACATTGCCACCACAATTTACAAAAGATGCAGCTATACTTACAGACGCCTATGCGCCAGTTGACTACTTGACGGCTCAGAGCCTTTAATGAATATATGTACAAAAAAACAGCTGCTATTTTCCTCATTGAATGGCTGGTATTGGGGATAATACTAGCAACAAAAATACATACGTATTCAGTTTTTCAATTTGTTTTTGAATCAATTCAGCGTCACATATCAAACAGCACTTTGGCTTCATTTATCATGTTGTTATGGCTCACTCTTCCACAAGCATTTGCCTTTTTTTGTATAGTGTATATACGCCAAGTAAAACACAAATTTAATTTTCTCATATACCATGTAGTGTGGGTCATCGTTACTCAACTTATTTTTTATTTACTTATTTCAAAGTAATATGCATCAACAACGAGACTTATTCCTGGATTATGTGCGCGTTCTTTCAACCGTGGGCGTAGTAGCAATACATTGTGACTCTGTTACTGCTTCACTCACAAATTATGTTGGTGGTATATCGTGGTGGTTGGTGTTAGCAATCCACTCTGTTGCCATATGTAGTGTGCCACTGTTTGCCATGATTTCCGGAGCACTATTGGCACGTAAACATTTTGTTTCGTTTAGGTATGTACTCAAAAAAAGTAATTACTTCCTTTTTTTACTCGTAACTACATATGGCGTATATAAAGCGTGGGAATACTACCAGCATGGCACTGTCTTCAACGCCACCGCTTTTCTCTTTGATGTTCTGTACGTTAATGTCGGCCACCTATACTACTTAGCCATTGCAGCGTGTTTATATTTGTGTGCTCCTCTTGTTATGTGGATAGCAAGAAAACAGCTATTGTTAACAATAACCATCGTTTTGATAGCAGCTGCAACACTGTATGAGCATACATCATATTTAGTGTTTTCCCTCTATAACTCAACAACGATTTTCTTTATTGGGTTACCATTTTTGAGTTACTTTTGCATGGGCTACTTGCTTTCAAACATACCAGTTACACGAAGACAGACGTTATTTTCATCTGTTGCATTCTTTGGCTTTGCTGGAATAGTTACACTATTAACTGCATACAATATTAAGCAAGCAGCTGTAGGCAATATGACTTTTTGGACGCCAGAACTGGGGAATTTTTTTTGGGAGCCATTCACTGTACCAGTGCTTGGACTCTCAATTGTAGCCTTCTATCTCTTACGTTCTATAACTATGACTTTTACTACATTAGACAGTAACTTTATAAACGGAGTTATCAGAAGAGCTGCACCGCTCACACTGGGAGTGTATCTAGTTCATCCACTCATTATTGAATTGAGTGAGACGTATCTTGGATTAGCAATGCATCATGTAACATACTCACTTTTTGTATATTACGTACTAAAACTTATTGTTGTCAGCGTGCTATCATTTTGTATAGTCGGTGTTATACGATTTGCTTTCCAGAGATTCGTTTTACTCCTCCCCATACCGAACCAACAACCACTGCACCATCGCTAACGCATTGCAAGACTGGTAACCAATACCATCCTCTTGGAGAGTAACGGACATTCTTGGCCACTGCCCAAGCAGTATACAAAACTATTACCAGAGAAGCTACAAATAGTGTGATTGATGCTGTATAGGTATGTGCAAGGAAAAATAACAGCCCACCAAATACCAGAAATCTGCTAAACAGAAAGATAACTTTAGGTCTTAGAATGCCACTGTATATATCACCTCGGGCAAACCTCACAATCATCCAAGTAAATCCAAACAGTGTAGTACGTGGATTCCAATAGACTATAGCTCTTTGAGTAAATGCTCGACCTATTTTTTTCCTTAGCAGCTGATGAGCAAAAGCGTAGTCTTCATTATCATCGAGTCTTTCATCAAAGCACCCCGCTTTTTGCCAAGCTTCTTTTGTAAACAACATTGAACGCGTTGCTGGCAGAAAATGTTCCGGGTCAACTCTATCTGGCATCACAAGCGTATAGGCAGCAGAAGCTTCAGTGAATGGTGTCGTGATAATTGGAGTGTAGTATCCAGCAACCACTTCCGCATTTGTATTATGCTGTGTTGCAATAAGTTCGCTCAACCACAATCTATTGGGAATACAGCCAGCATCAGTACAAGCTATCATCTTGGTACGTGCCAATTGGCACGCATAATTACGGCCACAGCTTCTATTTCCCCGTCGTACAGCTATGCGGAGCGGAACTGAACTGTGAAGAGACTGTAACACAGTAAGTGTAGCATCAGTAGAACCCCCATCAATTACAATAATTTCACTGGGGAGCAGAGATTGCTCATTAAGTGAGCGAATAAGTGCGTCTACAGTATCTTCCTCATTATAAACCGTTACAATGACCGTTACTTGGTCTGCTGTTCGCTGCATAGTATGTCAAGTATACTACTGATATGAAGATAGCAGTATTTGATAACGTGCCCGAGGGGGGAGCTAAACGTGTGATTGCAGAGCAATGCAAATATTTGCATGGACGTGGTCATACACTTATTCACTATACTTCTGCTGTATCTACCAGATTTGACACTGCAACATGGGCCACTATACGATCACACTCACTTTTCCTCCCTCATTTTTCAGGGTTTTTACGGCCGCTCACTGAACTTGGATATATAGGACTTGCCATTCAGTCCTATTCACTTGCACACACCATAGATGCGCAAAAACCAGACGTTTGTTTGGTACATCCATGTATGTACACACAAGCACCTCTACTACTTTTATTCCTTAAGACACCGACAGTCTACTTTATTGAGGAGCCACCACGCATTGTCTACGAGACTAAACTCTTTCCCTATCCGTCCAAACTCCTGACAAGATTCTATGAGAGACTGCGTCGATATATTATTCGTATGTGTGATAAAGCTGCAGTAAACGCAGCAACACAACTTCTGGCGAACAGTAAATATATTAGTGATACCGTTGAGAGGATCTATCACCGTGATTGTATATCTGCACCACTTGGTGTGGCACCAGATACTTTCTTTCCGGCAGAAGTGGTAAATAATCGATCATATTTTTTGTGGGTAGGGGCACGTGATGAAGTTCACGGCTATCCTTTGTTTAACCAAGCCTGTGCTATTCTTAGGCAGATAATTCCACTCAAGTCTTTAGAGTTTGCCGATACACAACTGCCCTACACTGATGCAGAAGTACGAACCTTCTATCAGGGTGCCTATGCGACACTTTGCTTATCACATAATGAACCATTTGGATTAGTTGCTCTTGAATCACAGGCGTGTGGAACACCAGTCATAGCAGTAGATGAGGGTGGTTATCACCATACTCTTATTAATGGTAGAACTGGCTGTCATATTAAAAGAGATGCCAGAGAACTTGCTCAAGCGCTGCAGCTGTATCTTGATAGCAGAAAGTGCCAAAAACAGAGTGAAGAAGCCGTGCACTATGTACGCACACAGTGGAGCTGGAAAAAGCATGGAGAAATTCTTGAGAGAATACTTAAAAAAACTATACAAGTATGCACAAAAAAATAAGTTTTATCATTGTTTCCTACAAAGATGCTGAAAAGCTACAGCGCTGTGTAGCCTCATTACCTAACACAAGTGATAGTGAAGTAATAGTGATAAACAACAACCATGATAATCGTGGTTTTTCAAAAGGATGCAACTTTGGTGCTGCACAAGCATCTGGTGAGTATCTTTTTTTTCTTAATCCAGATACTTTAGTGATGCCGGGTTCAGTTGAGATGATATATACCTATCTTGCAACTCATCAAACACTTGCCTGTGTTGCTCCACAGCTATGCTCCGAAAAAGGTGTGCCCATCTTAAGTTTTACTCGGCAGTATCGTTGGTTCACTGCACCTATTGTTTTATCATGGCTACATACATATCTGCCTTACAATCCAATCTCGCTATGGCATTTTTATTCTTTTTCTTCTTTATCACAGCCTCGTTTCTTGGAAGCAGCTTCTGGAGCAGCGTTGTGTATACGCAGAACGATCTTCAATGAGATTGGTGGCTTTGATGAAAAATTTTTTATGTATTGGGAAGATTATGATATCTGCAGGCGCATTATTAATTGTGGACAAAAAATATACTACTTACCTCAAGCGAAAGTTATACACAGTGGTGGTGGGAGTAGTCACAACAAAGGAGTTCTTAAAAAATATTTTGATGATGCGCGTCAAGTATTCTTCAGCAAATATTTTGGATATAAATATGCTCGTTTATTAGAATGGTGGCTGAGTTTCCCATAAATGCACATACTGTTTTGTCACTGCTCCCCAAGTAAAATCCAGTAACCTTCTTTGCAACTGTTTTTGCGTATCTTGAGTTATATATTCTTCTTGTTTCAAAAGTGTCATAACATCACACATTGTAGAAAAAGAGGCGGAATCAATAATACATCTATCAGCAAAAGGAAATACTTTGAGGTAGCGTTCTTTCAAAAAATGAGAATGAACTGCAAGTACTTTTTTGCCCACTGCAATTGCTTCTAAACATGACAAATATGATGCAGCACACACCAGTCGCGCCCGCTGAGTATACTTTTCTGGGTGCTCAACAAAACCTGTGACTTGCCCATATCGGGCACACAGATTGTGTAACGGTCCATCACCAACCCAAGTGATAGTGATGGCGGGAAGTTGCGCTTTAAGCTTTTTAAAATATTTTATGTACAGTGGAACATCTGTGTCTGCAGCCAGCCTCCCTACAAAAACAATCGATTGTTTATTACTTTTGTGTGCAAACATTATATTTTCTGCAGCAACTCCACCATACATAATGCATGTAGGTTTATCTCCATAAAATTCTTGAATATACGCACCAATGTGAATTGTAGCACGGGCACACACAGAGAAAAATCTACGCTGGAGCTTGTGTAAGAGTGGTATTGGGTACTCACCTTCCCAGCCATGAAAGGTAATAAAAAACTTCATAAAAATAAGTGGCAGCACGGGCAGTATCCACCACGCTACGTCATGCACATGCACCACATCTGCCAAAACAAATAGACGCCACTGCCGCAGTACCCACAACCATACATCTCTTTTACTGTGCGCGTCTCCTTCAAGAGTTATCACAGAAACATTGGTCAAATGTTGCAAGATATTTTCACCTTGTGATTCTTTTGGTGTGACAACGCTCACCCGATACCCAAGCCTGCCAAGTTGCGTGGCTACAGCGGTGACATGCTTTTCTACTCCACCAATATGAGGAGCAAACCCTGGAGTGCAAAAAACAATGTGTTTCATTTTTTTCGTGCCACTAGTATTGCATTACTTGCGCCAAATACCCAGCAAAGTTGCTCATCTACCCAGTGAAAAAATGGAACAAGTGGCCCACGGATACATCTGATAACTAGATCCATGTGAAGAATAAAAAGTAGATTACGCAGTGGACTCTCCGTCCTATGCAGCTCAACTATCTCAAAGCCTACTCGTGCAAAAAGTGAGCGTAGTTGAGTAACTGAGTATCTACGTAGATGACCGACCTCTGCATCAAAATGTTTGTAAAGTCTTGTTGAGGCAAGCACTGTTTCTTGGAGTGGTGTGGAAAGAATCAGGATACCTCCTTTGATAAGTGAATCTCTCAATATATATAGGAACTGTTCATCATGTGGCACATGCTCCAAGACCTCACAACAAATGATGCACGAAGCTACCTGTACAGGTGCACTCAAAGTACCTTGTTTAAAAAAAACTCGCTGGCTTGGGTATATTGCTGCTTGTGCAATAGCAACTGCTCGTGCAGATACATCTATACCAATCACTGCATGTGCATACTGTGCTGCAAACAAGCTTAAAGTACCTACGCCACAGCCTATATCCAACACCACTGGTCGATACAATGATTGCAGGACTCTACGGATCACTGGTGCTAGATAGTAGTAAGTAAAATTACCTTCAGAAATACTACCCTTAAACACTCCGTTTTTTGCATGATAGGTATCATAGAAATCAACGACTGGCTGCATGGGCACTATTGTACCTCAAAAGCAGCAGCTGCCCCAGGCCAAGAATGATATAATCACTTCCATGCAGGCTGCCCATTTTTGGAATACAGTTTCCACACCCATCTTGGGACTATCACCAATGGATGGTCTCACTGACTACCCTTTCCGCACTATTACCAAAAAATACGGTAATCCCGCAGTGATGTACACAGAGTTCACTTCTGTGGAAGGCATTTGTCATGGTGCTGAGCGACTGCTGAGAGAGTTCATGTACAGTGATACTGAGCGACCTGTTATTGGGCAAATATATGGCACAACTCCTGAGTACTTCCGTCAGACCGCAATTCTGTTATGTGAGCTAGGCTTTGATGGTATTGATATAAACATGGGTTGCCCCGCAAAAAACGTAGCGCATTCTGGCGCAGGTGCTGCACTCATTAGAAACCCTCAACGAGCTCAAGCAATCATAGCAGCTACCAAACAAGGAGCAACTGACTGGATGAATGGGGCTACTCTTGCAGACTGCCCTGATATGACCAGTGACATTCGTACTGCTGTCGCCAAACGTACTGTACAAAAGGACATCCGCACACTCGTCCCAGTGAGCGTAAAAACACGCGTGGGATATAACGAGCCGGTTGTAGAGTCCTGGATACCCACACTCATTGAAACAGGTGTTGCTGCTATTGCACTACACGGGAGAACATTAAGTCAGCAGTACGGTGGTCTTGCGAACTGGGAACTTATTGGCCAAGCTGCACAGATGGTAAAAGGCACTGGTGTAAAAATCCTGGGCAATGGTGATATTGATAGCTATAGCACAGCACTTCAGCGCTGCAGCACCTATTGTTTAGATGGTGTGTTGATAGGTCGTGGGGCTCTTGGTAATCCATTCATTTTCCAAGAAGCTGCCCCTCCACATTCTATTTTCGCTATCGCACTTGAGCATGCCAAGTTGTATGAACAAGCATTCTCTCATCAAGAAAAATACACGTTTCTGCCTATGCGAAAACACTTGTCATGGTACGTACGTGCTATACCTAATGCCACCCAGATACGCACACGGCTTGTACTCTCTCAAAATGCTCAAGAAGTAGAGCAAATCTTAAGAGACTTTGCACTTATTGAGTGATATAATCACCCATGTGTTGGTCGCATAGCTCAGTTGGTTAGAGCGCACGATTCACATTCGTGAGGTCCTAGGTTCGAGTCCTAGTGCGACCACATTTTTTATTACACTTCACACTTTATTTCAATCTTTTTACTCTTTATACTGATACGTGGATATAAACAGAAGCGGTGTTGCGTGAAAGTTTCTCTCAAACTAAACATAGCAGTTTTTCTAGCATCTTTTTATGCACTCTGCGCACCAGTACACGTGGTTGCCGTCTCTTTTTCTGACACCTTTACTCGTACTCAAGCAAATGGTTGGGGCAGCAGTGACACAGGTAGTAGCTATACTTTGGGAGGTGGTAGTAGTTCCGAGTATGCAGTGAATGGCAGTAAAGGGACCATAGTTCAGGGAACCACTGCAACAAATCGAACACTAAGACTCCTCAGTGTTAACGAAACAGATGTAGACATGAAGGTCAAGATTAGTGTTGATAAAAAGCCACTCACTAACACACAGCATCTCTATCTTATTGCTCGGCGCAACGCTACTTCAAATAGTGAGTACTTTGGACACGTCCTATTGCTCACCAACAACAAAGTCTATGTAAACATACAGGTAAACAATGCAGGCACCTTTACCGACCTCACTGCGAACACAGCTATACCCGAAATGGCGCAGGAGATTAACAAAGAATTCTGGGTACGTTTTCAAGTTTCTGGCACAAACCCTACAACACTCAAAATCAAAGCTTGGTATGACGGCTGGAAAGAGCCTACGTATTGGACATCATCAGTAACAGACTCAACTGCGAATCTTCAACAGGCTGGCACGCTTGGGTTGCGTGCTTATCTTGCCACATCAGTCAGCAATGCACCCATTACGGTCTCATTTGATACCTTCAGCATTACCAATCCCACACCTGCACCAACCCCACCAGCTCTTACTGGTAGTACTAACACCAAGGGTGCAGCTTGGCATATTGGCGAGTGGTATAACACTGTTCATGGACCCAACAGCTATTACTTTGGTGGTATCTACGCTGATCTTGATAGGATGCATGCAGCGGGCATCAAATGGGTACGTTTTACAATAGATCAAGGCACACAAACAACGTGTGGTGACAACACAAAGTTTTACGCACGTATCAGGGACTCACTCAAAGCTCGCGGTATGGAAGGATTAGCGCGTGTTTCTATCCCAAACTCTCTCACCACGACAGCAAGCTCCGGTGAAAGAGCAACTTTTGTAGACTGGATTAGTACGCTTGTTGAGTGCTATAAAAATGATTTCACGTATTGGGAACTTGGAAATGAAAATAACTTATCATCGTTTTGGAATATTAATGATGCCGATGGCTCAGATCCGGTGGCATATACCCAATCAGTGAACTGGTATTATCTTTTTTTGAGTGACTTTTATACAACCGTCAAAAATATTGATAGTGACTTGCAAGTAGTCCATGGTGGCTTATCGCAGCATCATCTTGACCGCTGGCTCACCGAGATGGCGACGATCAACCCATCCGGCTATTTTGACATCATGTCATTTCATCCCTATTCGGATCTTGGTGCAGACGGAACGGTCAATCAACTCAATATTTTATATGCAAAAATGCAGACTATTCCCGGTATGGAGACAAAGCCTATCTGGATCACTGAAGTTGGATATACAGCAGATGCTGCTGAATACCCAGGCAATACGGGAGGCAGTGAAACCACCAAAGCCTCCTACCTTACTGATGCATATCAAAAATTGCTGGATTGGGGTGTAGCTGGACCAATTTTTTGGTATGACTTCGCTCAAAATAATACCTCAGGAACAAGTAAATATGAGCTCACGTTAAGTGATCGAACCACGCTCATGTACACCGATAGACCAGCATATACTGCTATGCAAAACCTATGGCCGGGTGTACCAACTGCACCCACGGCCATTATTAGTGCTATTTCCACACAAACGAGTAGTACTTCAGCAACTATTTCATGGACGACTTCACACATCCGTTCAACTCAAGTAGAGTATGGGCTAACAAGTAGCTACGGCACCACCACTGCAGTCACTGATACTTCGCCCATGACAACCTCCCACAGTGTCTCTTTAACAGGCTTGCTTCCTTGTGTTCGTTACTACTATAGAGTCAAATCTGCAGATACGCTTGGTACTGTTACTACCGGGACTCCAGGAGTGTTCACTACACCGGGCTGTACAGGTTCAGCGAATGTACTTGATGCAGCAGAAGATGCGCTTCCTTCTGCCACTGGAGGAAGTGCCAGTTTGTTACAAAGCGGGAGAGGCATCCGTGTATCTGCACCAGCTGGTTTTACTGGAAGTGACGCCGTGGTTCAGATAAAGAATGTAGAGTCTCGCGCAACTCTTGGAGTAACAATGACACCTCAAAACCGTCATTTGGTTGGTGACTATCTCTATGATTTAAAAGCATTGACCAGCGTAGGAACAGCGGTGACTAGTTTTGCACAAAATCTGTCAGTAACGGTTACATACTCTGACGAGAGCGTTGTAGGACAAGATGAAAATAGTTTACGTATCCACCGTTGGGATGGGAGCTCTTGGCATGAGCTGAACAATTGTAGCGTCAGTACAAATACCAATACAGTAACTTGCAGTACAGCTGGTTTTTCTATCTTTGGATTGTTTGGAACACTCAGTTCCTCAAGCACAGAAGCTTCTTCGTCTTCTGTAACAAGCTGTACACAAAGTGTGGGTGATCAAGTGCCTTGGCTCTATGGTGCGATACCTCAAGATGGGAACAGTATTGTACTGTACTTTACAAAAGCCTCTGACCCAGTAGACACCTATGCACTCCTTTACGGACCTTCTGAAGACAAAGAAAGATATGGCGCACCACAGCTTGCGGTTCCTCTCGACAGCCAAATGACATATACAGTGACTAATCTTCAACCCAACACAACGTACTACTTTAAAGTAAGAGGTGGTAATGGGTGCAGAACTGGCTCATGGTCCAATGAATTAAGTGCAAAGACATCCGACACAAATAACCAACCGACACTACTGCTTATGCACTCGGAGCTGCTTAAAGACACCGCACAAGAAGATACGTCAGTGTCATCTAAGCAAGAATTATCACAGAAAAAGAGTAATGGCCACCGGGTAGAAATTAAGGTTATAGACGTACACGGGTTGCCAATTGAAGGAGCACAGGTAACGCTCCATTCAAATGTACAGGAGGCTCATACAGATGCTACTGGACGTGTCGTTTTTGAAAACGTAGAGACTGGACCACATAGAGTGCTTATTGCCTATCAAAACTTTGAAGGTGAGCAAGCGCTCTATCTTACCGAAGACAAGATCACCATTTCACTACAGATCACAGTAACACAGCGCAGCGCCCTATTGTCTCCACTGTATCTTGTAAGCATGGGAGGTGTGCTGCTTAGTAGCGTGATACTTACGGTATTCGTGCTGAAACTCCGATCTCAAAAGCAAGCTACAGTAAGGAGCAGATTCTAGTGGACACAGCTGCTTCATGATACGCTAGGTTCATGCGCTTTCGTACTCTTATAAGCATCGTCTTTGTCAGCACTTTTCTTGTATACTTTTCATCATTTTTTAATCCTTTTATTTGGGATGACGAACAGTTCATTTACAAAAATGAGTATGTTGTCTCATTTAGTCTTTCAAAGATTTTTACAGAAAATACTATTGCAGGTGCTGGCCTGCACAGTAACTACTATCGACCATTAACCACAGTTAGTTTTGCCTTAGACCACGCTGTATGGGGTTTGCATCCCTTTGGGTTTCACCTCACTAATACCCTGCTACATGCTGTTGCTGCTGTATTATGCATTGGTGTGCTGTACGTGTTCACCAAGTCACGAAAGTTCTCTTTTTGGCTTGGTGTTCTTTTTGCCGTTCATCCCCTCCAGACTGAAGCAGTTACATATATTAATTCACGTGGGGACTCACTATCAGCAGTTTTTGCTCTTCTCAGTGTGCTTCTCATGCATCTTTCTCTTCAACAAAAGAAGTACCAATGGAAACTCTACAATATTACCGCTGAGATGCCCAGCTGGTTCATTGGTTTTGCAGCTGTAGGTAGTTATCTATGTAGCATTTTTAGTAAAGAAATTGGCATTGCTTCACTTGTACTTATTGGCCTTCTTTTGTTTGAGCACACCCGCAGACACGGTTTCTCCACAGCTAGCATAAGAAAACATGTGTCTATTTTCTTTATTTTCTTCTGTATATGTGGAGGATATTTACTGCTTAGAGCAACTGTGCTTAATTTTCAAAACTCTTTTAATTTTTATCAAGATGATTCACTCTATTCACAGAACATGGGCGTGAGAGTACTAACCTTCACTCGGGTGCTCTGGACGTACTGGCAGCTTCTTATCTTCCCTTATCCTCTACATATGGAACGGACACAAGAAGTAATTACTTCTTTGAGATCACCATGGCCACTACCAACGCTATTCTTTTTGGTTACTATAGGTGCAGCATGTTGCTATGTCGCTTATACGAGAAAGAACTTCCTACCCCTCTATGGATGTGTGTGGTTTTTTGGGCTCCTTGGACCTGTATCAGGCATCGTACCTATTAATGGCATACTTTACGAGCACTGGCTCTACCTGCCTTCTGTTGGTTTTTTCCTCTTCTGGGCGGGGTGGTTACAACTAGCTGGGAAATACGTACCCAGATGTATACGCAGCGATAAGAATATATATACACTCTCTGTTTGGGTGAGTATTCTCTGCCTCATTACACTCAGACAGAACTACTTATGGGGCAACGCAGTGCGATTCTATGAATATACTTTACAGTACAGTAATTCCTCCAGGCTTCACAATAATCTGGGAATGTCCTATGCACAAGAAGGAGCATATTCAAAAGCTCTTAAAGAATATAGCGAGGCACTGCGCATGGGTGGTGATAATCCAGTTATGTATCACAATATTGGCAACACATATGGAGCTATGGGAGAAACCGAGGCAGCAATTACACAGTATGAAAAGGCTCTTAAACTAGACCCACATTTTTTCTACTCATACCTCCCGTTATATAATGCATATCTACAAGAAAAGCGAGCTAGTGATGCGGCACAGATACAGCGAGAATATCTCCGTAGGTTTTCTGATTCTACACCCCAGTAAAGCATCCTCCGTATGCTCATCTTAGGTATATGAACCTGCACTTTTGGATAAATTTTTTTCTGGAATTTTTTTTCACCACGCACTGTTGTGTATGCAAAAAAATTGGTGTACTCCTCTGCCATGAGTGCATTGCTTCTCTTAGCTTTTATAACAGAGACTGTCAATTTGATGATGATAAAGATAAATACAGCGTACATGCTGTGTGTGTTTATGAAGGTGTATTACGAGAAGTACTCCATTACTACAAATATGAGGGGATTCAATCACTGGGACCTGTTTTAGCCCAGATTATGTATGATCATGGCACAATTCCCGATGCAGATATTATCACTGCTGTTCCACTCCACCACAGCAAACGACTCAGTCGCGGCTTCAATCAAGCACAACAACTTGCAGAGCATCTATCTCACCTCAAGAACATTCCTTACGTAGAGTTACTTGAAAGAACTACTTCAGTAAGTACGCAGGCACGCACAACAAACAAACAGCTACGTAAAAAGAATGTGTATGGGCTCTACAGTGCTACTCCGGCTGCTCTGCAGCTACCGCATACGACACGAGTGCTCATTATAGATGACGTATACACAACGGGCGCTACAATCCAGGCATGTGCACAAGCACTTAAAAAAGTTGGGATATATAGAACAAAGGGCATGGTTCTGGCCCACGGAATATAGTGTGTGGAGATGAGGGGGAATGACCCCCTGTCCGCGACAGTACACTAACATCATCTACAGATATAGGCTTTTTTTACGATAGCTGAGGTGTCAGCAAAAAAGGCAAACTATTTCACCCCACTGCTCGTCGTGTTGTCTTATGTGCATTCAGATAAGCTATGCATGCACTGTCACACTAGCTTTGGTTTTCACCCAGCATACTCCACCAGTGCGAGAGCCTACTGAATGCCTCGTTATGCTACAAGAGCGTAACTTGGAGTTCCGAAAATGTCAGCAGCAAATGCTGTGACACTCTCGCGAACTTTGCTGAAACGTGATGTGACAGCTATTGTTTGATTCTTTTTTATACGTCTTGTGAATCAAAGACGATCTGCAGATGTTAATGAACATATCACGTCAAAGCAATACATCCCCACGTGATCATGATAGTATACAATAGTCACTCGAGAAAGGCAAAATGAGGGTAGGTGTACTTGATTCAGGTTGTGGTGGTATTTCTATACTTCGTGCTTTAGAGCATGCTTTTCCTGGCATAGGTTTTGTGTACTATGCTGATTATGCATTTGCTCCTTACTCAGAGAAACCAGTACCTATCTTACAAGAAAGAGCCGTACATCTCATCACAAAACTAACCCAAGAGCATGGATGCGATCATATAGTGATTGCATGTAATACACTTACCGTTACAAGCATTTCACATGTACGTCAGTTGTTCCCCACATTGAGTATCATTGGTACGGTTCCGCCAGTTAAAGTTGCTGCAGATAGCCTTCCCACCGGCAGTAAAGTGTTAGTGCTTGCAACAAAAAATACTGTGCAAAGTCCCTACCTTCACCAGCTTATACAATTGACTGGTTCGAGTCTTTCGTTTTTTCTGGAGGGAAGTACTGAATTGGTCAAATGCATTGAGATTCAGGATAGTACGGCGTGTACAAAAGAGCTGGACCGCATGATTAAGCCATATGCAGCAGATATACAAGCTGTGGTAATAGGGTGTACTCACTTTTCTTTTGTGACAAATCTCATTGCTGCTCGCTGCAGGCAAGCAACTAAAATACTTGAGCCACAACAAGGCATCATTAATAGATGCCATGCAGTTTTTTCAAAAAACAATAGAGCTCTAGAGTGCAAACAGCAAACACAACTGTACAGTAGCGAGCCATCACAACAGCTGCACCTCCAAAAGATGTATCAGCTCAGTGCTAGACTTTGTGGGACAGCCGATTCCACACAAAGCGAGCACCCAAAAGAAGTGGAAGCCAGATAACTGCATACACTACAATCCAAATAGCAAAGCGAACAAACACTGCAGATACTCCGCCCATTGAACGAATTGCTTCTTTGGTCTCATCCCACAGTGACAAATCTGCAGTGGGGTCAAAGAAACGTACTGTGTCTGCTGCGGTTAAGCTAACAGTGGCGAACTGCACTCTCTCCTGAAATTGTGCGCGAGACTTCTCCAACATTTGCACTTGCTTTTGCAAACTATCAAGCTCATATTGGATGCGTTTCTTCTCTGCATCAGTTCGAGCTGCGGCTATTTGCGTTTGTTTTTCCACAATTAATTTTTTCAGTTCTTCAGTGCGATCATCAAGGGAAACTTGCTGACCCGTTACGTCTTGAGCATTGATAGATTCGTCAGCAACTTTTTCTACTCGAGCGGTTGTTTCTGTAGTGACTTTGTCAAAACTTTCTACTGGAACCTTAGCCAAAAGTGTTCCATAGGTCATACCACGAGAGGTTTGTTGAGACGCAGAAAGCACTCGACCACCCACTGTTGTAAGATATGCTTTCATCTCTTTGAGGTATGCTGGGACATCTCGAACTACGACACCTTGATAAGCATACTTTTCTTGAACACGATCGGTAACAGTGAGAGCATCACCACTGTTTCCTGGGTATGGCATATAGGAATCAATCATCATGCCACCCTTGGCCATAACTGGTAGTGATTGCTCAGTGCTGTAGCCCATTGGAGCTGGTGCACCTTCTATCGCCATGCCTTTCATTCCCATACTCGGCTCTGAGGCCACAGAGACTGCATCAGTATCTCTCATCATTGGAGAACCTTGAGCAATGGTTAGTAGTGCAGCTACAATTGAGAGCGCAAGTACGCTAAAAACAAGTTTTTTGTTCATGGGATCCTTGTGGATACTACACTATTCATCGTAGCATAGTTTACTCTGATTAGCCATTCTGCTCGGCGGTGCGTAAGAACTCCATCACTTTGGCAGTATACACTTCTCGAGGCTTACTCCCATCAGCTGGACCCACCATGCCAGTAGCATAGAGTTGATCAAGAATGCGGGCCGCTCTATTGTATCCCACAGAGAATCGACGCTGGATGAGTGAGGATGATCCCTTGCCTTCAGCTGCAACAAATTGAGCAGCTTCTATGAATAATGGGTCTTTGTCTTCTCCATCTCCAGAACGATCTCCCCCAGCTACATTGGCCTTATATTTAGTCGTAATTTCATCTTCATATTGTGGCTGGTGACCTTGTGACTTGATATATTGTATAAGTTTACCTATTTCTTTGTCTGAAACGTATGTGCCTTGTATGCGTTGTGCTTTAGCTTGATCAGGAGGAATAAAAAGCATGTCGCCTCGTCCAAGCAGTTTCTCAGCTCCTGGAGTATCCAGAATAACACGAGAATCCATCATAGAAGACACGTTAAAGGCAATACGTCCAGGAATATTCGCCTTGATTAAGCCCGTCAACACATCAACAGATGGACGCTGTGTTGCCAACACCAAGTGAATACCAACAGCACGAGCCATTTGAGCAATACGAGTGATACACTCTTCTACTTCTGCAGGAGCAAATAACATCACATCTGCCAGCTCATCTATGACGATGACAATACTGGGCATGGCAGTGTGTCCAGCCAGTTCATTATACCCAGTAATGTTTTTAACACCGACTTCAGCAAGCCGTTTATACCGCGAATCCATTTCGGCCGTTGCCCATTTGAGTGCTGAAACGACTTTTTTCGTCTCAACGATCACGGGAGTAAGTAAGTGTGGAATGTCGTTATACCCAGTCAATTCGACACGTTTGGGGTCTACAAGTATGAGCTTAACCTCACTAGGACTGGCTCGAAACAGCATTGAACACATAAATGTGTTAATCGCAACTGATTTACCTGAACCCGTTGCACCTGCTATAAGCAAGTGTGGCATCTTGGCAATGTCCATCACTACCGGCTGCCCAGAGACATTAATACCCAATGCTGTAGCTAGTTTGGAAGGATGTTTTTTCATGATAGGAGATGAAAGGAGCTTGCGCAGCGTAACATACTGTGCAGAATAGTTGGGTACTTCAACACCCACCAAGGCTCGACCTGCGATAGGCGCTTCAATACGTATCTGTCCAGTAGGAGCAGCCAAAGCCAATGCTAGATCTGTTGCTAAACCTGTGATACGTGACAGCTTCGTCCCTCGAGCTATCTCAAGCGCATACTGCGTAACTGACGGGCCATAGTTTACTTCCTTAACTTCTGCTTTAATGCCAAATGAGTCAAGCGTACCCTCAATGGTTTGAGCGTTTTTCTTAACATCACCACGATCTGCCTCACCACCTTCTGATTCATCTAATAGACTCAGTGGTGGATACTCCCAGATCATGTTTGCAGTGGTAGGAGTGAGACCATCCTTAAGTTCTTGACTTGGATGCGGAGCAGAACTAAGTTTTTTAAGATCCAATGTCTGTGAAGAGCCTTGTGGGACAGCAAGAGGCGCATCTTCTTCTTCAACTTCTTCTTGTTGACCCGTATTAATATCGAACCCCTTCTTTTTACCAAAAGGCAAGGAAAGCGAAGGCAGTTTGAAGAATGATTGTGTATCGGTATCTTTTTCTTCCTCATGTTTCTCTTCCAGGTCGGATTTGGACTCCGGCTGTTTACTCGCAATAAATTCAAGCACTTCTGCCATGGACATCTGAGACATAATTAGTATTCCTGCAGACAGCACAGACACAAACACAACTCCTGACCCAACGGGTGTAATAAGCTGGCTTAAATTAACAAATGTTTGCTCCCCAATTGAGCCAGTTCTCAAAAGACCCATCACCCCAAACAAAATGAATACTGACCCGAGCAGCACATGGGGCTGAGACCATGACCATTTGGTCCTGAACAAAACAAGCCCAGCCGCGATACACACAAAAGGCAGCAATAACGTAGAGATGCCAAAATACTGTGACAAGAAGGCGTTTACACTTTGCAGCCACATTCCTTGGCCCGTAAAAGACACAATCACCAGTACACCAAGTGCAATAAAAATCAGTGCGACAATAGAATGAATAGTTTCCATGCGAACGTGTAAAGCTAATGGATTCTTTTTTCTGCGCGGCATATTTTTATAAACATTATAGGATATATCATATTTTTACCCTCATCTGCAAGAGGTAAAAAAGCCTATGCTCCTATACATCTAGTATGACAGCTACAATGAGTGGCTCTCGTTTGATAATTTTATAGAGTTTACGAGCCAGTCTGCGTTCAATCGTTTTTTTCAGTTCATCATCCTTCAGTGCATCACCTTGTTCAGCGATAATTTCTGCGACTGTCTGCTTCATGAACTCAATGACCTCTTGTGCTTCTCGCATAAAGATAAAACCTCTGGAAACCACGGTCATTTCTTTGAGTAAGTACTCATGATGATTGCGAGGTATAACTACCACAACCATACCCGCTTGTGAGAGCGCTCGACGGTCAGATAACACCACTGGCCCCACATCACCAACACCCAATCCATCAACCACCTGTGGCTGAAGGGTCAACGTATCAACGCTGCGTACAGCACCTTGTGAGAAACCAATAATCTCTCCAGAGTTGGGAAGGAGCACTTGCTCGGGCTCCACAATCTGTGCTTCAACAACTGCTTGATTAAAGAGGTAACGATGACGATCTGCACCTCCAATAGGCAGAACATAGCGTGGGTGAACCCACTTAAGCACTTCAAATTGTTCTGGCCGGCTGGCATGTCCTGAACTATGAATCTGTGGTTCAATATCTGGATAGAGTACATGCACACCATTTTTGAAGAGTTCATCAATGGCAGCATAGTAGCCTAACTCATTCCCCGGGATGACGTCGGCAGAAAAGACCACTGTATCTGATGGTTTTATTTGCAGCACAGGATGCTCGCCAAATGCAGCTCGCACTAGAGACGATCCCTCTTGGCCCTGACTTCCCGCCACAATGACACACAGTTCTGAATCTGGGTAGTCACCCATATCTTTTTTGTCTACCATGGTACCTGGCTTTAGGTGCAGTTTTTTGAGATCAACTGCTGCTTTTACGTTTTGTTCTACCGATCGGCCAATAAAGACCACCCGACGACCCAGCTGCTCTGCTGCATCAACAACTTGCTGGATACGGTGAATGTGAGAACTCATCAAAGTAACAATGTGCTTACCGGTGGTACCCTTCATCAAGCGCAAAAGGATAGGACCCACTGCTGCTTCACTTGGGGTCTTTTCTGTCCGCTCCACCCGTAAACTATCTATATTCATGCAGAGTACACCTTCATTACCAATTGCGCGAATAGCTTCTTCATCAGTTTTGACGCCATCGACTGGAGATGCATCAAGCTTAAAGTCGCTGCCATGATAAATAATTCCTTCTGGCGTTCTGATCACCACATGTCTAGTGTCAGGGACAGAGTGAGTAACGGGGATAAGTTGGAAACTAAAATACTCACTTATCTTAATAACTTCTGAAGTAGTAACCATCTTTACTTCACGGTTAATGCCTCCATCGCTCATTCTCCCCTCTGCAAAGCGAGCAGTGAGAGGTGAACCATACAATGGAAACTCGGGAAGATACTGCAAAATATACGGTGCTGCAGCAATGTGGTCATCATGACCGTGACTAAACACCAAACCTACAATTCGTTTCCCTTGTTCAAGTTCACTGAGCAAGTAACGAATATCTGGAATAAGGACGTCGACCCCGGGCATATAGGAATCGGGAAACCCAATCCCACAATCTACTAATAAAATCTCGTCTTCATATTCGTAGACAAACATATTTTGGGTGACACTACCCATACCACCAAGTGCTACCATTTTGAGTGTAGACATACTAGTCCTTAAACAACTGGATATTCATCCCCCAGTTTTTTGTGCGTAATTTACTACTTATTTTTTCAAAAAAACTTTGCGCTCGCTCAGACTTATACCAGAAGAGTGAACAGGTTACCAGCGTAGTGAAGACCATAAAGCTCCACCAATAGAGGCCCCTTTGCAAATTAAAATCGGGGGTAAACCAAAAATAGACCACACCATGGACCACAAAGAAGAAACCAAAAAAAAGCTTGATGAGTCTAGTAAAGTTAGCTCCCTCCTGTTTGGGATCAGAGAGCAACAGTGATAAAAAGGAAAAAATACCTGTCACAATACCCGCCGCACATAAAAAGAGTAACCCACTACGTATATGTTCAATATTGAGTGGAAGATAGACATTTACCAGTGATACTACTGTAAGCAACAACATGGCACCAACATACATAACCAAGTGACTTAACCACAAGTGAAAGAATTCTGAGTGCGCGAACAAGTCGTGAAGTGGATCACTCATCACCCTTCGATTAAAGCTTGCTGTGAGTGAGTGAATGACCACGAAACTGAAGATATAAAAACATAAGACACTCAAAACAGTATCCGCAACAAATAGCTCCCCCGCAGTAACTCGTGAACCAAGCTCTGTACGGAGCAAAAAGTATACAAACGTCTTAAGCCAAATAAAGAGAAATGGTGCAATGATAAAGGCGTATGAGAACTGGACTAAATCGAACTTAAGAAACTCTTTTTTCCCGTCATGGCGGTACAACAAGACAGCACTGGCTACAGCCAGCATCGGAATGATAAATAAAAGTATACTCATGTCTTCCTTTAGTACTGGGGCAGGAAGATTTTACGGTTTTCTCTCGTCAAAATAACTTCAGGATACCCCTTTTCAACAATAATGCGTGCTACTTTTCGTACAGCACCTTCTAGTGTTCTTTGGAGGGTACGAATTCCCATATCATACCCTAGTGGACGGACAATAAGTGGCCACAAGTCATCATCCATTTTAAATTGTTCCGGTCGCAAACCTGCTTTTTTGAGCAGGTCAGGCAACACATACTGTTGAGCAATAACAATCTTCTCTTGGTCAGTATAGGACGGCATGCTTATTTTTTCCATACGATCCATGACTGCGGTAGCAATATCTGCGGTATTATTGGCTGTAGCAAGGAAAATAGCATGCGACAAATCAATGGGATAGTCCACGTATGCATCACGGAAAGCATGATTCTGAGCTGGGTCCAACAACTCAACAAGCACACCCATGATATCTCTATTGGCTTCCTTGGCTACACGATCAATTTCATCAAGCAAAAAAATAGGATTACGAGCACCAGCTTCACATATGCCTTTAATGACTCTGCCTGGCTCGGTTTCAAGATGCAAGCGAGTACTTCCTCGTAGCTCTGCGGATGAACCCATACCACCAAAGGGAATACGCACTAGTTTGCGCTCCAATGCTTCAGCAAGCGAATACGCAAATGTCGTTTTACCCGTACCTACCAAGCCCACCAAGAGCAAAACAGGTGCACGGAAATCTTCAGTTCCAAACTGGTCGCTGCGTAACTTCAAGACAGATATATACTCCAAAAAGCGATTCTTCACATCATACATACCGTAATGGTGCTTATCAAAAACTTCCTTCGCTTTCTGAATATCGAGATTATCTGAGCTTTCTACTTCCCATGGAATTTTAAGAACCCATTCAATGTATCGAGATACTTTTTCGTATTTCTCGTCGTAACTACCCAGCGCCACCGACCGTTCAAGTGCAACTATGTCTTTGTCTACCTTGCTGCGCATTTCATCAGGAATAACGGCAGTACTCACCTTATTTTTGAGTTCCTGTATTTCTTGCTCGAGGACTTGTTTGTAATCGCTCATGGTGTGCCTATTTTCTCTATTTCTGCAAGTTTTTCCTTGGTTAGAAGTCCGGGTTTAGCACCAAAGTACTGGATAACTGATGATGCATTTTTCACCCCCCAATCAGCTGCTTGTGCGCTAGAAACCCCCGACAATTTACCAATAAGATAGCCAGCTGCAAATGCATCTCCAGCCCCTGTATCATCCTTGGATGCGATGTTGCGGCTGGGAAATGAGGTTCCTTCTACAGATGTATCTGTATACACTACACCGCCAGCACTTCCCTTGGTCACCACAATTTCCGGCACTCTGCGACGGATTAAGTCCTGGAGTGGTGCAACCAGTGTCCATTCTTCTTGATTTAGGAACAATACCTGACAGACACGATCTTCAAGCACAAACTCTCCACTCAAAAGCAATTCCAGTTCATGTCTGCCCGGATTCCATGACAAGTGTAGATTGTGTGATTTGACGGCTTCTGCGATCATTTTGAGCGTTGCAGACCGTCCACCAATACTTGATAAATGAATCCACCGTGAATGTTTCAAAGCTCGAAGTGGAATGTCCTGAGGATCTAACAGTGCCGCAGCACCTCGATGCACAAGTGCTGTCCGACCACCATCTTTACCTACCAATAAAATTGATCCACCAGTCTGTTCCTTGCGTTCTTCCACAACAAAGTTGGTAGAGACATATTCTTTATGCAGATCTTCAAGCACAAGTTGCGAAAAGACATCTTTGCCGGTCTCAGTAACTACCGCCACACTAAAGCCCGCACGGGCAAACGCCACAGCAGTATTACTGCCACCCCCACCTGTATGGAGCTCAAAGGATTCTGCATCTAATTTTTCTCCATAGAGTTGACACAGCTTGGTACCAGTAGCGGTGTGTTGCAACTCAAAGGCTGAAGACGTGACAAAAATATCAACAATAGCGGAACCTATGGTGATAATATCCTGCATACTTTCATAGTAACGCATTTTGAACAAAGCTGGTAGGGCTGCAACGGATTGAACGGCTAGGGTGCGACTGGTGGCAAGTTGCAACGCTCACGCAGTTCTGCCTCAAAAGCATTAAATGCTTCTGTAAGTTCATCAAGATTAGTAGCTATCCGATACACATCATTCTCTTTCTCTCCAATGAAAAAGTTCTCATTGATAACACGCATCACATCTTTCCAAAAAGCACCGTACAAAATAAGTGGCTTGTGATTGCCGTGGTGTAAGTGTGCCAGTAACCAGGCTGTTGCCCACTCGCTGAGTGTACCTGTGCCACCTTGGACACAGATGTAGGCTTCCGCTTGATCCATAAGTCCAAACATACGCTCCACATAGTTGGCAGTTCGTATCTCCAGGTCTGGTTTGTTGCCGGCATATTGCCCTTCAAACTCGGGCATATCAGTGGGATCAAAGGTAACCGCAATCGTTTTACCTCCCACCGACTGTGCGCCAAGAGTTGCAGCAGCCATGACACCTGGGCCACCACCATCAACTACTATTTTTCCCAAGTATGCCAAATGGCGAGCTATCACAAATGTCTCTTGATAGAGGGGATGGCGTTCATCAATATCTGCACTACCAAAAATGGCCACTCTATCTATGGTACAGTGTCGTTTAACACTGGGTATGGTAATCTTTTTTTTCACGTACTGCCTTTCTTATACCTGTTCCGCTGTTTGCACAAAAGTTTCTGGATGTTCGTGACGCCACAATCTACTGCCCACTGCGATACCATCAGCTCCTGCCTGGTGAATGTGTTTTAATACGCCGTCATCTACTCCACCATCAACAATAATCTCTAGAGGCATATGTGCTGCCTCAGACAACCTGCGTAATTCTTTCACTTTATCAAGAGCCACAGGGTGAAAGACCTGTCCTTGACGACCAGCTTCTACCGCAAGCACCAATACCCCATCAAGATACGTCCATGCAGCTTCATCTATTTCCTCAACTGGAGTAAACAAGTCCAATGCCAAAAATGACTTCCAACCCTGTTTTCGCACTTCTTCTACAAAAAACCGTTGGCTCGACATACGTTCAATCTGTCCTATGACTGCGCGAATAGGCAGTGTATCTTTGATGGGAGCGAGCTCAAGAACATAATCTATTGGTTCCTCGACCATCAAGTGAAAATCTACCGTGAGGTCTGTGAATGCAGTATCTGCTAAATCGAGGGGTGCAACGGTAACATTCTCAACAAATGCTCCATCAATGACGTCAATATGAACTGTCTTAACCCCGGGCAAGTGGCTCGCTTGCTCAATCTGTCCTGTAACTTCATGAACTGAATCACTTAAAATTGCTGGATAAACATGCATAGATCATTCTAATGACGTAATTTGTTGTACTCTGCGGATATGTCGTTCCTCTTGTGATGGGTCTGCCGTAAGGAAGGCTTCAACTACGGGCCATACAAGGTTCTGCTCCATTTCGTCTGCACCTATAGCTAACACATTCACATGGTTGTGTTCACGCGCACGTACAGCTTGCGGGACGCTCTGTGCGCATACAGCTCGTATACCAGGATGTTTATTGGCCGCAATGCACATGCCGGCTCCTGTTCTGCAAAGGAGTATTCCTGTGCTGTCCGCGTGAGCAACAACTGCCTCAGCCACAGCATGAGCATATATTGGGTAATCATCGTCTGGCTCTAGTGTAGTAGCACCACAATCAACAACGGTATATCCAGCTTGTGTAAGTTGAGAAATGAGTGCAGCCTTATAAGTGAATCCGCCGTGATCTGCCCCAATAAAAACTTGCTTTGTCATAGCTATACCCCTAGCTCAGCACGCGCTGCAGGCTCCATCATATCAGGAATCCATGGGGGATCAAAGGTCAACTCAATCTCTACATCTTTATAGGTATCAAGATCAGGAAGTGTTTGGAGTGCTTCACGCACTTTGGGTTCAAAAACATGGATCAGTGGGCATCCAGGAGTGGTGAGGGTCATCACAATGTGTACGTGGGTACGCTGGCCAGTTGCTGTCTGAACTGGACGTACTGTTACCTCATAAATAAGTCCCAGACTAACAATATCTATATTTAGCTCTGGATCAAGTACAGTGCGTAAACAATTTTTTACTTGGTCAGAGGTGATGTGTGACATGTGCCCTGTAGTATACAACCCCGCCCATCAGTATCACCAGAGGCTGGCATAACTTTTACATTTGCATATACATAAGCACAAAAAAGCCCCCTACAAAGGGGGCTTTCCATTTTTAAAGCGAAACGCTTATGCCTTCTTAAGAACTGGCATACTGGTGCGCTTGGTTTCCATGACGGTGTAACCAGCTGGAACTTTGTCCATTGCACCTGCGCGAACGGTGCGTGCAAAAAAGTAGATTGTCTGCACTTTGCCGTTCTTAAGAGTTACTTGCTGTGTGTGCAAGTAATAGGTTTGACCTTTGGCATTGGTATAACTGTATGCCATAGTTACTCCTTTTTCCTCTCACTATGTGAGAGCTAGTTTGTTACTGAGTGACGTCTTCTTAGTTACCACGTCGGTTCTATCCATCATACTTGCCCTTGAGGTTCACTTCAAGGAGCAAATGCGCTGCTACTTCTTTTGTTCTGGTTTTTCCAGTTTACCTTTAAGAATCTCTTGTTTAAGTACTTCACCCTTTGTTTGAGCGGTACTCACAATAACCTCTAGTGGCAATGAACTTGCCGGAACCACTGCACTACCTACTAAACCACCTTTGCCCTCGGTAAGAAGGAAGGCTTGAGTAAGATCATCACCACCCACTGAACGCATCCAGACAACATATGGCATCTCTTTTTTGGGCAGATCAGCAGCGACACTAAAAACAACTTTGTCACCCTGGACTTCATACCGGATGCTTCCTCTACCAACTATCTCTTGGGGTGCTGTTTCAGAAAGTTTGAGCGGACTCGTTGTAACATCTTTGCCACCCACTAGCATCTTGCTTGCTTCTGCACTACTTACATTTTCAATTTGAATACCTTCACCATAGCGTGAGTTTTGTGCTGAGCGTTCGGTACGAAGCGTGTACCATCGATATACCAAGAAGAACACAATTGCCACCACTATGAGTGGAAAAATATATGGAGTGAAACGCTTCATAAGCCCCTTTTGTTACCTAACTTCATTCCTTTTTTGCTGTCAAAGACTCAACAGCTGCGAAGAGCTGAGGGGCGGTAGTCTTTTGACCGTTTACAAAGAATGTTGGTGTACCTTCTACTTTCACACTTGTACCAAGTTCTTGATCTTTTTTGACTGCTTGGATACTAGTCTGTGACTCTATTCTCTCTAAGAACTGACGCTTGTCAAGCTTTAAGTTTTCAGCATATGTAGCGAACTGATTAATGAGTGTTTTTTTGTCGGTAATTTTGGCCCATTCATCTTGTTTCTCAAATAGCACGTCATGAAACTCCCAGAACTTCCCCATACCTTGTGCAGCTTCTGCAGCCTGTGCAGCTAGTTGTGCATTGGGGTGAATATCAGTAAGTGGAAAATGCTTATACACCATACGTATTGACTCGCCTTTTTGGCTGAGCAGTTGCTTCAAAAGCGACTGTGAGCTCTTACATGCAGGGCACTGAAAATCACTAAATTCCACGATTGTAACTGGTGCAGACTCAGAGCCAACACTCTTACTTGCATCAGCCACTAACTGTACCGGATCTACCTGTGCTGCACTTTGCTCCTGTTCAGTTTTTCCTGAAAAGAAAAATGCGACGCCAAAAATCATTAAGAAAGTACCAACAATTGTACCAATAAGTAGTGGAATGTTTTTCATATGGTCGTCTCCTTGTTATTCGATAGGCCACACTTGAGTATTGGTTTCTGTATCTACTACCTTGATAGCCATAGTGGGGCAACTTTGAGCAGCAAGCAACTTCATTTCATCTTCGGCCCCATCTTGAGAAAGGACATAGGCAAGTTTTTGCT
This sequence comes from uncultured Pseudomonadales bacterium, assembly GCA_964648715.1. GTDB lineage: Bacteria > Patescibacteriota > Microgenomatia > UBA1400 > PJMF01 > OMIS01. The sequence continues at coordinate 85,682 of CAZYNM010000001.1, read as the reverse complement.
CATCAAGCTGAAAAACACCTGGTGCAATTGCCACACAACTACCTGCACTAATACATTTATCTCTAATAACTTCCACACGATATTTACCAATCATTTTGGTCTGGTGGGTACCAGTGATTGTTTCTTGAGCTACAGGTGCAGCTACTGGATTCGTTTGATCTTGCATAAACCTTACCTTCCTTTTTATTAAAAAAACATTTCGTGATGAATATGTTGCTGTGGCACACCTGCCTGAGTAAGTTGCTCAATGGCTTGCTTAACCATCGCGCCATTACCACAGAGATAATACCCGGCAGTTGCTGGTGTCCCTAAGGCCGTCAATAAATCAGTGACCCTTCCTTTATCAAGCGGCCAGTTCTCTCCCGGCTGAGAGAGAATGATTTTGCTGGTAAAGTGTGGAAAGCTTTGTGCAAGTTCTTGGAACTCAAGCTCCCAAAACATATCCTGCTCGTGACGAAGTCCCCAGTACAGTGTGAGTGGTCGTGGATCATGTTTGTTTTGTAACTCGTCAAGAATCATGGAGCGAAACGGCGCGATACCGGAACCAGTAGCAATACAGTAGCGGGCTGTCTCATCTGTCTCTGGCATGGTAAACATACCCAGAGGCCCAAGCACCGATACAGTGTCACCAAACTTGAGACTTTCCAAATAACAACACCCCAAGCCTTTAGGAGAAATGTCTACGAGAAGCTCAAAACCGTGATCAATGCTTGGTGCCGAACAAATTGAGTAGGCACGTCGTTGTCCTGCTTCCGAAACTTTGATAGAAACATACTGTCCTGCCACAAACTGCATGGTGTGTGGTTCAGTGAGCTCAAATGAGTACTGCACGTACTTGTCTGTGTGCTGCACTTTCTCTTCAAGACGAGCGGTAAACTGTTGTGGTCGTGGAAGCTGCATATGCTCGTCCTATCTTACTAGCTCTTGCCAAGTACGTCCATACCATAACCCCAATGCCAGTTTGGCAATGGCAGCGTACTCTTCTGCCCGATCAACAAAAGAGTTCGTGACAACTCCAATCATACCAATAGTTTGCTTAATATTTGCTTTGTTTACTAGCTCACTCACCACCGGGCCCATTTCACCACCGTCTTTAATCTTATCTGCGATGACATCCGGGATACGGAACCGAGCACCGTTACCTTCATAGTACTGCCCAGTGGTATCCGTGACAGCAACCCATACCGTAGTCCACAGCTCGCTGCCATCCAAAAAGACACCACCTTCTAGACCAACCCCAAGCAGAGTATCGTGCAGAGAGGTTGTTGTAAGTTTCTGGGCATGGAGTGCAGCTTCAAGTGCCTTACCTGCCCTGGCCCGCGCGCCACGACGTGTTTCTTCCTCACCCCAGGGCTGGGCTGCTACACCAGATGGTACATCATAGCCCATGATTTGTGCATCTGGCCAGGTCACGGCAGTGGCAGTGCGCACAGCCTGGAGTTTAACGGGGTTTGTGGAGCCAACAGCGAGATACATACGCATGATGGTAGTCTATTGCTGCACATTCGAGAAGAAGGAAAGTGGGTTAAACAAACACAAATACAAATACAAAAGTAGAAATGTGGAACTAATTATCAATCTGGAGACTATCTCTATTCAAGTAGCACATCTACAAAAGTAGAAATGTGGAACTAATTATCAATCTGATGGCAGTGGACGTTTAAAGTAATCTACAAAAGTAGAAATGTGGAACTAATTATCAATTGATTGTCTGTGCCATTCCGCAGCTAATCTACAAAAGTAGAAATGTGGAACTAATTATAAATAACAGGAGAGCCATTTGGGAGAACACATCTAAAAAAATATAAATGTGGAACTAATTATCAATTAGAAGGAAAAGTTACTCATTCAATAGTATCTACAAAAGTAGAAATGTGGAACTAATTATCAATAAGTATCCAAAAAACATGACCAAGGCTATCTACAAAAGTAGAAATGTGGAACTAATTATCAATTCGATTGCCACCCCATTTTCAGTAAATCTACAAAAGTAGAAATGTGGAACTAATTATCAATAGCCTATTAGCTGATGTATAAGTGAATAACTCATGTTCAATGCATCGCATTTACAGAATCACAAAACTTCAAAAAATAGGCATGATTTATCTTCAGATCAATGAATTCCACATTTATATGTGTCAAAATAAGGACTGAGGTTTTGATAATAAACTCGGCACTTCTGCTTTATTGTGTAGGAATAATGTTAAAGAGCTTTATTAGCCCAATGATACCACGTCTTCTTCCTCATGAGTAGCACATCCAAACCTATGAATTTTTTTGGCACATTGCTCACATACTTGAAATACCAACACATGATCAGTATTCTTTATTTTGCTACTAAAATTGTGCTCAATCTCACCTAGGACACATGCCAATATTCGTTGGCTATTTTTAATATGGTACACAGAATACTGTACTCTACTCCCATATTTCTCAAGAAACTTTGAGAACTTTGTTCTAACTTTATCATTTGCAAAATCGTAGGTAACAATTATCATAGTATAAAAACTGGTTTATATGGATATTTCTCTGGATCTAATACATGCAGATAGAAGTTTCTTACATACTGGAAGATGTCTTCACGCTTCTCCATCAGACAACGCAAAAATAAGAGAGTATATTTATCTGCTAAACTAAACTCAGCAAACCTAAAACTACCGTTTTCAAATACAAAGTCTTTCTCATTTATTTGCTTTAGATTGAATGCTTTTACTAGTTGCTTGTCTATCATTGGTCGCAGCGGTTCCATAACATCACAAGTTAGTGATTTACGTTGGAAAAATAACTGATGGTAATAACCCTTATAGGTATCGAATCCGAATAAACTCAATAATGCATCAACATAGTTGAATAAGTAAGTATATCCAATATCAAGTAAGAGGTTATTTATATCCTCTTTTGTTCTAGGACTTCTTTTCAGCCAACTTAAATCTCTAAATAAAGCTTGAAAATATCTTTTTGAAGCAGTTCCTTCTATACCCAGAAGCTGCTTGTTATTTGCGTCTACAATTTGCGGTAGTAATGAAAGTACATCTACTGTATGCCCATATTGATTTAACAACGCATTCTGGTTATTTATCTTATTTATGACTAAAGATTTTGCTATTTCATCCATTCTTTGCTGTGTAACCACATACTGTTTTTCTCTCAATAAATAATTGCCTTCTGCTGCACTATTTATAAGTGCGTATGGTTTTAGGTTATAGTTGAGTAAACAAAGTGAAATACCAAATTGCTGGAGTTTTTCTATTAACTTTGAAGTAATAGTAGTTTGTCCGATGATACAAATACTGAAGACTAAATGGCAGGAGATTTGATCAATTTTTCTCCCATTTTTATAGAGTTGTATAGTGCCATTAGAAAACTTCAAGTCATTCGGAACTTTTGGATCATAGTTACCAATATGAACAAGTTTTTTCTCAATGAAATCTGGTCTCGTTAACATTGTGATCTTTCACAAAGTGGTGAATAAATACATCGAGCACATTTCTGAGATGAAATTTCTATATTGGTTGATAGTCGTAAGTCAAATTTATAAATTCTTTCAATTAATGCTTCGAATTTTGCTGTTTCTGCAGTATCAGGAATGGGAATCGTATACCGCTTATTATCTTTAAGTGAATGGATCAATAATTCTTTTACTGCATATCCCATCTCTAATAAGCAAAAGTACTGTGCGTACAATTGATATTTATAACCATCATAAATAGTTTTCACTTGGTATTTTCTCTCAATAAGTTGCTGCTTTTCCTGATCAAAAATGTCTATTTTCCCAATTAACTTATACTTATCACTAGATATACTTAGTGCTTGGATATATTTTTTTGCTGATGAATATTGTTGAGAATCGATTGGAGAGTGTACTAGAGTACCTCTACTCTGTGGGGTATCCTGATATACATTTTTATCAAAACCATCATATATCGTATGTAAATACAATGAGTATGGACAAAAAATGAAGTCATTTAACTTACTAATTTGTATATAGTCATGCATAAATAATCTTGCAGTATATCACTATAACAAGATTATTACAATATTATGGGACTTATATACAGTAGTTGCTTAAGCATTTTTCTTCTTACTAGCTATAAGTACGGCCTGGTTCTCCTTACTGCTCAGCCAATTTTCCCAGACTTCCTTGCCAGCTAAATATGCATCCCACTCCGGATCAGAAATAAATAGTTTATATCCACGACGGATATGCTCTGTTACAAGTATTCCTTTTCTTGCAATTTTATATGCGCCATTTGCATCTCCATTCTGAGGTTGATCATTTGTAGCTGTTCTGGAGTCAAAGTGTTCACCCGATTGATTCCTGACAGGTGAAAGCAGGAAATCCTCTTCTCCTTTACTCGTTCCAAAGTTACGAATTTGCTGCAGTAGTTCTATAGCCTTTCTCAACCTTTCGTAATCTAATTCACAACCAGGATCTTCTTTGATTTCAGCGCGTATTGATTTCTTGTGTTTAATTGTATTAAAGACTTCATCCAATAAAGCGTTAACATTAATTTCCTCATTAAACCACAGACCATCTCTATTTTTCTTATTGTAAAAGCGTTTTAAGCTTTGGCCATCTTTACCTGAATATAACTTCCATTGAGTACCTACACTATCCGTATATTCAAAAACGTAGTCATTCCCGTCAAAAATAATCTCACTAAATTTTTCAAGTATCTGTTGACGGATATTATTTTTACTTCCTGGTGCCAAATATCTTGACTTCCTCCAACCTGTGACTGGGTCTGTCTGTGATGTGTAGTTTGCCCGAGTATATAGCATTATGCCAAACTGCTTACCCGATTTTTCAATATCACTAAAATTGCTTGCAAGAGGTGTGAGCTGCAAACCTTTAGTTGCTGATCCAGTTTCTCCCTCTGGGACATCTTTCTGAACTAGGTAATTAAATTTTTGTGCCAGGGCAAGCTCTAACTGCTGGTACACTGAACGCTCAATTTTCTGTCTACCGCGTTTGAAACCTGCATTCAAGTCCTCAAGGACAATAAAGGCATTATGCTTGATTGCTAGATCAGCAATTTTTCTAACTGCCTGAGAGATATAGCCTTTTTTCAAATCTTTAATCTGTGAAATACTTTGCCAACTTCTACGAGCTTTGTCACGTTCTTTTTCACGAACAGTCAATAAATCGCAGTAGTTATGGCAAATAGTATCATCTACTTTTATTGATCTAGGGTTACCCGCTTGGTCAACAAACTGGATATTTAAGTCACCTTGGTCAAGTATTTTGCCGCTACTATCTACCACTGAGTAATATGCCAAATTCTTTTCACCACGATCAATACCAATGAAGGTATTAATTTTGTTGTTAATAACATTTTCAGTAATTATTTCACGGTGAGTTTTACCGTCTTTGCAAAAATTAAGAGTAATCGGTACATGAAACATAAACTTTGGTTTTGAAAATCTATAATTTTTAATAACTTCTTTTCCTGTTTTGTCCTTAATCTTCTGAAGATCAGATTCTTGCAAAGCTTTTCGATAAAAAATTTCTGCAGAACCATTTAATTTTGGTTTGTTTTCTACATCCTTAAAAATATTTTCCCAATATAGTGTATGTAAGTTTTTTCGATGGTCAGATATTTTTTTATCATTACTATCCTGATTCTTAATCTCGAAAAGATAGATTTTTCCTTCATTAACTAACTTATTTAGGTGCTCACCACTTATTGATACAAAATTAACTATGTAACCAGCCTTTTCAACATCATGATAAAACTCACTAATATCAGTATATTTTTCTGTGTGTAAAAAGTTGAAGTTAAAACATTGCCAATCAGTATATTTTCTTATTGCCTGTTTATAGAAATCAATTAGGATATGAAGTTTACTAATTGAAAAATTAGACTCATTCTTTTTGAATGCACCTGAATTATATATATCAATTACTTCGTTAGACGCTCCATATTTTTTAATGTTTGATTTTGGTAATAAGCATTTAGGCAACATTTTATTTGGGCCAGGTAAAAGTTTATACTCCATTTTTTGCCAGACATTGCTTACATCTCTCACAATGTATAGTGGGTTTTTGCTATTTTTTACAAATGTATTAGCATTCGTTTGTTTACCATTTGATTTTGAAATTATAGCTAGATGGTATTTTCCGTTTGGATTCTTTAGTAAAACACAATAATTACTTGGTTCTTTATTAACATCCCAGCCATCGGCAAGTGTGCTATTTCCGAAGTTCAACTTCATTCTATTTGCCTTGTCATTAGCTCTATCTTGCACTTTTCTAGTCATGAAATTGCGAATTAAGTCATACCAAGATGACCAGTGCGCATCACCTTCAAAAAAGTTTTTCATAAATTCTGCGACTAATGGATCAAGTGACTTACCCTTTACATCTTTTTCTTTAACTGAGAAGTACTTAACGATTTGGCTGATGACAAGCATTTGATCTAGCCAATTCTTAATCACCTCTTTTCTTTCAACACTTTTGAAGTCAGCTGATTCTAGAACGGCACTTTGATTTTCAATAAACTTTGAGACTGCTTGCTCTAGATCTGAAAAAATACATGCTAGCAATGCACTTGCTGCAGATGCACTTGATTCAATCAACTTTGCTTTCACTGAATCTTTCAATACTGCAGGCTTAAAGAATGATACTTTCCAATCCTCAACTGTATTGATTACTTCAAATAAAGCAGAAAGTTCAATAGCTGCAGGTATTCTAAATCCATCCTCTGATTTTTTGTCTGTAGCAAATACACCTGATTTAACCAAAGCTTTTTGTAGTACATCCCATTGATTAAAATACTTTCCTGATATGGAATTAAGTGCAGTCTTTGTTATATAAATTCCTTCATATGAATTTGCTTCTCTAAGATACTTCACAAAATCTAGGACAGAATGCACCATCCCATCTGTAGATGGTATTTTAAAATATTTATTTCCTGCATTTACAACTGTGTTCAAAACAGCCTCAACAGATAATGCTTGCTTCTTCTGAGCACGTTTTTCTTGAGCTTCTCTCTCAGAATAATCTGTAATTTGCTCAAATGTTACTTTTCTCTTTCCACATCCAATCTGTTTATACAGTGTTTTAAACTGCGGTAATTTCTTAAATTCATTCTTTTGACTCTTTTTATTTTGATTGTACAAATTGACAAGTAAATTTACTTTCCCTATTTTTTCGTTATAAATATCTATTTCCTGTTGAGATAAGCAATTCGAAAAATGTTCTATTACAAATAATTCCTTTGCAACTGGTTCTAATTTGTTTTTTTGTAGATCAACTAAGTTAACACCAATATTCTCTAAGTAATTAGATATTTCGAGGTATTCTTGTGTTCTTTCTTGAAAAGCTACAATATTGTCGCAAAATTTAGGAAGATTCACTGAAACTATACGCGTAGCTACCGCAGTTTCCTTTTCGTCTTTAGTGGTATAGTAATTTTCTCTATTTTGGCTAAATCCTGAGAAATATGTGAAAAAGTCACTAAATTGTTCCAATATCTTTAGTAATGTATCCTTATCAAGGATGTCAACAAAATCATCAGCATGAATTTCAATATACTTGAGTATTCCCTTTTCAGTCAAAATTTTGTAGCCATTGTCACTCAAAATTGGTTTGCCTTTTGAGTTATTACCTGCTTTAGGCTTCCAAGCAATGGATGTGCTAACAAAAGCATCTCCAATTTGTTTGCGGAGCTGACTTTCTACCTTTTTAAGATCACCTTTTTTACTCTCTTTTATTTCAAAAAAAGTCTTAAAATATTCAGAAAAATCAATTTTCTTTACGTCATTGGAAGTTAGACTTTCAGTAATAAACTGCTCGTGAATTTTATCTAAAACTGGTTTGAGTCTTTGATATGCATCTTCAATTTCTTTGTCACACAAGAAAGCTTGAATTTCAGGATCATATCCAAATCTAGTCTTCATGTGTTCAAGGGAGGCTGGATCAGGGACAAGTTCAAAACGGAGTGTTTTAGATACAGGGTATAGATTTGTGAATTCATCAAAAACTCGTCCATATTGCGAAGAATTTGACATAGACAAAACCTCCTCTTTCAGGAAAATTAAGCTGACTATACCACGATCAAGACTACTTCTCCACAGCTTGCTGCAGAGCACGCAGTCCCAGCAGCAAGCACTTCTCTCGACCATAGCTAATTTCTGACATACCAAGCAAGCTCAACAAATCAGTTTGTTTTAGCTCAAGCACTGCGGACACTTCTTTACCTACCACAAACGCACTCAGTTTACTTAATGTCACCTGACTAATCACACAACCACTGCCCTGCCAAGTAACCTTTTCAATATGGGTTTTGTTGCTTTGGAGTTTGACATACACCGTTACGTCATCACCACAGCTGGCGTTAAACTGTGCTTGAACCATGTCAGCATCCGGCAGAACCACCTTGTTTTGCGGCTCGCGATACTCTTCTAAAAGATCAGTGGTATAGAGTGTATCTGCTGTCATGGCGTACCAAATACCTGCGCTACTTTCTTGAGTCCTGCACAGAGCGCATCAATATCTTCTGTGGTGGTGTACACAGAGAAGCTTGCACGCACCGTTGCTTGCCAACCACATGCTTCATGAAGCGGCATGGTGCAGTGGTGACCACTGCGTACCGCAATACCTTCACTATCAAGTACTTGTGCAACATCATGCGCATGGACCCCTGTATATACAAACGCCACTGACCCACAGCGATCAAAAATACTATCTGCCGCTGTTGGCAAAGGACCAACTAGCTGCACACCAGGAGCTGCGTGTAACTGCTGAGTGGCATATGTCACCAACTGGGCATCATGTTTGGCAACTTCTTTCATATCGAGAGCAGTAAGATAGTTGCAGGCTGCAGCTAGACCTGCAGCACTTGCCACATCAGGTGTGCCTGCGGTGAATCGTTCTTGTGGATCTGGATGGAGCTGGGTACCGGTTGTGTGCACTTCTGCAATCATTCCTCCACCAAAAAACCATGGCTGCATTTCTCCGGACTCTAGTAACTTTGACCGTACTAGCAGCCCTCCACTGCCCATGGGACCAAGCATCTTATGGCCACTAAAGGCATAGAAATCAACGCCTAGTGCATCGAAATTAACCGGAATATGCGGAGCTGCTTGTGCGCCATCAATCAAGATGCGTGGACTGTCTCCACTACACGTTGCGCGAACAAGTGCAACCAATTTATCCACAGGCACCAGGGTGCCCAGCGTATTTGAAACATGCGTACATGCAACCAACCGTATACGGGCACCATACTGCTTAAGCAGTTCTTCAAAGGTGTCCCAGGCAACCCTACCTGTCTGTGGCACAACCGGTACAAATACCAGTTCTGCACCAGTGCGGGCACATAGTTGCTGCCATGGCACAATATTGGCGTGATGTTCTAGTAACGTTGTGAGGATTACGTCTCCAGGTTTAAGATGCGCATCTCCCCACCCGTACGCCACACCATTGAGTGCCTCGGTGGTGTTCCGCGTTATGATAAGTTCTTGCGGCATAGCACCAAAAAAATGGGCTATTGTTTTCCTGCTTTCTTCCCAGACATGCGTGCTGGCATCCGAGAGTGTGTGAACACCACGGTGTACGTTGGCAGTGCTAGTACGGTAGTAGTCAGCAATGGCATCCAAGACTACCTGGGGTTTCTGGCTAGTAGCAGCACTGTCAAGATACACCAAACCTTGGTGGACTGGTTGTGCAAAAAGTGGAAAGTCCCGCCGAACTATATGCGAATCAAACATATCTGTATTGTACCGTATAATGGGACAGACACTCATCATGACTTCACTTCTTCGCATAGCAAAAAGTACTGGGACCGTTAGGCGTCCTCCTATTGCTGTGGAGAAACGCTCTGCTCATCTCACATTGCATCACATTACTTTTTCTGTAGAAGCGACTGGTCCCAGCCCATATCCAGATGCAGAATTTCTTGCATTTTGCCTTTCATACTGCCGAGAGCACTGTATTGCAGCAGTCGTGAGTGAAAATGATTTGGGATCATTAATTGCAGCGTATCTCAATGAGCAACTGCATCTGCCAGGATCATCGGTAGAGAGTATTTTTCTAGCTTTGCATAAACAGCTCACCAAAGTAAAAACACACTGTGCAGTGTCATCAGAACTGTGGAATATCTGGGACACTTTCCCCAAAGCAAAACTCCCTTGTTATCTAAAAGCACCCTATTCTTCTTTTGGGACTCTCGGCTTTGAAGCTCATACGCCAGCTGATATAGAGAGAGTACTCCCACAATTACACAAGAAGTTACCTGTCTTAAATGCTCCCATATACGAAGTACTCAAACATACTTCACTGGCCACACGGTATCCAGAAGCATGCATCGATGCCATGACTATTGAGCCACTTATTCACGCACCACAAGTGACCGTAGAAGGATACGTACAAGCCGGGCATGTGACGCCACTCTTCATCACTGATACCAACTTTCCTATGGGTGATTACACTCTTTTTGACAACTTTAGTTCCCCTTCTAGGCTTCCTGCCCCTATGCAGGGGGCACTCTTGGCACAAACATGCAGTGATATAAAAACTATTGGTCTTGATCACACGTTTTTTAACGTTGAGTACTGGATTATTGAAGGTAAACCAGTGCTGATTGAAATTAATTCACGGGCGGCATATACCTTCCGTTTTCTCTACAAGACCGCCTATGATTTTGATATTAGCAAGGCCATTATCGACGTTGCATTGGGTTCTGCAGCATTCACTTTTCATGAAGCAAACTGCACAGTGTGTCAAGCAAACATTTTTTCTACTCAAATGCATACCTACGCTCAACTTGAAGAACTCAAAGAACTTATACCCAGTACAACCATTCGTATTCCATCCACTATGCACAAACCAGCCAAAAGTGACCACGGCACCTTGGCAGCCCAACTAGAGTTGGCAGGCAATTCGTATGAAGAAATTTTTTCCTATGTCTGCGAGATCAGATCGGCGTTACACAATCAACACAAACTCCCTCCAGTTCCTCCAGGAATCTGGTCTATTGCCAAAAATAGAGATTACTTATTTTAGAAACCCATCAACAATCAAGTCTTGAGCAGCTTGGCGGGTCAATCCTCTGCTCATGAGATAAAAAAGGTGCTGGTCGGGGATGTGTGAGATACTTGCTGCATGCGAGCATTTCACATCATCTGTAAGTATTTCAAGATCTGGCACGGCATGCGCAACTGCTGTGTCAGATAACAGAAGGATACGCTCAGTCAAAAACGCATTAGTGTCAGGGCAATGCTCTGCTACTTTAATCTTACCCGTAAAATAAATCTGTGCTGAGTCACTCGCGACTCCTTTAAGAATAGTGCTTGAACGTGTGTGTGCAGCTTGGTGGTTGATAACAACAGTAACACTTTTTTGTTCTGCGCCAGTGGCATGAAAACTACCAACAATTGTTGCTTCTGCTGCTGGGCCGATCAAGTTTACCTCATGTATCCCAACTTCACTAATAGTGATATGACGGTGCTCTTGTGCATTTACCACATATGTGTTCATTTTCTGCATTGTGGTATTGTACCAAAACTTGACTTAGTCTTTGGTAACAGGTTGATCTGCACTTTCACTCACAAACTCTTTGATATCCGTAACAATCTCGGCCAGTGAAAAGTCAGTTTTTGTATAATATTTATTGACACCCAATCGTATATAGCTTGTTATCTTATCTTGTCCCACACTATTTGACACTACAAAAATAGGGATATTTTTGTGGACACTGTCGGGATCCTTCAAGGTTGCTACAAAAGCTAAACCGTTTTCTTGGCCCAATAGGTAGTGATCAAGCCAAATAATATCAATAGTTGGCAGTTCGGTGATATACGACAACGCTTGCTTAACACTGCGTGCAGTCACAACACGTAAGCCATTGTTCTCTAGTTTGATCCTGATTGCATCTTGCAAAGGTAGCTCATCTTCAATCACCAGAATAGTAAACTCAGAATAATTTTTAGGATTCATGATTCTCTTCTAGCGATCTGCTACCCGATCGCTTATTCATACCGTTGAGTGGTAACCAAAATGAAAACACCGAACCCACGTCTTCCGTAGAAGTAAACCAAATCTCACCGCCAGATTCGGTAATGATGGATTTGGTGATATAGAGACCCAACCCTGTGCCAGTTGTATCTTTTATCCTCACGTTATCAGCCCGGAAAAGTTTGGTGAAGATCATATTTTTTTGTTGGTCGGGAATACCGTATCCTGTATCTTGCACAGAGATGATCCATGCGGCCTGCGGAATGCGCTTGTTATGTACTTCCTCTCCAGCAGCAGCCTTCTGCAACTGAATCGTAATTTTCCCTTTGGTGGGTGTGTATTTAATAGAGTTGGTAAGCAAGTTCTGGAATACAATCCGTATCAATTTCTGATCAGTGAGGACTGATCCCAACATGGCGATATCTCGTTTCACTTCAAGTTCTTTTTCAGCAATCTGCAACTTCAATTCATCAAGAACTACGTCTATGACGTCTTCAATGTTGGTAGGTTCTGGCTCAACAGAGAATGTTCCCATTTCAATACGTGAAACATTGAGGAGTGCAGTAACCAATGAGACCATTCTTTTACTACCAACATATATTTCTTTGACATACTTTCCTTGATTTGCAGTAAGGGGACCAGCATCACCAGCCAAAAGCATTTCGGTGTACCACTTGACTGAAGTAAGTGGTGTTCGCAGCTGATGTGATGCAAAGGAAACAAATTCCGACTTTGCTTTGTCAATAGACTTTTCCTTTGAGATATCTCGCTCAATTCCCAGAAAGAAAACTACTTCACCAGTGTCATCTAATATAGGTGAAATAGTGAGGTGTGCTGTGTATTCCTCGCCAGATTTTCTTCTATTAATGATCTCACCCTGGAAGGTCTGCTTCTCTTCTTTAATAATGTGCCACATGTTTTTATAGTATTCTGGCGGCATGGGTGAACTCCAAAGTTTACCCGCTTTTTTTCCAAACGCTTCTGAGGCTGTATACCCAGTCACATGTTCTACTGCTTGATTGGCATACACCACAATACCATTTGGGTCACTAATCACTATATGGTCAGAAGCAAACTCAACAGCTAGTTTAAATTTTTGCGTTTCTTTGACTTGGTCAGACAACTCCGCAATTTTATCTGCCAGCGCAAGCGACGTTTGTTTCAGTTTGGAAATATCTTGAATATGACAAATAAAGAATTGCGGTTGTCCCACGTTATCAGCAACTAAATCCACACTTAAAATAGTCCATATTTGTGATTGATCCCTATGCAGATAGCGCTTTTCTATCTGATAATGACTTATTTTCCCCGAGAGAACTTTTTTTGAATTTTCCTCATCTTCATGAAGATCATCTGGGTGAGACAACACCTGAAAGTTTTTGCCTTCAATTTCACCTCGAGAATATCCCAGCATTTTACATAAAGCGCTATTTACTTTGAGTAACGTTCCATCAAGGGAAACAAGCGCCATGCCAGCTGAAACATTTTCAAATGCGCCTCGGAATTTCTCTTCATTCACAAAAAGCAATTCTGCCTGTTCTTTCACCTGTGATATATCAACAAACAACAAAATAGTGTTATCCTGTCCTTGCATGCGACACACTCGAACCTGCGTCCAGCGCACACCGCTTGGTAGGGTAATCTGAGCATCAAAGACAAGTATATTCTGTTCGGGTTGCGCATCCTTAATGTATCCCAAAATTTTTTGCGCATCTAGTTTGTAAAAAATATGTTGCCACTTATGAGCAGCAAAGTCTGCAAATGTTCCTTGTGCTGTCTTCAATATATGGGTATTGGCATACACACACTCCCCTTGTGCATTTAACTGCAAAAGACAAATAGGTAGTTGTTCAAATGCATGTGGTTGCTCACTCATGGTTAGGATAGTAACACATTTTCGTTTTAACTTATACATCCATTGATTAACCAAAGTTGTAAAAAGATTTGTATGCTATACTGAAAAGAGTGTTCGGGGTAGCTACTTAAAAAAGGCATATATGGCAAAAATCATATTGGTTGTAGAAGATGACACATTTTTGATGGATGCCTATACACTCAAACTGTCACAGACAGACTTTCAAGTTATAACTGCTGCTAATGGTCAAGAAGCGCTGGCTAGAATAAAGAAAAATCAACCAGACCTTATCATTCTTGATCTACTTATGCCTGTTATGAACGGGATAGATTTTCTAAAACAATTTAATAAAAATGAATATACAAAAGTGATTCCTATCCTAGTGGCTACCAATAATGATCAACCAGAAATCGCAAAAGAGGCCCTTTCACTGGGTGCATCTGATGTCTTCATTAAGAGTGATATTTCAATTAAAGATCTTGTAAACAAATGTAACGAATATTTGGTCAATTGAAGTTTAAGCTATCGCTAAGCCATGTTTGGTTTTTTCCCACAGGTGAGGTTGCTTGGTTATTTGCCAGAGAGACCTATAACCACTAATAGATTGTAGCAACCAATACAGCGGTAAAAATGGCAGTATCCAGAGTAATGGCCACTGCTTTGTATAGATGAGCCCTATGGCGTGCAGAGCAATGTATAACACATTGCCAAAAATTAAATTGGCTAAAGTGATTGTAGTTATCCATACCGGCAAGGTAGTGAAAACTGTAACCAGACCAAGCTGTTCTGAGAGAAGCCAGCACAACGAATGGATCCACAACCACAGATTGATGATAGGAAGCACTACTGTACTCGCGAAAACAACTGTGGACACGACTGCCCCCCGTATACCCAGATCACGAACTAATTGTATGGGGTGTCGCAAATGCACCAGTAACGTCATCAAGAATCCTTTTTGCCAACGTGTGCGCTGTCTAATCCAGTTGAGCGTTTCACTGTTTGCTTCTTCAAGAGTATATGAGTCCATCATAGTAGTTTGATATCCTAATCTACTCAATCTCCAACCCAGCTCTGCATCTTCAGTAACATTGTAAGGATCCCAAGTACCAATAGTCTTCAATGCTTTTGTTTGAAAATGATTACTCGTTCCACCCAAAGGCAACGGAATTCGCCAGTGAGCGAGTGCAGGTAATAAGATATCAAACCAGTAACTATACTCGGCAGTAAAACAGCGAGTCATAATATTTTGATTTGTATTGTAGTAGTTTAATTTTGCTTGAACACATATGGTATTGAGGTGAGAATTGAGAAAGGCGTAATATGCTTTTCTTAATTGAAGTGGGTCAGGCTGGTCTTCTGCATCATAAATGACCACCAATTCACCCCGCGCAAACTGTAGAGCATAATTACACGAACGAGGTTTGGTTGATAGCTCCCCAACGGGAACTTTAACAACTTGATGAAGTTCATACGAGCTTGATGGAGACGTTTCATGGACAGAAAGACCAGCGTCCTCAAGTGCTTTAAGCGTAGTTGTATCCGTGACTTCCACCACAAACTTGATGTCCAATTTTTCTGGCGGATAATCAAGTTGCTGCAAACTCTGTATGAGTTGTGGGACAACTGTTTTCTCTTCCTTAAGTGGGATCAATAGTGTGTACACAGGCAATGTGTGGTCTGGCACTGCCCCTTTGATTTTTTGATTACTATCTTCTTTCTGTATGCGAAAAGCGCCAAGCGAGAGGATTAGACGCAGAGGATTCAAGATAAGGTAGAGACTATTAAGAGTAACTAGCACCACCAACACCATTGTGTGTGGTGAAAACAGCAGTCCGCCAAGACCAAGCCCAACACAACCCACGAGCACAGCTTTTAAGAATAAATGTGAACGCTCTTTGCCTGAGTACTGTGGGTATTGAATATGCAGATGAGATTCTGCCACCTCCTGTGACGGAATATAGCTTGCATGATTAAGTGCAGACCAAATACGGAATGGTTCCGTCACCACAAAACTGATCTCAGAGCATCCAAGCTTCTCTTGGCATATCTGCTGTATTTCTTGCCACTGGTATGGATCAGATACAGCCACAAAGAGTTTTTTATTTTCATAATAGGGGAAGAAGAGATACTTGCTCGCTGCTTCTAGCCCCACTTTTTGGACGAGTGAGTCTTTCTCAAAAATACGAATTGGGAGCGTATCTGTGTATGGCAGTCCACAGACTTTTGCCACCATCTTAAAAAAGGAGGTTTTTGTATGCAGTCGTCGTGCAGCTAAATAAAGAGTTGGCTGCTTGGTAGCCATCCAGCCAGCCTCATTTTTGTGCATGCGAAAACCAACTCTTTTCCGTAACTGTGTATAGAATAATTGGCGATCTATCAAGTGCATGGAGCCACTTACATTCTGTGAATCTTTAATCTATATTGATAGTAACAAAAAAAATCTGAATAGTATGTACTCAAAAAATGCTTGCAAACAAGCAATTGGAGTAATCTTTGCTGGAGGAGATGGTCAACGGTTATGGCCAGTCTCTACACCTCAATTACCCAAACAGGTACACCCCGTTTTTGCACAGGAAACTCTTTTTGTTGAAGCATATGAGCGAGCATTACTTGCTTTTCCCCGTGAGCACATTGTAGTTGTGACCACCGAAAAACTAGCACCTCTTTTGCGGCACCTAGTTCAAATACCAGAAAAAAATTTGGTAATACAACCACATAATGCTGACACAACAGCTGCTATTGCACTGACTGCACTCCATCTGGAGATACTCTACCCTGATTCTATTGCGGTAATGCTATTTTCTGACCATAAAATTTATGGTTTAAAAAATTTTATTGCGACTATTAAACATGTCGCTCAACTAGCAAGGAAACGCAACTCGATTATCTGTATTGGTACCCCGCCAGCATACCCCGAAACACAATATGGTTACATCAAACTTGGATTGCCAACACGAGCACAAAATTTATATGCTGTTGATACTTTTACTGAAAAACCTGATAAAAAAACGGCGGAACTATTTATTGCTACTGGTCAGTATGTATGGAACACGGGTGTATATGTGTGGCGTACGTCCATACTTTTACAAGAAATAAAAACATACGCGCCTGAGATATATCAAGAACTACTTCAGTTACGTATTGTTGCTTCAGAAAAAGAATATTTTGTTCAACTAAAATCATGGTTCTCTCGAGTTGAACGAGTGTCTTTTGAACACAAAATAACCGAAAAACTCCAACACTTGTTTGTGTATAAAGCCGATTACAGCTGGCAGGATATTGGCAACTGGGAAAGTTTTTATCGCTCTTGTCCACATGATGAACAAGGAAATGTGCTACTCCCAACCTTGCCTTCAGCCAGTGTTGATACAGTGCAATCCACGGGATGTCTTGTCATACCCTACCATCAAAGAATTGCACTGCTTGGTGTGCGTGACTTAGTTGTCATACAAACTGACTCTACTGTATTTATATGCAATCGGTCTGTTGCTCATACAGTGAAGGACATACAAAAAAAATAATCTTTATGAAAAAAGTACTACTTATTGAAGACGACCCACAATTTATAGAAATTTATAAATTGAAGCTCCTAAGACTTGGCCATTCTGTTCAGACAGCACGCACTGTTCCCGATGCACTGGCACTCTTACAGAGAGATATGCCAGATATTGTCCTCCTAGATATTCTCCTCGAAGGCAAAGAAGATGGATTCAGTCTTCTGCAAACAATGAGAACCAAACTCACTGAGTTTCACGTACCCGTAATTGTACTCACAAACTTGCCAAATGATCATGAGAGAACTGCACTGTCACTGGGTGCACAAGAATTCTATATCAAAGCACAAACGAGTATTAACCAGGTGATGCACAGAATCACCACCTTACTGGCTGCCTAACAGGCAGAATGTCTTAGCCATTAGCCGATACTTCCTTCCATCTCATGATCAATCAGCCTGTTCATTTCTACCGCATACTCAAAGGGTAGTTTCTTGACAAGGTCATCAATAAAACCGTGTACTACCATCTTGCGTGCATCTTCTTCACTCACCCCTCTACTCATCAAATAAAATAACTGGTCGTCTCCTATTTTTGAGACTGTTGCTTCATGCTGTACTGCTACACGTGAATTAAAAATTCTATCTACTGGGTACGTATCCGACCGTGAATGATCATCAAGTAGCAACGCATCACAGATCACTGTGTTGTTGCTGTTGTGAGCATGCGGACCTACGTTGACCAAACCACGATACGAGGTGCGTCCACCATCTTTAGAAATAGATTTAGAAATAATGGTAGAGTTAGTATAAGGAGCTAGGTGAATAGCCTTTGATCCTGTGTCTTGATGTTGTCCAGCTCCAGCCAGTGCCATACTGAGCGTTTCGCCAGTAGCACCTTTGCCTGCCAATATAAAGCCAGGGTACTTCATAGTCAGTTTTGATCCCATATTAAAGTCTGTCCAGATCATTTTTGCGTCTTCTTCCACCAACGCTCGCTTAGTTACCAAGTTGTAGACATTTTTATACCAATTTTGAATAGTGGTGTACTGACAACGAGCACCTTTTTTGACTACAATTTCCACCACTGCTGAGTGGAGCGAACCAGAAGAAAATTGAGGTGCAGTACATCCTTCAATGTAATGCACACTGGCCCCTTCATCAACTATGATGAGCGTGCGCTCAAACTGACCTGCATTTTCTGCGTTAATTCTAAAGTAAGTCTGGAGTGGCAGTTTCACCTGCACTCCTTTGGGAATGTACACAAATGAGCCACCGGACCAGGCTGCCGTGTTGAGTGCCGAGAACTTATTATCCCCGCTGGGAATAACGGTACCAAAGTACTGCTTCACAAGATCGGGATACTCTTTCAACCCATCATCCATGGAGAGGAATATAACGCCGTCTTTAGCAAATACTTCTTTGAGTGAACCATACACAACCTCACTATCATACTGAGCCTTAACTCCTGCTAGCACAGCTCGTTCTGCCTGAGGGATACCCAAACGTTCAAACGTTTCTTTGACGTCAGCAGGGACATCGTTCCATGAGTGTGCTTGTGCATCAGTAGGTCGCAGGTAGTAATGAATTTTATCGTAATCAATATTCTTTAAATCTCCACCCCAAGTAGGCGTAGGCTTGGCAAGAAATTGCTCGTATGCAGTGAGACGAGCTTTGAGCATCCATGCTGGCTCTTCTTTGATGTGAGAAATTTCCTCAACTACGTGTGTGCTGAGACCGGGCTTCGTGATATGTGCATAGTGATTCGTGGGGAATGTATACCCATGCTCATAGTGATCTTGAGCTGTTTCAAAAGTAGTTGTGTGCTTTTGTGCAAATCGAGCCATAGCTTGTCTTAACGCTTGAGAGCCTTTTCAATCATCAGTCTTATGAACCCATTCTGCTCACCAGCAAATCCAAAGTCGTATTGATCAAACTCTGAAAGACTAATCCAGGTAGAAGCTGTGTGCTCATCGCTTAATACTATGTCGTGTTGTAGTACATCTAATGGCAAAGTGATGCCCCAGCCTAGAATAATGGTATAGATCTCTTTTCCTGGCTCAAAATAGCTCCCCACATATAGGCAGTCTGACACTGCAGAAGTTGACAGTTCTATGCCTGTCTCTTCAAAGATTTCACGCACTACATCTTGTAAGTGAGGATTACGTATGTCTTCTGAACCGTCTGGCCATTCAGTATTACCTCCCGGCAAATCCCATTTCTCAGCACGGCTACCACTGTCTGCTGAACGCTTCAGAATCAGTGCTTTCTCTCCCTGTACCAAGACAGCTTTTTGCAACAACTTAACTTCGGAGGTGAGTTGGTGTTCGTGTGGGGCTTTCATGCGCGTGACTCCTCTACCATGTGCTTATACGGTGCATACCCTTCTGCTTCAAGGGTTTTGATGAGTTCTGGACCGCCAGATCGTACGATGGCACCAGCCACCATCACGTGAACCGCTGATGGAGATAAGTATTCTAGAATGCGGTTGTAATGCGTGATCAAGATACAACCCATTCCGGTTCTGGCGCGTATTTTCTGGACATTGACTGACACTTTTTTGATAGCATCCATATCAAGACCAGAATCTGTTTCATCTAAAATGGCATAGCGAGGTGCAAGCACTGCCATCTGCAAAATCTCCAACTGTTTTTTTTCTCCCCCACTAAATCCTTCATTGAGCCCACGAGTAAGAAATGACTCATTAATACCAAACTCGTTTGCTGTTTCTCTAAGGTAGGTAAAAAAGTCCAAGGCACGAGCAAACTGTTTGTCTGGCTCTGTAGCAAAGCGCGCTTTATGTGCCTGCCTCAAGAAGTTCTGTACCGATACACCGGGCACTTCAACTGGATATTGAAATGCAAGGAAGAGTCCTGCTTGTGACCGCTCATCAGGTGATGCTTCCAAGATATCTGACCCATCAAGTAAGATACTGGTGCTGTGTTTCTCGGGATCTGTGACTGTAAAAAATGGATGTCCAGCCAACACACTGGCAAAGGTACTTTTGCCTGATCCATTTGGACCCATAATGGCATGCAATGAACCAGGTTCCACAGTCAAGGATACTCCACGAAGAATAGCAGTCTGCTCAAACGCGGCGTGTAGATTTTTTATTTCTAACATCCGCCGTATTGTAACAGATACTCGCTGTTGCTTTCAGTAGCTGTCTAGAGTATAAAAATGCTAGGTATGTTGTGAAACGAGACACAACACAAGGAAGGTCTACATGACGATGGCAGAACAAGCTACTACTCCAGAAGTAGTTAAACCTACTCCATTCATTGAAAGAACCATTGGTCAATTTTATGAAGATATTTTTGATGGTGTTGATGTTACGATTGCTGTGTTTGAACTCGTACAAAAATACCCCACTGCGCAAGTAGACAAATTAGGTGTCACTCAAGAACAATTAAACGCGGCCCGCACTCGTGCAGCAAAAATAGAAGCTGGTGAACTTAAGCCAGTTACGCGAGATGAGATGCTCACTAAAATGGCGGATGTATGGGCAGCTGACCACAATAAAACAAAGCCAGAACTTGTATTGTCCACACAAATTGCTAGCACTTTTCTTGGTGATCAAAAAGATTAAAGGCCAGCTCAAGCTCAGTTCGGATGTTATCGTGTGTTTTTAGCGTGTGTATATTGGATTGAGTGAACCATCCAATGCCATCACTCTCAGCCTCATTTTGAGTGTAGGTAAGGTCTCCTGTGGGTCGCACCAAATATAAAAAGTTGCAGTGTTTTTCACAACCTTTGCTCCACACAGCATTCCTTTGGTACTCTGCACCTTGTGCACAGCGTGCTTCGTAATTTTCTTTACAAATCCAATGAACGTTGGTTGTAAGAGGATTTGGAATGAAAAAACTGGTATCAGCTTTCTTTTGGGCAAGGTGCGGTGAAAAGTCGTACGCTTCTACACGGACACCAGTCTCTTCAAAAAACTCTCGTTCTGCAGCATGGTGTGGCAGTTCATCTTGTTCAATATGCCCCCCAGGGTTGAGCCAAATGCCCAATTTTTTGTGCTTCACAAGCAAAACTTGTCCTTCATGCAGCAAAACGCCTGCTGCAGTCATACATAATTTTGGGTTCATAATAAACTCATTTGTACTCCAGCATCCTTACGGGGTGTAAATGAAAAATTAACTGGACATTCAATTAATCTATTCCACTTGTTCTTAAATTTCACTTTGCCAGTTCGCACCCCAGCGTCATAGACATCTCGGGTTACCGCTACATCTTGTAAACAGTATTTTTCAAGTGCTTCCCAGTTTTTTTGCTGATAGTATTTGACGGCATCTAGACCATTACCTGATTTTCCAATACCCAACGTTTCCTGCGCAACTGCATCCAAACCAATACGATGACCAACACTTTTTTTGATCCGGTCCAAAAGATCCAAGGTGGGAATACTCGTAATACTTCCTTTATAGTACGGCACCAATGTTTGCATATCAAACTCATCAATGTTGAATCCCACTACTACATCCGCCTGCTCAAGTAATGGAAAGAGTGAGGGAATATCCTGTTCAAAAAAAGAGCGCATTTCACCTTTGCCAGTCATGCCGTCTCGCACACATACACCCACAAAAGAGACACCCAGCCTATCAGGAAAATACCCACCCACATCATCAAAGATTTTCTTTGTCTCAACGTCAAGAAACACTTGTAACATGATTACGCAATTCTATTTGCCACAACTTTCCAGTTTACCAAAGACCAAAAAGCCTGAATATAGTCTGGCCGTTTGTTTTGGTATTTCAGATAATAAGCGTGCTCCCATATATCGAGACCCAAAACAGGTTTATCACCCGTCATATAGGGAGAATCTTGGTTGGCAGTAGAGTAAACTTTGAGTGCTCCATTACTTTGTAGGACCAACCAAGCCCAGCCAGAGCCAAAGTGATTTTGCGCACATGTTGTAAAAGCCTCTTTAAAAGAGGTATAGGTACCAAAATCACGCACGATCAGTTCTGCCAAAGCACCAGTAGGTTCACCACCACCTTGTGGGCTGAGTGATTGCCAAAACAAGGTGTGATTTGAGTGACCACCACCGTGATTACGAACTGCCATTCGGATACTTTCTGGTACCTGAGTAATGTTCTGCAACAACTCCTCTACACTTTGTGCAGAAATCTCTCGCTGTGTTTGTAGTGCAGCGTTGAGTTTATCCACATAGGTTTGATGGTGCTTAGTATGATGAATTTCCATGGTCTTAGCATCAAAATATGGCTCTAAGGCACTATATTCATATGGTAGTGAAGGGAGTGTAAACATACCTATCTTATCTTTCTGTAACTATCCTATGTAATTCGTGTGCCCGATCCAGGCCTGTGGTTAGTATATACGATTGTATCTTTTCTGCATCCCACAGACTAACACCTGTTTGAGGAAGTGGCGGCAGCAAAAACTCAGCTCCCATGTAACCCACTGCTCCACTTTCCATAGCAGTTCTCAGCTGTTCCTTGAACTCCTCATACGGCGTGCTTCGTGCAGTCAAAATCCAGGGTATATCAAGTTCAGCAGTCAATGTCACTGTATTGAGAGCATTCAATGGATACTCTAATGCCATTAACGAGCATGAACCACGCAGCTCTTGTACCGCTTCAAGTTGCACCTCAGGAAGTTGAGCAGTATATGTTGATTGTGTGCCTTCAATGTATATCACCAGTTCTAGTAGTAGGTCGATTCCTTGATTCTTACAGTAGTCATAGAGTTCAGCCACCATCTGCTGTTTAATACCCGCTTCCTTTTCGCGAGGATGATAATACAGCTCCAGCTTTGCTACTCCATAATTTTGTGCGATATGTTCAACGCCCCACTGGTCTTTCAGAATGGGAATAGTGAGCGGGTCGGCATCGTATAACCGGCGTTCCAAGGGAAAGGCCACGCCTGCAGCAGGAAGTTTCTCATAGAGCGCATCGTACCCCACTTCTGGTGACAATAACACACCAGTGTACGTACCAGTATATGTCTTTACCATTTGGGTGATCACATCTTGCAGCTGTGTTTTCCCCAGCTCAGTTTGCAGATTAGTCCCACAGTGATCGGCACAGTTCGTAATGCTATCAAGAGCTAAGAGACAAAAGCGAGTATCATGGCTAATGGCAGAAAGTCGCATGAACTTAGTATACCTTGTTTAGCACAAAAAAAGCCCTGAGCGTTTTAGCTCAGGGCTTCCTTAATTACAACGCTATAGTTATCTGCGTTCATGGCGCTCGTGTCTGTCACCGCCAAAGCGACGACCACCACCTCTGCCACCTCTGAAAGGAGGTCTGCCACCACGATCACCGCGATCGCCAGATGGTCGATTTTGTCGTGCTTGTTCAGCTTCCTCTGCACTGAGCATAGAAAGACCAATCTTACCGTCTTCTTTGATCTCAGAAACGCGGACATGCACACTATCGCCAAGGTGTACCAATGCTGATGCATCCGGCACAAACTCAGTAGACATCTGTGAAACATGGACAAGACCTTCACGGCCTGATAAAAACTCCACAAATGCACCATATGACTCAACACGAGTCACTGTGCCGTCAAATTCATCTCCAGGTGCCACTTCACGGAACATATTGGTGATATACGTCTTTGCACCACTAATCTTAGCCTGATCAGCCGAAGAGATAGTAACGATACCCAAGGTATTGTCTTCATTTTCTTCCACATCAATTTGAGCTCCAAATTTCTCGATGAGGCCTTTGATGTGCTTTCCTCCTGGACCAATGAGTTCACCAATTTTGTCTCCAGGGATGGAGACTTGTTCAATCTTTGGTGCATACTGGGACAGCTCAGCACGAGGTGCAGGTATAGCGGCAAGCATCTTCTGCAAAATGTGCAGACGACCTGCTTTTGCTTGATCAAGTGCCTGCTCAAGCACTGGTCGTGGTACGCCCTTGAGTTTGATATCCATCTGAATAGCAGTAATACCTTCCGTAGTACCAGCTACCTTGAAGTCCATATCACCCACATGGTCCTCCAGACCTTGAATGTCTGAAAGTACTACGTATGTTTCACCATCACTCATCAGTCCCATTGCGATACCCGCTACTGGGCGTTTAATAGGTACACCAGCTGCCATCAATGACATGGTTGATCCACAGACTGATGCTTGTGAAGTTGAACCATTAGAGCTCATGATTTCTGACACAACATGAATGGCATACGGGAAGACTTCTTGTGAAGGGATCATAGGAAGTAATGCTCGCTCAGCAAGTGCTCCATGTCCAATCTCGCGGCGTTTGGGAGCACCAAAGCGTCCCGTCTCTCCAGATGCATACGGAGGCATGTTGTAGTGGTGCATATAGTGGCGAACTTCTTCACCTTCTATACTTTCAATAAGTTGTCCCAAGTTGGGAGCACCAAGGGTAGTAATAGTAACTGCTTGCGTAGCACCTCTCTTGAACATAGCACTACCATGTGTGCGAGGGAACACATCTACTTCACACCAAATAGGACGAATCTCATCCGTCTTGCGGCCATCAGGGCGAACTTTTTCTTCAATAATCATGGTGCGCGCAATCTTCTTAGTAAGTGAGTGCAAGGCATCTGAGATTTCTGCTTCTGTATACAAGGCTTTTTCTTCTGCAACACCTTCATTGAAGGCAGCAACCACAGTCTTCACCAATTCTGAGGCACCACTTTCTTCAAGCTTGCCCTCTTTTTCCACTACGGTGCGAAGCTCTTT
Source organism: uncultured Pseudomonadales bacterium (assembly GCA_964648715.1). Lineage (GTDB taxonomy): Bacteria > Patescibacteriota > Microgenomatia > UBA1400 > PJMF01 > OMIS01. The sequence goes on along the minus strand of CAZYNM010000001.1, from coordinate 60,697 downwards.
CCCGTACTTAGTCATCATGCGCTCTTTGAGTGCAGTCGTTCGTGCTTCTGCTTCTTCATTGAGATCAATGAGAGACTTTTTCTCTTTTCCAATTTCACCCATCATCTCTGTAATCTGTCCACACACACCAGCGAAAATTTCTTGTGCTTTGGTGAGTGCTTCCACCATGACTGCTTCGGACACTTCGTTGGCCCCAGCCTCAACCATGACAACCGTGTTGCCGGTCCCTGATACAATCAAATCCATATCACTGTTTTCTTGTTCTGAAACAGTTGGATTAATGACAAATGCACCGGTTGCTTTTTGGTAACCCATGCGAATACCAGCGATAGGTCCATCAAAAGGAATATCAGAAATACTCAAACCGATAGCACCACCCAAGAGGGCAAGCATATCGGGCTGATTTTCACCATCATAGGAAAACACAGTACTGATCACTTGCACTTCATTAGTAATACCATCAGGAAACATGGGACGCAGAGAACGGTCCACAACGCGACCCTTGAGAATCGCATCATCACTGGGGCGACCATCACGTTTCACCCAGCGAGAACCCTTGATAATGCCACTGGCAAATAATTTTTCGGCGTATTCTACTGAAAGAGGAAAGTATCCCAAGTTCACTTTTCTACCTAATGCAACGGTGGTATGCACCACGGTGTCACCCATGCGAGTAATCACTGCAGCTGAAACCTGTTCGGAAAAGTGTCCTACTTCCACTGATACTACTTTGTTTCCCACCGTAACGTCTTTTTTGTACGTGTGAGGATACTGAGGATATGACATATCCACTCCTTAAAATGTAGTGTTGTAGTGTGGGTGAGTATTCTCTGAGAGACGACAGGATATTCCTATCAGCTCTCTAGAATGCTCAAACACCCAGAGCACAACTTCTATACTGGACTCTATTATACCATTTCTACTTGCCAGCGTGCTGCACGATGTATACCATAACTATATGCTTATCAAAGAGATCTACCATAAAGATCCCGTCACCATTCTTTCAGATCTTACAGTGCGTGAGTCACTCAAGGTTATAGTCAATAAAAAAATTAATGGTCTCATTGTGCTTGATGTTAAGAATCCACGAAAAGTGGTTGGGGTCTTGTCTGTTCAGGATATCGCCGGTGCAACAGTGCCAAGACAATTCCGAAAAAACCTTGGAATTGCTGCTGCATTGTACAAAAAAGGATTTTTCCACGAAATGTGTGCAGACATCCAAGATCAACCCGTCACCAAAATTATGCGCAAAGATTTTGAGTGGGTATCTCTGGAAGATCATATCATGTCGGTGACTGCCGAGTTTTTAAGAGGCGATCTCTATATTGTACCCGTTATTGAGAATAAGGAACTTATTGGCGTCGTTACCCGCTCTGAGATCAAAAAAGCACTTGCTGTGGGAATGAAGTTATAAAAAGAGCAACCTATGTTTAGTGAACTGCCCATCACTCTTTTTTCTGGTATTGCATTGGTGGTGTTGACCGGCGTGTACTATTTCCTCATTACTGAGAAACTCAACAAGGTGTTAGTGGCTGGTCTAGGCGCGCTCGTACTTGTCATTGCGCAAGTGTTTCGTAGCTCCATGCACTCATCGCAAGAAAATGCTGTTCAGTTTATTGCACACAATCTTGATATTTTAGGGTTTGTGGTGGGCATGATGATACTCATTGGGATTGTGAAAGACTCGGGACTGTTTGAAGCTTTGGCTATTTGGCTGGTTAAAAAAATCAAAGGCAATCAATACTTGTTACTGGTAACAATAGGCTATCTTACTCTTTTCATGACCGCACTTTTTTCTAATATACCCACCATCCTTATCATTGCTCCCATCGTGCTTATTTTGGTAAAAGAGCTCAAATTACCCTTGATGCCCTATTTATTTGTACTAGTTGCTATGGCCAATTTGGGTGGCGCAGCTACACCAATTTCCGACCCTACTACCTATTACCAAGCCAAGACAGTCGGTCTCAGTTTTGCCGAAGTAGTGAATAATTCGGGGATGATTGTCATGCTTCTTTCAGTGGTAGTTACTGTATATTCACTTTTTGTATTTCGCAAACAACTGAGTGCTGTACAGGTTAAACCGTCAGATGTTGCGCTTTTTCGCCCACAGGCTGCACTGAGAAACAAACGAGTGCTCTATCGAGGTACTCCCATTCTATTTGCGGTCATCTTACTTATGATTCTCAAAGAGCAAATTAAACAGTGGACGGGGTTTACACTGGATAATGCGACTATTACTTTGACTGGGGCGTTCCTGTGTATGCTTATATTTCACCGTGAACCACAAAAAGTGTTCCGCTACCTTATTGATTGGGAGATATTATTTTTCTTCATGGGGTTGTTTGTGGTTGTTGGTTCACTTGAATTTACTCAAATTATTGAGGCATTAGGTAAAGGGTTGGTATATCTATCAGGTGGGAACCTTACTATTCTTACTTTCTTTATCTCGCTTGGTTCAGGAATTTTGTCAACATTTATTGATAACGTGCCGTACAACATAACAATGGTAGCAGCAATACAGGCCATGGAAAAAACAGGACTGTATGTCTATCCACTCTGGTGGGCACTCAATTTAGGTACCTCAATAGGTGGCGCTGGTTCTCCCATTGCAGCTGCCTGTAATGTTATAGCATTTGGCCAAGCCGAAAAAGAAGGTCACCACGTCAATTTCATGCAGTATCTCAAAGTTGGGGTACCACTTGTTATACTCAACGCCACCATTACATTTGCGGTGATATGGCTCAAGTTTCTTATGTAATCAAGGTGAATTATTTACTCAATCCAAGACGACCAATGAGGGCACGATAGCGCTCTTCACTTCTTTCAAGTAAGAAGTTGAGGAGGCGGCGGCGTTTGGCAACTTGCTTGAGGAGACCTCTGCGAGAGTGGTCATCTTTTTTGTGTTGTTTTAAGTGACCAGTTAATTGCTGGATGGATGCAGTCAAAAGAGCAATCTGCACTTCTGGAGATCCAGTATCACCTTCAAATAATTGAAAATCTTTGATGAGTTGGGTTTTTTGTACTTTTGTTAATGACATGGTATCCTTTCATGACCATTCTCTCGTGAAGTCAGAACCCATCCGACTAACAAGGAATGTAACCATTTATACTGTGGCGTGAATTATAACACACTGGTTATTCATCAGCAATCTTGTAGGCAACCAAGATGTCACCTGGCTGGAAATCAAGTTTGCGATTCTTAAAAGTAAGACCACACTCATTCTTTACTTTGACACTCTCAATTTCTTGTTTGCCGTGCATCATGGATTTAATAACAGGATTAAACAACACTTCTTCGCCGCGTTTCATATGTAACAAATCATGTTTTTTGATTTCACCTGTTTTGACACGAATGCCTGCAATGCGATCTCCACGCATCTCAAATATTTGCATAACTTCTGCCTCACCAGTCACAATTTCATCGATACTACTATCCATGAGCTTTAGCATCAATTTTTGTAGATCTTCAATGAGATGATAAATGACATCGTAAGTCTTCAAGCGCACACCATGATCTTTTGCATACTGCTTGAGCTGTTTGCTTACCTTGATATGAAAAGCGATAATCATAGCATCACTTGCTTGTGCCAGATCGACATCACCTTCAGTTACTTGCCCAACTCCTGAATCCAAAAGCTCAGTACTTTCTGCATCAAGCGTCTGAGTAATTGCCTCAAGTGTACCAGAAACATCTGCTTTAATGATGAGCTTAAGCTTTGGCTTGTCTTCAATCAACGCACCAAAATCTAGACCTGCAAACCGAACGCTTCGTGTGCCTTCTGTTGCTTCCTCATCAGCATCTTCTTCCTCAACCGGATACTCTGCGTCCATATCACAGACTGTCTCACCAACCTCAGGAACCTCTTCAAAACCAATAATTTCTGCAGGACTTCCAGGAGTAACTGTTTGCAACGGTGTCCCATCCTCATCACTGAGAAGCTTCACTCTTCCAGAAGCAGTTTCAGTAAAGATATCTTGTCGAACCCTCAACGTACCTTGTTGCACAATCACACTTGCGACAGAACCACGGCGAGGATCTTTTGCTGACTCAATAACGATCGCCTTGAGAGGAGCATCAGCATCAGCAGTGTATCCATTGAGTTCTGCCATGGTCACCAGGGTTTCCAATAAGGTATCAACACCTTGACCTGTCTTGGCGGAAAGTTCAATTGTGTCTATATCTCCACCGTACCCCTGTACCAAGATACCTTGGTCAGCGAGCTGTGCTTTGGCCATATCAGGAAATGTATTGGGTAAATCAATTTTATTGATTGCAACAACCACAGGGACTCCGGCTTCCTTGATGTGTCTAATTGATTCAATCGTCTGAGGTTTGACACCATCATCTGCAGCTACAACTAGTACCACAATATCCGTCAGTTGAGAACCACGCTGACGCATTTTATTAAACGCAGCATGACCTGGGGTATCAATAAACGTTAGCTTCTCATTGCGGAACTCCACTTGGTAGGCACCAATGTGCTGAGTAATACCACCTGCTTCACGAGCGGCAACTCGAGTTTTGCGAATGTAGTCCAACAGCGACGTCTTACCATGGTCAACGTGTCCCATGATCGTTATAACTGGTGGTCTCTTTTGTGTTGCCATACGTGGCTTTTCCTCATCCTTTATTATTCAGCAGCTTGTCTCTGCATCTTTTTTTGCAATCGAATAGGTTCATAAGCAGCCATCTCAGCATCGAATGCTGCTACTCTGGTGTCAAGGATAGCTACCTGATCACTGGGGAGCTCAAATCCATGCCATTTGTCTTTGAAACGTGATAAGTCACCGAGTGTCGTGAGTTTATGTTCAACCAAAAGCTGACGAGTATCGGAGGTTATGCCAGGGAACGTGTCAATCTCATATTCTTCCTTTGGTGTAGCGGTGGTTGCTTGACCAGCTGTTGATTTCACGGTCAAATGCATATTCACTAGCTTGGCAGCGAGACGAACATTCTGGCCACCACGACCTACCGCAAGACTGAGTTGATCATCGGGAGCTGTAATCACTGCAGAACGATTTTCAGTATCAATGGTCACTGACAAGTTCTCAGCAGGAGCTAACGCAGCTTTAATCAGGGCGTGCACGTCTTCGGTGTACGGGATAATATCTAATTTTTCGTTGTTGAGTTCACGAATCACTTCTTGCACACGAACACCACGCTGTCCTACACACGCACCCACTGGGTCTACACCCTCTTGGGTTGAACGAACTGCCAGCTTGGTACGAACACCTGCCTCACGAGCAATCATAGCAATTTGCACTGCACCAGAGGCAACTTCTGGAACTTCGCGTTCAAACAGCTTAGCAACAAGCATCTTGTCCGCACGTGACACAATCACGTTTTTACCCTTGTGTGTTTCACGGATCTCTTTGATGAAAACAGTGATGCGGTTATTCATGCGATAAAACTCACCACGCATCTGTTCCTCGGGAGGCATATAGCCCTGCCCACGACCGATGTCAAGAATAACGGTTCTGCCATCCATACGTAATATCTGCGCAGTCACAACTTCACCAAGCTTGCCACTGAACTCGAGAATAACTTGATCTTTTTCTGATTCTCTAATCTTTTGTAAGATAACTTGCTTTGCAGTTTGAGCCGCAATACGACCAAATCCTGCTGGAGTGACATCTTCACTCTTCTTCTCATTCCAAGAAATTGCTTCGCCAGTTTCTTCATTTTTTTCTATGATTGGTGCTTTAAAAATAGCTGATTCACCACTTTCTTCGTTGAGCGTTGCATAGTAGTGCATATCTTCAGGGAGTGGTCCAAATTGCTTGCGAAACGCAGACACGAGGGCAAGTTTGATAGCCTCAAAAATAGCATCAACTGGTATTTTCCGCTCGTTAGCAATCTGGGTAATTGCTGCAGCAAAGTCTGTACGAACAATTTTTGAATCTTGCATAATTTTATTTATTAAATAAGTACCATTACTTTCGTGTTGTAATAAAAAAGGGCTCCCGTTTTACCGTGCCCTTCCTCCTATCAACAGTAAAAGCATTATACAAAAAAATAAGGCAGAAGTAAAGTGAAACGACTCAAGACCATCTACAGCCCAGCTTCTTCAAGAGCCTTCAGAGCCTTTTTTTGAGCTGTAGTCAGTTTTTCAGGAACGGTTACTAAAAGTCGCACGTACAGATCACCTTTGCCACTCCCTCGCATGTGTGGGACACCTTCTCCCCGCAGACGCACAAGTGTGTGTGAGGCTGTTCCTGGGCGGATCTTGAGTTGCAACGTCTGTTCTAGTGTATCGAGGTTGGTAACGCCACCCAGTGCTGCCATCGAAAATGAGATGGTGTGGTCTACATACAAATCTGTACCTTCACGCTTAAAACGCTCATGAGAGCGCACAGATAATGTAATATCAAACTCATCAAAGCGGATGCGCGTACCATCATCTGCACCAGGAGGAATTTTGATACTTCGTTTCTTACCCTCTATTTGCACTTCTTTCACCGTACCCTTCACTGCCTCCATGAAATCAATAGTCAAGGAATAGCGTGGACGACGAGCAGCTTGCGAGAAACCACCAAAGCCACCGCCAAAGAACTGCTCAAAGATCTCAAATGGATCACCACCATCAAAACCACCAAACGGATTGTTACCACCAGTTGTGTAGGTGTACGTAAATGGGCCTTGGCGTGTGCCACCAGCAAATGGATTGCCTCCCATACCACTGGCAGGGTCAAAGGCAGCATGACCAAACTGGTCATACATCTGTTTTTTCTGAGGATCAGATAGCACTTGGTAGGCTTCGTTGATTTCTTTAAACTTCTGTTCTGCTTCTGCTTTATTATCTGCGTTTCTATCGGGGTGCCACTTAAGTGCCATTTTACGATAGGCCGCCTTCAGGTCTGCTTCTGAAGCACCTTTTTTAACTCCCAAAACTTCGTAGTAATCTCGTTGTGTTGCCATAGCTGATGAAAGAAAATTGTATCACTTACCCAACATTCTGTTAAGCACTATCCACTTCTGAGTGCTAATCACCCCCACAACTAACCAAACCATGCTACTAAGCATAGTGATCCATATGCCACGATAAAACCAGACTGGCACAAATGACAACTCAACGGTGCTACTTCCGGCTGGAATCTCTATACTTCGCATGCCGTCTTTAAGATGAATTTGCTGTGGTCTTCCATTTACTTTCCCCACCCACTGCTCATCATACCGATCGGCAATGATGAGATCTTGTGCACGAGGGGAATCAACAGTCACTCTTTGGGAAGATGTTTTCTCTTGCACTTCTTTGAGCTCAATAGGTTGTTCGCTGCCTCTAAAACGAGGAAGTGCTCCAGGAATTTCGTACAAGAGTAACGCACCTTGTGAAGCAACTGGTTGTGAAGTGAATACTTCACCATACAATGGATATGAAGAATCTACCAGGTAATACTTTACCGCCCATTTTTTGAGTAGTAGTTGTTGTTCTCCATCGTTAGGATCTACCGAAGAAATAAAGTTAATGCGTGGTTGCTCATACGATCGCTGCCAAATATGTGCAAAGTCTTGGGGCAGTAACGCTGTGTAACCATTAATAAAACGAATGTTCCAACGCAGATGCCAATCGGGGGCAAATGTATCACGTAGATTCTTGAGACGTGTATATGTTTGTAATTCATTCTCGTTAACAAATGAATCAGAGAATGGGGCGCGCACTACCAGTGCTTCCCAGTAACTGCCAAAATCACTGTATGGTTTATTACTAGCTCTTGTTAGTGCCCTGTACTGAGTCTCTGATAGTTTCGAAAAAAGTGTTTCATCTTGTTGCTGAACAATCACACTTGGCTCTCTACTGGATGGGTAGATTTCAGAGGGAGCAAAAAGAAAGTTCGCTTGCGTGCTATACCAGCACTCAAAGATCATTAGCATAGAGAGAATAAAAAACTTTTTTTTGTATGCTGCCCACATACCAAGTGAGAGTACACATCCAACAACAAAAATATTTTCACTAATCATATTTGCAATCTGCACATCACGAGCCAGTGTGTGGAATGTACTTTTCGTGAGACTTCCTTGAGCAACTTCGTTTAAAGTTGACCACCACTGCGTGGGAGCACGCTTAATCCATAGCCACTGTAGCCCAACAAGAAACGCGCTCACAGCAGCCACCCATCCAACTAGGTGCGCCAATCTGCGCGGCATCAGTACAGAACGGACCACATTCCCTAGCCACAGCAAAAGATACAACTGTGTCACAATGAGTACCATACTTGGGTATCTACCAATGCGCAAAAATGGTACTGCTTTTTGTAGATATTCATACCCCGGTAGATAGGCACCAAAGGATAAGATAAGAGATACCAGTGCAATCCCTGCAAAAACACGCACTTTCTTATGCCACAGGCCTCCTTGCATCAGGGATAATATGAGTACTACTAACCCAATGCTACTGATATTCCAAACCATATTGGGTTGCCCGTTCCAAGCAGGTCCCCACTTTATCCCTTTGCTGGGATTATCAAAAGCATACGAAAGAATAGCTTTTACTATCATTACAGGATGAAGAGATCCTGTTTGTGCTTGCACTGTTGTTTGTTCCATACGTGTTGACTGCAAGAGTGCTTGGGCAAAAGGCAGCCATGCAACGGTTGCCATAGAAACAACAACAATGCCCGTTACTACCCAGCCTGTCAGCCATCGTTTCCACGAAAGTGAGCTACTAAGCAAACTATGTATAACTACAGTAAGGACTGCATACACTACATGTTGTGGGTATCCAGCCAAAAATTGGAGTGTCACCAACAAACCAAAAGTTATTTTCCTAAAATATGTCCTATGAACGTTGAGACCAGCCCATATAATCCATGGAAACCAAGCCATTGATTGCAATGTTGAGAGATTGTTGGTTGCTCCTGCAAACTGTGTGGAGAACATCCACAATGCAGCTATCGTACAGGAAACGATTCTGTCCTGATAGGTACGCATAAGTATATACATACCTACAAAGGTAATTACATAGTGACTGACGATGGTGAAATTAAATGCAGCAACAGTATCAAATAGCACAAAGAAAAAAGTTGAAAAATAAACAGTGGAAAAATTAATATCACCAATCCAATTGAGACCACCAAAAAGGTACGGGTTCCAAAAGGGCATTTCACCAGCGCGAATTGCCGTTGCAGTAAATACTTTAGCTGGGACCATGAGTGAATAGTTATCTCCAAAAAACAGTGTTTTTCCTAAGATAAATGGATAAAAACGTGCGAAAAGCAAGAGAATACAAACAAGCGTTATTCCACCCCATTCTCGTACCTTTGCTTGCTGAAAAAAGTGCATACGTTGCTGACTTCTGTGTGTTACTCGTTAGTTCATACCTACGCGTAAACCAATAATTGTTCGTAATGCACTAATACCATCTCTCCAGGTGATCTTCTTACCCTCACTAAAATCTCGCCCGATGTAACTAATAGGAACTTCGTAGATCTTGTATCCTTGCAACAAAAGTTTGCAGGTGATTTCTGGTTCAATATCAAAATTATTAGAGGTTATATTGAGCGAACGGAACACACCTGTTGGCAATAATTTGTAACATGTTTCCATGTCAGACAGTGTTGTATTAAACAAAATATTTACCGCAACATTTAGCAAGTGATTACCTAAGCGATGCCAAAAAAGTAAGTTGAGATGTGGCCCCAAAAAACGTGAACCATATACAATTTCAACTCGACCACGCTGGATAGGTTCAAATAAAGTAGGGATGTCTTCTGGATCATATTCTAGGTCTGCGTCTTGAATAAGTACGTGAGTTCCAGTTACTTGGGTTAATCCATACTGAATAGCACTACCTTTTCCACCATTGTCTTTTTTGAAGTAGGTAATTTTCTTGCTTTTGACACTCCGCACTTTTATTTCAGTGTCATCATGAGAGCCATCGTCTACCACAATGATCTCATCAACAATGGAAACTTTGAGAAGTCGTTTCAAGACTTCAGCCACTGTTTTTTCTTCATTGTACACAGGAACTATAACTGATAATGTAGGTTCCATATAGTAGTCATAGCATACCATAGATATCACTCTTGCAGACCAGTAAACTAGTGTATAATGCTGTCCTGTACCTCTAGCACGTATATGCACAACATCATCGTGGTCAACAATCCTGACCGCTGGCAACTTTCTCAACAAGTCCCTGTTATCTCCGCACGTGAGTACCTCACCAATCCTAAATATAGTCAGCTCTCCTCTGTGCGAATTTTTAATTTATGCAGTTCATACCGGTACCAAACCCTAGGGTATTACGTATCACTTCTAGCCGAAGCTCGCGGCCATCGTGTCATTCCTGAAATTAGCACTATCCAAGACTTCAAATCACGCACCATTATTCGTTCCATCTCTGATGAGCTGGATTCGCTTTTTCAAAAAAGTTTACGACGTATTAAATCAACAGAGTTTACACTCTCTGTCTATTTTGGTAAAAACTTTGCAGATAGTTATGATGAGCTCAGTCGTGAGTTGTATAGTCTCTTCCAGACACCACTTTTCAAAGCACAGTTTGTGTTTAATAAGCGCTGGATCTTACAAAATATTTCACCTCTTCAGGTGACCGATATCCCTGATGAAGATAGAAATTTTGTGAGTGCTTGTGCAGATGAATACTTTCGCAAAAAAAGGCACGCTCTTCCCAAGCTTGAGAACCCCATCTTTGACCTTGCTATTTTGGTTGATCCCACAGAAAAAGCACCTCCCTCCAATAAACAAGCTATAAAAAACTTCATCACTGCCGCCGAGGATGAGCACATCCACGTAGAAGTGCTGAGTCCTCAAGAATACTCACGCATTGAAGAGTTTGATGCATTGTTCATTCGTGCCACTACTGCGGTGAATCACTATACGTACCGTTTTGCCCGTAGGGCACTCACCGAGGGCATTGCTGTCATTGATGACCCCGATTCTATTATGCGCTGTTCAAACAAGGTATATTTGGCGGAACTGTTAGCAAAAGCAAAAATCCCGACCCCACCCACTATGATCGTCCATAAACATACTATAGACCAAGTTGAACAGGTTGTGGGACTGCCGTGTGTGCTTAAGCTTCCTGACAGTTCTTTTTCACAAGGAGTTATCAAAGTTTCAACACGTCGTGAGCTCAAGAATAAATTGGAGAAAATGCTGGAAGAGTCAGATCTCATCATTGCGCAATCATTTATGCCTACTGATTTTGATTGGCGCATTGGCGTTCTCGATGGCAAACCACTTTTTGCGTGCAAGTACTACATGGCAAAGAATCACTGGCAGATCTACGATTGGGGTAATAAAACTACGGTAGATGGCAAACATGAGACGCTGGCAATAGAAGATGTACCCAAAAAAGTTCTTAGAGCTGCTCTTTCCGCAACGGAGCTTATTGGCGATGGTCTCTATGGCGTTGATCTGAAAGAGATTGGTGATGATGTGCTTGTTATTGAGGTCAATGATAACCCCAACATTGACAATAGAGTTGAAGATCAAGTGCTAAAACAAAAACTATATGAGATTATTATTGCTTCTTTTATGCGTCGCGTGGCACATCTCAGTAGACAAGAAAAAGTTTCTCTATGAAGTACTCACTCTTCTCTAAATACGGTGTAGAAATTGAGTACATGATTGTAGACAAAGAAACTTTACAGGTACTGCCTATTTCAGACCAAGTACTGCGCACAACTGACGGTACGGTGACTGATGAGGTAAACCGTCCATCTGGCCTTAATTGGTCAAACGAATTGGTAGCACATGTGGTTGAAGTGCGTCCTGCACTCCCGGTTAATGGGCTAGATGATCTTGCAAATCAGTTTGCAAGTGAAGTTCAAGCTCTCAATGCACTCCTGGAACCACACCACGCATGCTTGCTCCCCACGGGTGCGCATCCTTTTATGGATCCAACTAAAGAAACAGTAGTATGGCAACACCAATGGCATGAAGTGTATGAACATTACCACACACTCTTCAACTGCTATCGCCACGGGTGGGCTAATCTACAGAGTACACACCTTAATTTTTCCTTTGCCACAGATGCTGAGTTTGCTCGTTTGCATGCAGCCATCCGCTTAGTTTTGCCACTTATTCCGGCAGTGGCCGCAAGCACCCCACTCTTAGAAGGGGCGCACACCGGTTTTCTTGATTCACGGCTTGAAGTATACAGAACCAATCAAGAAAAATATCCACTCATTACAGGGAGCATTGTTCCTGAAGCGGCATGGAGTGAAGCTGAATATACCGCCAAAATACTTGAGCCATTGTATGCACAAATTGCACCAGTTGATCCTGACAAGGTCTTGTCTACTCCAGCACTCAACTCACGAGGAGCACGAGTGAACTTTGCAGAGGGACGCATTGAGATTAGACTTATTGATGCACAAGAATGCCCACGTGCAGACCTTGCTATATGTCAATTCATTACTGCCATTGTACAAATGTTTGTAGAAGAAGCTTTTACACCGCTTGCTGCTCAACAAGCACTCAATCATGAACAACTTGGTACTGTATTGCGTGAGTGCATGCGCAGTGCGGAAGCTACGGGAATCACCGATCAAGAATACCTCTCTACACTTGGTGTTTCTGGCGCCCGCTTCACTACCCGTGAGATACTTCACCACTTGCTTGAATTAACCAAAACGCGTATGCCAGAACAGCCGTGGATGCATACCATCGCGACGATCCTTGAACAGGGCACCTTAGCAACACGCATCATGCGAGTACTACCTCCTAAACCAACACGCACTGATATTGTTGAGGTCTACAAACGACTAGCAACACACCTAGACAGCAACACCCTATTTGGTGTGTAGTTTTTCACTCCTTAACCTACAAAAAAGCCTGATGGGCAGGCCCACCAGGCTTTTCATTGATCACACTGTTTCGCAGTGATTAGTTCACCACTTCGCCTTCTTCGGCATCTTTCTTTTCATCCGCCTTAGCATCTTTAGCTTCAGCAGCAGGGGTCTCTCCTGAGGGAGTAGCACCTGGTGTTGCACCAGCTTTCTGCATTGCTTCACCAATTTTTTGTGCAGACTTGAACATTTCTTCTGTTGCGGTATCAAGCTCTGCTTTGGTGACGTCTTCTTTTTGTGCCAGTTCTTTGAGCTTTTTCACATTTTCTTCAATAGATTCTTTGTCTTTGGCATCAAGTTTGTCACCGTATTCTTTGAGTTGTTTCTCAATCTCAAATGACACGCTGGTGGCATGATTTTTTGCTTCAATAAGCTCACGCTTTTGCTTGTCTTCTTCGGCGTGTTTTTCAGCTTCAGCCTTCATCTTCTCAACTTCTTCCTTGGAAAGATTAGTAGAGTTTTGAATCGTAATCTTCTGCTCCTTACCCGTATTCTTTTCTTTGGCAGTAACATGCAAAATACCGTTTGAATCAATATCAAAGGTCACTTCAACTTGAGGAACCCCACGTGGTGCTGGAGGAATACCATCAAGGATAAAGCGGCCAAGTGAACGATTGTCTGTAGCCATTTCGCGCTCACCTTGCAAGACATTAATCTCAACTTGTGTCTGATTATCTGCGGCAGTTGAGAACACCTGCGACTTCTTGGTAGGAACCGTGGTATTACGCTCTATAAGCGGGGTGCGTACACCACCAAGAGTCTCCAGACCCAAGGTAAGTGGCGTAACGTCAAGGAGGACAACATCTTTGACATCTCCACCAATCACACCTGCTTGTACTGCTGCACCAACAGCTACTACCTCGTCTGGATTAACCCCCTGATGTGGCTGTTTGCCAAAGAACTTCTTAACTTCTTCTACCACTTTGGGCATACGGGTCATACCACCCACCAACACAACTTCAGCAATATCGCTGGGTTTTACTTTGGCGTCGTCCATAGCTTTCTTGACTGGACCAAAGGTTTTCTTAATAAGTTCATCAACCAACTCTTCAAGCTTGGCACGACTCAGTGTCAAGGTAAGGTGGAGTGGTTGACTATCATCACCCTGCGTGATGAATGGCTGATTGATTTCTGTACTTTGAGCGCTAGAAAGTTCTATTTTAGCTTTTTCTGCTGCATCTTTAATACGCTGTAATGCCTGTGGGTCTTTAGCAAGATCTTTACCGGTTTCTTTTTTAAACTCCGCCAGAATCCACTCAATGATGACGTTATCAAAGTCATCACCACCCAAAAAAGTATCACCATTGGTGGCTTTAACTTCAAAGACACCTTCACCAATTTCCAAAATAGAAATATCAAAAGTTCCGCCACCTAGGTCGTAAACAGCGATGGTACTATTTCCTTTTTTATCAAGACCGTAGGCTAGTGCAGCCGCCGTTGGTTCGTTTACAATACGCTCTACTGTAAGACCAGCGATCTCTCCTGCTTGTTTGGTCGCTTGGCGCTGTGAGTCATCAAAGTATGCTGGAACTGTGATAACTGCTCTAGTTACTTCTCCACCCAAATAACTTTCAGCATCTTGCTTGGCTTTGGCCAAGATCTTTGCGGAAATTTCCTGTGGAGTGTACTGTTTACCATCAATCTCCACGACAGCCATACCCTGCTTGCCTTCGCCCACAGAGTAGGACACATGTTTGATGGCTGACTTTACAGCGTCGTCCTTGAGTTTGCGTCCCATGAAACGCTTGACTGAGTTGATGGTTTTTTTGGGATTCATGACCATCTGGCGTTTTGCTGGGTCACCCACAATAATATCATCACCTTTAAATGCCACAATTGATGGAAAAGTATTTCTGCCTTCTCGGGTAGGAATAACTTTAGGTGAACCACCTTCCATAACAGCAACTGCCGAGTTGGTGGTACCAAGGTCAATACCTATGATCTTTCCTGAATTTGCCATATACCCTTTCGTTTTTTCTTCCTCAAACTATACTACAAATTTAGCAGTGTTGTCAATAGATTGCTAACTTGTAAGTCCAATAATGACTTTTGCGTGCTGTAGCACACTTCCTTGCAAGGCATAGCCGCGCTTTACGATCTTCACTACCACACCGGTAGTCTCAGTAGCACCTTCAGTGAGTTCTACAACTTCCATAGTTTCGACTGAGAATGGTTTACCCATCACATCAAGTTCAGTAAGACCTTGTGTCTTAAGCTTATTCCACAGCTGCCCCACCACCATATCAAGAAC
Organism: uncultured Pseudomonadales bacterium; assembly: GCA_964648715.1. Taxonomy (GTDB): domain Bacteria; phylum Patescibacteriota; class Microgenomatia; order UBA1400; family PJMF01; genus OMIS01. The sequence goes on along the minus strand of CAZYNM010000001.1, from coordinate 45,633 downwards.
AGGGTTTTTAAGCTGCTCAGCAGTCATACTGAGGTGTTCAAGTGGCTCTATAAGTTCTTGCATACACTCACGCAGTGCAAGCTGCACAAACTGAGCTCTCTCTTCACGGGTACGACGCACTAAATTCTGATAGTCGGCTTGTGAACGAAGCGCATCTTCCTTAAGTGCCTGCACTTGCTGTTCGAGTTTGGCAATAGTTTGTGTGAGTAACGCTACTGCGTCATCACCGGTTATACTGGGTTCGTGAGCAACATCAGTTGTTGATGGTTGAACAGGTTGTTTTGTCATGGACACTCTCTATTCGGCAAGCTCTTTTACCAAAGCACGCATGTACTTCATCATAGGAATGATATAGGCATAGTCAAATCGACTTGAGCCCAGCACTCCTAGTCTGCATGGAACACCACGTACTGTAAATGACATATGAATCAGCCCGATTGGCTCCAAGTCTTTATTTCCCAATTCTTGACCATAGATAACTTGTACTTGGTTCTCACTGATCGCATGAGAAAAAATATCATCGAGAGATTTCACTTCTTCGATAAGCTGCAAAACCTGACGCATGACATTAATGTCATAAAACTCTGGCATATTCAGAAGATTTGCATAACCAGAATGAAAAACACGTTGCTGATTGAGTACGGACAAACCAAGTGCATGTGAACGCTCAGCTAAGACTTTGGTCATCTCTTCCAGCAATTCATCTATTTCTTTGCGACACTCCCAAATTTTCTCTTTGGCTGACACTTCATCTGCTACAGATAGCTCCTTTTCTTTCATAAGCTCGTTGACATACAACTTGAGAGCTATTGGTGTGGGCGTGCGTCCAGCGCTGCTGTGTGTCTTTGAAAGATAACCTTGCTCAGCCAGATGCACCATCTCATTACGAATAGTAGCAGGTGAGACACCGATGCTATATTTTTTATCAATAGTGTCAGAACCTACAGGTTCAGCAGTATCAATAAACTCTTGAATAATAGCTCGGAGGATCTGGATTTGTCGGGGTGTTAAATCAATCATAATACTTTTATACCTGGCTTCTCACTCATCTGCAAGGCACATGGATAGCCAAATTAGCACTACTATATAGTCTTTGCTAAAAAAAGTCAAATGACAGCATACAAAAAGTATGACAAGATAGATGCATGATTACACGTGCTGGAGTTGGCAGGAAACTGATTAAGCAGTCAATAGGAGCGTTGGTACTTACTTTCATTATTGGTCTGAGTTTGGTGCTGAGTGTTCGGAACCTTGATGTGGTTACCAACTTATTACCACATGCTGCTCCAGAACCAGCTAACATTGTAATAGACACAACTGCAGTACTTGGTACGTTTGACCGCCCATGGCGACACCTAGCACAAGGAGGTGAAGATCATGAGTGGCGACTACAGCCTCTAGTCAGTCAAGTACGAGCTCTTCACCCCGAGTATATTCGACTTGATCATATTTTTGATTTTTATGATATTGTCTCTGGAACGCCTGGAAATATACAGTTTAACTTTTCAAAGTTTGATCAAATACTTGATGACATTCAATCTGTGGGGGCCAAGCCATATATCTCATTGTCCTACATGGCACCAAGCTTAGCACAAGGTGGGGAACTTACAGCACCGCCAACACGGTATGAAGATTGGCAGTTGATGGTTCAAAAAACAATTGAACATGTCAGTGGAACACGCGCAACACGTGATGTGTACTATGAAGTATGGAACGAACCAGATCTTTTTGGTGGCTGGAAATACTATGGTTCGCGCAATTACCTCACCCTCTATACCTATGCTGCACAGGGTGCTGCCACAGCACGTGTTTCACAACCCTTTAAGTTGGGTGGTCCTGCCATTACTGCTTTATACAAAAACTGGTTTGATGCACTCATGAAGCATGTGAGTGAGAACCATCTTAAATTTGATTTTTTCTCCTGGCACCGGTATGACACCGACATTGATGTTTTCCGAAAAGATATGACGGATGTGCGTCAATGGATGACAAACTACCCACAGCTTGAGCCTACTGTAGAGTTTCACATTACTGAGTGGGGACATGACAGCAAAAATCATCCGGGATATGATGGCACACAATCGGCTGCCCACACCGTAGCAGGAGGCATTGAGATGGTAGGCATTGTGAACAAGGCTTTTGTGTTTGAAGTGCAGGATGGTAAAGATCCAGCAGGACAAGCACGCTGGGGACGCTGGGGTCTATTCACACATACAGATCATGGCAACCAAGCCAAGCCAAGATACCACGCGCTGAGATTACTGGAAACCATTGGTAGGGAACGACTACAGTTGGTTGGCAAAGGCACCTTTGTCAAAGCGCTTGCTGCACGTACAGATGCAACACACTGGCAAGTGATCCTCTCCAACTATGATCCAAACGGGAAAAACGTAGAAACTGTCCCCGTAACTTTTAAGAATGTCTCTCCGGGAACATACACTGTAAAAATTACCTACTTAAGTAAAGCTGCACAGACTAAATCCGTGGTGACACAAACAGGTGAAGTACAAGTACTTGTCCCACTGGGAGTATTTGAAGTGGCACTAGTGGAAGTTACTCCTTCATAGCCTTCCGAACAAATGCTGCAATTTTTTTCTTGAATACGGGAACAGCAAAACTGCGTGCATGTTCGTGAAGAGTTTGTACCGAGAACTGTTTGGTTCTGGCATGGTGCAGTGCCTGAGAAAGTGCTGACACAGACAGTTCATTAAATAGTACACCCGTTACTCCATCTTTGATGGTTTCTTTTGGCCCTCCTGAGTTATGGGCAATTACTGGTACACCCCAGCCCATTGCCTCAACAGGTACAATGCCAAAATCTTCATCTTCAACTGGATACAAAAGTGCCTGTGCTCCCTGATAGAGATGAGCGAGCTCTGCATCACTTACCCCACCTAAAAACGTAATAGTGGGTCCTGCCATACTTTCAAGTTCTGCACGCATCCGTCCTTCACCGACTACTTTAAGTGGTAGATTCTCCTGCGTACAAACAGCTACTGCCAATTCAGGATGCTTGGCAAGCGCCAGTCTATTCACATACAGAAAATAAGATCGTACTTGTTCTTTTGGTGCGTACTCACTGACTTGTACAGGTGGATGGATGACAGTACTTTCACGATTGTAAAATTTCTTGATTCTCCGAGCTGTTTCTTGCGAATTAGCAATGAAATGATCTACTTTTTGTGCAAGTGCAAAGTCAACTATACGCAAGAAATGGTTGCTTACTTCACCTAAAATTCTGATCAAGGGATTCTTTTTCCAGTCACTTACTGTTGTATATCCATACAAAGCACGTGGCGGAGTGTGACAATAACATATGTGAACACCATGAGGTACCTCAACCGCTTTTGCATAGTAGGCATTGGTTGAAGATATGACACAATCAAACGCACGTAGGTCAAGCATTTTGAAAAAAAAAGGAGCACAGATACGGTACGGTGAATGCAGTTGTCTATAGAAGGGCAACCAAGTCATTCTAGTTTCTCGAATGTCCCAGCCAGCAAAACGGTCAGCGTGCACACCAAGTGAAACACGATCAAAAAAAGCAGTGTACACAGGTGCATCTGGATAAAGATCGTGCAGTGCTTCCAACACACGCTCTGCACCCCCATACTCTCGTAAGTAGTCATGTATGAGTGCTATTCGAGGCTTTGCCATAGGCATAGTATACCCTGCTCTACTTAAAAAAGCGCATTCTGCACTCCAAGCTCAAAATCATCCTTTGGCAACAAAGGTATTAATGATTTAAATAACAGTCGTTCAAAGAGTTCTATAACTGCTTGCTTATTGAAGTCAGAGACCACACATGCGTCAAGATTGAAAGTGACGGGTGCGTATCGGTCTATGGTAGCTAGTTTTTTACTCAAAAACGCGGCATCTTTATCTGCAATTAGCTTTGTGAGCGTACTTCCTTTAAGTACAGAGAGGTGCGCTGGGCTACTCGTTCCCTTTTCTATTGAGTCAACAGCTTCGTATACCCCTTCAACGCTGTGAAAATGCTCAATAAGTATCTGTGCAGTTTTGGGTCCTATACCCCTTACTCCAGGTATGTTATCTGATGTATCCCCCATCAAACCCTTGAGATCAGGAACTTGAGTTGGGATAACTTTAAGCAAATGTTGTACTTCTTGTGGCCCATACTCTAGCTCCACACCATCCTTACCGCGTGGGGGCATCCAAACATGCACACACTCAGTTACTAGTTGAAGTAAATCCTTGTCTCCTGAGACGATAACAACATGGATATTAGTTTCTTCACACACTTGCCGGCTAATGGTTCCCATTAAATCGTCTGCTTCGTACCCTTCCTTTTCAAACTGAGGAATATTAAGTGTCTGGACTACCTGTTTGACTATGTCTATTTGAGGTTTTAAGTCATCCGGCATTTCTTCACGGTGTGCTTTATATTCAGCGTACGCCTGCGCTCGTAAGGTGGGTTTCTTATGGTCAAACGTCACCACACAGTACTCTGGTTTAATGTCTCTAAGTGCGGTAAGTAGAATGCGAGTAAATCCATATACTGCATTTACCAGTATACCTTCTGTGGTAGTAAGGGGGGGAAATGCGTGATAGGCACGATAAATAAGTCCGTGTCCATCTATTACCATAAGTTTTGATGGGTTATTTGGCATAGACGTTCACAAACTCGTTAAGAGAAATTCTGTGCGGTAACAGTCTTAATTAAAAACCTTTTGATGCTACGTGGCAAGTCATCGGCAGTGAGACTGCGATAGTATCTGCTATAAAAGGTATGCTCATCAAACTTTTTTGTGACTAGCGCACCAACAGCTTGCCTAAGTGATGCATCAGTAGACCAGTCTTCATGAGCAGGAAGATCCTTGGGAGAAAGAATGAACACTTCACTATTTTGCACCCGTGAAAAGAAAACAATCTCTTCTTCACCATTCATGATAATAATGAAGGGAGGCACCATGTCTTGCTCAAAGCCCTGATCATCCTCAACGCCCATCATGAAGTAATCTTGTTGAACATCTTGTGCTAGACGTGCTTCTAACCCTGGTATGATTTGCTCTCCAGGATACTTATCAAGCTTAACTGCGTCAAAAGGCACCTGAGCGGCATCAAAAAATTCTAAGACACTAGTCCACATACGGGTAATAGGAAGTGTATTGTGAGTAAGATGTTCTTCAACAAGTAAGGAAAACAACGCAACTGAGTCAGCGTAGGGGTCTTGTTCACCTTCTGCAGTGTCTTCTTCAATGGCAGGTTTTTCTTTCTTAGTTCTATCTTCCGTATTTCGAGGGAGTTTATGTTCAGGATCCTGCTCTTTCATGATCATACACTTGCCTTCACCTTGGGCATAGCCATTACTGCTTCAAATTCATCGCCGTCAAGAGACTCTACCTCTAGTAGACGTTCTGAGACAAGCGCAAGCTGTTTTGAGTATTTTTTGAGAATCTTGAGTGCAGTCTCTTCACCCGCTGCAATAAAAGCTCTCACTTCTGCATCTACCTTTTGTTGTAGTTCTTCTGATATCTTTTGCGGCTCACCCCAGGATCGATTGTAGTTCATGTCATATTGAGGGGAGAAGTTCATGGGACCCAAATCACTCATACCATAGTCCATTACCATTGCACGCGCAATGCGCGTAGCACGTTCAATGTCACTACTTGCTCCTGCCGTCAGTTCATTGAAAATGAGCTTTTCAGCAGCACGACCACCCAACAGAACGGCAATCTCATCAAGCAGTTCGGATTTAGTTGTTTGGAGCTTGTCACGCTCAGGAGGGGTGAGCGTAAAACCAAGGGCATGACCGCGAGACACGATAGAAATGCGATGCACGGGGTCGGCCATTGGTGAAACGTGAGCTACAAGTGCATGACCAGCTTCATGATATGCTGTCATCTTTCGCTCATACTCATCATGTAACCGCTTCTTGCTTGGACCCAGTTTGACCTTCAATGATGCTTCTTCTATGTCCTCCGATGTAATTTCTGTTCTACTGGCACGTGCGACTGCTATTGCTGCTTCGTTAAGCATATTTTCAAGATCAGCGCCAGAGAAACCAACTGTTCGCTTGGCAACCTTATCCCAATTTACTTCTGCAGCAAAGGGTTTTGATTTCGCGTGAATGGAAAGGATATACTTACGCTCATCAAGATCAGGAAGTGAGACAGTGACACGTCGGTCAAAGCGGCCAGGACGCACCAATGCTGGATCAAGCATATCACCTCGATTGGTAGCAGCCATGACAATCACATTATCATTTTGAGTAAAACCATCCATCTCTACCAAGATTTGGTTGAGTGTTTGCTCACGCTCGTCATGCCCACCCATACTCCCCATACCTCGTACTCTTCCAATTGCGTCAATTTCATCAATAAAAATAATTGCTGGTGCTAGCTTTTTTGCGGTAGCAAAAAGATCTCTTGCTCTAGAAGCACCAACACCTACCAACATTTCCATAAATTCACTACCCGCTATAGAGAGAAACTGCACATTTGCTTCACCAGCCACTGCGCGAGCCAACAAGGTTTTACCGGTACCAGATGGACCAACAAGTAACACACCTTTTGGTGTCCGTGCCCCAACCTTGACGTACTTCTTGGGATCTTTGAGAAAGTCTACAATCTCTTCAAGTTCTTTTTTTGCTTCCTGCATACCACCAACATCCTTGAAGGTGATGTTTTGTTTGCCTTTCACAAAAAGCTTCGCTTTGCTCCTACCAATACCCATAATGCCATCTTGTCCACCACGTGCTTGGCGGAATAAGAATAAAAAGAAACCAACCATGAGTACAATTGGCAGCAAAGTAATCAGTAACTCCCAACCCATGCTCCAAAAGGAGTGTTGAACAACTTCAATGTTTGTCTTGGTAAGGTCTAGGTCTGCAGCTTTAAACACAGCGACCAACTCTTGACCATCTTCTTTTTTAGTAGTCTTATGAGACTTGTCTGTATACGTAACGTTGAGATCATTACCAGAGATTTCAATTCTTTCAACTTTTTCTTGCTTTACATCAGCAATTAACTCAGAAAGAGTAATCTTGCTTGCAGCCTCTCCAGAAAAAAAAGAAATGAGAAAAGGAATGAAGAGAAGCGCAATAAACACATACAGCAACCCTTTATTGAAAAAGTTACCCAAGTTGAACTGGAAATAAAAGGAACGGAATCCTTCCTCTTGTTCTGGGGTACGAGAGCGATTATTTTTTTCAACAGTTTCTTTGTGCTTTGCTTCAGATTGTTTCAGGGTTTCTTTGGCCATACACGCATATCCTCATCTGGTGGCTATTGTATCATGAATGCACATAGTACCCACAAAATGCCTTTCGCACAAGAAGCTTATTTTGCCTACGCTAACGAACAGCGGTTCCTGGTGCCACTGCTGCATCCGGCTTTAGGAGATGAGCTGTCTCATCTCCACCTGCCAGCAGCATGCCTTGACTGAGTACACCTCGTAACATACGCGGCGCTAGATTTGCCAAATATACAACCTGACTACCCACTAGATCATCTGGTGCATACCAAAGTCGAATCCCAGACACAACTGTACGCTCACCAAGTTCACCAACATCAAGAGTGAGTTTGAGCAGTTTGTCTGCACCTTCCACAACTGTAGCAGCGGTGACTGTTGCTATTCGTATATCAAGTTTCACAAACTCATCATAGCTGATCTGTTCTGGTTTTGGGAGTTGTTCCTGCATAAGTTTTAGTGTGTATTACCTGTTTGCCCAGATTTATTACCTCTTTTGGAGCGTTCACTCTGACCACCACGTTGCGGAGTGCGCATAAGCTTGTTCCTGATCTGTGCGGCCACACCTAAAGACTTCTGTTCTGAATGACTAGCACTTCCTATGCCAAGGCGAGTTCTGTTGTCTTCTACTGCCCTGAAATGTGACTCTGCGTTATTGGGGAGCTGCACTGGTGTGTATTGTTCAAAACGCATCACTGTCTCTATCCAAGCGCGCAAAAAAAGAAAGTTACCAGAAAAACGCTCAACAGCAGGTGAAGGAGTTAAAAATCGTTCTGGGATGGGCATGTGCCTCTTTCTCATTAATTTCTATCACCGCGTACTAGTGCGGGATAGTATGGGCAGTATACTACCGTGAATGCAAATGTTTGGAAAGAGGAAAGTTTAGAGTTCTTCAATTTGAATAGACGGCTGCATGTCTGGAGCTTCTATTAGTTTGAGATACTTCTCTGTTGTTGTAATGCGCTTGTGACCAACCAATTGCGAGATATACACCAGTGGAGTGCCTGCTTTAAGTTGCTCCACGATGAATGTATGACGTAGGTCGTTCACTTTTGCATCTTTAATTCCTGCCAGTCTAAAGTAGCGATCAAGTGCTGTTCTGATGTTACGAACTAAGAATGGTCGACACGTTTTTGTGAGGAACAACACTTTTTCTCGTGCTCTTGGGCGCAGAGACAAGTAATCCATGACAGCCTGTTTGGCAGCAGTATTTAATGGCACACGACGCAGGCCACGTGCTTCTTGAGGTTGAATCGTAATAACATTGCGCTCAAAGTCGATATCAGGAATTTCAAGTGCAGCGAGTTCACTAATGCGCATGCCAGTTTGAAGGAGCAACTCCACAACGGCAGCCATGCGAGCGTCTCCACGGCAAGCATCGCGTAAAGCGCGATACTCAGTTTTGGTGAGTACTCGAGGAGGTGATTGATCATACTTTGGATGAGTAATTACGTCTGCGGGATTATCACGCAGCAGACCTTGGGCTTGAAGATACCTAAAGTATGCTTTAATTGAATTGATCTTTCTTGAGATTGACTTACCTGTGTATCGTTGTTTTTTAAGTAGCTCTTTGAAATCTTCTATATCTGTGTCAGTAATAGCTTCTGGAGTTGTTTTTGATTTTTCGTCACGCAAAAAAAACACTAGTTGTTCAATATCTTTGCTGTATGCAATGACAGTCGCGTGGGCTTTACCTGCGTCCTTAAGACTTTGCACGAACAAGGCGTGAAGCTCGCTCAAGGATGATACTGTACTGGCCATACTGTCTTTCTTATACTAGTAAGCAGGTTGTTTACTATCGAACCAACAAACAGCCTGTCGTGTTTCTACTGTGAAGCTACTTGACAGGAAGTTAGAGTTTTTGTAAGACTTATAATATCATAACAGGGGCTTTTTTGCAATGCGTCAGATCATAACCCACCCAGTTACACTTTGCCTTGCGGCATGTGTGGGAGTCTTTTTGTACTTCTCTCTCGAGCACAGCGCACAAAAGGCTATGCATTCTTCTGCATTTGTTCAGACACTTGAGCAAGATCGAGATGCATTAGCAGCCGAAGTACGAGAACTAGAGCAAAAACATGCGTATGTGCTCACGCCACTGGCACAAGAAAAAATCCTTAGAAATGAACTTCTACGTCAAAGACCAGATGAAGTGGTTGTTACCTTACGCAGCACTGCTGATGCGAATCAGCTAGATACCACTGTAACAGATTCAGAAAAGACTGTCTGGCAACAATGGAAAGCACTTTTATTTAACTAGTTCCTTTTCGTCCTTTTGGACTCATCAGGAGTAGCACTCACTACTCGAAGGAGAGCATGGGCGTTTGGAGACGCCCATGCTATGCCCGTTATTCAGTTTTAGAGTGTTTTTATCTGTTCACCTCCCAGACTTCATGTTGTGGATGAACCCTGAGGTATGCTCTGTCGGGATAGACATCCCAAATCAGAGCAACTTCAGTTTCAGTTCCGTCTTCAAGGCAGGGAAACACCAACGAGGCTTTGGGTCGCAACTCGATCCAAGCACGCTGGTTATGTTCCTCAGCAACTTTCTGACGGGTAATGATAGCCTTTGCAAAGTTGCTTTTGCCGTTCTGCTCAATGGCAGCCATTTCGAGCTGCCATGTTTGGTTCTCTCCCGCACAGGCCACACCTGCCACCTGGTACGTGTGACCAAAATACAGGTAGTAGTCAGAATTGTTTGCTGGATTGAACACAAACTCGACTAGCCAGAAAATGAACATTGCCAGGTAAATGGCCACCCGGGCAATGTTGATAATCAGTTGAATCCACTGCAGCGGCTCTGGGAGTTGTTTGTCATTTTTTGCCATTGGATTCCCTCCTGGCTTGAAACCATCGTGTGAAGCTCAACAGGGCCATTTCATAGACATAGCCAACATAGGCAGTGACGGCCGCCCACTCACCAAGGCGGACTGCGTAGGCTGGGTAACCTAAAAGCCCAGGGCTTTTGTCAAGCTGGCGGAGGTACGACAGCCACTCGGCCACGTACCAGTTTCCATCTGTGACGATGAGGACGGTAAGCCCTGGCCACAGAACAAGAAAAAGGCTACCAACAAGGGCAGCAAACAAGAAGTGCCAGCTCCAGTGGATTTTGACCTCCGGCATGAAGCGTGAGTCAAGCACCTTGTCTACAAAGTCGTATGCGTCCTCGGCTAGTTTGAATGGTCCAAGGTACAGTACGCCTAAAAGCAGAATGGAGAACGCCTGTGCGACTCGCCAGGGAATGAGCACGATGAGTAACGCTACTGCCATGAGCACTGCCCAGGCGCCAATGATCAGAAAGATATGTCGTTTTTTCATTATTTTCCCTCCTTTTGAGGTAAAGCTGTTGGTTTGACAGAATAGAACTCAAACTCCGGGTGCACTCGGAAATGTACAAAGAGTTCTCCTGACTTGATGTCCCATACATAGGCGACACTGACTTCCTCATCGGGACACGCTTCCAGGTAGAAATGTCCTGATTCTTTGATCTCAACTTCTTGCTCATCGATATGTGCTCCAGTACCAGAAGCACGCCATACACGGAGTGTGGCTTTGCTTTTCTTGGCGCTGGATGAATACCATGTGTCGGCAATTTCGAACTGCCACGGGATTTTGTCCCCGTGGCATGAAACGCCGGCAACGGCATACACTTGCTGGCTAGAAGAAGAATCAGCTTCAAAGGAAAAATTACCTGATGGGTTGACCTGGAACTCCCACCAGTAGGCAATTAGTCCTATCACGAGGGCAGCGATGGCATTTGCGATTGCCTTAATAACGCCGTCGCTGAAGCTTTCGCTACCGCTTTTTCGACTGTTCGAACCCATGCGCACCTCCTTTTGTGGCGCACAAAAACACTCTTAACTTTTTAACGACCAGAGCGGTAGTATATCATGTTGTTGCTTATATTATTTCTTATGGGATTTGTTAAACACACATAAAAAAAACCAAGATAACTAGCTCTTGGTTAACACACTCATGTTGCGGGGCCGGGAGTCGAACCCGGCCTGTGAGATTATGAGCCTCACGTGCACCGTACACTACCCCGCGCGAACTTGCTTTTTTCGCTGCAAGCGTTCCTGATTATACGCTAGAACTCTCATAATACCAAGGGTACGAATATCTGGTATAATTTGCCTGTCAGTATCGTGCCAGGGTAGCTCAGTTGGTTAGAGCATGGGATTCATAAACCCAAGGTCGAGAGTTCGAATCTCTCCCCTGGTACTCTACTTGCTTTGCCTCATGTTGACACACCTCATACCCCACCCCGGAGTTTTTACTGCAGTTACCACACGAGATACTTCATCTCTAGAGAGGTTGCGCACTACAGAAAGTTTCGCAAATACTGTGTGTGTTTCTATGACGCAAGTTCATAGAGCCGATTTTGTTACTGTACACACTCCACCAAGTGCAGAAGAAAAACTTATTGCAGACGGCCTTATTACCACTAGACCAGGCTTGACGCTCGTTGTACGACACGCAGACTGCCTTCCTATTCTGGTGTATCATCCAAAAGGACTGGTTGCGGCTATCCATGCAGGAAGAAGAAGTACCCAACAGTTGATACTCAAAAAAGTTCTCCGTCACCTCAAAAAAAGTTATGTACTGCAAGGTCCTCTGTACCTATGGTTTGGGCCAGCACTCTGTACTAGCTGTCACACTACCAATCAAGAAAAGACGCAGCATTTTGATCTGTACAAAGAAAATAGGCTCCAGGCTGAAAGCATTTTTTCACCAGAACAGCTTCTCATTACCACAAGCAATGATTGCACCCTCCATACACCCAAAAAGTTCTACTCCTATCGAGCTGAAGGGCCAGGAGTACCCATGAATATGAGCGCGATTACGTTGAGAGGCGACCATTAAAAAGCCTGCGTACTGGTCTTAGTAGACGCTGCACAATCTGATCCTTGTGCTCTGCTCGCATCTGTTCTTTTGCTGCTTTTTTATCTCGCTCTCCTCGCAGAGTAGTCACCGCACTCTCTTGGAAGCGTGGTGAACCCTGCATGAAACGAATTGCTTCTTCTATGAGAACTTCTTTCCCATAGCCATGCATCGCACAAATGTTTTTTAAACGCTGCTGCATATAGGTTGCAGTAACGCCGTCACGAGTAAGTAACTCAACATACAGCTCACGAAAGTGAGCCTCAAATACTGAATTACGCACGTTTAGAAAAGCAAATAACAGACCCACAAATTCTGCTGCACGACCAGCGAGCTCAGCAGGCATTGGTTCTGCTGGGACAACTTCCGGTTTTGGAGGTTCATATCCATCTTTGGCAGGGATATTGAGGTAGCATTCAGTCAAAGCGGTAATCAGTCTGTTGTTCTTGTGTAGATTAAAATACTCAAGCACACGTGCCACTGTAATTTGGAACTGCTCACGTGTATATTTTTTCTCTTGTGCTGTTTCAACTTCTTCGGCAAGCCACTTGGTGAGCTCTCTATTGGGACGACCAAAACGCTCCAATACAACATGTATCTGCTGGTTCACCATAGTACGGAATGCTGTATCTGGATCTGCCACTACTTCTGCAGATTCTATTGGCTGTTCTTTAGCAGAAGCTGGCGAGCTTACCAATGCTTTTGAGGGGAATGGTCGTACTGTAGTCTCCTGTCTCAATGTTGCAGGATCACTCTTTTGTTGCGCATTGTGTGCATCAGCTGCTGGAACCACTTTCCGTCCTTCGTAGACCGCCACCAGATCATCCACCAAGGCTGGTAAAGAAACATTACTCGCCTTTAAAATCTCCATAACTCTTGCTCGAAAGTTTTCTACTGTACCAGTAGTAGGAAGTGTCCTATTGTGTTCTGCTAATTCGGCAACCCAATCGGCAAGCCAAGTATTAGCAATTCCATGAGAATAAAATACACGGGTGATGTCTCTTCTTAGAGTCTGCTGTTCCACAACTCGTTTTCGCTCATGTGGGGAAAGTGACTCACGATAGTAATAATTGCAGAGTTCTCCTTCCAGTTCCCCTACAGAGCCCAAGCCAAAATTGGTCAAAACGCGTTGAACAGTTTCTCTAAAATGATTAACTGTATCATTACGCTTGAGTGCATACGCAATTTCCTCTGCAAGCCACTGGGCAAGTGTCTGGTCCTCATGTCCATGCTTCTTTAGCATAGCAAGAACATTCTTAAGCTCAGTGGTCGGTTGGACTTCTATTTGTGTAGATTTAAGTATGCTTTCTGTCATTTCTATCCACTATACCACATCAAAAAGCGGGGTAAAAACCCCGCTTTTTCTTGACAGTGTAAGATGAAAAGATTACATCATGTCCATGCCACCACCAGCAGCTGGAGCGGCTTTCTTTTCTTCTGGAATATCAGTGATAAGACACTCAGTGGTGAGGATCATTGATCCCACTGACGCAGCATTCCGGAGTGCTTCAATTTCTACTTTCACTGGTTCAATAACTCCTGCTTTGACCATATCACCATAACTGTTGGTGATGACATCAAATCCAAACGTGGCGTCATCTTTTTGTTTGATGTGATAAAGTACTTCACCCTCATCAACACCAGAGTTACGAGCAAGCATACGCAATGGCTGTTCAAGAACCTCGCTTATCAGCGTAATACCAACTTGTTCGTCATAGCTGTCACCTTTCAGCTTGGCAAGTGCTTTTGCTGCTTGAATATAGGTCACGCCGCCGCCAGGGGTAATACCACCATCAATAGCTGCTTTGAGCGCACCTTTGGCATCCTTGACGCGTTCTTGGAGATTCTTCATCTCAACTTCACTAGCTGCACCAACTTGGATAACAGCAACACCACCAGTGAGTTTGGCTTTGCGCTCCATCAGTTTTTCTTTATCGAAGTCTGAGGTTGCTTTATCATATTGTGCGGTGATCTGTGCAACGCGAGCATCAATATCCACCTGGGCACCTCTTCCACCCACAATAACGGTTTCATCCTTGGTAGAACGTACCATATCTGCACGTCCAAGATCCTCAACCGAGGCTTCTTTAAGGACACGGCCGGTCTCACTAGAAATAATATTTGCTCCTGTGAGCACAGCTATGTCGTGCAGCATTTCTTTTTTACGATCACCAAAGCCAGGTGCCTTGAGTGCTAAGACATTGAAGGTACCACGTAGTTTATTGACAACGAGCGTTGTCATGGCTTCACCGTCAATATCATCAGCAATGATCACCAGATCTTTACTAACCTTCATAAAGTTCTCAAGCATAGGAATAAGATCCTGGATGCTGGAGACTTTTTGATCAGTGACCAAAATATATGGGTTCTTGATTTCTGCTTCCATTGCATCAGTGTTGGTCACAAAATAGGGAGAGGCGTAGCCTTTATCAAGCACCATGCCTTTTTTGTGGTCAATGGTGATGTCCATCGTTTTACCCTCTTCTACTTCAAGAACACCATCTTTGCCCACAAGTTTCAAAGCCTCGGCGACTTTTGCACCAATCACGGCATTCTGAGCGGAAATAGTAGCAACTTTTTCCCAATCACTTTCTTTGACAGGCTTTGCTAATCGACTTAACTCTGCCACGACTGCTTCTATAGCGCGATCAATACCACGCTTCATGATCATTGGGTTTACACCAGCAGTGACATACTTCATACCCTTATTGGTAATATGCTGTGCCAACAGAGTTGCAGTAGTGGTACCATCACCAGTTGCATCATTGGTTTTATTGGCAGCTTCCTTGACAAGCTGTGCGCCCATGTTCTCAAACTTATCTTCAAGAACAATTTCTTTGGCAACACTAACACCATCGTGTAACACAGTGGGTGAACCCCATGCTTTATCAATAGCAACGTTACGTCCTTTAGGACCCAGGGTTGTTACCACTGCTGCTGCCAGCTTGTTTATACCAAGTAGCATTTTTTGTCGTGCATCATCACCAAATGTAAGTTGTTTTGCTTGTGCCATATATTCTCCTTATTTAATAATCGCTAATACATCTTCAAACTTAAGAAATTGGTATTCCACATCAGCAATTTTGAATTCATTGCCACCCCATTTTTTGTAAATAACTTGATCACCTTTTTTAACAGGGCACTCTACTTTGACACCATCATCCATACTTGATGCTCCACAAGCAAGGACAGTGCCGTGCTGTGGTTTCTCATTTTGTGAATCAGGGAGATAAATACCAGATGCAGTTTGTTTGGGCTGAGTTGCCGGCTCTACCAAAACATAGCCTGGTGTGGGTTGCAGATTGGCAATTGATATCTGTGCCATAACACTCCTTTATAGGTACACTTAATAAGTCTGATAAGCAGATAGTCTAGTAGACTGCTAATTATCTGTCAAGGGCATTCTACCCCTAGTGTTGGGAACCGTGCGTTTGACCAGCAGAATGTGTCTCTAGTGGTTGTTGTTGAGGAATATACGGATACATCATGGGTTGTGCATACGCGAACTGAGGTTGGGGATCGTGTTCTACTACCAGCTCTGCTTTACCATCTTTTGCACGCTTAATGGTTGAAAGCAAAAATCCCTCGCAATTGAGGCCACGAGCAGCAAAATACTGATTGAGTTCTTTTTTAACAATGCTTTCTACTTCACTTCTGTTTTTCTTAATTTCCTCCAGGGTTTTTTCAGCAAAGACGCTCGCAACCCTGCTCCGGGAGATTGGTCTTACCACTTTGGAGACAACATTCTCACCAATGTTTTCCCAAAGTTCTGGTGCATTGACTCTATCGATTCTGAAAAGAATTGATCCTTCCACATAAATATCTTCTCCATCGCGAGTTGTTGTCATGATTTGACCATCACCAAGAGCTTCCTTGTTGGCGGCATAATCAAAACCGTCACGCATAGAATACTCCAGCATTTGTGCATTAAAAAGTTTGGCAACTTGCCAAAAAGGAATTTTAAAGTGTAATCCAGGCCCCCACACATGCGGAAGAACACCCCGACCTCTGTCATACACACAGGCAATGTGCCCAGGAGGTACAGAAATAAAAAAGCCACCAACGACTTCATCTACCAAAAATGAAACAACTAACTTATCAAACTCCATACTTCCCTCTATTGTACACTAGTGAACGTCAACCACAACTTGTTCACCAGCCGCAGCTTGCGCTTCTTTTTTGTATTTGTAGTCAGAGAACCACCGTTGCACGGCTCTCACAATTGCTAAAACAATACTAAAACAGAGTGTGGTAATGATAAATACTTTTTTACCCGCAGGCATACCTAAAAAGACGAAGAAAGAAACCAGGGGCAGCACCAATTGCATGCGAACAACTTGTGCTCGGGTTGTGGGATATGGAGATGTATACATGAGGAGCGTCTCAAGGACAAAAATCAAAAAGCTTTGTGTAAGGTTGAGAAACAAGCTGGGCTTTGTGAGGTCATATGTACCTAAAAAGTACGGAACTTGTGGCAGTTGTACATTCTTGAGGAACGGATACAGCAAGTGCTTGTCCCCCCCAGTTAAGCCGTGTTTAAAAATGAAGTAGAGCATGATTGCAATGGTAACTTGGACAGTTAAATTACACACTTCAGCAATTAATATTCCTCTATTTGTTTTCATCACTGCTTTTTTGGCAGCATCTCTTCCCACTGGATCAGTGGCATACTGTTTTTCTATTTCTTCAAGTGCAGTACTTATTTCCCGCCTGCTCTTCTCACCCCGATGCTCTGCTATTGACAAAGGTAGCAGTAAAAAGCGAATAAACAGAGTTAACAAAACCACTGCAATTCCCATGTCCCCATGGTGATTACTCATCGTATCGAGCACCCAATAGAAAAACACCAGTACATTAAGGAAAGGTTGATAAACCAGAATAGTAAACCATTCAAACATATGTCAACTTTTATGTGTACGTGCAGTAAATAAGATGCCTTGCGCCATATCAACAGCATCTCGTAAAGATGTTACTAACTCTTTAGAAAGTTCAATCACTTCTGCATCAAGCGAAAGCTCTGCCAGTGTCGCATTTGATTCCTGTACAAAAAAATCTACTGCCTGCTGAATCAAAGTCGCGTGCTCCTTGGCCCAAGCATTTCTCTGTCTCTTAGGGAGAGCGCTCACGTACTGAAGAACTCGGGCCAGTTCTTTCATTTCTTGTGTCTTGAGATATAGATTGAACTTGCTTGCTTGTGGTATCTGGGTAGAGACAAATTGAGGGCTAGCTTGATACATAGCGTGTCTTTATTATATACCACGCTATAATACAGCCTGTATGCAAATACTCAAACTGGCAGAAACCCAAGAAACTGACATCATTGCTCAGGCGTGCACCATACTTGCTCAAGGAGGACTCGTCATCTTTCCTACCGAAACAACCTATGGCGCTGGCGTTGATGCTACGCTACCGCACGCCGTAGACAAGTTACTGCGATACAAAGCACGCAGAGAAGGAAAACCACTCTCCATCGCAGTTCCAGATGCACTGGTAGCTGAACAGTATGCAGTAGTCAATGATCAAGCGAGAACTCTCTACGCGCAATTTTTGCCTGGACCGCTCACGGTAGTATCGTACGTACGTAAAGGCACATTGGCACCGGGTGTGGCATCAGAATTTGGCACCATCGGAGTGAGGATACCGGACTACCCGTTTATGTTAAAGCTACTTCGTGCCTATGGGAAACCTATTACAGCTACTTCCGCAAATGCTTCGGGCGAGAAACGCCCCTACTCGCTTGCAGATATTTTTGGTGCACTCTCCGAGACACAAAA
Source organism: uncultured Pseudomonadales bacterium (assembly GCA_964648715.1). Lineage (GTDB taxonomy): Bacteria > Patescibacteriota > Microgenomatia > UBA1400 > PJMF01 > OMIS01. The sequence goes on along the minus strand of CAZYNM010000001.1, from coordinate 27,766 downwards.
GTCACTTATTGATTGTTGTCTTGATGCAGGTACGCTTCCCCAACGTCCACCCTCTACAGTTATTGACACCACACTTGCTACACCAGTTACGCTCCGTCAGGGTGTACTGCTTCAACAACCGACTCAAAAAAGTGGCTACACGCTGACTACTAGCTCAGAAGCAGAAACCAAAGATTTGGCAGGAAAACTTATACTCAAGAATTGGGAGCAAATAAAAAAAACTGGTCTAGTGTTTGGCTTGAATGGTCCACTGGGTGCGGGTAAAACAATCTTTTCAAAAGGGATAGCTCAATTTTTACAACTGCCTGATGTGTTGCGTTCTCCCACTTATACGTATTATGAAGAGTATCCGTTCACTCGGCATGGAGTCACAGGTACGCTCATACACGCTGATTTTTGGAAAGTAGATACCGTTGATCTTTTTGAAAAGTTAGACTTTGCTGAACTGTTGAAACCAAACCACGTAATTGTTGTTGAGTGGTGGTCACAAGTTGCCCAGTTTGCAACTCCACTCCTCATTACAGCCGGGGTACCCTCACTGATCTGTACGTTTGAGGATATGGGTAGTACACGAAATATTACAATTTATGAAACCTAATACTGGGCCTATTCTTGCTGTTGACACCTCTTGTGATGAGACAAGTTGTGCGGTGGTACAGGGCATAACGGTTCTCAGTAACGTGGTTGCCTCACAAGTAGAACTCCACCGCCCATATGGTGGGGTGTTCCCCACAGTCGCCAAACTGGCCCACGCTGAAAACATTGAAAAATGTGTCCAGCGCGCAGTGCAAAAGGCTGGATTGACCTCCAGTCAGTTGGCAGCGTGTGCAGTAACCATAGGGCCAGGACTGGCTCCAGCGTTGGAGGTAGGTATCCGTTTCATCAAGCAATTTGCTACCAAACACACGTTACCACTCATACCAGTCAATCACATGGAAGGTCATTTGCTTTCAGTGCTCGCTAAACCAAATCCTCGCACAAAAGTTCCCACCGCCGTACCCACTCGGTTTCCGGTACTAGGGGTGATCATTTCAGGCGGACATTCAGAGTTTGTTCGGGTAACTGGCTTTGGTGAATATACAGTGATTGGGCGGACGCTGGATGATGCAGCAGGTGAGTGCCTAGATAAAGTTGGTCGCATGCTCAACCTTGGCTATCCTGCTGGTCCTGTCATCGAGGCATTTGCTAAAGTCGGGAATGCTCATGCATACGACTTCCCGCTTCCCCTCACACAAATAAAATCGTATGATCTCAGTTTCTCTGGACTCAAGACTTATACCCGAAACCGTATTGAAAAAATGACGAATGACCACCCACTGAGTAAACAGATGATATATGACTTAAGTGCGAGCATACAAAATGCTGTATTCAAACATATTTGTTATAAATTGAACTATCTTTTATCTCAGGAGAGATATAGCGAAATTTGGCTAAGTGGGGGTGTAGCCGCCAACATGGAACTACGGAGAATGATCCGCACAGTTGCACGAGCACAAAAAAATTATTCACCCAAAGTAAAAGTTCCCTTTCACAAGAAACTCTGTGGTGATAATGCGGCTATGATTGGGGTTGCTGCTGCGCTCAACCCACAACATATTGCATATACGGATATGGCAAAATTCCCTGATAGACAACCAAGAGCGTCTCTTTGAGCTGGCTTTGGTCAAACTACTTAACTAGCTAATCGTGCACGTTCCTAACTGAATCTGGAATCTTTGCTGAGAAACATCACTTGTTTTTCGTATCACTCTAATCAACTCAGATTGGTTCACAGCCAGCACACACCCTGTCATGGGATCAATAACATATATTTCATAGGAGTTGTCTGCTAGTTTTTTGCCATCAACAACTAGAAGAGCATGTTGCCCCGCTGTGTAATCATAGGTACCCACACGAGGAATAGCATTTTTGTGCTGCTGCCAATAAGGATTCTGAGCATCAACGTGAATGACTCTCCCTTTGAGCCCCTCTGCTGTGGTGATAATCATTTGTCGTTCACCTCGTTTGCTACTAATTTCTATCTGTGTCACCCCCAGTTTGCCGCGAGACAAAGTATGCGCAGGCATTTCCAGATAGGTGATAATACAGTCCACAGCGTCAAAACCAGTATTGCTGAGCGAGGTGTCCAGTGTGCTTAATGCGTCCAATTTCCTTTCCTGGTCGCTGGTGGTATCAAAGAAATCAGATGGTCCTACCCAGTTACCATTAAACCTTTTTCTCCATTGAGCAAGTATGCCTTGCACCATACTTTCTTGCTGGGAACGATCTGTTATCGAGTCTCTCAAAATACGTAAGTACGCATAGGAAAGGGGAACACATGCACTTCCTCCTGAGGTATGCGAACGCAAAACAGATTGTAAGTAGGAGATATCTCTATGTATTAGCTTGAGCCCAACTGCCTCTGCGCGTTCAAAGTTTTCAGGAGGCGTGTTCTCACCAAATTTAATGAGCGGCTTCATGCTTTCTGCAACCAATTGACAAGCTACACCTTCTGAAATGAGCTTTGTTTGTACCGCCACCTGCACTCTAGCAAAGAACTGCATCTGCTCAGTGCTGTATTTGACTAGACTGTGTTCTCTATCACGCAAAGCAACAAAGTGATTATAAGCAGCCACAAGTTTGTCTACGGCTTCAGGTCCACCATCTTGAATTAACATGAGACACGCTCGAGCATGTTCCATCACATCACCTGATTGTGGCACAACACTTTCTTGTTCTTTACTGGCATGCACAGCTAATCGTGTTGATCTGTGCTCACTCAGCAAGCACATCTGCACAGTGATGAGTGACTTTGCGAGTAGTTGCATGGTAGCTTGATCAATTAATTCAGGATCATCGCGAAATGTCTGTGCGAGCTTTTCTAAGAGTGTGTTTGCATCGTTTGCTAGTCTGCTTAGCTGCTCATCTTTGTTGGCATCTGAAGTTGGTTTTAAGACTTCAAGGACCTGGGTGACCAATGTATTTGCCCGCGTTATAACAAATTCAGATGGTGTCCATATCTTTTGTTCTACCATATCTTTTAGCCACCTAATTTAGCTTTTATGGCCTGTATTAGCATGCCCACCTGATTGGGTCGTGATGAGACGGCTCTTTCCAGAATGGTCCTCAATTCGGGGTTCTTTTGAGCAACCTCTTTATCAAGTACTAGTTTAACATGCAGCTTTTTCTCTGCTGATGAGCTTTGTAAACTTAGGACAATTGTTCGTGCAGAATCGGTGGCAGTGAGTCCACCTTTGTTGCTACCTATCAGGGGTATTGCCACAGTCGAATCTGAAGTAGTTTGAAGCTGAGCAAGTAAGGCATGCATACACGCATCAATGGAGTTTGGCGTGGCGGGGACTTTATCACCAAGTACATAATAAGCAACGTCTTTGTGCTTCACCATAGCCAGTTTGTACGTCATAGCAATAACATGGTACAGAACCCGAGGTAGGGTACCATCTTTGTCGGCTGCCAAGCGCAGTGGTTGACGGACAACATCTCCCACTTTGTATGGCTTATACAGCCCTGTTTTCTCATCAATTCCATTGTGTGCCAGGAGATCGAATGCGCCCGTCTGAACATCAGAGAAATAGTGCCTACCTTCTCTATCAGTCGCAATATGAACTGACTGTCTTTCCAGACGAGCAAAGCCGGTACTGCTTTCCGCAAGCCGCAAGGGTAGATGTGCCATGTGTGCGTGCATACGTGCTGCACTGTCTGCTGTAGGATTGTAATACCCTCCTGCTTCCCGTAATGCACCTGCGGAGCCACTACCCATCAATAAGAAGCCATTTGAAGAACATACAACAGCATCTGCTTCTACTGAAGTTATATCACCAACGACAATCTCAAGCGTAATCCATTCAGTAAGCTGCAGCTCCTGTGTGTCTCTACCAACTGGCGTCTCGCTCTTACCAGAATTTTCTTTTGACATTAAGCTTGATACCTTCTTTTGATATCAGCTTTTTTAGCTTTTAGTTCTCGCTTAGAGCTGTAACCAAAATAGGTTGCTTGCTCAGCTTGATACGCTTCTTGACACATGGTATTAGCGAACTGTCCGGAAATATTCCTACGAACCAGTTTTTTCCCGATACCCTGTCTTACAACATCAAATGCATCAGTTGATTGACCCTTTTCCGTGAGGTACTGCTTCACATACTGCATGAATGTTTGCCCTTCTGTACTAGTTGCATAGGTCTGAGCACCTGGATAGGTTAGCTTAACTCCATACTGCGTTCCCAGGGCTTTCGCTACCAACGGCCCAAGCTTATGAATAGGCTGATGAACAAAGCGGGTTGTATCTAAAAAATATGCGAGCGAGTCGCCCAGGTACTCAAGCACTGTCTGACCGCTCGGTGAAATCACAATATCTACACCTCTTTGACTGGCTAGTGCTGCCAACCGGTTATAAACCGGCTCTTTGGTCAAGAACTCTGGAACCATAATGGCGCAAATACATTCCGTGCTCACGGCACCTTTAATGTCGTCCACTGTGCATCCCATTTTTTGAGCAGCAGATTCGAGACGAGGGCGATAATACGCTTTCTCTGAAGCTCGAATTCCTACATTCAATTGAGGCCCTTCGCACGCAGGAACTTGTGCCGTGGTTGCCCAATCACCAACTAAATACTGAGAATGCTCACGTAAAAGATTAGTGCGACTGGCGGGAGGGTACTGCGTTTCGTCGTTGATATCAATACCATGCTTTGCTTTGAGAATATCTGCTACGTGTCCACCAAAATCACGTGCTTTTGAAGTTCCTTCAACACCAGCTAAGTCAAAGACATTGTATGCATGTTTGTGACCCTTCTGCCATTTCTGGGTGTAATCAAAGGGGCTTGGAGCATCAGGTTGGAGTAACTCTACTTCATTTCCTTTACCTATAAAGGTGATACAACCGTAGTCGGCAGCTAAGCCAGCAACTTTGAAGTTAACTCCTCTGTCTTGTGTCGATACAAGCATACCGGAACTTAAGATACCCACTGCTGCATCTATGGAGCAGCGATGGGTGGGCAACGCATATGAAAAGAGTGAATGCTCTGCCTTTCCTCCCTGTGCTTCAATGAATGACTCACCCCGTGCGATGCGTGCTTGTTGACTAAAATAAGCACTCTCAGCTTGTTGTAATTCGCGATTTATCGGTGCTTGTTTCTGTTCTTGGCTTTGGTTCTGCAGACATAGTGAAACTGCTTCGCAGTAGGCTGCATAAATCAAGTGCTGCGCTTCTCTTGTCAACAGCGCATTGTCCTTTTTTATACCTGCCACATCACACAAGGTTAGTCGGTACAGCAAGGCTAGATCTTGTGGCTCCCGCACTGAGCTTACCAGCTCATGTAGGCGCTGCTCATAAGACTTTTCTCTGAAGACCTCCCGCTGCTTTCTGATGTCTCCATTTTTATAAAAACCCAAGTCACCAAGCCAGTCATGGTGCTTAACCAGGAACAACACTCTTTGCTTATCCTCTTCGGTTAGCCAGGGTATTTTACTAAGGATCTGTGTTTCAACAATCTGTGCAGAATTTTCTGTATGTCTAGGTTCTCTTCCTCTGTTTTGTGGATCTAAACCAAGCCTATTTGCTTCTGCCGCACCTACTTTGCCAATATCATGGAGCGCCGCACCTACTTCAACGAGTCGCTGGAGCTTTGGATCAAACTGGACATGGCACTCAGGAAAAATGGGTAATTCAGTATAATGAGTCGTGTTATATATAACAGCGGCTTCATGAGCGCCAAGAGAAAAATCGTGAAACTGATGTTGTTCCTGATCACCAAACTTCTTGAGGTGATCACGCAGTGGTTCCATTCCTTCCAAGGAAGCATATTGAATAAGCTCGACAGCGCCTTTTGCTTTTTCCCAACTCATTGCACCGGAAAATTCTGGGGCAGGTTTAGCCACTTTGTTGTCTACACCTCTAAGTTCAAGTGAAAAGTTCCTCCCCATACTAATGAGGGAAGTAATCATTGCAGTCAGCACTCGAGCCTGTTGTGTTAGTTCTTGTTCACTATAAGGTTTTTGAGCGTGCCTACGGTAACGCGTTTGATCGTAATAGTTGTATACAGCGACAAGTTCTGATCTGTTATCTCTGAGCTGTGCTGGTGATGCATGAGAATTTTCCACTACAATTCTCAATCCAGCCTCTGAAGCTGCCGCAAGTGGATCTGAAGCAGCACTCCGTTTCTGTATAATAGGGCGAATCTCAGGTCTAGAACCCACCATACCTGTATCAGTAACATCAGTACGAAGACCAACACTTAACAATTTGAACTGTACTGCTTGCAGTACCTGTGCTATGTACTCGGCAGTTTTTAGTGAGACAGTATCGGGAGTACGCGCAAAAAGTTCGGTACTTACCTTAATAAGTGCATTTGTTGCTGAGACCGCTTTGGGTGCATTTTCTTTTGTTAGTCGGACATCGCTAACCAAACAGTACTCAAGCACTGGACGTGCAAGCTGTTGTAATTTTGCATGGTTTTCCTGTGACCGTTCTTGTTCATTACCTGCCATAGGTACCCCACACCAAACAGCTACTCAAGTGCTTCAAATTCAGCGACCATTTTTTCAGTAACTTCTTCTCTAAGTACGGTAATACTTTTCCCCGTTTTTTGCTCAAAGAGAATCGCCATTTTCTGCATTTTTTCTTCTTCAGAAGCAACATTTGCAACTTGTTTAAGCTCTTCTTCACCTAGAGCCTGAGCAACTTCAGTAACAACAGTTTCAGTGATAACGCGGGTTAGCCGACCAAGTATGAATGAGACATTATCTTCACTCATATTGGCTTTTGTTAGTGCGTCTTTCAGTCTGGTCAGCGCTGAAAAAGCTGGGGCAGTAGATTCTGACATAGTTGTTTGAACCTTTTTGTATTAGCTATTACGGTACTTGCTTGTTCTGTACTCTCTTATAATAGTCGGCAGCGTCATTGCCAAATATATCTTCTATATTGAGTTGACCAATCGCAGAATCTACACCGTTGTTTGCCATGAGTTGGGCAATAAGCGGATTATCATCTACTTTTGCCAGAACACCATGCACCGTATCTAGATTCAGAAAAGTATGCTCATTTGCTCCACGAGTAATACCAAGCTCACTCATGCTATTTCCATGCTGGATATATTCAATCATAACCGCACGTACTGGTGAGACTGTGAGCAGATCATTACCTTGATATCCTGGATTGGCGACATAGTCCACAATTTTTGGATTAGCTTTCATTGGGTCCAGGTTGAGCGTGTGACAGGCATCCACCCATTTACCCCAGACGTTATCAACAAAGAGCGCAATCCGTTCTGGATGATCAACCGTATTGTTAGGGACTTCATGCATGAAGTGATCAATAACGCCTTGAGCGGCTAGCGGGTGCTTGAGATCCAGCTTGTACTGTTCAATAGCAGCATCTAGAAGTTCTTTTGCACCACCTTCCGCAACTGGTTGGGCTTCTGCAGTAGATACAGTAGTAGCATGTACAGTGGTGTCGGCGACATGCTCGCCACCAATAATGTGCTTACTGCCATCCACTGTTTCTCCGTTGGCAATCTTGAGGAGTGCCTCAACAGCAGCAGGATGTTTACCAAGTTCTTCACCAGAGGTTCCTCCCGTGAAATGTCGCATCACGTCTTCTTGAAGTGGCGTTCTGTGATCTGCAGGTGTTTGTGCTGCTTGCTTGTAAAACTCAGCAATGCGCCCAATGGCAGTGTCAGAGAAGACATACCCCTGTGCTTCTGGGTGATTCGCGTGCAAGGCTTGCAGATCTGCGACAGTATGGACGTTGGAGTCTATCACAACAACTTGATCACCTTGGTGATATTCATGCGTGCTCATGCCTGCGTGATTCATCATGACGGTTGCATCTTTGACAGCATCAGTAACTGCACCGTTGTCTCCAGTAACTGCCTTTACATCTTCCCAAATATATGGTTTGTCAAATGTAACGACTTTAACATGAGATAGATCACCTGTTTCTACACCACCGTGGGCACCAGCTGTATTTCCAGCTGCGTCATTCATCGTGTCTGAACCCTGATTACTGTGGTCAGCAGAAGAGTCTGCTGCCGAACTACCATCGTGAATATTTGCAGTGACATCTACACCTGCACGTTTTTGATTCAGATCAGCCATAAATTGTGCATTTGGGTTTGTTTCTCCCTGTTGATTGTGGTGTTGTGCTCCAGTATTTTGCTGAGCATTTGTTACAGTATTTCTCCACCAAGCACCAATTTGCTGTGCCCAATTCTGTGCTTGATCTTGAAGTTTCTCAGTATCTACAACTATCGTTTGTGTTTGTGCAAGAGGGTTGCCACTCAAGTGCTGTTCACCAGAAGCTTGCACGTTTGTTTGTTGTGCGGTAAGTGGATTACCACTCAGATGCTGTTCACCAGAAGTCTGCACGTTGGCAGTTGTGTCTACCTTTGGAGCATCTGCTGCAGGAGCGACTGTATGAGTATCAACAGAAGCGTTAGCCTTTGGTGGGGTATCATCGGTGAGTTTTTCACCGTGATCTGGTTTAACTGGTTCAACGCCTGTAAGCGATGAGTGTTTTGAATCAGCACCAGTGCCTGTCTGACCTTCACCTGCTGTAACGGTGTGAGTGGCAGCAGTGGCTGAATACTGATCGTAGACATGATGACCAATATGCGCTAATTCATAGCCACCAAAGAACCCTGCGCCAAACTTACTTACATTTCCCGGGCCTACAATTTGAACTCCTTTATCAAGCACCCAGAATAAACCATAGGCACCCAGACCCACTGGTCCTCCCATACTGGAGGCACTAACCAACTTAGCTCTGACATAAGTACTCATAGCACCATCAGCAAGGAATGCTGTAGCCGCAACATATACGCCCCTCTTCCAGGTATGATCTGCACCGGTTACATAGAGAAGAATATCCGTGGCCACACCAGTCGCTGCACCCAGAAGGAATGCGGGACTTTTTACACAATTCCAGCCAGCCTTGAGCTTATCTTTAAGCCATCGTTTCTTGCTTGGTGGTAGATCTGAGCCATCAACTGCTTTCTCAGCATTCTTTTGAGCTTCTGTGTCTGTAGTGATAGCATCTGCTTCTGCTTCTCTACTTGCTATACCCAGTACGCTCAGCTCTTTTCTGAGTTGATTAATAGCTTTGTGATTACGAGGGATATCATCGCCCTCAACAAGTTCACCTGCTTGTACTTGTGCTAAAAGACCGATGGCACGAACGTATGCACCACGCTTAGTTTTATAGTTTCTATCTTTTGGATGAAGTTTCTTCAATCCCTCACTAAGCTCTGCTTGAAGATAATTCAAGTCTGCTGCGTTATCTCCATCCATAAACGCGTCCGCATCACGTTCACCACGCTTCCAAAACTGCATACGTTGCCACAATGAAAGCTTTTTTTCCTTCTGTGGTGCATCATCTTCTGATTCTGGAGCGCCATCATCTGCGGGCTCTTCTGCATCGTCCTCAGGCACAACAGGTGCAACAGGCATAAACTCATCAACAGTTCGTACATTTTTTTTCTTTTTTGCACTATCTATAGTAATGTTGAGTTCCTTGAGAATTTCAAGCAGGGCAAGAATATCGTCAGGATTTTCCAGAGCCATATCTTCATCTTCAAGATCGGGATCAAAGTTTAGATCTTTGAGATAGGCAAAGGCATCTGAGATAAGGTCGAGTACATGCTGGCGTTGCGATACTTGTTCTGGAGTGAGAGCCTCTACAGCATCTGCAGCTGCATCACTTTCATCAACCACAGGGATAGCATTTTCAGTACGAAGCTTGCGTAACTGTGTAGCAACATTTTTCTTTACTTTTTCATCTCTAATGTGTTCAACAAATGCTTCAAATCGTGTTCTATCTTCTGGGGTAAACTCACGTTCTGGAGCAGTGGCTTGAGCGCGCTGGACATCACGAGAGACCACTGGAACAATGTCTACACCGCGGACAGTGCCGGCATTTGCTTCTACTGCGCGATTATAGAATCTACCAAGAGCATCTAGTGCCCCACGGAAACCACGAGCTACTCTATTGCGAATCCCTTCAGTGAGTGCGGCCACACCGCGTCTTGGTTCTGGATTTGCTTCAATATTGACAATGCGCTCAGCAAGGCGAGTGGCAATCGTCCAGTTCTCAGCAGCTTGTGTTGCCCGCTCTGCACCACGTACATTACGAGGAATACGCAGGTCGAGAGCGTTTGCAAGAGCATCAGTGAGTATTTGCGCCATTATCTCAGGATTATCGCGATTGTCCCACGCTTCGTTCATTTGGTATGCGTGAGTGCGCGTAACATCAATGTTTCTATCAACAAAAACCTGGTGTGCAGCGTCTGCAGCAATAGCTTCATTTATTCTGCGCACCATGCCACGACGTCCCAAACGATCAAAAGGACTGGCAATGCGTTCAACTTCTGCTTCTTCCTCTTCTTGATCATCAGCGTGTTCATTCTCATGATTCTGAGGTGCTGCATCATGAGAAGAAGGTGGAGCAACCTGTTTCGTTTTCTCTGGTCTGGGAGCTGATGTCACAGTTGGATCTTTATGCTCTTCAGCTGGGGCTCCATCAAACTGTTGGATCAAATCAGTAATAGTCTGATGGTCGGCTGGCGTCAGCATCTTTTTCAGAAGAGCCGCTACAGCTGGTTCACGCGCAAGAGCTACGGTACCAGGGAGATCATTCATTAACTCACCAGTCTGGATGCGATTCTGAATTAATTCAGCTTTTTGTTGCGCACCTGCATCTTTAACTTCTTTGCTCTTTCCGATTGGATCAGCTTGTGGTTCATCTGCCGCACCAGTTTGCTTTAAAAGTTCTTGAGCTAATTGTTGTGCAACTTCTGCTGCGGAGTTATTATGTGCTTCTGTCATAATGTGCTCTCTTTAACGAGATACTGGTATCAAATTATACGATATTTCTACATTTTTCTCAAGATAGAGCCCTAAACACACCATCTTTCATACCAGTATACAGAGCAAGCGCCATTTCCCGCAAGTACCCACTATATGGGACAAGCTCCGCTAGCACATTTTAAGTGTTCGTAATCTATGTCTTCAAGAAGGTTCTCGTCCTGCTCAATTTCATTGAGCACCTTCATGAACTCACTGATGGTGACTGGCTGCTCAGGCTGGTATTCATAGGCTGTGGCATCTTGTTGAGGCATGACAGAACAACACTTAATGAGACCTTGATACTGACGTACCATTGCTGAGAATTCTTTGTATGACACTTTTTGTGGGTCATACTTGAGGGTGTACGACACTTGGTTACCAGTATCTTCTAGTGGCTTGCCTGCTTCATCAATACCCACAATCCAGTACTTTTCTAGAAGCATTAGCCACTTGTACTGCTCTTCTGGCGTTGCTTCGGCAGCGGTCACGAGTTCACCATTCATACCAATTCTACAGATGAGCGGTTGAGTGGGAAAACCAACCACAGTGGAGCCTTGGTAGCTTTTCAGTTCTTTGACGGGGTAGCCCTTTTTGCGGTACTTCTCTACAGCGGGATCATCTGAACGGTACTGCACCCAGCGAATGTACTCGCGCATACTTGGGAGGTGCGCTCCTTCGGTGAGAGCAAAAAGTTTGGAGATGGTACCAGATGGCTTGATGGTGGTATTTGTGTGAGGGATATTAACGCCCAGTTTTTTGGAATATTGAGTTGCTTCTTCTACTACGGCACGTTTGAATCGTGCAATGGTCTGCCAGAACGCTAATGATTTTTGTTCATCAATGAGATCACGGAACCCAAAACCAAAGGTGTTCCAGGCAAACTCATGAATACCAGTCATACCCACACCAATACGGTTGGTACGCTTGACCTCACGGTTATATAAACTGTCCATATATGTGTTCACACGGATCAGCGCACGTGTAGTAGCGCGAAATGCTTCTTCTGCGTCGTCTATGGTTGGGCAAAAATAGGGAACGACGTCTGATATAACACAGTAGCCACCAAGCATGTTAAGTGAGATCTCACCACATGGATTGGGTATCTGTGTGTAAACTCGAGCACTTGCATTGCGAGCAATACGTGACAACATTTTCTCTGTACGAGACAATGGTTTATATTTTTTACTTTCTGCGTACTTCCCGTCTTGATATCCTTCAAACCCGTCATCATTTTGCACCAAGCGGTGCTGATTCACAAAGCCTGGTTCACCGGTGCCATCTTCATAGGCAGCTTTCAAAATAGTGTCCAAAACTTTGCGGGCGTGGCTGCTGCGCTGTTTCCAGAACTTGTCATCTACCGCTACAGAGTTGTTTGCACTCCATAGAAAGCCACCTCTCTTTATAGAAATAAAGTCGAATATTTCAGGATCTGTCCAGGTCTTGGTAGCAATACGCGCACTGCGACGAGCGCCACCCACCAGCACACATTCAGCCAAATAATGATCGGCAAACAGTGCCTGTTTCCAAGGAGACATGCCGGCTCCTTTGATCGTGCCGAGTTTTTCTAGGGCATTCATGAGTGGCTTTGGACCAGAAGATGGTCTATTTTGCATTCCTTTAATGGGTGCACCTTTGGGACGAACCTGAGAGAAATCAAGAATGAGAATATCGTCTTTGTATTTCTTCTCAAATGCCATAACTTCCACCATTTCCACTGCTTGTGCCCACCCCTCGCGGCTATCGGGAACGGTGAACCAATGAACACTCTCACTCTCACCATACTTGTGGCGTGCATCACGGACACTCTCATCAAATCCCCAAATGAAGTCTGCGTGTGCATCATCTATGACACAACGCACATTGGGCATGTTATCCCAATTGACGATACACAGATCATCATCATATGGACGACCTACACCCGAACCGTTCATAAGAAGATAGAACAAAATATAGGAGCTCGTTGCAGTACTACAGTTAGTGAACACCTCCATGTTGCGCTGATCTTGTGTATCATCACCATGTTGGAGGTGACGACCTGACATCAGGATAGAACCATTACTAATGTGCTTGTGTAGTAACTCATAATCTTGTTTCTTAGCTGCTTCCCATTTTTTGCTTTGAGGCAACAAAGAAGTATTCCCACGAGCTACACGGGCTGCAACTTCTTCCCAAGTTTCCCAGCGTTCATACCCAGATTGTTCATCAATAATTCGTCTCAAATACGTACGACGCGCGACAGCCATGCCCATACCTGCGTCAAGTTTTCTGTTAATGAACTGCATTCTTTTTTTGGGTAAACTAGCCGCTGGGGACATACTATGCTCCTTCCTTACTATCTTCTGAAGATTGCTCTTGTAGCTTAGCAAGCTCTTTTGCGAAATCTTCTAAACTTTCAAAATCTCTATATACACTCGCGAAAAGTAGGTACGAAAGCGGATCTATTTTGCGTAGTCGGTTGATAACAAGGTTACCAATCTCCCAACTTTTCACTTCACACACTTCTTTTTGTAAGAGTTTTCGTTCAATTTCTTCAATCAATTCTTCGACTACACTGAGTGAGACGGGTCTTTTCCAAGTTGCCTTAACAATGCCACGTCTCAGTTTCTCACGACTAAAATCTTCTCTATTACCATTTTTCTTTATGACTTTGAGCTCAACACCTTCAACATGCTCATATGTAGTAAAGCGCTTGCCACATGCGTCACAATTTCTCCGTCTGCGAATTGAAGTCTCATCCAATGCTTCTCGTGAGTCGATAACTGAAGTGCTCGTTTTTCCGCAGTACGGACATTTCATATTCTTTTACAGAGACCACATGCTGTATATAAATAAAGTTATAAACACAATATATTGTGTTAGCCATAAGCATGGACAATAAGAATCGCATGTTGAGAGGGATGTTGTCAACAGTATTAAACTGTATCACTTTGAAAAGACAGGACTGTCCAGCTGTTGTAAAATTGAATGGCTCTGGTCAAGTAAATTTCCTATTTCACTGGTGTCTTCATCAGGTTGTTCTTTTTGCACGAGCTGCAGTCGATATACTGAGTGATGCACTGCATCCCTTACCGCAGTTCTAGTTGTATGATCATATGAATCTGGAGCAACTAGAACAGATTCTGCAGCCAAAAATAGATACTTTTGCGATTTCCCCAACGTACTGAGTGCAAGCTCGTTTTGATTGTCATTAAAAAGCATCTGAGCGGCTTGGAAGCGTCGTTCTGCATAAGCAAGCGCCAACAGCACTCTATCTTCTTTAGTGGCCAATAGGTACTGTACACGGTCTGCTGCCATAAATGCTTCATAAAAAACATGATCGGGCAGCGGCTGACGACCAAAATACAGACGCCTTGTCATGGCACGACCAAGATTACCGGTCACATTTCTGTTGGCCGCAATTAACGAAACGAATAGAATAAAGCAGCCTAGAAAAAGTAAGCCGAAACGAAAAAGAACGAAGTTTTTATTCTCCATATCAAAGCGTGTATTGTACACGAAGTATCACTACCAAGTATGCACTAAGAGGACCAATCCCCAAAGCGCATGAGACAGCACAAGTGCATATGAATTGCGTCTTCCTATGTAGAGGTAGGCTTGTCCCAGTGCAAACAAGAAAAGAATAATCACCTGTACAAGGATAGTTTGCACAGCTGCAGGTCCCTGACCGAACCTCAACAGCGTGTTGGGAAGATGAAAGATGAGAAAAATAACGGCTGCAAATAACGCATGTTGAGAGTCACTCCACTCTAGGTATTTCTCCTGCACTACTGAAAGAACAAAATTGTAAAATAGTACGGTCTCCCAAAAAGCGGTAAATAATGCCAACGTAAACTCTCCCCAAAACCTATCTGAAGTAAAAAGGAGTGCAGATTCAACTTGCGCGCTCCTCATGATAACCATCAAAATTGAGGTAGTAAACCCAAACAGTCCACCTACTGCAAGTCCCAACAAGACACCTGGTTGTAATTTTTTAAGTGAAAAACCGCTGGTAACCGATTGTGCTCCTGCAACTGTGGCATAAATCCACACTGGCAAGCCAAAAAAAAGTGCTTTTCCAATAATCTCATCAAACCACACAGGGAAATGGAACAGTGTTCTGTAGAGAACCCAAAGCACAAGAGTTAAAAATAGGAGCGGATAGAACACAATATGCGCATGTTGATGTCCCCTTTTAAGGGACAGAGGCTCATGCTGAGTTGGAGCGAGTGATGGCATGCAATACGATATCCAGACTTTCTATCTGGTTTGTGGAATATGTGTCGATAACAATATCGTATAAATTTGGACGCCAAAAATCAATTGGATCTTCTTTGGATGCTTTTCCTTGTGCAACGACCCAGTCTTGCCACTCTTTTTCATACATACGGCGCCATTTTGCCATATTTGTCTTATAGCGATGATTCATATTTTCTAATGCTTGATCGGCTGTCACAGAATCACGGTTCACAATTCTATCTACTTTGACGGCAGTATTACTACACACCATGAGTATTTTGCAGGTAGTTTCTATACCCTGGGCCATAAAACCAGAAAGCCATGATTCCAAAATCCAGTGTTCTTCTTTTTGCAGGCGATCTCTCATTCCCATATCTACTTCTCTATCAAAATCATCAGAGTAAGCAGCCGCAGTGTGATGCAGCTTTCCTTGCGCATCTAACAGCCCTCGTTCCGAGGCGTATGCACGCATAAACTCGCCACCACTAAAACCAGTCCATCCTTCAAATTTAAGCAGTGGGTGTTCACGAAGAGCATTGAGCAATGTCGTTGAGCCAGAGCCAGGAAGGCCAGAAACAGTGATGTTCTTGTACTGGACATTCTGACGAGACATAGCATTCCTTCAAACGTAATAAGTGCGTATTATACCCTATATACCCTACAATGAACATGCTACGGTTTGTCCTATTGCGTCCGCGATAGCAACAAGTTGTGACCGTGCTTCAGGGAGTGTTACTAGGTATTTTTTGTCCGGAAAAAAATGAACAATATTGTTACGGCACTCTAGCCATACTCGCCAGAGCAGCTGCGCGACCTCTTTTGAGCAACGACGTTCAAGATCGTCGTACAACCATTGCTCATCTCTGTGTTGCTCACGTAAATCAGGATTGAGCACTCTTCCAATGCGTAGTTTTTTACTTGTGTATTGCTGCTGCGAAACCAAACCAGACTCAAACAATGTACGCTTTATGAATCCTTCATATGCTTTTGCCATAGGAAAAACTACAAATGAATAATCAGAAAAAGTAAAGCTATTGGTTCGCTCACGCTCAAACAACTGAGTAGAGGTTCGGATTAACTCTTGTTCTGTCTGGACAAGTCCCTGGTACCATCCAGTACCTTGGAAGTATGGTAAGGGGTCAAGCTGGTCTGCTGCTGCAACAAACATTTTGGTACACTATATAATGAGTACTGTGATACGTTGCTAAGCATCATACATGATTTTTAGACTCTTCAACAAGCACAACCAGCCACCCCGATCTCCGGCTACTATTGCCCGTGTTTTACGTGGGACACAAAAGAATATACGTACTGCACCAACACACATGAGCAAGCTAGTGAGTCTTATACAGAAAATAACTCATGTCATTTTTTTACCCTTTACCAATGTGTACTTACGCTATGGTTTGCTCATACTTTTGATAGGTGCGGTTCTCAGTCTTATGACCGTCCTTAAAGATTTGCCTTCGCCTCGACGTTTAACTAATAGTGAGAACTTTCCCGTCAGCACTCAGATATTCGACAGAAATGGCATTCTCTTGTATGAAATCTTTGCTGAAGAAAATAGAGTGCCCATTAAGATTGATGATTTACCCCCGTATGTTGCTCAAGCGAGTATCGCAATTGAAGATCAGAACTTTTATAACCATTTTGGTTTTGATGTTGTTGGCATTATTCGTGCGCTCAAAAGCAATATGACTGGGAGCCGTGTTGAAGGTGGATCTACGATTACTCAGCAGCTAGTAAAGAATGCGCTCCTTACTCGGGAGCGTTCTCTCAAGAGAAAAATTAAAGAGGGTATTCTTGCCATTATTACTGAACTGTACTACTCAAAGCATGACATTCTAGAGATGTACCTTAACTATATTTCCTATGGCGGAACCTCTGTGGGGATTGAGTCAGCTTCAAAAGCGTACTTTGGTAAAAGCGCCAAAGACCTCACTATTGCTGAAGCTGCTCTACTAGCAGGACTTCCTCAAGCACCTTCAAAATACTCACCATTTGCTTCTGATGCTACCCAAGCCAAAGAACGACAACGCCAGGTCCTCAGGCGTATGTATGAAGATGGGTATATCACCAAGTTACAACAAGAAGAAGCAAATAACGAAGTTTTGAAATATGCTATTTCAAAAACAGATATTAAAGCCCCTCACTTTGTATTCTATGTACGTGATCTTTTATACGAAAAGTTCGGTGAAGAAATGGTAGAGAAAGGTGGCCTGCGCGTTACTACTACCCTTGATTATAACCTTCAGCAAGCCGCACAAGCTTCACTTTCTGCAGAAGTAGATAAGCTAGCTGTTGCGCGTGTATCCAATGGGGCTGCCCTCATCGTAAAGCCAGATACAGGTGAGATTCTGAGTATGATCGGTTCCAAAGATTATTTTGATACTGAGCATGATGGTCAAGTCAATGTCACAATTCGTACACGTCAACCAGGAAGCTCTATAAAACCATTGGTATATGCTACGGCCTTTCAAGAGAAGCTCCTCAATCCTGGCACAGCACTGATAGATGGACCAACCTGCTTCACGGTCAAAGGACAAAAACCGTACTGTCCAAAAAACTATGATGGCTCTTTTCACGGGGCTGTAACCATCCGCCAATCTCTAGGTAACTCCTACAACATACCAGCAGTTAAAACTCTAAAAATCATTGGGCTTGAGCCCTTTATGAAACAAGCACAAAAAATGGGTATAACTACTTGGAATGATCCTTCTCAGTATGGACTTTCACTTAGTCTTGGTGGGGGTGAAGTACGCATGATTGACATGGCACAAGCCTTTTCATCCTTGGCTAATCAAGGCGTGAAAGTACCGCTCACTCCCATCCTTGCAATCACAGACTACACAGGAAAAGAAATAGAAAAAGTGGATGTCGCAGAACGCCGCAAAAATTTACAGGAATTTATGGATTATGACATTACCGAACAAGGAGGACTTACACGAGTGATGGATCGAGCACCAGCATATCTTGTGAGTCACATTATGCAGGACAACACCGCTCGTACCGCTGCATTTGGGCCACGTTCCCAGTTAGTCATTCCCAACCAAGTGGTGAGTGCAAAAACAGGTACCACGAATGACCTTAAAGACAACTGGACTGTAGGCTTTACCCCCGAGTTTTTAGTGATCACTTGGGTTGGCAATAACGATGGCAGCCAAATGAACCAACGGCTTGTTTCTGGCGTGACTGGCGCTGCTCCCATTTTCAATAAACTTATGCGATTTGTGCTTGAAGGTAGAGAGCCTCGTTGGCAAGAAAAACCACCCGACGTACTGTCTGCACAAGTATGTGTCAGTGGTTTCCCCAAACAAGGCACTGATGACTGCACTCCTGGTCAGACAGAACTGTACTGGAAAGCCAGTAAACCATCTAACTCTATACGAAGAACTATTAATGTCTGGATAGACCCAACAACTGGACTTCCTCCCAAGTTTGGCGAGCAGCCTGAAGGGCTTATTTTAGAAAGCCGTACCATCCTAGAAGATCCGCTGATTCGTCAATATTGTCAGGACTGTTCACGCCCCACTGATGAGCAAGGCAAAGTGGTCTACGAACAGCAGACGGTGGATGAAGTAATCAAAGAGGAAGAGTAACCTCCATGAGTAAGACATTTCTGCACTCGTTTCAAGTAGACAAACCCACTACAACAGCTTCAAACAGAAAAATACATGCACACAGATCATTCTTTTATATCAGATATGCGCTCTTAACTCTTATAGCTATGATCACTGCAAGTGCTGTAAGCTTGTGGTGGTTTGCAGAGCTACCTTTGGTAAGTCCACTCAATTCCCTCTCATCTTTCCATTTCCTTCAAGAACCACCGCCATTCTCACAGGAGGAAAAAGTAGTGTATGGATATGTACCGTACTGGAACATTGCAAACTTCACCCTTCAGCCAGAGTTAACACACCTAGCCTATTTTTCTTTGGGGATTGGTGCTGATGGCAGTTTGTTGCAACAGCAAAGCGATGGTCCCGAACCTGGATTCTCAAAGTTTAAATCTGAAACTTTTCTGGATGTTGCACAAGCTGCTGAACGGCAAGGTACCGCGGTAGAACTTGTCTTAACACAGTTTGATGCAGATACCATCACCGCCTTTCTTACTTCAGAAAAAGCACAGGACAAACTCTTCTCTGCTCTTGATGCAGTACTGATTTCTCAACCCGTATCTGGACTGTCTATAGATATTGAGCTCAATGGTACCCCCTCACCTGCATTACGAGAGGGAATGTCTACTTTTATGCGACGGCTAAGACAACACACCGACCAGCGCTACGACCATTTACAACTTTCAGTTGCACTCTATGCAAGTGCTTCAGAAGACACAGGTATTTGGGATATAAGACAACTTGCTGATGTCTGTGATTATCTGATTGTCATGGCCTATGACTTTCATCGTAGAGGGTCTGCTCAGGCAGGCCCAGTTGCTCCTCTTTTTGGTGGAAAAAAACTTTGGGACACTGATATAAACCATCACTTACAACAATTTGCTAAGAAGGTACCTAGTCGAAAATTACTGTTGGGTATTCCTTTTTACGGGTACGAATGGCAAACAACCTCTAGAGATGCACAGTCACACACATTCCCCGACACAGGGAGTACTGCTAGTGTAGCGCGTGTTCAAGAACTGTTGAAACGTAAAAAAGAACTCCAGGTGCAAGAGCACTGGAACAGTGATGCACTTTCTCCCTACTTATCATATATAGAAGATAACCAAACGTATGTAATCTATTACGAAGACTCACGTTCAATCTCTTACAAACTTGATTACGTTAACCAACTTGAACTGGGTGGGATTGCCATTTGGGCACTGGGATATGAAGGCTCTTCTAGAGAATTATGGGATGTTATTAAGACGAAAGTAAAAACTCGTTAATTGTCAGTTTTTAAGGCTTATGATATCATCGCGGCTGTGAGACTAAAAAAACCTATAACGAGCAAAAAAGTAACGCGAAAAAAATCCAAATCGAAGTCTCGCTTTTTTGCGGCAGTTGTCACTTTCAAGGAGCATCTTGTTGCTGCAGGAACAGTAATCGCACATCTATCTGCGCCATTTAAAAAAGGTGTGAGGCTGCTCAAACGTTGGAACAAAAAACAACAACGTCTCTTCTTGAAAACACTAACCCAAGCTGAACACTCATCATCTTTGTTTGTGAAGTCATTGGGACCTTTTTATCTAAGTGTACGTCTTTTCCCTCTGCACTCTGTTATTGCTATCTTATTAAGTATTGGTATATTTGGAGGAACATACGCACTGCATGAGCTCATCTTCAAGGATTTACCAGAAGTTACTGAGCTTGTATCAAAACAGCCACCAATCTCAACAAGAATCCTAGATCGCAACGGTGAAGTTCTGTATCGTCTCTATAAAGATGAAAACAGGACAATTGTTCCGCTGTCCAAAATAAATCAAAATGTCATCAATGCGACTATTGCTATTGAAGATAAAGAATTTTATTCCCATCATGGCTTCTCAATAAAAGGTATTGTGCGTGCACTGCTGGTGAACACAAAAAATGGAGTGAGTCAAGGTGGCTCAACACTCACGCAACAACTGGTAAAAAATCGCTTACTGAGTTCAGAGAAAACACTGCAACGCAAAGTAAAAGAAGTTATCTTGGCTGTGCTGGTGGAAGGTGCGTACAGTAAAGAAGAAATATTAACTATGTACTTGAATCAAGTGGCATATGGCGGCTCTACCTATGGTATCGAAGAAGCAGCCCAACGATACTTTGATAAACCAGCGCAGGACCTGACACTAGGGGAAGCTGCGCTATTAGCAGGAATACCTGCAGCACCAAGTGTGTACTCTCCTTTTGGCCCTTATCCAGAACTTGCGAAGGAACGGCAGCATGAGGTTCTGCGTAGAATGGTAGAAGATGGGTACATTACCACGGATGCTGCAGTTGATGCGATGCATGAGCCACTTAGTTTTAGACGCGATAGTATTGATATTAAGGCTCCTCATTTTGTGATGTATGTTCGGCAATTATTAGGAGAAAAATATACTGATGACGAGATTTTACAAGGTGGTTTTGAGGTACGAACAACGCTGGATTTAGAAGTACAGCAACTAGCGCAAGAACTAGTAACTAAAGAGCTTTCAGAACTAAAACGTCTACGAATTAACAACGGTGCTGCCCTGGTGACTCAGCCACAGACGGGAGAAGTATTCGCCATGGTTGGAAGCAAAGATTACTTTGACTTTGCTCACGATGGTCAAGTCAATGTAACTATTCGCCCCCGGCAACCAGGAAGTTCCATCAAGCCACTTACCTATGCACTAGCGCTTGAAAGAGGAAGCACTGTCACCAGCTTGATTCAGGACCAACCCATTACCTACAGTATTGCAGGCAGCCCTCCTTACTCACCCAAGAATTATGACGGCAGGTACCATGGTAATGTCACGCTCAAAGAAGCACTTGCCTCTTCTTACAATATTCCCGCAGTAAAAATGCTTGATATGGTAGGCATTCCTGCTCTCATTGATAAAGCTGAAAAACTTGGTATCACAACATGGAAAGATAGGAGTCGCTTTGGCTTATCATTAACTTTGGGCGGAGGTGAGGTAAAGATGGTTGAGCTTGCCACTGCATATAGTGCATTTGCTCATGAAGGAAAAGCTACATCACTTAATCCAATTTTAGAAATCAAGAAAAACACTGGTGAGGTTTTATACCGTAACACTTGTGCACTAGATAAGACAGGGTGTCCTAGTAGGCAAGCCTTTGACCCTCGAGTAGCTTTCCTCATTAGTAAAATTTTGTCGGATAATAAAGCTCGCACACCTGCCTTTGGCGCTCTATCTGCTCTGTATATACCTGGACAAGAGGTTGCGGTCAAAACAGGGACAACCAACAGCTTGAGAGACAACTGGGCAGTGGGGTATACCAGTGACCGTCTTGTGTCTGTGTGGGTGGGAAATAACGACAATACTCCCATGAGTTATGTGGCTTCTGGCGTGACTGGGGCTTCACCAATATGGAATAAGATCATGAGCTCACTTCTTGATAAGAATAATCCGCATGTTTTTTCTGTTCCTCAAGGAGTCATTGCCATTCAGCCATGCGATAAACCAAAAGGGAGTGTTGAGTACTATGTTACTGGCACACAACCACAAGCAAACTGTCGTGTTGCAAAGAAGGCAGCACGAGTGCCCGAGCTAGAAAAAAAGCTTGAAGCAAGTTTATAACAGCATTGCCAAACAACCCAACAGAATTGTGATAAGAAGGATGAGTGGAGCAACGAGCTTTTGCTTTCGTTCTGATCTCAGACGAGCTTCTTTTTGGCGCTTTCGTTCAAGACGAGCAGCTTTCTTAAGTTGACGCTCTTCCTCAACAGCTGCAATATCATGCACCAGATGCTCGGCAGCCTCTTTTTGAGTATGTGTCTGCATTAGGAACCTTGATTTTGCTGTTCACGCATTACCCGCACTTTTGCAACAATCAGCTCAACAACTTGTTCAATTGAGAAATCACTACTGTCAATCACCCATGCTTCATCAATAATTTTGAGCGGATCAGATGCTCTCGTCATATCACGTTGGTCGCGTTGAATGAGATCTGCATACACATCTTCAAAAGAGGCCGACTGGCCTTTAGTAAGAAGTTGCATATGTCTACGTTTTGCGCGTACAGTATCTGCCGCTGTCAAAAAAATTTTTAGCTGTGCCTGAGGCAAAACACGATAGGTGATATCTCTGCCCTCCATGACCACATCTTTTTCTTCAGCTATCTTCTGTTGCTTTTCTACGAGAATCTTTCTGACTTTGATAAGTACAGCAACTTGTGAAGCACCAACCCCCACAGATTCAGTGCGGATAGCCCACGAAACATCTTCACCATTCAGAAGAACTGTTGTTAACCTACCATCTCGCTCTTCAGCGAGTGGGTTGCGCATATCAATGTTTGATTTCTCGAGCAATGCCACCAACGAATCCTCTGCAGAGATTGACACACCAGCTCGCTCAGCAACAAGGGCAGTAACACGGTACATTGCGCCTGTGTCTACGTAGAGAAAGCCAAGTCTATCCGCAACTAATCGAGATATAGTACCCTTGCCGGCAGCAACAGGGCCATCAATGGCTACATGAAATGGTCGCATGAACGCCTCCCACTATTTGCGCTTTTTAGACGCAGCGCGGGCAGGACGCTTTGATTGTGATTTTGTTACTTTACTGGTTGCTTTTACTGGTGCTTTTCGCACTGTTGTTTTTTGTGTGTCCCAATCTTCTTTATCAGAAATGAGCAGACCGCCCAATCCAACAATGATGAATAACAGAGGCCACAGGTTCCATAAACTCTTTGGCATCATTCCCACGTTCGAAGCGAGAAGAATAATACCTAAAATAACTAATGCGACTGGCCAGAAGACTCTCTTTGGCATGGCAGGCTCCTTTAACAACTATTTTTCCTTGTCATATCTATTAAAGCAAATAGTGCTTGGTAAAGTCCAGGGGCAAAATGTACTCAAAGCAAACTAACGTAGTTTGAAGGCTCGCTGCAATGCACGATCTTCCTCTCGTTCTTTAACACGCGCTCGCTTCTCAAACTCTTTGCGTCCACGACCTACACCAACAATAAGCTTGATTCGCCTCCCTACAACTTCAAATGCAAGAGGCACTAATGTCTTCCCTTTGTTGGCACTCAACTCCGACAGCGTCAGCAGTTCTCTTTTGGTAAACAGCAGTTTTCTTGATTGTTGCGGATCGTACTTCTCATCATGGGCAAAAGGATACTGCGTGATTTTTGCATTAAGGAGGAACGCTTCGCCTCCTATGAGTTTCACAAAACTACCTTGCAAGCTAGCATGTGCCAACCTGACACTCTTCACTTCCTGGCCGGATAGTACAATCCCTGCGACAAGTTTTTGTTCAATTTCATATTCAAACTGGGCTTTTTTATGTACAACAAGCGACATGTGTGTAGTATACCCTATTTTAGGGCTTCACCTCATAGAGTAGCGAACCACTAATGACATACAACGTAGAATCGGTTGCACCCATAGTTATGCCATGAGCAGCTGCCAGTGATGGGCTTATAATTTGTTTTTTGCACGTCCCATCTTTTCCTACAACCACAATTCGTTTCTCTGCAGGATCAAGTACAAAAAGATCAGGGCTATCCTCACGGGTTGCAAGAAATAGTTGATGAGCCAGGGTGGGTTCACAGCTGGCCAAAGAAAATGAGTCACTTTTGCCTGAGGTAAATTTTTTAATGATTCCGGTGGTGCTACTTACCCATACACTACCGTCAACACTAAGTGATACAACATCATCATAGGCAAGACCAAGAGGATCTTGTAACCACCCGATAGGGCTTGAGTATGTTTCTTTTTGCTCAGCATACCGATATACCGCTCTCTTAGTGGGATTTAAAACGTAGACATACGGACCATATGCAGCAAGTACTCGTGCATCTTTGTTGGAGTCTCCTTCTTCTTTTACTTGCTCTATACGCACACCTTCTTCAAGAGGAATCCGGTTAATACCTTGACCTAAAATGAAGAAACCTTTGTCTGGATGTCCCGTCACTGATCGAGTTTGCCCAAACAAAGGGTCAACTTTCACCTCTACTTGCTTTGTGGTGGTCTGAATAACGATAGCCGTTTGTTTTTGTGTATCAACAGCCAGCACAGTAGAACCCACCGAAGCTGCATATGTGGCAACAAAATCAGGTACAGCTAGACGCATGTCATAAACAACAGGAAGGTCTGTAAGAGATTGGGTAGGAAGCAAGAACTGCGGAGCTGGAGAGTTTTGAGACGGCATCTGTTGTGAAATTGGTGTGGGAGAATCTGATGTTGACGAACGTTGAGAGCGAAGAACTAAGAACATGCTTACGCCAAGCAACATGCACACTGTTAGTGTAACGAAGAATCTCCATCGTGGCTGAGTTATTATGAACTGCGTAACTGACTTAAAGCGGGCTGCGTCTTTGACTGACTCTAACGGATACTGCACGCAAGCGGCAGCATGTCTTGCTTCAGATTGAAGCTTGCTAGCAAAATGCGCAGCAAAGCTATCTATTGTAAATGGCTCATTTTTTTCAAGAGCCTCTTGCACTGCTAAATAGGCTGTTTGGGTAGTTAGAAGCAAGACATCATGCTCTTCCGCGGCACCACCCACCATGTTCCATTGTGCCTGCACTGGCAAAATAGTTTTCCATGAGCCCCTTCTGTGTACTAAAATTGCTCCTCGAAACGTGAGGCAAAAATAAGTTTTGGAAGCCTTGAGAAGCACAGCACAAGAGTATGTTACCTCTCCATGCGCTAAACGCTGGAATATCTCCGTCACTGTTTGATACAAATGTTCTGGCGAAACATACCGGAAGGATTGTAATAAAATAAAAAGTTCTTGACCGGCTTGATGGGCATTCTGACCACTGATAGAGCTGACACACACAAGTTCGCACCCATCCGGAAGACGGAAACTATACACATCCGCCCAAGTGTCTATGACTGAACGCCCCACAAGTGGAGTAACTTGCATACGTGCCATTGTGGGCATAGTGTACCATGCTCATTTGAGAACTACAGAAACAGGAAATACAAGAATGCAATAAGGGCACAAATGAAGTGAAAATAGCCTATCAGTTGTATCACTCTTGAAAACGACGTTATCAAGGTATGTCTCATGAGAGAAATCTGACGTATCACAACAAAAGCAAAAATAACGTACAAACCGCCACCAAGCACAAACATTATTTTTAAAAATGCTTGCGCAAGATCAGAGCTAACCAATGACTCAAGCAGTTGCGTATTAATAAGTTGTGGAGTTGGCGCTGCCATACCTACGACACCCTCCCTTCTAACTTTTCACGTTCTTCTTCCAAGAGTAGTTCATTCAGAAGCTTTGTTACCTCCGCAGGATGTGGCACGTCCTCAAACTCAAACTCAGTTTGAGAACCAGCAGTCTGGATCCTGACTGATCCATAATCAAGTACAGCACGGAGCGTTCCTCCCGTTACAGAAGTTATATCCTCTATATTCTCGAGTTTTGCTGAGGCAACATCATGATAGAGCAAAGACAAAAAATCTACATCAAGAATGCGTTCATCAGTGATGATGCACACATTAAAAAACCAAGACAAAAAAGCTTCCAGTGAGTATCCAATGATCAGAAGGTACCAACAAAGCACCGTTGCAAACTCAAAACGAGGTGGGAGAAAAGACAAGAAGGGTAAACCAGCGAAAAAGACAGGTATTAATGCGAGTGCAACAGAAATAAAAATCCACTTTAACTGAGTCACTGGGTGTTTACGAAGTAAAAGAATTATTTGCTCACCATGAGCTTGAGAAGAAAAAGACGTTTTGCATGGCAACGTGGCAAATGATGTTACAACACCAGTGGATGATCCAAAACGCCGCATCACTTCCGAGTAATCGGTCACTGAACGAGACTTCTTTTCTTCCACTGCCTCAGCACGTCCTTCTTGAACTTTAGACAGGATTTTTTTTGAACCGTCAAATAGTTCTGGCATACTCATATTATATACTACGACTTCTTTAATAGTTGAAGGAATGTATCTTGATCCACAGTGACTTTTCCCAGCTGTTTCATTTTTTTCTTGCCTTTTGCTTGCTTAGCAAGAAGCTTTTTTCTCCGAGTCACATCACCACCATATAGTTTGGCAGTCACATCTTTACGAAATGCCTTGAGTGTCTCACGAGCAATCACTCGTCCTCCAATAGCAGCCTGTATAGGAACTTCAAACATCTGACGAGGAAGAATATCTTTGAGTTTTTCAGCAATACGCCGTCCTTCATACTCTGCTTTTTCTTCAACAGCAATAAAGCTCAATGCCGAAACAATCTCATGATTCAAAAACACATCTACTTTGACTGCGTTAACTGGCTTATAGCCACTCACTTGGTACTCAAGTGACGCATAACCAGAAGTAACAGACTTGAGTTTATCGTGAAAATCAGTAATCAACTCAGCCAAAGGTATTTCGCAGTCCAATCTGATACGACCACCTACTAATTTACTTTCTACTAAAACACCACGTCGATCTCTCAGCATTTGCAATACACTACCGCTGTACTGTTCGGGAGTAAATAGATGCGTCACAGTGATAGGCTCTCGTATTTCTGCAATTTGTGATGGATCAGGTAACTGAGAAGGAGCGTGAACAGGGATCACCTCACCGGTTTTGAGTGCAACCTCATAAGGGACAGAAGGAGCAGTGGCAATAAGTTCTAGGTCAAACTCTCTCTTTAATCGCTCTAAAACTATCTCAGCATGCAAGATTCCCAAGAAACCTACTCGTAGTCCACTTCCTAATGCTTGACTATGAGTTCCTGTGTATTGTAGTGCTGCATCACGCAGTACTAGTTTACTCATAGCATCTTGGACAGCCGTAAACTCACTAGCGTCTACGGGGTATATCTCCAAATATACCATGGGTTGTGGCTCAACATACCCAGAGAGTGGCTGTATATCGTTCACTTGTTGCGAACGGGTAATAGTGTCTCCAACTTTGAGCGAGCGGACATCTTTGAGACCGGTGGCGATATACCCCACTTCACCAGTGGTGAGTTCATCCCGCTTTACCATTGCAGGTTCATACACACCAATTTCAATGGGGACACACGATTCTTGTGCTGAAAAGAAAGTTAGGCGTTCGCCACGTTTGAGAGAACCATCGACAATTCTTACTAATGCAATAGCACCTTTGTGTTGATCAAACAGGGAGGTAATAAGTAA